>JANOQV010000242.1:0-99458 GCA_031414955.1 Pedosphaera sp. | reverse complement strand
GACGAGGCCACGGTGGAAGGCTGGGTGCGCTGGGACAGCTTTGCGAGTGACCTGCCTTTCTATAGCTACGGTTCAATGCACAACGGACTGCGCTTCAAGAATGGAAGCTCTTCCGGGTGGTTGCAGGCGGACGTGTCGTATGGTGATGCGTTGGTCAGGGCACCCCAGTGGCTGGAAGCCGGTCAGTGGTGCCATGTCGCGTGGGTCACCGGACCGGGTGGAATGAGACTCTATTTGAATGGCGCGCTGGTCGGGCGCAATGCCGGCGCCGCCAGCTTTTCCACTCTCCCCAGCGGGGAGCTTCATTTCCTGGGCAAGGACGTTTGGGATGGTCGATATGCCGGGCGACGACTGGATGGCGCGATGGATGAGGTGCGCGTCTGGGCTATGCAACGAACCGGAGAGCAGATTCGCGGGAACATGTTCCAGCGACTGCGCGGCGATGAAGAAGGTCTGGCTGCGCTCTGGAATTTCGACGACCCCAAGGAGCCGGGCCGCGATGCGTCGCCGCATGGTTTTCATGGCAAGCTGTCGGCCCCGGCGGCCACCGCAACCGGGACGCTTCCGACGACGGAAGAACTGGTGTCGCCCCTGTCCGTGACCGGACTCGCGATGGACAAGGACGGGCGCACCTTGTCCGGCGCCAGGGTCAGGCTGGTGGCCGTGTCGGCGGGATCAGAAAGGGAACTGGCCCAGGCTGACACTGACTATTTGGGGAAGTTCACCATCCTGAAACCAGCGGGTGAATTGCCTCGGGCGGAAGGAGAACGCCTGACGCTCTCGGCTCGTTCGGGCGACTTGAGCTATCTGGCCACCGACCTTCCCGCCACGGGCGGTGAGGATTTGACACTCCGGCTTCGCGATTTGTCCAATCTCTCCGGCCAGGTGCTCGCGCGTGACGACAGCCCCATTGCGGGCGTGGTGGTGCAGGCGGTGCCCCATGTGGAAGGACGGGGCGAGGGTGAGCAGCCGGGTTTGTGGGGCGAGTATTTTCATCTCGGCTATCAGCCTACGAGCTTTCCCAACTTGACGAACACTTCCCCGACCTCCGCCCGCTCGGAACCGACCATTGATTTTCCACGCTCGAAAACGGCAGACGGGCCTTCGCTGGGCCGGGGTGAAAAGAATGGCGAGTTCTACGCGCGTTGGACGGGGAAGCTTCGCCTCGCTCAGGCGACGCGCCTCCAACTGACCCTGGCGGCGGAGGATTCCGCCCGCATTTTTGTTGATGGCCAACGGATGATTAACCTGGGGATTCCGGATGCTTGGCGCGAGCAATCGGCGTGGCTGAATCTCACGCCGGGTGACCATCCTGTGGTCATTGAGTATATCCATTCGGCAGGCTGGCACGGCTGCCAGCTCTTCTGGTCCACGAACGGCACGGCGCGCGCGATCGTTCCTTCCAGCATGTTGGTTCACGAGGTTGTGCCCCGCGCCAACACCACGCTCACGGATGCGCGCGGACGGTTCCGTTTCATCGAGCTGCCCCCGGACACTTATGCTTTGCGCGCCCACGTTCCCGGCGGCTTCGCGTCGCCGGATGACGCCACGCCGGTCAGAATTACCAGGGACGAAGCGGTGCGGGGCATGGACTTTCATCTCAGCCCGTTCAAGAAAGGCCGCTGGCAGCACTGGACGCACGCCGAAGGTTTGCCGGACGACAGCGTGATCGGGCTGACGCAGGATCGCTCGGGGGCGATGTGGTTCGCCACCGCCGGCGGCATTACGCGTTTCGACGGCATGAACTTTCGCTCCTGGACGGCCAAAGACGGCCTGCCGGATTCGCAAGTGACTTGTGTGAGCGAAGGCCAGGACGGCGTGATGTGGTTTGGCACGTCCAAAGGTTTGGTGCGCCACGATGCCCGCCAAGCTGTGCAGCCCTTCACCGTCTTCACCATCACCAACGGCCTGCCCTCAGACGCCATCAGTGTCTTGGAGTCTGCGCCGAACCGCCCGTTGTGGGTCGGCACCGACCGCGGACTGGCCCGGTTTGATGGCACACGGTTCGAGGTCATGAGCGGCGCGCTCGTTCCCGATGTCGGGCCGGGCCAACACAGCGCCGTGCTCTACGGCGACGCGCGATTGGTGAACACTTGGCGGCCGGCGGGGCCGATGCCTGAGCGGAATGGCGAAACGGAGTCAGGGAATACGCAGGTGCTGCAACTGGACGGGCAGTCATCTGTGGACTTTGGGACGAACAGCGCCCTAGCCCTGACCGGCGGCCCATTTACCATCGAGTCCTGGGTTAAACCGTCCGAGAAAATCAGCGTTTGCTCCATCCTGGCGCGCAAGAATTCCAATTTGGACACCCCGGGCTACGCCTTTTTCATCAATTGGGGCGGCAAGAACGACGGACGCCTCCATTTCGAAACGCAAAACGAGAGGTTCACCACCACGGAACAGGTCATCACTTGGGATGTGTGGCAGCACGTCGCGGTGACGTGGGATGGCGGCGTGATGCGTTTTTATGTGAACGGCGTCGAGAAGCCAGCTTCCGGCAAGGTCCGTCTTGTGGATGGCAACGTCCGGGCCATTCTGGGCGGATTCCCAAGCGGTGGCCTCAATCTCAAGGGAGAGCTGGATGAAACCCGCATCTGGCGGAGGGCACTGACCGGGGATGAAATCCGGGACCGGATGAATCGCCAACTGTCCGGTTCCGAACCTGATCTCATTGCCCTGTGGAACTTCGAGGAGGTCGTCAACGGCGTGGTCAGGGATGCTACTTCGCACGGGCTGGAAGGCCGGTTGATGCGCAACACCAGGATCGTTTCGGGCGCAGACCTGGAGTTGAAGGGAAGCCGGTCGCAGCCCGTGCAGGCTGCCACCGTGCTCCAGACTTACGCTGGCCGGCGTGATTATCTCGCGGCGCGGCCGGAGATGCTCGCGAACATCCAGACGGTCACCATCGAGGCTTGGGCCAGGTGGAATGGATCGCTCGTGGCCGACGGCTCGGGAACCATGCTTCAACTGATCGGAGGCAACTTTGCGAACGGCGACTGGTTCTCCGTGACGGAAGGCATGGGCCAAGGCTGGCAGAGTCTGCACTCGCGGATAATAAAGGACGGCCAAGGCCAGGTGGCGCTGAACGACGACAAAATAGTCTTCAATCAATGGAACCACATTGCCTTCGTGTCGGGTCCCGCCGGCATGAAGTTGTACCGCAATGGCAAATTGGTCAGCTCCAATCCCGTCGGCTTCGGATTCACAGAGTCGCGACCATTGACCAGGCTGCTTTTTGGAGTTCTCACCGATGTGACCCGCAGCCCGGGGGAAGCCCTGGCCCGGGACCGGGCCGGCACCATGGACGAAATCCGCATCTGGAAGCGCGAGCGCACGGCGGACGAAATCCGCACCAACATGTATCGCAACCTGACCGGCAACGAACCGGACCTCGCGGCACTTTGGAACTTCGATCAACCACAAAAATCGGGACCGAAGGGTGCTCAAATCCTCGCGCTGCACAGCGACACCAACTCCGACAAGTCGCGAGCAGGCGGCGCGCTCTGGGTCGGCACGGAAGCGGGCGTGTCGCGCTTCGACGGGACCAACTGGCTGAACTACTCCACGAAGGACGGACTGGCCGCAGGCGGGGTTCAGGCCATCCATCAGGCCCGCGACGGCAGTATGTGGTTCGCCGCAGCGGGCGGCGTGTCACGGCTGCAAATCAACCGGAGCGCCGATGTCCCGTCGGCTTTGGGTATCCGCACGCGCAAAGCCGGCGAGGACGCCGGCGCTCCACCCGGTTCAGTCACGTCGGAGGAGAGAGCCGCCCCATCAACTCTCAACTCTCAACCCTCAACTTCCTTCACCACCTTCACCACGCGGGACGGCCTGCCGCGCAGCCCGGTGAGGAGCATCGCCGAAGATGCCGCCGGCCACCTGTGGTTCGCCTCGGGCGAAGGGCTGTGCCGCTTTGACGGCAAATCATTCATCCATTTCACCACCCATGACGGTCTGGCCAGCGAGCGCTTGACCAGCGTGTTTCACGATGCGGACGACAACCTCTGGCTGGGGAGTTCCGAAGGAACGATGCGCTTCAGTCCACAGTCGCTGATGGCCTATGGCGCGGCTGATGGACTGGATGAGGGCGCCGTGGCCGACATCGCGGCCACGGCGGACGGCAACTCCTGGTTCATCATCGGCGGAAAACTTTCCCGCTTCGATGGCGAGCACTGGTTCAAGGCGACCGCCGAACAGGGAGTGGTCGGAGGACGAATCACGAGGCTTCTGGTGGACACCAACGGGGCGCTGCTCGTCGGGAGCATCGCTTCGGAGGCGCTCATGTATCAGCCTTCGTCCACCGCCCGCAGCCAGCCGCAATTCAGCCCGGTGCCTGACAGTCCGCCCGCCTACGCCATGGCCCGATCCGGCGATGGCGAATTGTGGTTCACGGGCGACGATGGAGTTCGTAAATCACGAGGACAAACGGTGTCGCCCCAGATGAAAGTCGGCCACATCAACGTCGCTGAACCCGGACGGGATGGAGTGATGTGGTTTGGAGGATACCGCAGCTTGTACCGCTGGAACGGGGCCACGATGATCAACCTGACTTCGCGCCTGACCAGCCCGGATGTTCGCGCGATTCAATCCCAGCCGGATGGCGGCGTCATCGTGGCGACCCTGCGCGGCCCGATGCGGTTCGAAGCGTCTGGTGCAACCGCCTCGGCCTGGCCGACGAACAATTCCGATCTGGCCGGACTCAGTTGCACGGACATCCACCGCGACCACGCGGGGCGCCTCTGGCTGGCGACCGCGAAGGGCGTCTATTTCACCGACGGCATCGCCTGGTCCAAGCTGGATCATCGGGACGGATTGCCGGAGGACACGGTGCAGCGGGTCGGCTTCGGGCACCAGGGCAGCGTGTGGTTCGGCGGCCTGACCAAAGGCGTGGCGCGCTACCAGCCCGTTACCCGCAGTCCGCAGGCGCCGTTCATCACCGTGCAGACGGATCGCGAATACACCGAGCTGGCGGCGTTGCCGCGCTTCACCGCCGGCCAGCGTGTGACCTTCCGCTTCGGCGCGGTCGATTACGTGACTGTCCCCGAGAAACGCCAGTATCGCTGGCAGCTTTTCCAAGGCACGCGGGATGAGAAGGATCTCGCCGCGAACTGGCAGCCCCCCGGCCCCGCGACGCAGTTGGAGCAGACCTTTGCGAAGCGCGGCGCGTGGACACTCGCCGTGCAGTTCATCGACCGCGATCTGAATTACTCCAAGCCCACGCTGGCCGTCGTGAACATCGTGCTCCCGTGGCACGCGAACATGGCGGTGATGATTCCGGCCGGCGCGGGCGTCGCCGGACTGCTCGGCTGGGCGTTCCTCGCGCGAATGATGTACATGCGGAAGCGCCACGAGGCGGAGCGATTGCGCGAACAATTGCTGGTGCAGGAACAGAAAGCCCGACAGTCCGCGGAAGAAGCCAAGGAAGCCGCCGAGATCGCCAACCAGGCCAAGAGCGGTTTCCTGGCGAACATGAGCCACGAGTTGCGCACCCCGCTCAACGCCATCATTGGCTACACCGAGATGGTGCAGGACCTGGCCCGCGACGACGGCAACACCGACTACGTGCCCGACCTGGAGAAAGTGGTGAGCGCCGCCAAGCATCAGCTTCATTTGGTCAACGACATCCTCGACCTCTCCAAGATCGAAGCTGGCAAGATGACGTTGTTCAACGAGGAGTTCGACGTGGCGAAACTGGTTAACGAAGTCGCCGCCACCGTGCAGCCGCTGGTGACGAAGAAGTCGAACACGCTCGAAGTGATTTGTTCTCCCGACGTGGGCCTGATGACGGCCGACCAGACCAAGGTGCGGCAGACGTTGTTCAACCTGTTGAGCAACGCGAGCAAGTTTACGGAGGCCGGTACCATTCGGCTGGAAGTCGTACGAACGACGAGCGCCTCTTCTCCCTCTCCCCTCAACGGGGAGAGGGCCGGGGTGCGGGGTGAGAATGTGGCAAAGGCATCTGCGAGTGAGACGCCCGCCCCACCTCACCCCAGCCCTCTCCCCCCCGTCGGACGGGGCGGAGAGGGAGAAGCGCCTGCTGCGTCTCTCAACCCTCAACTCTCAACTCTCCACTTCATCGTCACCGACACCGGCATCGGCATGACGCCCGCGCAGACCGCCAAGCTCTTCCAGGCCTTCGAGCAGGCGGACAGTTCGACGAGCAAGAAATACGGCGGCACCGGCCTGGGCCTGGCCATCAGCCGCAAGTTCTGCCAGCTCATGGGCGGCGACATCACGGTGACGAGCGAAGCGGGCCGGGGTTCGGTGTTCAGCGTCAAACTGCCCGCCCATGTCATTGAAAACACTTCGAGCTCAAGTTGATGGCAAAGTCGCAACCGGAGTCCGGAGCCGTCGCACCGGTGCTCACGCGCCATGTCGGCACCGACGGAAAACGAACCTTGACCGTTCCGGCGGCGGCCAACAAATTTCGCGGCATCCCGGCGCTTGGAGTGGGGGCAATTTTTGCCACGACGGGATTGAAACAAATGTGGGCCAAACCAATACCAACGCATGAACGTCCGTCGTTCCATGTCGCGGTCATGCCGGCCTCGTTCGCAACCACCTCTCACCCCGACTGACTCCTATGGATAAATTGCTGAACTTCGAAAAGTACACCCACCTTGAATTGGCCGTCTTCCTGACCGGCTGTTTTCTGTGGGTGGTGGTGTACGGCATTTTTGTCCGTGACATGTTCAAGAAACAAAGCGCGGAGATGCCGTTCTTCGCGGCGGTGAGCAATCTGGCCTGGGAGTTCCTGTGGAGCGGCGTGTTTGTCCCGGACATGGGGCCGCTGGTCCAGTGGGGCTACCGCGCCTGGCTCGTCTTCGACCTGGTGATCATCGTCGGCATCTGGAAGTACGCGGACTGGCAGATCAGCGACGCGCGGCTGCGGAAGCATTATCGTCCCGTGTTCATCGGCTCGTTGCTGTTCTGGCTGGCCTTCTACTTTTTCTTCACCCGCGAGGGACACGACTCGCCCATCGGAGCGAACTCGGCCTACATCGCGCAGCTTCTCATCTCGGTGTTTTATCTGCTCCTGCTGCTGAAGTCGGAGGACACCCAACGGTTCTCCGCCCCGGCCATGTGGCTGCGGGTGATCGGCACCGGGTTGGTGACGCTCTTCATGGTCATGCATTATTGGGACGGGCAGCACAACTGCCTCATGGTGATGTGTGCGACCTCGACGGTGCTGGACGCGATCTTCATCGCCGTGTTCCTGCGCAAGCGGGCGGCTGGTTCGACCTCCGGCGCGGTCGGCGGCCTCCGGGCTGGGGCCGCCGCGGCCGCGGTGTTGTGGCTGGGCACGGCCGGCGCGATCCAGGCGCAGCAGGCGGACACCAACACCAATCGCATCGAGCAACTGCGCCAGCTTTCCATCGAGGACGTGTTGAACACGGAGGTCACTTCGGTGCTGCGCAAGTCCGGCACGGTCTTCGAATCGCCCAGCGCGGTGTTCGTGATCAACTCGGAGGACATCCAGCGCTCCGGCGCGCGGAGCGTTCCCGATCTGCTGCGCATGGTGCCGGGCATGTTTGTGGCCCAGGTGGACGAGCACACCTGGATCGTGAACGCGCGCGGGCTGGGCAAGCGGCGCTTCGAGCGCGGGTTGCAGGTGCTGGTGGATGGCCGGACCGTTTTCAGCCCGTCGATGGGCGGCGTGTACTGGGATTCGGTGGATTATCTCTATGAAGACATCGATCGCATCGAGGTCATTCGCGGGCCGGGCGGTGCGACCTGGGGCGCGAATGCGGCGGCGGGCGTGGTCAACATCATCACCAAGGACGCCCACGCGACCAAGGGCACCTACGCCAGCATCGGCGGCGGCGAGTTGTATCAGGGCTTCGCGGAGGTGCGCTACGGCATGGCGGCCGGGAAGGACGGCGCGCTGCGCGGCTTCGTCAAGGGAGCCAGCGTGGATCAGAAGGATGCGATTGGGAACGGCTGGAGTTCCTGGAGCGCCGGAGTGCGGGGCGACTGGGAATTGAAGGGAAAGAATTTCCTGACCTTCGACGCCGGCTATTATCAGGGACGCATGGGCGTCGAGCGGTTTTATCCAAGCCTGGCCACCAATGCGCACACGGATTTCGTGAAGGATGAGTTCGATGCGCTGGCCGCGCACGCGATGCTGGCCTGGCGCAAGCCGCTGGGGGAAGGCTCGGAGTTGAACGCGCAGATGTTTTACGACCACACCGACCGGCGCGGGGACATCAGCGACAATCTGGTCGAGGACAAGTACGACGTGGAGGTGCGGCACCGGTTCCCGCTGCCGCTCCGCCAGGACGTGCAGTACGGCATCGGCTACCGCTACTTCCCGAGCACGGTGGAGCAACGGGGCGATCCGCGCGTCTATTTTACGCCCGAGACGAGACACCTCCACCTGCTCACGCTGTTCCTCCAGGATGAAATCACGCTCTGGCCCGAGCGGCTGAAGCTGGTGCTGGGGTCGCGCTTCGAGCATTACAACCTAACGGGCTGGGAGATCCTGCCGAACGCGCGGCTCAGTTGGCTGGTGAACGAGCACCACACGACTTGGGCGTCCGTGTCGCGCGCGGCGGTCATCGCCGACCGCGAGCAGCTCGACACGCGCAATTCGCCGCTGGCCGGGCCGTTCTATTCTCCCGGCTCGCCGCTCCCGGCGTTTTTCTACGGCACCGGCAGCCCGGACTCAAAACCGGAGAAAGTGCTGGCTTACGAGGCGGGCCATCGCTGGCTGGCCAGCGACCGGCTGTCGTTTGATCTCGCCGGCTTTTACAATGACTACACCGACCTCATCACCGGCAGTGTCCAGACGAGCAAGGCGACGTTTCACGCCGCGCCCTTTCCCCACGTCCGTATCCCGGTGGTGGCGGTCAACACTGCCACGGCGCAGAGCTACGGCGCGGAGTTGGCCAGCTCCTGGCAGGTGCTCCAGGACGTGCGTCTCACGCTGGCTTACACGTACACGATTTTTGAAGCTGAAGATCCGTTCAGCGTGAACGAGACGGACATGAACCCGCAGAACCAGGTCTCGTTGCGCACCTCGTGGAACCCGCACCGGGATGTTGATTTCGACGTGACGGTGCGCTGGGTCGATGAACGCAGTCCGATCCAGGTGCATGATTACTTCGACCTCGGCGCGCGGATCGCCTGGCGGTTCAGCAAGCACTGGGAGCTGGCGCTGGTGGGCAGAAATCTCCTCGAAGAGGGCCACAAGGAATCGAACGATCCGCTCTTCTACCAGACGAGCGCCATCGGGGTGGACCGCGCGATTTACGGCCAACTGACCTGCCGCTTTTGATCAGCTCCGCGAGAATGAAAACCGTGAGCACGAAATGGTCGGATGACAGTTTCCTGAATCAACTGCGCGCGCTCGGCGATCCGGACGCCGACCTTTGCCTGCGCGAGCTGCACCGGGTCAGCGGAGAAGATGATTTCCGCGCGCAGTTCCATCAGCTCACAACCAACGACGCGAAGATGCCGGTTGGCCTGCCGCAGGTGGCGGATGATTTTTTCCAGAAATTCCACCGGTTGCCCGATCCGGACGGGAAGCCGGCTGACCTGAAGCGCCTTCGCGCCGGACAGAAAGTTTTCCTCGAGAATTGTTTCCAATCCTGCGTGGCCCTGCTGCTCAAGAGCGTGCCCGAGGGCTACCAGGCACCGTGTCTCACCACGATCCTGCACCGGACCCGCGACCTCGATGATCACACCTACGTGCGGCTGCTCGGCGTCTTGCAGATGGTGGTGAACGTCTGCTCCATCGGCGGCTTCGAGCCGAAGGGCGAAGCCATCGTCACGGCGAACAAGCTGCGCCTGCTGCACGCCGGCATCAGGCAGATCGTGGTTCGAAAAATCCCCGATTACCGGGCGCGCTTCGGCGAGCCGGTGAATCTGGAGGACATGCTCGGCACCATCATGGGTTTCTCGCTGCTGGTGGTGGAAGGTGTGCAGGAACTGGAGGCCGGGCTCACCGAGCAGGAGGCGGCGGACTATTACTACGTGTGGACGAACTTCGCGCTGCTCATGGGCATTCACCCGCCGGGCCGGCCGGCGGACACGTCGTTCGTGCCGCAGACGCTGGCGGAGGCGCGCGAGTTCTACCGGGCCTATGCGCGGCGGCATTACAAACCCGCCGCCGAGAATCCCGCCGGGGTGGAACTCGCCACGCATCTGCTGGCGATGGTGACGTCGCTCCTGCCGGACACTTTCCTGAAACATCTCGGCCTGTCCCACCTGGCCCGACTTTACATGGAGGACCTCATCGGCCCGGAGGCGATGACGGCCCTCGGCCAGAAGCCGGTGAGATTCTTCCCGCGCTTTCTGCTGCACCTGATTCCGTGGTTGCTGCGCGTATTCTGGAAGGAGGCGGACAAGCTGAAGCCGCTGAAGAAGCTGCACGAGAAATTGAGCGCGTTGTTTTTGCACGAACTGATTCAGCGGAGCTATGGCGGCGAAGCCACCTTCCTCGTGCCACAACGGCTGCGGGATTTGCGCGAACTCGTGGCCACGACGACGGGCCGGCCAGCGACGACGGAACAGCAACCGCGTTGAGTTTCCTCACTGGGTCATGATAATTTCCCCGCCATGCAACCTTCGCGAACAACGCTCTCATCCGTGCCGACCTCTGCATGATTGACCCGGCTTCAGCGCGCGAAACGTGGACAGCCTGGCGCCGGTGGCTGCCGGCCTTGGCGCTGGCCGCCGGACTGGCGCGCGTTTGGAGCGCGGAAGCCATCCTGAATCCCGAAGAATTCAAGGCCATCACCCTGGCCAAGGTCTCCCCCTACGTCCAGTGGCCCAAGGCGGTGCTGGCCGATTCGGACACGAATTTCGTGGTCGGCATCTTCGGCACCAACTCCCTCGAGCCGATGCTCACAGCCCTGCTCAAGGGGCAGAAAGTGGGTGGGCGCGACGTGGTCGTACAAACTTTCCCCGCCGACACCAATGCACTGCGTCGCTGCCATCTGCTTTTCATCCCTGCGGAACAAGAGCCGCAATGGCAGTTACTGACCAAGGACGCGAACACCTTCGGCCTGCTCACGGTGGGCGAGAGTGAAACTTTCACCAAGAGCGGCGGCGTCTTCAACCTGCTGGTCAGCCAGCAGAAACTGGAGATCAACCTCAAGAACGCCAAGCGGGCCGGGCTGGAAATTAATTCCAAGCTCCTCCGGATCGCCAAGGTGACCCGCTAGCCATGACTTCGCTGCGCACCATGTCCATCAAGCGGAAGCTCCGGCTGATGATCCTCGGGACCAGCGGCGTGGCGCTCGTCCTGGCCTGCGTGCTGGTCGGCATTTCTGGCGCGCTTTGGTACGAGAAGAACATTGAGCAGGAACTCCGCACCCTGGCTGAGTTCATGGCTTACTCGAGCGAGACGCCGCTGGATTTCGAGGCCCAGGAGGACGCGCAGTCGGTCGTCGATTATCTGCGCGCCACCCCGCAAATCTTCGTGGGTACGTTATACCGCCACGACCGGATCTTCGCCCGCTATCAGCGGCCGGAAACAAGATTCAGCCCGCCGGCCGCGCCGCCCGCCGATGGGTTCGACCGGCGCGCCCTGACCTTCACCCGGACGGTCAAGAACCTCGCGGGGGAGAAGGTGGGCACGGTGTTTCTCCGGGCCAATCCGGAGATGCACCGGCAATTCCTGTGGCGCGGCATCGGCGTGCTGCTGCTGGGAATTCTGGTGGCCTCCGTCGTGGCCGTGCTGCTCTCGCGTGCTTTCCAGCGCATGATCACCGCTCCCATCAGCCGCCTGCTCGAGACGACGCAGGCCGTGTCGGAGAACAAAAACTATTCGTTGCGCGCCCAGGCGGATTCGCAGGACGAGCTGGGCCAGCTCGTGCGTGGCTTTAATGGGATGCTCGAACAAATCCAGGCGCGCGATCTGGAATTGCAGAAGCACCGGGACAGCCTCGAGGCCGAGGTCGCGGCGCGGACCGCGGAACTGACCCGGGTCAATCACGAATTGGCCACCGCCAAACACAAGGCCGAGATCGCCAACCAGGCCAAGAGCGGCTTCCTCGCCAACATGAGCCACGAGTTGCGCACGCCCATGAACGCCATCATCGGCTACAGCGAGATGCTCCAGGAGGAAGCCGCAGATCTCGGCCAGCCGGGCTTCATCCCCGACCTCCAGAAAATCCACGGCGCGGGCAAGCACCTGCTCGGCCTGATCAACGATATTCTCGATCTCTCCAAGATCGAAGCCGGCAAGATGACGTTGTTCATCGAGGAGTTCGACGTGGCCAAACTGGTTCAGGAAGTGGCCGAGACCGTGCAACCGCTCGTGACCAAGAACGGCAATCGTCTCCAGGTGGATTGCCCGCCCGGCCTCGGCCTGATGAAAGCGGATGTGACCAAGGTACGGCAGTCGCTGTTCAACCTCCTGAGCAATGCCTGCAAGTTCACAGAGAAGGGTGCCATCACACTGCGCGTGAGGAATGACGAATGCCGAATGTCGAATGACGAATTGCGGAAGACGTCTGGCGAGTCCATTCGTCATTCGTCATTCGTCATTTTCCAAGTCACCGACACCGGCATCGGCATGACGCCGGAACAGATGAGCAATCTCTTCCAATCCTTCAGCCAGGCCGATGCCTCGACCACGCGCCGCTTTGGCGGCACCGGCCTGGGCCTGGCCATCAGCCTCAAGTTCTGCCGCTTGATGGGCGGCGACATCAAGGTCACGAGCGCGCCCGGACAAGGCTCGACCTTCACGGTCAGGCTGCCCGCGATGGTCTCGGAGATCCCGCAAGCCATCGAGACGCAACTCATCCCGAGGAAGCTCCCGCCCCAGACCGGCCCGTCCGGCCCGACCGTGCTGGTCATCGACGACGACCCCACCATCCGCGATCTCATGCAGCGTTCACTCAGCAAGGACGGCTACCAGGTCGAGGTCGCGGCGGACGGACGCGTGGGCTTGGAAATGGCCCGCCGCCTCCAGCCCGCCGTCATCACGCTGGACGTGATGTTGCCCAGCATGGATGGATGGTCGGTGCTCAGCGCGTTGAAAGCCGACCCGGCCACGGCCGGCATCCCGGTGATCATGATCACCATGGTGGATGACAAGAGCACGGGCTTTGCCCTCGGGGCGGCGGATTACTTCACCAAGCCCATCGACTGGCAGCGGCTCGCCGTGGTGCTGCACAAGTTTCACAAGCCGACCGGCCGCCAGACCGTCCTCGTGGTGGAGGACGACTCGAGCACCCGCGAGTTGATGCGCCGCACGCTGGAGACGGAGGGCTGGCAGGTCCGCGAGGCCGCCAACGGCCGCCTCGGCCTGGAGCAACTGGCCCACGGCGCGCCCGCCCTCATCCTGCTCGACTTGATGATGCCGGAACTGGACGGCTTCGGTTTCCTCCACGAGTTGCGCCTGCGGCCGGACTGCGCGCAGGTGCCGGTGATCATCATCACCGCCAAGGACATGACCGAAGAGGATCGCCGCCGGCTGAACGGCGGGGTGGCGCGCATTCTGGGCAAGGGCACCACCAGCCGCGAACAGCTCGTGGCCGAAGCGCGCCGGCTTCTGACCCAGCAGTTGGAGTTCCATATTTGAAACCACGCATGGACACCAACGGACATGAATGCGGAGGGACATTTCGTTCAGCCCTGAAGGGGCGTTCCAGGCTTTCCAGATTGATGTCGCCCTTTCAGGGCTTGAGGTTCTTTGCGTTTCCAAAACCCAGGACTTCACCCTGGGCTATCGCAGGACGGCCTTTCAGGCCTCGTTGTCTGCCGTTCCGTGTTTCGTGTTCCTTCGTGTCCATTCGTGGTTAAAAATTCCCCAGCCCTATGACTAAAATCCTGCTCGTCGAAGACAACGAAATGAACCGCGACATGCTCTCGCGCCGGCTGGAACGCAAGGGCTACACGGTGGCCATGGCCATGGACGGGGAACAGGCGCTGACCATGGCGCGCTCGGAGAATCCCGCGCTCATCCTCATGGACATGAGCCTGCCGGTGCTGGATGGCTGGGAGGCGACGCGCCGGTTGAAGGCCGCGCCGGAGACACAGGCCATTCCCATCATCGCCCTCACCGCCCACGCCATGGCCCGCGACGAGGAGAAGGCCCGCGCCGCCGGCTGCAATGATTTCGACACCAAGCCCATCGAACTGCCCCGCCTGCTGGGCAAGATGGAGGCGTTGCTCGGAGGGCCGCCCACAGCATGAGCGATCCGAATCCAACATCCGCGCCGGGGTCGCGCCCCGCCGTCTCTAGCCTCAAGCATGAATTGCGCACGCCGCTCAATCACATCATCGGCTATTGCGAGATGCTGACCGAGGAGGCGGAGGACACGGGCGGGGAGAAATTTCTGCCGGACTTGAAGCGCATCCACGATGCCGGGCGCAACCTGCTCGGCGTGATCAACGAGATTTGCGACCCGGAGAAGACACCGGTCTATCTGTCAAATCCCAGCCTGATCGATCACGACGTGCGCACGCCGCTCAATCAGATCATCGGCTACGCGGAAATGTTGCAGGAGGAGGCGCGGACCAGCGGGCACGAGAGTTTCATCGGCGATCTGGAGCGCATTCACCACGCCGCCCGTGAGTTGCTGGGACGCGTGGTCGAGCATTTCAGTCCCCACAAGGCCCGCGCCGCCGCCGCGGCCTCCTCGGCGGCGGATAGCGCCACCACCGTCTTCCAAAGGTACCGCCCCGAACCGTCCGTCGCCGGGCCGCCCACGCCCAAGGGCCGGGTGCTGGTCACGGATGACGACGAAGGCAATCGTACCATGCTGCTCCGCCGTCTGACCCGGCTCGGGCACGAGGTGACACTCGCCGGCGATGGCCAGGAGGCGCTGGCCCGGTTGCGCTGCGGCACCTTTGACCTGCTGTTGCTCGACATCCAGATGCCGGGCATGAACGGCTACCAGGTGCTCGAAACCATGAAATCCGACCCGGCCCTGGCCCAGGTGCCGGTCATCGTCCTCTCCGCCTCCGACGAGACCGCGCGGGTGGTGCGGTGCATCGAGATGGGCGCGGAGGATTATCTGTCCAAGCCGTTTGATCCGATCCTGCTGCGCGCGCGCATTCACGCCTGCCTGGAGAAGAACCAGCTTCGCACGCGTGAGCGGGAAGCCTTCGCGGCTTTGCAGCGCAGTCAGAAGGCTCTCTCCGATCAACTGGCCGAGGCCGCGCAGTACGTCCGCTCGCTGCTGCCCGCGCCGCTCGCGGATGGCCCGGTGCGCACGGACTGGCGGTTCCTGCCCAGCGAACAGCTCGGCGGGGACGCCTTCAGTTATCACTGGCTGGACGAGGAACATTTCGCCTTCTACCTGCTCGATGTGTGCGGCCACGGCGTCGGTGCAGCCCTGCTCTCGGTGTCCGTGATGAACGTGTTGAACAACCGCTCCATTCCGAACGTGGACTTCCACGATCCGGGATCCGTGCTCTCCGCGCTCAACCGCACCTTCACCATGGAGAAGCAGAACAACATGTTCTTCACCATCTGGTACGGCGTTTACGCGCCGGCCCGGCGCGAACTGGCCTTCGCCTGCGGCGGGCATCCGCCCGTCATGCTCGTGTCGTCGGTCGAGCCGGGGCCGCAACCCTTGAGCGCGCCGGGAGCCATCGTCGGCTTCATGGAGACCAGCTACCCGACGCTGAAGCGATCCCTGCCGCCCGGCTGTCGCCTCCTGGTCTTCAGTGATGGCGTGTATGAGCTGGCCCGCCCGGACGGCACCACCGTCCAGTTGCCGGAATTCATCTCGGAGCTTGCGCTTCCCGAGGCCGGCTCCAAGCTGGACGCCATCCTGCACTGGGCCACCCAGATTCGCGCCGGTGCGGGCTTTGAAGACGACATTTCGATCCTGGAAATCAGCATCCCTTAATCACATGGAAGAATATCAGTTCAGCCTGAGCAACCACCCGGCGCAGCTCGAAGACGTGCAGCACCAGTTGCAATCCACCCTGCAAGCCTCCGGCGTCCGACTCGGCGTCATCTCCGCCCTGAACGTCGCCCTCGGGGAATGGATCGAGAACATCATCCAATACGCCTACGCCGACACCGCGAGCCACCCCATCAGCGTCACCTGCAAAATCGGCCCCGCTGAACTGCGGCTGGAAATCAGGGATGACGGTCAACCCTTCAACCCGTGTGATTTTCCAGTGCTCGATATGGCGGCGGCAACGCGCGAGGCGGCCCAGGTTGGTCGGGGCATTCACCTCCTCCGCCACCTCGTGGACCGTGTGGATTACCAGCGGCTGGGCGCGAACAACGTGGTCACGCTGAGCAAACGCCTCAAGTAACGACCGCTACCTTTTATGCAAACGACTGTCTTGGTGGACGCGCCCGCGCGGCTGGATGGAGTCAACTCCGGTGAGTTTGGCCTGCTGCTCACGAATTTGATCGAGGCCGGGGCCACCCGGCTGATCCTCGATCTGGTCGCCTTGGATTACCTGAGCAGCGCCGGCGTGCGCTCGCTGCTCATGGCGCAGAAAGCGGTGGAGGCACGCCGCGGCAAGCTGGCTCTGCTCGGGTGCCGGCCGCCCGTGCGCGAGGTGCTGCGCCTCTGCGGCCTGGAGGAAATCGCGCCCAAGTTCGAGTCAATCGAAGCCGCGCGGCTGGCCCTCCGGGCCTGAACAGTTCGAAGCCCAAAGCCGGGGACGGCCCCCTGCCCTGGCGGTCAGCCCACGCGCTTGCGCAGCGTAAGGATGTTTCGCCCTTCCGTGCGCCGGTACTCCACCACGTCCATGAGCTTCTTGATCATGTGCAGGCCCAAGCCCCCGACGCTGCGCTGCTCCAAGGGCACGCCCGTGTCCACCGGCGGATGCGTGAGCGGGTTGAATTCACGGCCGTCATCCTCCACTTCGACCCGCGCCTCCCCTGGCGTCATGTTCAAACGGACCACGATGAAATGCTCGCGCTGATCCGTGAAGGCGTGGGATATGATATTGGTGAGCCACTCCTCGAGAGCCAGGTCGAAGGCGTTCCTGACCGCCTCCGGCCAGGCCGTCCGGCTGGCAAAGTCACGCAGCCAACCCTCCACCAGCCTCGTCTCCGCCAACTGCGCGCGGAGGCGGTGTTCGGAGGTGAGGTTCATACAGGGCGTCCGGTCGGGGCATCCGAGGCCGGCGACTAAGAGCGCGCGCCCTCGACGATCTGTTCGCGGAAGCCGGTCATGGCCAGCACCGCGTCCACCTCGGTGGAGGGATTGGACACCTGGAGGTTCTTTCCCGCGCCCTTCATCTGCCGCCAGTATTGGAGCAACACCCGCAGGCCGGCGGAACAAAGAAAAGTAGCCAGAGTGAGGTTGACGTAAATCGTCTGGGCGTTGGTCCGCATGGTGGCGAGAATTTCCATTTCCAGTTGGTTGGCGCCCGCGCCGTCGATGCGGCCGGAGACAAGCAATTCATGCACTTCTCCCGTGATGTTTTTGGTGATGTCCATATTGGGTGCGCGCAGTGTGGGGCGGTCAGGAGCCGGGAATCAAGTGTTCAACACCTTGAGCGCCTTCTTGCAATTCGAGGCGCGGAGCACGAGCAGGCCTTTCTTGGAATTGGGCGCGGTGGCGCAGTAGGCGTATTCGATGTTGATTCTGGCCTTGGAGAGCTTGTGCGCGATGCGAGCCAGCGAGCCGGGCTTGTTGTCGCCCTCGATCATCAGCACCTCGTTTTCAATGACGAGCGTGGCGTGCTCCTCGAACATGAGCATGGCCTTGCGCGTGTCGCTCACGATCATCCGCACCACGCTGTGATCCACGGTGTCGCTGGTGGTGAAGGCGTAAATGTTGATCCCGGCCTCCTCCATGGAGTCGCACATGCGGGCGAGCGTGCCGGGTTTGTTTTCGAGGAAGAGCGCGAGTTGTGTGGCGATGTGCATAAGTATTCCAATTGCTTCAATACGGCCATCATGGCCGCGTCGTTCCCCGGAGCTTACCCACCGCCGGCCTTGGAGCCATGAATTTCTCAGCCCGCGGCCCGCCTTGGATTGTGAACAAGATTCCAAAATTTGCAGTTGACGATGGCGGTGTGCTGCATCACAAACATCAAACCCACAGGGGTCTTGTATCGGAAATTCTGATGCAGCTCGAAGCCTTAAAAATCTATTGCGACGTGGTCCGATTCCACAGCTTCTCCCGGGGAGCTGAGGCCAACGACGTTTTGCAATCCTCCGTCAGCCAGAGCATCCAAAACATCGAGGAAAACCTGGGAGTGACGTTGATTGATCGCTCGCGCCGGCCCTGGGCGGTGACGGACGAGGGCAAGGTCTTCTATGACGGCTGCCGCGAGTTGGTGGAGCGCTATCAGGAAGTGGTGGCGGCGGTGAAGAACCGGCGCGCGAACGTGGACTCGGTGATTCGCGTGGCCGCCATCTACTCGGTGAACTTTGCCGACATGGGCCGCTACGTGGAGCGGTTCAATCAGCTCCAGCCCGACGCCAAAGTGGAAGTGGAATACGCGCACCCGGACCGCGTCTGTGAGCGCGTGCTCAGCGACGAGGTGGATCTCGGCATTCTTTCCTACCCGAACGAACGCAAGGGCGTTTCGGTCATCCCGTGGCGCGAGGAACCGATGGTCCTGGCCTGCCGCCGCGATCATCGCTTCGCCAGGCTCAAGAAGTTCGACGTGCAGCAACTCTCTGATGAAACGCTCGTCGGCTTCGACCCGGAGTTGGTGATCTGGAAGAAGATTGATCGCTTTCTTAAGGACCACGACGTGGAGGCGAATGTGACGATGCGTTTTGACAATATTGAGGCCATCAAGCGCGCCGTGGAGGCCGGCTCCGGCGTCGCCTTGCTGCCGAGGCCGACGCTCGAAGGCGAACTCGAACTGGGCACGCTCGCGGCCGTGCCGTTGGTGGACAACGGCTTCTGCCGCCCCGTCGGCATCATTCACCGCAAGGGACGGAAACTTTACGCGAACACCGAGGCGTTCATCGAGGTGCTGAAGAACGGCACCCACGGCACGGCGGTGAGGAACGGGAACGGTGTTCACACGAATGGCGTGGCTAAGGGGCCGAGGAGGAAAGCGAGGATCGTATGAGCGCGCGCGTTTGTTCATTCCCTACGCCAACGGCGTTGCATCAATCAGCCCAGGGTTGGAGCGCAGCGACTACCCTGGGTTCAAGTCGCCATTTTGTTTCAACCCTGAAGGGGTTGAATCGAATTGCTCCCAAGGAATCCAACCCCTTCAAGGTTGAAACACAGTTTATGTCCGTGACCCAGGGTAGCGACTGCGTCGCAACCCTGGGCTGGTGGATGGAACCCCGTTGGGGTTCGGCGAAAGGAATTCAGTTATGCTAACCGCACCCAAAGCTCAAGGTCTCTACGATCCGCAGTTCGAACATGACGCTTGCGGCGTCGGTTTCATCGCCCACGTCAAGGGCAAGAAATCCCACGGCATCATTCGCGACGCCATTGGCGCGCTGGTGAGGTTGAATCATCGCGGCGCGTGTGGCTGCGAGACCAACACCGGCGACGGCGCGGGCATCTTGATGCAGGTGCCGCATGAATTTCTCCGGGCCGTCACAGCGAAGGACAAAATTTCGCTGCCGGGCGCGAAGGAATATGGCGTGGGCCAAATTTTCCTGCCGCAGGATGCGGGACAGCGCGCCGAGTGCGAGAAGCTGTTCAACCAGATCGTCGCCGAAGAAGGCCAGACCGTGCTCGGCTGGCGCACGGTACCGACGAACAACGCGTCGATTGGTTTCACGGCCAAGGCCAGCGAGCCGTTCGTGCGCCAGGTGTTTATCGGGCGCAATGCTAAGCTCGCCGACGACATGGCGTTCGAGCGCAAGCTCTACATCATCCGCAAGCGCGCGGAGAATTTGATCCGCTACGGCCGCACCGGCGTGCAGGTGGCGGGCGGTGATCAGTTCTACGTCTCGTCGCTCTCGTACAAGACGCTAACCTACAAAGGCATGTTGATGCCGGAGCAGGTCACGCAGTATTTCCCCGACCTCCTCGACGAGGGCATGACCACCGCCATTGCGCTGGTGCATTCGCGTTTCAGCACGAACACCTTCCCGAGCTGGCCGCGCGCGCATCCGAACCGCTACCTAGCGCACAACGGCGAGATCAACACGCTGCGCGGCAACGTGAACTGGTTGAACGCACGCCAGATGCTTTTTGAGAGCGACGTCTGGGGCGATGACCTCAAGAAACTTCTGCCGGTGGCGAACACCGACGGCTCGGACTCGGCGGTCTTCGACAACTGTCTCGAGCTGCTCGTGCTTTCCGGCTACTCGCTGCCGCACGCGATGATGATGATGATTCCCGAGCCGTGGGAAAATCATCCGGCCATGCCCGACGAGAAGCGCGCGTTCTACCAGTTTCACAGTTGCCTGATGGAACCGTGGGACGGCCCCGCCTCGATGACCTTCACCGACGGCATTCGCATGGGCGCTTCGCTCGACCGCAACGGCCTGCGTCCGTCGCGCTACTACGTGACGAAGGACGATCTGGTCATCATGGCTTCCGAAGTGGGCGTGGTGGATGTCGCGCCGGAGAACGTGGCTTACAAAGGCCGCTTGCAACCGGGCCGCATGTTCCTCATCGACACCGAGCAGGGGAGAATTATCTCGGACGAGGAGTTGAAGAATACCATCTCCACGCAGCAGCCGTATCGCGCGTGGTTGACGGAGAACCTGATCGACTTCGACACGTTGCCGGTGCCGCCGCACCAGCATGAAGTCGATCACGACACCGTGCTCCAGCGCGAACTCGCGTTCGGCTACACCTTCGAGGATTGCCGCCGGCTGATCCTGCCGATGGCGAAAGACGGCGGTGAACCGATCGGTTCGATGGGCACCGACACGCCGCTGGCAGTGCTCTCGGACAAGCCGCAGATCATCTACAACTACTTCAAGCAGTTGTTCGCGCAGGTCACGAACCCGCCGATTGACGCAATCCGCGAGGAGATCATTACCTCGGCGTTCACGCTGATTGGCTCGGAGAAGAATTTGCTGAAGCCCGGCCCGGACAGTTGCCGGATGCTCCAGCTTCACGGTCCGATTCTCGATAACGAGCAACTTGAACAGTTGCGCCACATCGATAAGCCGGGCTTCAAGTCCGTCACGCTGCCGATTCTGTATCCGGTGGAGAAGGACGGCGCGGGACTCGAAGCCTCATTGGCCGAGCTGTTCGCCAAGGCGAGTCAGGCGATTAAGGACGGTGCGAACATTCTCATCCTGTCCGACCGTGGCATCACGCACGACCTCGCGGCCATTCCCGCGTTGCTCGCAGTCGCGGGCTTGCATCACCACCTCATTCGCGAAGGCACGCGCACCAAGATTGGTCTCGTGCTCGAATCCGGCGAGCCGCGCGAAGTGCATCACATGGCCGCGCTCATTGGCTACGGTTGCGGCGCCATCAATCCGTATCTCGCGTTCGAGGCCATTGACGACATGATTCGCGAGGGCTTGCTCGAAGGCGTGGACCACAAGAAGGGCGTCAAGAACTTCATCAAGGCCTGCACCAAGAGCGTCATCAAAACGATGTCCAAGATGGGCATCTCGACGGTGGCGAGCTATCGCGGCGCGCAAATTTTCGAGGCCATCGGACTGAACAAGGACGTCATCTCGAAATACTTCACCGGCACCTCGTCGCAGGTGGAGGGCGCGGGCATTGATGTGCTGGCGAAGGAGTCGAAGGCTCGTCATCGGACCGGCTTCCCCGAACGCGGCGCGCATGTGCCGACGCTCGACGTGGGCGGCCAGTATCAATATCGCGCGGGCGGCGAGTATCACCTGTTCAACCCGGAGAGCATCCACAAGCTCCAGCTCGCCTCGCGCACGAACAACTACAAGGTGTTCCAAGAATACGCGGCGGAAATCAACGACCAGCTCCGGCACCTCTGCACGTTGCGCGGCATGTTCGATCTGAAGTATGCGGCGACGCCGATTCCGATTGAGGAAGTCGAATCGGCCGAGAGCATCATGGCGCGCTTCAAGTCCGGCGCGATGAGCTACGGCTCCATCTCCAGCGAGGCGCACGAGACGCTGGCCATCGCCATGAACCGCATCGGCGGACGCAGCAACACGGGCGAAGGCGGCGAAGATCCCGCGCGCTTCACCTGGACCAACGAGAAGGGCGACTCGAAGAACAGTGCGATCAAGCAGGTCGCGAGCGGACGCTTCGGCGTGACGAGCAACTACCTCGTCAACGCGAAGGAAATTCAAATCAAGATGGCGCAGGGCGCGAAGCCCGGCGAAGGCGGCCAGTTGCCCGCGAAGAAAGTGTATCCGTGGATCGCGAAGGTGCGCCACTCGACGCCCGGCGTGGAACTCATTTCACCGCCGCCGCATCACGACATCTATTCCATCGAGGACTTGGCGGAGCTGATTCACGACTTGAAGAACGCGAACTCCGACGCGCGCATCAACGTGAAGCTCGTTTCGGAAATCGGCGTCGGCACCATCGCGTCCGGCGTGGCGAAGGGGCACGCGGACGTGATTCTCATCAGCGGTTTCGATGGGGGCACGGGCGCGTCGCCGCTCAGTTCGATCAAGCACGCGGGCACGCCGTGGGAACTCGGCCTGGCCGAGGCGCACCAGACGCTGGTGCTGAACAATCTGCGCAGCCGCGTGTATGTCGAGACGGACGGCCAGTTGAAGACGGGCCGCGACGTGGCGATTGCCGCGATGCTCGGCGCGGAGCAGTTTGGTTTCGCGACCGCGCCGCTCGTCGTCATGGGCTGCATCATGATGCGCGTCTGCCACAGCGACACCTGCCCGGTGGGCGTGGCCACGCAGAACCCGGAGCTTCGCAAAAAGTTTGCCGGCAACCCGGATCACGTCGTGAATTTCTTCAAGCTGCTGACGCAAAACTTGCGCGAGGAAATGGCGAAGCTCGGCTTCCGCACCATCAACGAAATGGTCGGACGCACCGACAAGCTCGACACCAACAAGGTCATTGCCCACTACAAGGCGAAGGGGTTGGACTTCAGCAAGATGTTCCACCAGCCGCAGGTTGGTCCCGAAGTCGGGCGCTATCGCACGATGGATCAGGATCACGGACTGGAGGCGTCGCTCGACCGCACGCACCTGTTCGACATCTGCGAACCCGCGCTCGAACGCGGCGAGAAGGTCAAGGCCACGCTGCCCATCTGCAACGTGAACCGCGTCGTCTGCACCCAGGTCGGCAGCAAGCTCACGCGCAAATACGGCGCGGATGGCCTGCCCGAGGACACCATTCACCTCAAGTTCCTCGGCTCGGCGGGGCAGAGCCTCGGCGCGTTCGTGCCGCGCGGCATCACGATTGAACTCGAGGGCGATGCGAACGACTACATCGGCAAGGGTCTGAGCGGCGGCAAAATTATTGTCTATCCGCCGAAGGCTTCGACCTTCGCCGCCGAGGAAAACATGATCGTCGGCAACGTCGCGCTCTACGGCGCGACGAGCGGCGAGATTTACATCCGCGGCATGGCGGGCGAACGCTTCTGTGTCCGCAACTCCGGCGTCCACGCGGTAGTCGAGGCGGTGGGCGATCACGGTTGCGAGTACATGACCGGCGGACGCGTGGTCGTGCTCGGTGCTACGGGACGCAACTTCGCCGCCGGCATGAGCGGCGGCGTGGCCTACGTGCTCGACGTGACCGGCGACTTCCCCAGCCGTTGCAACAAGGAACTCGTCGAACTCGGCCAGCTCACCGAGGCGCTCGAAATCGCCGAGGTGCGCGGCATGATCGACCGCCACGCGCGCTACACCCATAGCACCCGCGCGCAGCACATCCTCAAGCTTTGGGACGACATGGTGCCGAAGTTCGTGAAGGTGATGCCCAAGGACTACAAGCGGATGCTGGAGTGCATCGACCGCGCGCAAAAGAGCGGGCTGAAGGGCGATGAAGCGTTGCTGAAGGCGTTCCACGAAAGCACGCAGGCGGCGGCGAAATAGAGTGAGGAAGTGAATGGACAATCATAAATCAAAATCTCGACCGACGCCGGTTCATCCAGCCGTAGCATGGATCAAGAAGTTTGGGATTACTGGCTTCGTCGCTTCCTTCATGCTGCTTGGTGGATTGGGCATGAGTTGGGACGGATATTTCGGTGGAACCTACACGGAGGAGCAATACCACACATTTGAAGGCTCACTTCGGGAGCTTGGGACTGTGCGCCTGCCAGATAAGCACGGCGAGTTTGATGATGCGGAACGCGCCCGCCTTCGGAGCAGCGGACTTTTTTTTCTCGTCATCGGTTCAGTGATGTTGGCGTGGAAGATTTCAAAAATGCGCGCAAACGCAAATTGAGGGTATGCCATTCCGTCTCCATGAAACTTACAGCCGCTTGGTGATCGCCCGTGAACTTGGTGGCAGTCAAGTTGAGTACTTACCCAGCGTCGGTGGCCGGGTCGTGTGCGCTTGTCTCCGGCGGTCCAAGCACAATCCTGACGCTCCCGAAATTATTTTGGCTGGCAAGGGATCGAGAGTTAAGCAAGCTGCCGAACGGCTTTGCGAACCACAACAAGACCCGATCCCAATGTTCATCAAGCTCCGCCCGAATTTTTGGGAGTATGTCGGCGACTACGCAGTCGATCACACTGACCACCCGCCGTCCACAAACCATCGTATTATCGCGGAACACGAAGCTCGTTCTCAAAGGTTTGGCCGCCACGGAATCAGTCTGGTGATTTACATGCGACCGGTAAGGCGAGCATGAGCATTCCATTACACCACGCATCAAGGCGTGAACGCCGCGCCCCGGCGCGCGGGTTTCAGCCCGCCTCGGGTAGCACAGGCCACCGGCCTGTCGCGCCGGGCAACCTGCCCGGCGCCACGGCGGCGCGCTCCCGAACTCGCCACGCCGTCTCGAAAATTCCGTGCGCCTTCCCCGTTCCGTTCGGCGGGTCGCCGGACGGCACAGGCAGGTTGCCTGTGCCACCCCCAACGCCAACGGCGTTGCATCACTCAGCCCAGGGTTGCCGAGTCCGCGAGGCTACCCTGGGTCAGCCGATCCTGTTTTCCTCAACCCTGAAGGGGTTGAATCCAATCGCGCCGGACCGATGCAACCCCTTCAGGGTTGAAACTGATTTTGCGTTCATGACCCAGGGTAGCTCGTCCCTCGCAACCCTGGGCTGGAGGATGGAACCCCGTTGGGGTTCGACGGGCGCGCGCGGAGTATCATCCGAAGTCGCAGAGCGACGGCCCGACGGTAGCCGTGGGCTTCAGCCCACGGATGCGAACCCACGCGCCCCGCGTCGCGTAGCGACGCCTGAACACCGCGCCATCACTACGCCCATCAATCGTCGCTACGCGACGAACAATTTTTCTGGCACGGAACCGTGGGCTAAAGCCCACGGCTACCTTCACAGCCTCGCTACGCGAGGCACCTTCTCGCCTTCATTTCATTCGCTCACAATCAGCACACGAAATTAGTTATGGGAAAGCCAACAGGATTCATGGAGTTCAAGCGCGAGTTGCCGGTGGACCAGCCGGAGCTGAAGCGCATCGCGCATTGGAACGAGTTCCACGAGCACATGCCGGAGCCGAAGCTGAAGCAGCAAGGCGCGCGGTGCATGGATTGCGGCGTGCCGTTCTGCCACAACGGACGGCTGCTCGCCGGCATGGCTTCGGGCTGCCCGATCAACAACCTCATTCCAGAGTGGAACGACCTCGTCTATCGCGGCCTCTGGTCGGAGGCGCTGGAGCGTCTGCACAAGACGAACAACTTCCCCGAGTTCACCGGGCGCGTCTGTCCCGCGCCGTGCGAAGGTTCGTGCGTGCTCGGCATCAACGAGCCACCGGTCACGATCAAAAACATCGAGTGCGCCATCGTGGACAAGGGCTGGGAAGAAGGCTGGATCAAACCTTTCACGCCCGTGAATCGCACCGGCAAGAAGGTCGCCGTGGTCGGCTCCGGCCCCGCCGGACTCAGCGCCGCCGAGCAACTCAACAGCGCGGGCCATGACGTGACGGTTTATGAGCGCGCCGATCGCATCGGCGGTCTGCTGATGTACGGCATCCCGAACATGAAACTCGACAAGAAGGAAGTCGTGCAGCGTCGTGTCGATCTGATGGCGGCGGCCGGCATCAAGTTCGTGACCAACACGGAAATCGGAAAGAATCTTCCTGCCGAGCAGTTGATGAAAGACTTCGACGCCGTGGTGATTTGCACCGGCGCAACCAAGCCGCGTGATTTGCCCATCGAAGGTCGCCAACTCAAGGGCGTGCATTTCGCGATGGAGTTTTTGACGGCCAACACCAAGGCCGTGCTCGATCAGCACAAGAACGGCAGCTTCATTGACGCGGCGGGCAAGGACATTGTCGTCATCGGCGGCGGTGACACTGGCACCGATTGCGTGGGCACCTCGATGCGCCACGGCTGCAAGAGCCTGATGCAACTCGAAATCATGGCCAAGCCGCCGCTGGAACGCACCGCGGACAATCCGTGGCCGCAGTGGCCCAAGACCTACAAGCTCGATTACGGCCAGGAAGAGGCGAAAGCCAGGTTCGGCGCCGACCCGCGCGTGTATCTCGTGACGGCGAAGAAGTTCATTGCCGACGCCAACGGTCAGGTCAGCGGCGTGGAAATCGTGGACGTGAAGTGGGAGCGCAACGACAAAGGCCAGTTTGTGCCGCAGCAACGGGCCGGCACCGAGCGCGTCATTCCCGCACAGCTCGTCCTGCTCGCCATGGGCTTCCTCGGGCCGGAAGACATCGTCGCGCAACAACTCAACGTCGCCCGCGACGAACGCTCGAACTACAAAGCGGAGCACGGCAAATACACGACGAACATTCCCAAGGTGTTCAGCGCCGGCGATTGCCGCCGTGGCCAGAGCCTTGTGGTCTGGGCCATCAACGAAGGCCGCGGCGCCGCCCGCGAGTGCGATCGTTTCCTGATGGGAACAACCACGCTGCCCTGAACCAGTTTCGTTCTCGACACGTCTTCACAACAGCGGAGCATCCGGCCACTGATGCTCCGCTGTTTTCTTTTTGTCCTGCTCTGTGGAATCGCCGCCGCGGCACCCCTGCCCCACGATGTCTACGTCTGGCAGCGGGCCTGGAATGAATCGGTGCGCGAGGCTGTGACCCAGCACGCAACGAACTTCCAGTCCATCGTTGTGCTCGGAGCGGAGGTGACATGGAGAGACCGGCAACCGCAGGTGACGCGCGTGATGGTGAACTACGATTCACTTCGCGCGGCCAGGCGTCCAGTCGGGCTGGCCTTGCGCATTGGACCGTCGGCTGGACCGTTCCGGAGCAACGACGTGGTGGCGGTCGCACTGACCAGGCTGGCGAAATCGCTCGTCACCGAAGCCACGACGAATGAGGTGCGCCTGGCCGAACTGCAACTCGACTTCGATTGCGCGGCGGCGAAGCTCGAGGGTTACCGGGTTTGGGTGGAGACGATCCGCCGGCAGATTGCGCCCGTGCCATTGATCGTCACGGCCTTGCCGAGTTGGCTGAAGCAACCGGCCTTCGCAAAGCTCGCCGCCGCCAGCGACGGCTACATTCTCCAGGTGCATTCGCTGGACCGGCCCAAGGGATTCAACGCGCCGTTCACACTTTGCGATCCAAAAGCGGCGCGAAGCTATGTGGAGCAAGCCGCAAAAATCCCCGTGCCTTTTCGTGTAGCCCTGCCGACCTACGGCTATTACGTGGCGTTCGACGCGAGCGACAAATTTATCGGGCTGGCGGCGGACGGGCCGAGTATCGAGTGGCCGCGCGGCACGCGCATTCGCGAGGTGCGGACGGACGCGGGCGAGATGGCGAGGCTGGTTGGCTATTGGAACACAAACCACCCGCCGAGCCTGCGCGGGGTGATTTGGTACAGATTGTCAATAAGTCAGGACACTTTGAACTGGCGTTCCGCCACGCTCGGCGTAGTCATTGCGGGTCGAGTTCCTCAAGCCGACCTGAAGGTCGAAAGCCGCTCTCCCGAACCGGAGTTGGTGGAAGTGATTCTGCACAACGACGGGACGGCGGATTTCCAAAACGAATTTTACGTCCGCGTCCGCGTGCGATCGGCGCGCGTGGTGGCGGGCGACTCGCTGGGTGGTTTCGACTTCAGCAAACACGCGAACGGCGATGTTCTGTTCCAAGCACGGGAGTTGGTCCTGCGCGCGGGGGAACAACGGAAGATCGGCTGGCTTCGCACCAACAGGAAAGCTGAGGTGGAACTTGCAGTGGAAAAATAAATGCGGAGGGCGGAATGCGAAGCGCGGAACGGCGCGGCGCGCGGCAGTCGTGATCATGACGGTTCTGGCGGCGACGGTCTCCGTCGCGTGCGGGCCATACTTCCCCAACATGATGCTGGTGGGCGGCGACGGGCCGGTGCTCACGGCGCCGGGCGTCTGGTTCCATCGCGAGATGGATCGCGCGCTGGCCCGGTTGAAAATCACCGCCCCGCCGTTCCCCTATGTCAGCCCGACGAACAGTTCGGCGGAAGCCACGCGGCGGGCGGACCTGGCGGACTTGCGTGCGGCATTGAAGCGGCGGGCCGACGAGGAGCCAGCCGTGGAGCCACTGGTCGAGGCTTACGCCGAGGCCCGGCAAAAACTCCTGAACTTCGGCGAGGCGCGCACGGCGGGGGAGAACTGTCCCTGCGACTCCGATGGGGAGCCGAGGAATCCAGCCCCGGCATTCCCCGACGTGCGGATGCCAGCGGGTTTGCCCGCGGAGTTCGCGGATTATTTTCGCGGAGCCCTGGCCTGGCACCGGGGCCACACGAACATGGCCCGGACACATTGGGATGCGCTGCTGGCGCGCCCGGCCGCCGAACGCCAGTTCAAGTCCACCTGGGCGGCCTTCATGCTCGCCAAGAGTTGGGAGCATGAAGACGCCGCCAAGGCGAGGGCGAACTACTCGCTGGTCCGCACCCTGGCGAAAAGCGGTTTCCCGGATTCACTCGGACTGGCGGCGGCGAGCATCGGGTGGGAGGCGCGCGTCTGCCTGCACGCCGGCGAGCACGAGCGCGCCATGGAACTCTACTTGCAGCAACTCGCGCTGGGAGACGAGACGGCTTACCAATCGCTGCGCACGGTTGTGTTCATGGCGCTGGAGAAAGCGCCCGAGAATCTGGAGATGCTGGTGGCGAATCCACGCTGCCGCACGGTCTTCATGGCGGACCTGATCTCCTCGGGCTCGGCTCGATTCTCCCTGGCCGATACATCCAAGGGCACATCGGCGCTCCTCGAAGCGATCGAGCACGCCGGACTCACCGACGTGGACGCCGCCGAGCAACTGGCCCTGCTCCAGTATCAACTCGGCAATTTTGAATTCGCGCAACGATGGGTCAACCGCTCGACCAACGCGCCCGTCTCGCAATGGATTCAGGCCAAGCTGTGCCTGCGCGATGGCAGGGTGAAGCAGGCCGCCACCATTCTCGGCCAACTGACGCGGGTCTTTCCGCTGGTCGAGCCGACCAATGCGCCCGGCCACCGGCTGTTCGAGAGCCTGCTCATCGCCCGGGATGAATCAGTCCTGCCCACGGGCCGCCAGTTGCGGGGTGAACTGGGCGTGCTGCATCTGCATCGGCGCGAATACGCGCAGGCGCTTGACGCGCTCTTGCGCGCCGGCTTCTGGGTCGATGCGGCTTATGTCGCCGAGCGCGTGCTCACGACGGATGAATTCAAAAACTACGTGGACAGCCACTGGCCAGAGGTGATGAAGGACACCGAGGAAGACAAAGAACTGCCCGGGGATCTGAAGCCCAGTGTGCAATCCCGGCAGATCCGCTACGTCCTGGCCCGCCGGCTGGCCCGTGACGCGCGCGGGGCCGAGGCGCGCCACTACTTCCCGCCCGAGCAACTCGCCGAGTATGACCAGTTCATCCAGTATGTGACCGCCGCATTGAACGCCAGTACGCCGCGTGAACAACGCATCACGAACCATTACGCCGCGGCCTACCTGATCCGCCACCGGGGCATGGAAATGATCGGCACCGAGGTTCAACCAGACTTCACTTGCTGGGCCGGAAACTTCGAGGCCGGCCCCACCTGGCAGGATCGGGCCACGAACGCAGCCGCGTCGGTGGCGGGCGCGACGCAGGATGAAATCGAGCGGGCCCAGGCCCACGGAACCCAACCAGACCAGCGCTGGCATTACCGGGCGTTCGCGCCAGGATTGCGGGCCGAGGCCAGGATTCTGGAGTTCGAACTGAGGCTGGAAGAAGTCATGAAGCTGCCGCGCAACACCGACGAGACCGCAATGGCCTTTTACAAGTTGGGCAAGGGCGCACCCACGCTCGACCTGGCGGACATCGCCTACAAGCAGCTCGTGCGCCGGTGCCGCAAGACGGAACTGGGCGAGGCTGCGGATCGCCAGCGCTGGTTCCCGCCGTTCGATGAGAAGGGAAAACCGATCGTGACGCGCCAGCCGAAGGCGGAAAACAAAACGCCGGAGGCGGCAGGGCCACCTCCGGCGGGAAATTGACCGAACAGATCAGCCCAGTTTGGCCAGGAGTTCGTCGTTGGTCTTGTGCTTCTTGAGCGCGGCCAGAAGCGTCTCCATCGCCTCAACCGGGTTCAAATCCACCATCATACGACGGAGCTTGCGCACCGATTCGATGTTCTTCTGGGCGTAGAGCTTCTCCTCTTTGCGGGTGCCGCTCTTCGGGATGTCGATGGAGGGGAAGATGCGGCGCTCGGAAAGCTTGCGGTCGAGGATCAATTCCATGTTCCCGGTGCCCTTGAACTCCTGGAAGATGAGTTCATCCATACGCGACCCGGTATCGACGAGCGCGGTGGCGATGATGGTCAGCGAGCCGCCATTCTCGATCTTGCGCGCGGAGGCGAACATCTTGCGCGGGATTTCCAGGGCGCGAGCATCCACGCCGCCGGTCATGGTACGACCGCTGCCGCCATGCACCGAGTTGTAAGCGCGAGCCACACGGGTCAATGAATCAAGCAGCACGAAAACATCCTTGCCCGCCTCCACTTCGCGGCGGCAGCGCTCAATCATGAAGCGGGAGAGGCGAACGTGCGTTTCGAGTTCCTGGTCGTTCGAGGAAGCGACCACCTCCGCTTTCACCGAGCGCTGGAAATCTGTCACTTCCTCGGGGCGCTCATCGATGAGCAGCACGATGACATGGACTTCGGGATGATTCGCCACGATGGCATTGGCGATTTGCTTGAGAATCGTCGTTTTGCCCGTGCGCGGTGGGGCCACGATGATGCCACGCGTGCCCTTGCCAATGGGGGTCACAATGTCGATAACGCGCGTCTCGAGAAGGTCAGGCGAGGTTTCCAGCCGGAACTTCTCGATTGGGTCGATGGTGGTCAAGTTCTCGAAACGGACGGCCTTCGTGTAATCTTGGAAAAGCATCCCATTGACCTTTTCGACCGTCTTAAGCTGGGGATTGCTGCCGCGGTGGGGCGGATTCAACTGACCCACGACCAACGCACCTTCGCGCAGAAAATTCCTCTTGATCGTGTCCGGGGTCACGAAGACATCGGAGGGTTTGGCGGAGAAATGGTGGTCAGACGAGCGCAAGAAACCGAAGCCCTTCTCGTTGATTTCGAGAAAACCGGTACCGGTTTCAAGCGGAGCCTGGCCTTGGCCTTGGACGTTGCCGTTGCCGCCGGCCGGTGAGGGATGACCCTGCTGGGCATTGCCTTGTGGGGCGTTACTCATAAGTGTGTGTGTTGTGCCGTTGAAGGATCAAAGAAACCCAGAACCAATTTGAATTGGGAGCTTTTGGAAAACCGATGCGCTAGGAACTATATCCTCCGCGCTTCCGGCCAGACCTTCAACGCGCGTAATAGAGGGCAAAGCGACAGAGGGCGCAACTAATAATTTAGGGGCAATCGGGTTGCCTGAATGAACTCATGGCCATGCCAAAGTTTCCCAACGGGTTCCCATATGCTCAAGAACTTGCACTCTTCATATCCATGAAAGACGCAACGACCGACCAAGTCAGCCCGATGAATCGGCCAGGCTTTGCGACGGCGGTGGGTCCGCGGAAAGTGAAGGACGCATCCGAATACCTGCAATACACCGGGCGTCGGCATCGCAGATTCCGTTAGACATCAGCTTCTCGTTTCTGTCTCAGCCAATTTCGGTAAAGCCCCCAAAGCATGACCAGCCAGAGTGGCACGACGACCGCCGGATGACGAATGACTCGATGGATTGCATCGGCAGCAGAACTCGGGATGAAATGCTTGGCGGCAACTATCAGCAGGAGGAGAACAAACAAAACTCCAAACGTCAGCCAAAGCTCGCTACGGGGAGCAGATCGAGTCAACTCCGCGCGTGGCATGAAGAAGACTGGCGCCAACCCAAGCAGCGCACCGCCGCTAGAAACCCCACATAGTAAAAGCAAGCAACCGGCGGTAATTAGCACTGCCGCAATGCCGAATCGAACGGAGCTCTTCATGGCATGTGATGATGCCTAACAATAATGCTTAACTGATCTCCCAGCCGGCTGGATCGGGGACCGGTCCTTGGAACGGGCGCTGACCTCAGCCTCAACCGCCGACTTCCGCCTTCGCCTCCGCCGCCAGCGCGGTGCTCAAGTAGCGTTCACCCGTCGAGCAGGCCACGGTCACGATCATCTTGCCCTTGTTCTCGGGACGGCGCGCGACTTCCAGGGCGGCGATGACATTCGCGCCGGTGGAGATACCGACGAGCAATCCTTCCTCCTTGGCCAGGCGGCGGGCCATGGCGAAGGCGTCGTCGTTCGAGACCTGGATACACTCGACGATCTGCGGGTTCCCGTCGCTGTCCTTGAGGTGCAGATTCTTGGGCACAAAGCCAGCGCCTGTGCCTTGAATCTTGTGCGGACCGGGCTTGACCGGCTGGCCGGCCAGCGTCTGCGAGATGAACGGAGAATCCTTCGGCTCGACGGCAATAGCCGTGAACGACGGCTTGCGCGCCTTGATGACTTCCACGCAACCGGTGATTGTTCCGCCCGTGCCGACGGCGGCGACGAAGATGTCCACCTTGCCATCGGTGTCGGCCCAGATTTCCTCGGCCGTGGTTTTCTTGTGAATCTCCGGATTGGCGGGATTTTCAAACTGCTGCGGAATCCAGGAATTCGGTGTCTCCTTGGCCAGCGCCTCGGCGCGGGCAATGGCACCCTTCATGCCCTCGGTGCCGGGAGTGAGCACCAGTTTTGCCCCGAGCATGGCGAGCAGCGTGCGGCGTTCCAGCGACAGGGTTTCCGGCATGGTGAGGATGATCTTGTAGCCCTTGGCCGCGGCGACAAAAGCCAGCGCAATGCCGGTGTTGCCGCTGGTCGGCTCGATGATGGTGGTGTCCTTCGTGAGCACGCCGCGATTTTCGGCGTCCTCGATCATGGCCAGGCCAATGCGGTCTTTGACGCTGCCGAGCGGGTTAAAGAACTCGCACTTTAGCAACACTGTGGCGTCCACACCGGCAGTGACTTTGTTCAGGCGGACCAACGGCGTGCGGCCCACGGTTTCAACGATGTTGTTGTAGATGCGTCCCATAAAATTCTCCGGAGTTGGCGTTTTGTTTCGGGGCGAATGTTGGCGGAACACTCCGGGGCAGCAAGGATTTTCTCGAATGAGCCAACCGGCTGTGAGAGCGGGCGGGACAGCCCTGGACTCTGGTCAGCTACCAATCCTTGAACACCTTGTCGCGCGGCCGGTTGGTGCGGAGATTCTGCGGCTGGAATATCATGGCGCGCTCCTGGGTCTTCTGAGCGTCGAGCAACTGCTGCGCCTGCTCGGGCGTCATCTGCATCACGCGGGCGTAGTTGGGTTGCTGGTCCGGCTTCTCTGATTCCTGGCCGCGCTGATCCTGGGCCTGCTGCGGGTCCTTTTTCTCCTGCTCTTCCTTCTTGGCTTGCTCGTCTTTCTTCGCCTGGTCCTGCTTCTTCTGTTCTTCCTGCTTCTGCTCCTCGGACTTTTGCTGCTCGGATTTCTCGTCCTTTTTCTGGTCATCCTTCTTTTGCTGGTCCTGCTTGTCCTTTTCCTCGTCCTTCTTTTCGTCGTCCTTGTTCTGCTCCTTGCTGTCCTGCTTCTGCTGCTGTTGCTTCAGCTCCTCGATCCGCTTCTTCACGAGATCCAGGTTGAACTTCGCATCCACGTCGTTGGTATTGAGCCGCAGCGCATTGTCGTATTGGTGAAGCGCCTGCTCCCATTGCTGCTGCTTCTCCTTGGCGTCTTCCGATTTCTCTCCGATGCGGAAATGGGTGTTGCCGAGGTTGTAGTAGCTCTGCTCCTGGAGTTTCAAATCGCGAGCCGTGACGGTCTGGTTGAAATGTTTCAGGGCTGAATCGTAATCCTCGTCCTGGAAGGCCGCCGCCCCGGCGTTGTAACGCAGCCGCGCATCCTCCGGCGACTTGCGCGCCAGTCGCTCGAACTCGCCGCGCGCCCGCGAATACTTCCCGCGCTCGTAATCCTGGAGCGCGTCCCCCGCCGCGCCGAAGGCGCTCACCGCGCCGAGCAACAGCACCATGACCACGCCCGCGCCCGCCGCCGACTTTGGACCCTGGGCCTTGGACTTTGGACTTCGAGTCCGTTCTGGAAAAAACATCTCCGTCAACAATAGCAGGATCGCGAGACCGAGGAACCACTGAAAGCGTTCGTGATACTGCCGGATGGTGCGCGTGGCCGATTCGGACTTGGGCAGCGGCGCCAATCCACGCTCATACAACACCTCCATCGTGCGCGCGCCAGTCAGCGGGAGATAGAAGCCGTCCGTCTCCTTCGCGAGTTGCTGGAGCAACGCTTCGTTCAAGCGCGACTTCACGGCGTTGCCCTGGGTGTCCTTGATGAAGACGCGATTGCCGTAAGGATCTTTCGTGCTCAACAATTCCCCCGCCGGCGTGCCCACTCCGATGGTGAAGATGCGCAGCCCGATCTTGCGGCCCTCCTTCGCCGCGGCGAGCGCCGCCTCGGTATCGTCATTATCCTCGCCGTCGGTGAAGAGGACCAAAATCTTGTGATTGTCGTTGTCCTCCTTGAAGGCCGCGCGGGCAGCTTGGATCGCCTCGGCCAGCGCGGTGCCGCCCTGCGGAATCACGTTCACATCGAGGAAGTCCACGCTCAGGCGGTACGCCTCTTCATCAAGCGACAACGGGCATTGGAGAAAGGCGCCGCCGGCAAAGGCCACCAGCCCCAGCCGGTCACTCTGAGCCAGGCGCAACAAGTCGAGGGCGGCGAGCTTGGCCCGCGCCAGACGGGTCGGCTGCACGTCGTCCGCCAGCATGCTTTTCGAGGTGTCGATCGCCACCACGATGTCCAGGCCGGCCTGCTTGGATTCCTGAAGTGAGAACCCGAGCTGCGGCCGGGCCAGGGAAAAAATCAGCGCCCCCACCGCGAGCGCGAACAAGAGGAGGCGGAGCTTCTGCCGTTCCCGCGACACGCCGGACATCAACGTGTCGAGCAAGCGCGGGCTGATGAACCGGGTGAGCAAACGCTGGCGGACGCGCCAGCTCCAGATGAGCAGCGCGGCCAGCGGCAGGAGCAGCCAGAGCAGCCAGAGCCACGATGGTGAGCCGAAGTTCATAAGTTGAAATGGGTAAAGCCCCAAACCCCAAGCCCCAAGCACCAGCGAAGTTCCAATCTCCAAACCTCAAACGGACTCCGAAAGACCGCGCGCTTCCAGGTGCTTGGGGTTTGGAGCTTCCCTGGTGCTTGGGGCTTGGGGCTTGGGGGTTGTTTCACGGCAATCTCCTCCAAATCGTGTTCGCCAACATCACTTCGATCACCAGCAGCAGCAAAGCGGACAGCGCCGCCCAGTGAAACAATTCTTCGCGCCGCACAAACTTCTTCACCACCGCCTCGGTCTTCTCGAACTGATCAATCTCCTCATACACCTTGCGCAGCGTGTCCGTGCTGTCGGCGCGATAGTATTTGCCGCCAGTCTTCTCCGCGATGCTGGTCAGCGTCGGTTCGTCGATGTCCACTTCCACCATCGCATAGCGTTTGCCGAAGGGCGTGTTCTGAGGGAACGGTGCCTGGCCGCGAATACCCACGCCGATGGTGTAAACTTTCACGTCCAGCGCCTTGGCCGCCTCGGCCGCGGTCAGGGGGGGAATCTTGCCGGCGTTGTTCTGGCCGTCGGTCATCAGGACCACAATCTTGCTCTTGGATTTCACGTCGCGCAGCCGGTTCACCGCCGCCGAAAGGCCCGAGCCGATGGCCGTGCCGTCCTCGATGGTGTGCAGTTCCAGCCGGGCCAAGTTGTTCAGGAGGAAATCGTGATCGAGCGTCAACGGCGCGGCGATGTAAGCGCGCCCGGCGAAGGCGACCAGGCCGATGCGATCATTCGGGCGCTTCTGGATGAACTGCTTGATCGTGTCCTTGGCCACCACGAGCCGGTTCACGCGCTGGCCTTTGATCTGGAAATCCTCCGACTCCATGCTGCCCGACAAATCAACCGCGATGACGATGTCCACACCGCTGGCGCGCACCGAGGTTTCGGTCTGCGTCTTCTGCGGACGCGCCAGGGCCACAATGAGCAAGGCCAGGGCGAGCCAGCGCAGCGCGTGCAAAAGGGCACCGGCCCGCGAGCGACTGGCCTTGCTCACGCCCTTGAGCAAAGTCACGGACGAATAGACAAAGGCCGGTCGCGCCCCGCGCTGGCCGCGCAAAAAGGCCAGCAGCGGCAGCAAGAGCAGCGCAAAAAGAAACCACCAGTTGGCAAACGTGAACTTCATACGGTCGGCGGCGACGAGCTGTCGGCATCCTGCGGGCGAGGTTCGGGCAGCGGCGGCGCAACACTCGACGGGACAGCCAGCGCTTCGTACTGCGTTTCATGGACAAGGCACAACGCTGATTCCTGCAACTCACGCAGCATGGTCTCCGGCGGCTCGAAGCGGGCGAACTTCACCAGATCACATTGCTCAAGAAACGCACTCAGGCTGTCCTTCTGTTGTTCCGTCAGCACGGAAGTCTTCTGCAAGTCGCGCAAGAACTCCTCGGTGGTCCGCTCTGGAGCGCGCAGTTGGAACCGCTCCTCAAGATAAACGCGCACCGCGTCGGACACCGCGATGGCAAAGGCGCGCGGGTCACTGATGAGCAGCAAAGCCGCCTCCAGCTTCTGGCGCGCGCGCACATGCGGCGGCACCGGAGGAACGACTGCGAGTTGCTTGCGCCGGTTCTTCCACAGGACCAAGGCGGCGACGATAATCGCTAGAGCCAGCAGCACACCCGCCGTCCAGAACACCCAGACCCACGGATTCGGCACCTCCACGGGCGGCTTGATGGGGCGAATGTCATTCGTGCTCGCGACCGTGCTGGCGGGCGCGCGCGGCGGGATGAGAATGCCGGAGTTGGAAGCCATGCTCAGATGAATCGTGAAGGTCCGAACGCGAACCTCCCTCTCCCCTCAACGGGGAGAGGGAATGAGGGTGAGGGGTGGTGCGGCCAGGACGCTTTCGCAATGACCAGAGCCTGGCCACGTTCCCACCCCTCACCCCAGCCCTCTCCCCGTTGAGGGGAGAGGGAGTAGCGGCGCGGCGGCGCACTGGTTCGTTCATTTATCTCAACCACGCATCCTCCTTCGCTCCCGCGTTTCAAAAAACCGACCCAGCGCGCCGGCGTACGATTCGCTCGTCCGCAGCCGGATAGCATCGACGCGCGCCCGGCGCAGCGTCCGCTCCATCTCCGCCTGGTGGATCTGCTGTTGCGCGGCGAAGGCCCGACGCGTGGCCGCGCTGGTGTTCACCTCCACCACTTCGCCCGATTCCGCATCCTGTAAAATGAGCCGGCCCAGCGCGGGCAATTCCATTTCGTGCGGGTCCACAATCTGCACCGCCACCACGTCATGGCGGCGGTTCGTCTGCCGCAGTGAGGACGACAATTTGGCGTGGAGCGCCGAGGCACCGCCCTCCCCTGGCGCGGCGTGAAGCGCCGACAGATCTGCGCCCGGTTCCAGGAAATCGGAGATGACAACGGTGATGGCACGATGCGCCGTGACCCGCCCCATGAATTCCAGCGCGCCACTGATGTTCGTCCCACGCCCCTTCGGTTCGAAAAAAAGAATCTCGCGGATGACGCGCAGCACATGACGTCGGCCCTTCTTCGGCGGCATGTATTTCTCCACCTCGTCCGTGAAGAGGATCAGCCCCACCTTGTCATTGTTGCGGATGGCCGAGAAGGCGAGCACCGAGGCGATCTCCGCCGCCAACTCGCGCTTCGATTGCTCGCCGGAGCCGAACAGCCCGGAGCCGCTCAAATCGACCACGAGCATGAGCGTGAGTTCGCGCTCCTCGACAAACTTCTTCACGAACGGATGGTTCATCCGCGCTGTGACGTTCCAATCAATCGTCCGCACCTCGTCACCGGGTTGATACTCGCGCACCTCCTCGAAGTTCATGCCCTGGCCCTTGAAGACCGAGTGGTATTGCCCGCCTAGCGTCTCGTTCACGAGCCGGTTGGTGCGCAGCTCGATCTGACGAATCTTTTTGAGAATCTCGCGAGGAATCATGATGAATGCGGAACGCGGAATGCGGAACGCGGAGCGGTGGAAAACTTGCGCGCGGCAGCGAATGTTCTCTCCGCTTCCGGCGTGCCGACGAAACGCCAGTGCCACGGCTCGCAGCCAACACCCTGCGGGTTGTTCGCCGGGAACGACATCTCGAAGCCGAAGCTCGCGGCGTGCTGGGCCAGCCAGCGGTAGGCGGCAGTGTCGCCGAAGGCCGGCTCCACATCCGACTCCGGCTCCGGGCCTTCTCCAATATCGACAGCCAGTCCAGTGTGATGCTCCGAATGTCCCGGTGGCGCGACCCAGCGCGCCGCCTCGACCTCCGAACCGCGCTTCTCAATGGCCTTCGCCCAAAGCTTCGCCTGGTACTCCACGCTCCTGAATCCGCTGATAGGTACCAGTTCCAGCCCCGCCTGCCGCGCCACTTCAATCATCCGCCCCAGCGCCTCCGCCGCCGCGCGCTGCAACTGCACGATGCGTGTCGTCTGCCGGTACGGCCCAACTGCGACCAGTTCCCCCGCCGCGACCTCGGCATAGGCGAAGTGGCCGAACTTTGGCACGAGTGTCGCGGGACGTGGTGATTGCGATGATGAATTGATGAGACTCATTTCCCCTTCACTCCCGGCAATGCCTTCAAATTCGCCGAAGTCAACACCTGCATCTGACGAATGGCAATTTGATTGAGCCGCTTGAGCCGTTCGCCTTGCGGCAATCCCATGTGGATGAACTCCACGTTCATGCCTTCCATGTTCGCGAGCACGAGCAGTTGTTCGACGCTCGCGTACTCGCGCACGTTACCTTCCAGCTTCGGATTCGCGTCGCGCCACTGACGGGCGGTATGCCCAAAAAGCGCGACATTCAGCAAATCCGCCTCGGTCGCGTAAGTGCTGGCCGCCTGCGCGGGCGTGACCTCGGGCGGAATCAGGTGCGCCTTCACCGCGTCCGTGTGGATGCGATAATTCAGTTTCGACAACGTGCGGTTGAGATTCCACGCGAGCGAAAGACGGCGGTTCTCGTCCTCCTTCAGCCGGCGGAATTCTTTGACCAGGTAAATCTTGAACTCCGGGCTGATCCACATGCCGAACTCGAAGGCGATGTCAGGGTGGGCAAACGTGCCGCCGTAACGTCCCGGCGTGGCTTTGAGGCCAATGGCATTGGTTTTATCGACCCACTCCTTCACGCTGATCTTGTAGCTGTTCAGCCCCGCCTGACTTTTAATTGTGGCGAATTCGCCATAATTAAAAGCGGGGTTGAAAACGGATTCCCAGATGCCGAGAAACTCGACCGTGTTCCGGTTTCGCAGCCAATCCGAAATAAAGAACTCGCCGTCCTTCGCCCGAAGCATGTCCGTGAGCGAGATGTAGTCGCCATCCTTGCCGGAGACGATGGATACCGCCGTGCCCTGAACCTCGATGGTGGATTTCTTGGGTTGGCTCATGAGCTGGGCAGCTTGATCTGCCGGAGAATCGTCTCGTCTTTGATCTTCCCATCATCCGCCAGCAGGAAAGCCTTGCTCAGGATGATGGACAACGTGCCATCGCCCTCGAACGGGAGGAACACCTTCTCACCCGCCTTCGCCGACGCGCTGCTCCGATCCGGCACGATGCAGAGATACTGGTCGTTCGGTTCCATGAGAATGTTTCCGCTGCCCAGGTGAATCTTGTAGGTGCGCCGGCTGCCTTTCACGACGAGGAACTTGTCGGCAAAGGAACATTGGCCTGCGATCTTGAGCCGTGGCACCAACCGTTGCAGGACTTCCTTGCGTGTCTGCGCCGTGGCGGCCAGTTCGCCAAAGGAATAGCTCTGCCAGTAATCGCGATAGCGCCCATCAGGACCACCATCGGCCCAAGCCTGATCATTTCCCACGCTCGCGACACCGACGAACAAATCCACGTCGCGCATGATCTCGGAGAAGACCAGCGCCGGGATTTCTTCGAGCGGCAACGGTTGTCCATCCTCTTGCCGGTCGGCGCGACACCCTCCACCTCCAGCGTGCGCGGTACGTTGAGCGGCTTCCATCGGGTAGAAGCGCACCTGGTCCGTGGCCACGCGAAGGAACGTTCCGGTCTCGTTCGTGTCCGTGCCGTATTCGTCGCCCGCGCCCTCGATCCAGAACTCGGCGCGCAAGCCCCATTGCGGGAGCAATCGCGTGGCGGGCGGGAACTCGGCATCGACCATCAGGCGAAGTTTGTTCTTCCAGCCACGCAAGGCGGCGAGCGCGTTGAACTGATGCTGCTTGAGCAGATGCGCGGCGAAACGGTTCGAGTAGGTGTTCGTGCGGCGCTCGGCGTCCGTGAGCACATAGACTTCGCGATGCGCCTGCTTGAACGGCTGCTGAATCTGCTGCGCATCCAGCCACGCACGCCAGCCGACAATCTCGTCCAAGTCGCGTCCGATCGGATGCCAGAGAGTGACCGTCGTCTCAGCGCCCAGATTTTTTATCGGTTTGAGATCAACGTCCATGATCTGACCGTTGAACCAGATGCCGGTGGTGTTTTTCTTCCCGTTCGTGAAGACCCACAGAAGCCGCCGGGCCAGCACGCCCACCAGCGGATGATCGAGATACCGCTCGCGCCACACCGCGAACGGCCAGCGTTTCTGTTGCAGGAACAGGCTGTCGATGCGCTCGCGTTGCGCGGGCAGCATCCGCTGGATGTCCTTTGCGGCGGCCTGAAGTTCCTTAAAGTCGTCCGCGAACTTCTCCTTCACCACCGCTGGGACAGATTGCTGACGTTTGCCATCCGACTTGAGCCAGGAGATTTCCGTGGAACCGGTGCCGCTGACTTTCAACTCCGCCGTGTAATCGCCGAACTGCTCGGTGCAACGTCCGACCTCCGTCAGCCCGTAAGCCGGCACAGCCATCTCTTCGAGTTCTTCGCGCGGCAATCCCACCCGCGCCGCCGTGGCCTCCAGCGCTTTCTCGATCATCTTCTGCGCCATGCCGAACTTCACGCGCACTTTGAGCAGCGCCAATTGCCCGACACCTTCCATGCTCGGCATCATGCCAAGCGCGGTGACGCAGGCATTGCCGACCTTCACTTCGCGTGGCCCCTTCTTCGGAATCTTGCGATACGTGCTGAGTGCCAGCGCAGTCAACTCGCGGGCGATCTCCTTGCCTTCGCGCAGCCCACAACACCAAGCCAAACCTTTGAGGATGTCGGAGTGAGGCTCAATGATGAGTTGATGGGGATCCGGCTGCCACTCGCGGTTCCAATCATCTATGGATTCGGTGCGCGGTTCGTTGACCAACGGCAACCAAGCAATTATTCGCTGCTTGAATTGCTTGGCACCAATGTCCCTTACCAAACTCGATGCAGTCTGAAGCCACTTCGCAGGGGGCGACCCTCCCGATTGGGTACGACAATGCGAGAGTAGCGATACCCATTTCATCCGCTGCGCTTCCGGCATGGCCTTCAATTCAGAAGAGGCGGTGTCGGACCATGCTTCCCCCGGCTGTAACGGAAGTTCTTTTGGACCGCGTAGAACTGCTGTAATGCGCCCCCTGAGTTTTGTTTCTGGTGCGTTCTCCCAACATATTGCGCCCCGAAGATTCTCCAGCGCGGCTCTCATCCGCGGTGAAACTCGATTCCTAGAAGCAGATTCCTCGATAGTCGTAATCAAAGGTTCGAAGAATGCTACGTGCGAAGAGAGCTGCGGGACTTTGGCCGTTCTTTCAATCAGTGCGGTGAATTCCTCCTCCGAAAAAGCCAAGTCTTGCGAAAGAAGTTTCCGGCAAACTGCTTGGGCTGCTCCCGGAAGCCGTCGTGCCTCAAGCATTTTTCTAAACCACAAGCGCGGCCACTCATCTTTGGCATCCCACTTGGACCAGATGGCAATGATCGTTTCGACGGTATATCGAACGACGGCTCGTTTCGTTGCCGGATCCGAGGCCAGAATCTCCTTGGTGGCTGCCAAGTCTTTGAACTTCTCCCACTTGTAGTCAGACACGTCCGCTTGTGCGCTCAGTTCTTGCACTAACGACACCGCTTTCGCGCATGGCTCGCATTCAGAATTTTTGAAACCGTCAGCCTTCATCTCAGAATCTGATGCTCCTGTAATTCGCTTCTTCACAAAAACCTGCTGTCGTCACCCTCCCACCAGCGGCACCAGCTTCACGAAGCTCACTTCCGTGTCCACCTTCACTTCGAACTCCTCGTCCAGCGTCGCGGCCTGCCGGTTGCCCACGAGGACGAAGAAGCCGTTGCGCTCAAAGGCTTCGGTGGCGCGCTGGAACTGTTCCTGCCAGTCGAGCTGGCGGCGCTCGCGCAGGCGGTAGCCGTTGAGCGTGCGCTCGGCCTGCGTCGGCTCCACGAGGCCACGGAAGTATTCCGGCTCGCGCGTGTTGTAGTCCTGCACCTCCTGGTAGATGCGGGCGCGGAGGAGTTCGCGCACGGTCATCCGCTCAGTCAGGCATTCGAGGGTGAACGAGTGCGTCTTCTGCCCGGAACTCGTCTCGTCGTGGATGGTGAGGGTGGTGGGCATGGTGTCAGGTTGGGTTCGCGATTGCGGCCATCATGGCATTGGACTTATTGGCGACAAGCGGAGTCTTGCCAGCGCCACGGGCCGGGCTAATTTATCCACCATGAGCGCGACCGAAGTTTTGCAACAGTTCCGGGCCTTGCCGCCGGAGGAGCAACGTCTCGTGGCGGAACAAATCCAAGAGGAAGTGAACTTGGACGATTTTGTGGAGACGCCGGAGATGATCGCCGAACTGGAACGGCGGGCCGAGGAGTTCCGAAAGAATCCAAGCCAGGGTGTGCCATGGGAACAGATTCGCGCCGAACTTCGCCAGAAATACGGCTGGTCATGAGCCACACCCTGCTCGTTTCGGACGAGGCTCGTGCGGAAATTGATGAGGCCGTCGGTTGGTATGAACGACAAAGTCCAGGCGTGGGTTTCCGACTTCAGAAAGCCGTCGGGGCGATCCTGAAACGAATTCAAGAAACGCCAAACCGGTTTGCGCCATTCACTCCGACCATCCGCAAGGCGAGCGTCCCACGTTTCCCCTATTTCATCTATTACGCGCAGGCGGGCGCGATCATCGGTGTGATCGCCGTCTTCCATGCAAAGCGCAGCCCGGAAGTACTTCAAGCGAGGTTGCGGCGTAATCCGTTTCACAGCTAATTGTTCCTTCACTCTGCGAGCCGATGCTTCACGGCACCGGCAATTCATCAAAAATCTTCTGGATGATGGTCTCGCTCGTCTTTTCCTCGGCCTCGGCTTCGTAGGTGATGGCGACGCGGTGGCGGAGCACGTCCATGCCGATGCTTTTCACGTCCTGCGGCGTGACGTAGCCGCGACCGCGCAAGAAGGCGTGGGCCTTGGCGGCGAGCGTGAGGGCGATGGTGGCGCGGGGCGAGGCACCGAGTTGAATCAGACCCTGGAGTTGGATTTTGTAGTTGCCCGGGTCGCGCGTGCAGCAGACGAGATCGACGATGTAATCCTTCACCTTGTCGTCCACGTAGATGTCGTTGATGACGCGGCGGGCTTCGAGAATCTGCTTGGCATCGACGACGGCCTGTGTGGCGGGGGGAGGGCCGGTCTTCGCCATCAAGTCGAGAATGTTCCGCTCCTCCTCGCGCGACGGGTAGCCGATCTTGAGCTTGAGCATGAAGCGGTCAACTTGCGCCTCGGGCAGCGGGTAGGTGCCTTCCTGCTCGATGGGGTTTTGCGTGGCGAGGACGAGGAACGGTTCTTCGAGCTTGTAGGTTTGGTCGCCGATGGTGACTTGCTTCTCCTGCATGGCTTCGAGGAGCGCGCTCTGCACCTTGGCGGGGGCGCGATTGATTTCGTCGGCGAGCACGAGGTTGGAGAAGATGGGTCCCTTGCGCGTGGTGAAGCCGCCGGATTGCGGATTGTAAATCTGTGTGCCGATGACGTCGGCGGGCAGCATGTCGGGCGTGAATTGCAGCCGGGAGAATTTCACGCTCAGGCAGGCGGCGAGCGATTTCACGGACAAGGTTTTCGCCAGGCCGGGCACGCCTTCGAGCAGGACGTGTCCGTTGGCCAGCAGGCCAATGACGAGGCGTTCGACCAAATAGGTCTGGCCGACGACGACTTTGCCCATTTCCAGGGTCAGCGGGCGCAGGAAGGCGCCGGCCTTCTGCACGGTTTCGTTAATGGCGGTCAATCCAGTATTCATGCGAGCGGTTATTGATGGAGAAAGACAGCGCGACCCGCAAGAGCGTTCGAGATTTCTTCCGGCTCAAGCCCCGGAAAAACCTGTCGATAGACCTGCCAGACGACGACTTACGGCAGCATCCACGCTGATCGCACGTCAGTTGGCTGAAGAATTTCATGGAGCGAATCCGACAAGGCCTCTGGGCGCACCTGCGCTTTCGGGCCGCAGCGTACCTGGTTTTGGGCATCGCCTTGGTGCCGACGTTGCTCGTGCATTGGCGCGCGCAGACCAACCTGCGGCTCCACGAGGAGGCGCGTTTCAACTCCATGGCCACGAACTCGGCCGTCCATGTTCAGAATGCCTTGGAGCGTTTCACCGCGCATCTGCGCGCCGTGAGCGGGCTGTTTGAAGCCAGGTTGTCCGTGGCTCCAGCAGAGTGGGAAACCTTCGTGGACAAGCTCGACTTCCCCAACCAGCACCCAGGCGTCCGTTCCATCGGATTTGCCCAGAAGGTCAGCGCGGAGCAGCGCGCGCACTTCGTGAGATCGATGCGGGCGCAGGCCGGCCCGGATTTTGAAATTACCCCGACCTCTTCCGCGCCATTAATGTTTCCGACCGTCCTGATGCGGCAGTTTCCAACCAACGTGGACGGCCGGGTCGGCTGGGACACCTACTCGGAGACCCTCAAGCGCCCGGCGCTCGAAGCCGTCCTGCAAAAACGCCAGCCGGCCGTGACCCCCAAGCTGGCCCTCTGGATCAATGGTGCGCCAACGGTGGATGGCTTCACCATTTTCATCCCCGTCCAGGCCAGCAATGGTGAACTGCGCGGAGTGGTCTTTAGCGCCTTCATCCCGCAGCACTTTTTCCACACGCTTTCGAACCGGCATTTTGATGGCCTGATGAGCGTGGAGATGTTTGACGGAGTGGATACGAACGGGCCGGCGTTGCTCGCATCCTACGGCGTGCCCGCGCTGGCTTTCCCGGCTGCGCTGCACAGGGAGTTGCCGATGCGCCTGTTCGACCGGTCCCTGCACTTGCGCTTTCGCACGCTGCCGCGCTTTGTTGAGACGTCCGACACCTACCTGCCCAAGTTGGTCCTGGCCGGCGGGCTGTGCTTCAGCCTGCTCATATTCGGTATCGCCTGGGCCCAGGGCAATGCGCGATCCGCAGCCGAAAAACTGAACCAGCGCCTGCTGGCCTCCGAAGAACAACTGCTCGCGGCCAACACCGAATTACACACCAAGATCACGGAGTCGCACCTGAGCGGGGAAATGTTGGCCTACGAGCGCGATCTGCTCGACACACTGCTGGAGCACGCACCCGACAGCATCTATTTCAAAAATACCGAGTCGCGCCTCATCCGCTTCAGCCGGGCGATGTTGAAGCACTTGAATGTGGCCTCAACTTCCGCCGCCGTGGGACGGTCGGATTTCGACTTCTTCGCCGAGGAGCATGCCCGGCCGGCCTATGAGATGGAGCAAACCATCATTCGCACCGGCCAACCGGTCATCGGCCATGTGGAGAAAGAGGTCTGGCCGGATGGGCGCACCTCCTGGGCGCTCAGCAGCAAGATGCCGCTGCGAGACAAGCACGGCGAAATCATCGGCACCTTCGGCATCACCAAGGATATCTCCGCCCTCAAATCGATTGAACACGCTTTGCAGGAAGAAAAGGAGTTGCTGGGTGTCACGTTGCGTTCTATTGCCGATGGCGTCATCACTACTGATCTTGAGGGGCGCATCGTGCTCTTCAACAAGGTCGCCGAGCAACTCAGCGGCTGGAGCCAGCCCGAGGCCGTGGGCCGTCCCCTGGAAGAAGTCATCCGTCTGGCCGAGATGCCTCCGAGTGGACACCCGGCGGCAAGTGCGCCTGAATTCACGGAGTCGCACCCCGGGCGCGATTGCCTGCTCCTGGCCCGCGATGACTCGGAGAAATTCATTTCCCAATCGTACGCCCCGATCATCGACCCGAACGGCAACATGATGGGCGCGGTGCTCGTATTTCGCGACATCACCGAAAAACTCCGCACCGAGGCCGAACTGCTCAAAGCGAGCCAACTGGAATCAATCGGAGTGCTGGCGGCCAGCATTGCGCATGATTTCAACAACATTCTCACGGTTATTCTCGGCAATATCGCCCTGGCCCGACTGGGTGAGACCGCCGGGCGCTCGGTCCACGAGGCCCTGGGCGAAGCCGAGCAGGCTTCGCTGCGCGCCCGCAGTCTGACCCAGCGCCTGCTCACCTTTGCCCGGGGCGGCGCTCCGATCCGGAAGCGCCAGGCCCTCCTGCCGCTAGTGCAGGAATGCGCCGCCCGCGCGCTCCAACCCAGCGGCGTAATCCCTGAATATTACCTGGCCGAAAACCTCTGGCCGGCGGTCGTGGATGAATCCCAAATCGAACAAGTGCTGCACAACCTGTTTGGCTTCGTGCGGGCCTCGCTCTCGATCAATCCCCGCCTCGATGTTCATGTGCTCAATCAGGAAATCCAGAGCGACCCGACCATGATGCTTGCTCCAGGCCGCTACTTGCTGGTCTCGATCCGCGACTACGGCGCGGGGCTTGCCCCCGAGCAGTTGGGCGAAATATTTGAACCTTCGTTCGATCCCAAGCGCAGCGGGAACGGTCTGGAACTGGCCTCGGCCTACTCCATCGTGCGCAAGCACGATGGACAAATCACGGTCGAGTCCGTGCCCGGAGAAGGGACGATATTCCATGTTTATCTGCCGGCGGACGTCGAGGCACCGGCGACTCCAGCCATGACCCGCCTGGGATCACCGGCTTCGACCACGCCACGCCATATCCTGGTCATGGATGATGAACTCCCCCTGCGCGAACTCGCGGCCCAAGTGCTGGCTCGGCTGGGGCACAAGGTGAAAACCGCGGCCGATGGCGCCGAGGCCATTCAGACTTACCAGGAGGCTCTGCACAGCACCGAACCGTTCGACGTCGTCATCATGGACCTCACCATTCCGCACGGCATGGGCGGACAGGAAACCATTGTCGAACTGCGGCTAATCGACCCCAACGTCCGCGCCATTGTGTGCAGCGGATACTCGAACGATCCGGTGATGGCTAATTTCCGCGACTACGGTTTCGGCGGGGTGGTGCCCAAGCCCTACAGCCCAGCAGACCTGGCCCGCGCCGTGGACGAGTTGATGGACGGCGCGGTGGCGTTGGCCTGAGTCAACCGGCGCGCATCAACGAACGCTGCACGAAATCCAAGGCTCGCACCCTGACCAAAAGCAAGCGCCGCGACTCCGCTTCCCGATCCGCCCGGGCCCGCCAGGTGCCAGAACGAAAAAAAGAAAGGAGCCCCTTCGCCTTGGAAGCATCCACGGCGCGTTTGGCCGCGACAAACTCACGCCACGCCCGCAGCAGTTCGTGCAGCAGAGCCTCCCCCTCCGCTGGCACCACTCCCGCTTTCGCCCAGGAGCGCGCGGCCACGGTTTGCGCGGCCGTTTCGATGCACTTCTCGGAATAATTCGACACCGCATAGTCGCTCTTCGCATACGACTTCGGATGAAATACGAAGGTGGAATAACTCCGCGGCAAGATCGCCATCCTTCCCCGCCCCAGATGCTCCAAACCCCAGGCCACGTCCCCGGCCGTACCGAAGTCGGTGCGGAACGGAAACCGTTGCAGCACCTCCGTGCGGTAGAGGTCGCTGGCCGAACTGCCGAGAATGCCCCGCTGCACGAAAATCACCGCGAGAAGCTGGGCCGCCAAGCCTTCGAGCGCGACTGGCTCCGTCACCTGAATTTTTTCCAACAACGTATGCACCGGCCATTCCTTCTCCTTCGGCTGGCCGGCCATGTCCACCATACGCGGCGGGCTAATGACGACCTCGGCGGTGAACCGCTCCGCCACCGCGTGCAGTTCCGTGAGCCCGGCCCGCGTGATCTCCTCGCCCACCGTGGAAACGTAGGTGTATTTGGCGCGGCACCGCGCGATGCCAAAGTTCCAAGACTGGTAAAGGCCCGGCGGGTGAGTGAGCACGCGGACGTTGGGATGCTTTAACTCGCGCTGCAAAAACTCCAGCGTGCCATCATTCGAGTGGCTGTCCACGGCCACAACTTCCTCCGCCAGGTCCACCCACGAGCGCATGGCCTCGAAATGCTTCGGCAGAAGCGACATCGAGTTGCGCGTGGGAACCACAACGCTGATCGGCAACATAAGTCAGGGCCAGAATCCCGGCGGCGACGAGGATGCGTCAAGCAAAGTAGTCAGGCCGGCATTGCGGCGGTCCGGCCCTTCTGTTTAGCTGCCCCTCGTGAGCAACGACGACCGGTTCTTTACCAAGGTCTCCGACCCCGAGCGTTTCCGCGCCGCGATCCGCCGCTTCGATGAATTAAACGCCGCCGATCCAAATCAGGAAATAGTGGACGGCGAGCCACGCCCCCGCGAACTGCTCAACGCCGGGCGCCTGTCGCATTGGGTGATGACCCTCGCTCCCGATGCCTCCGAACCCCTGCGGCTCGCCTCCCGCTGCCAGCACTTGTGCCGCTGGATGATCCCGCGCCGCAGTTTTGAGATGACCCGCGCCGGATATCTTCAGTGGCGGGCCGGCTTGAAACATTTTCACGCCGAAAAATCTTCCCTCGTGCTGCACGCGACCGGCTATCCGGAAGGCCTGCGGCGGCGGGTGAGCGAACTGAATCTGAAGAAGAATTTCCCCGCCGATTCCGAAAGCCGCGTGCTGGAAGATGCGCTCTGCCTGCTCTTCCTCCAGTTTCAACTCACGGATCTCGTGCAAAAAACCGACGAGGAGAAGGTCATCAATGCTCTCCAAAAATCCTGGATCAAGATGACCCCCAGCGGGCATGAGCACGCCCTGAAGCTCAACTACAGTGAACGGGAGCGCGCCTTGATCCAACGCGCCCTCCCCGGCTAGGCCGCTTCTTGATTCACCACCCGCCGGCCCGGCCGCGGATCCTTCCGCGCAGGCCGTCACTCCTTCGTGATTCGCGGCGATGGTTTTCGGACGCAAACGGAAGCCGCCGCATTTCGACACGAAGTAGTTTCCCAACGTAACGTGACCTTGGATCGGGCTGATGGCTAATTGTGCTAAGAGCAGGTATCCGGTCGTGCCCGGACGCACTGCATAACGCCGCAAGGAGGAGGAGGAAAGCAGCCTCGGCCCCGTACCCGCAGAAACAGGGCCGAGGCTTCAGGCCGAGAAACGATCTCACCCTGACCAAAGTCCAAAACCAAAATTGACATTCCCCCGGGCCAACAAATACTCCCTCCATGAAAATCACTTTGCTCCTCGGCGCCCTGTTTCTCGCTCCCATGCTTTTTGCCCAATCCATCTACGACATCCCGTTGAAGGACATTCACGGCAAAGACACATCCCTCAAGGAGCACAAGGGCAAGGTGCTGCTCATCGTCAACGTGGCCTCCAAGTGCGGCAACACCCCGCAATACAAAGGACTCGAAGAACTCTACGCCAAGAACAAGGACAAGGGTCTGGTCGTGCTCGGCTTCCCGTGCAACCAGTTCGGCGGGCAGGAGCCGGGGAGCAACGCGGAGATTCTGGAGTTCTGCGCCAAGACTTACAGCGTGACCTTCCCGATGTTTGACAAGCTCGACGTCAAGGGCGCGAAACAGCATCCGCTCTACAAGGCGCTCTCGGGCAAAGACTCCCCCTTCCCCGGCGATGTGGGTTGGAACTTCGGCAAATTCCTCGTCGGCCGCGATGGCAAGATCCTCAAACGCATCGACCCCCGGGCCAAGGTGGAAAGTCCCGAGATCGCCAAATCCATCGAGGACGCGCTGGCCGCCAAATAGATTTCCCGAGACACGGCGCAGCCCCAAGGGAGAGAGCTGCCACGAGGATGTGGTCGGGGTTGTTTCGGGCCGGAGCCACCGGACTACGAGAGAAGCTCCTTCACCACTTGTGCCTCCGCATCCACGCCGGTCAGCTTCATGTCCACGCCCTGCCACTTGATGGTAAACTTGCGGTGATCGATGCCGAGTTGGTGCAGGATGGTCGCGTGCAGATCGCGAACGTGAACCGGATTCTCCACCACGTTGTAGCTGAAGTCGTCGGTCTGACCATAGACGGTGCCACCCTTGATGCCGCCTCCCGCCATCCACATGGTGAAGCAGCGCGGATGATGGTCGCGCCCGTAGTTGTCCTTGGTCAGTCCGCCCTGGCTGTAAATGGTGCGGCCGAATTCGCCGCCCCAGATGATGAGCGTGCTGTCCCAAAGCCCGCGCGACTTGAGATCCTGGATCAACCCATACGTAGCCTGATCGATGTCCTTGCACTGCGAGGGCAGGCGCGCATTCACGTTCGAGTGATGGTCCCAGTTGTTCAGGTACACCTGCACGAACCGCACGCCGCGCTCGACCAGTCGCCGTGAAAGCAGAGCCGTAAAGGCAAAAGTCCCCGGCTTCTTCGCCTCTTCGCCGTAGAGTTTGTAGGTGCTCTCCGGCTCATTCTTGACCGACATCAAGTCCGGCACGCTCGACTGCATCTTGAACGCCATCTCGAACTGCTGGATGCGCGTGTGGGTCTCGGGGTCGCCGACTTTCTTGTAGTTCAACTCGTTCAACGCGCGCAGTCCGTTGAGCTGCTGGCGGCGCAGATCGCTGGTCACGCCACTTGGGTTGTTGATGAAGAGAATCGGATCGCCCTGGCTGCGGAAAGAGACCCCGGCGTGCTCACCGGAGATGAACCCGCTCGACCAGAGCCGCGCGCTGATGGCCTGGATTTGCTCCTTGTTCGTCGGCTCGGCCACGAGCACGCAGAAGGTCGGCAGGTTCTCGTTCAACGACCCGAGGCCGTAGCTGACCCAAGAACCAATGCAGGGCCGGCCGCCCACCATGCTGCCCGTCTGCATGGCGCAGATGGCCGGCTCATGATTGATGGCCTCGGTGTGCATGGAGCGGATGAAGGCCATGTCATCGACGCACTTGGCTGTGTGCGGCAGCAACTCGGTGTTCATCCACAGGCCGCACTGGCCAGCCTGCGCGAATTTGTACTTGGAGGGCGCGATCGGAAAACGCTTCTGCCCCGAGGTCATCGTCGTGAGTCGCTGTCCGGCGCGCACAGAATCGGGGAGGTCCTTGTCGTACCACTCCTTCATCACCGGCTTGTAATCGTAGAGGTCCATCTGGGACGGGCCGCCAACCATGTGCAGATAGATGATATTCTTCACCTTGGGCGGGAAGTGCGGCAATCCCGGCAGCGCGTGCGTGGCCGGATGAGCGGTGTCGCCCAGCAATTTCAGCGAGCCGCCCAGCAGGGAACCGAGCGCGGCGTAGCCGAGGACATTCTTGCCGCGCGCGAAGAACTGCCGGCGGGTTTCGTAACGGGCGTACTCTTGGAATGAGCTCATGGTGTTGGAATTATTTGTTCAGCGCCTCGTCCAGGTTCATCAACTGGTTCGCGACCATCGTCATCGCGGCGAGTTGCGGGGCCGGAATTTTGTCGGAGACTTTTGCATCACCCACCGCGAGGAACTGCTTCGCCGCCTCCGGCTGCTGGTCATAGTAAGCCCGCATCTCCTTCAGCGTGCCCTTCACGATGGAAAGCTCCTTCGAAGTCAGCGGCCGGGAGAGGACCCGTTCGCCCATGAGTTGCAGGGCATCCTCGTCGCGCTTGGAGTTCGCCAGCGCCAACTGGGCGAGGAAGCGAGCGGCCTCGATAAACTGAGGATCGTTCAGCGTGGCCAGCGCCTGGAGCGGCGTGTTGGTCCGCTCGCGTCGCACCGTGCAGACCTCGCGACTGGGCGCGTTGAAGATGTCCATCGAGGCCGGCGGCGCGGCGCGCTTCCAAAAAGTGTAGAGGCTGCGCCGGTAAAGCCCCTCCCCGGTGTCGCGCTTGTACTTCTTGGTGTTGCTCTCCGGCATGGCCACGGCTTCCCAGATTCCATCCGGCTGATAAGGTTTCACGGACGCGCCGCCAATTTTTTCCACCAGCAGTCCGCTCGCGGCCAGCGCGGAGTCGCGCACCATCTCGGCGTCCATGCGGAAGCGCGGGCCGCGGCTGAAGAAACGATTCTGCGGATCCTTCTCCAGCTTCTCTTTCGTCGTTTGCGCACCCTGACGATAGGCGGAGGAAGTCACGATCAACTCGAGGAGGTGCTTCACATCCCAGCCACTCTGTTGGAACTCCACCGCCAGCCAGTCGAGCAGTTCAGGATGCGTCGGGCTGTCGCCGGTAATGCCAAAATCCTCCGTACTCTTGACCAGGCCGGTGCCGAAAAAATCCTGCCAGAAGCGATTCACCGTCACGCGCGCGGTCAACGGATTTTCCGGCGAGATGATCCATTGCGCCAGCCCGAGCCGGTTGGTCGGAGCGCCGCCCGGCCAGCGGTGCAGCACGCCCGGTGCGGCCGCCACCACCTGATCCTTCTGCTTGTCGTACTGCCCGCGAAACAACACGTAAGCCATCGGCATGGAGTTGGTCTTCTCGCGCTGGATGTGCGTGACGGGATTGCGTTCCTTGAGCTTCTCCTCCTCCGTTTTCAACGCAGCCTGGTGCTTCGAGCGCTCGACATACGCCGGATCGCGCGAGCCGATCCAAAAGTCGAACACCATGTCCTGCTGCGCCTTGGTCCGCTTGTCCTCCGCCAATCCCAGCACGGTCTGAACGCGCGGCACGCTGGCCAGGGTCAGGACTTCCTTGGCGGCCAGCTTGCGCGCGAACAACCGCACATCCTGCACCCGCCCGCGCTCCAGCACATGATCCTGGCTGCGCTGTCCGACGCGCAATGAAACCTTGGTGCGAATCGATCCCTTGAGCGCATCGCTCTCGGCCTTCACCGCCACGTCCTTGCCGTCCACATACATCTTCACGCCCGACGCCTTACCGGAACCATCGTAGGTCACGAAGACGTGCTGCCAGGTTTTCTCCTTCACCAAGTCGGCCTTGGTTGTGACCTTGAAAGCGTCATCCGGCCACTTGTGGACAATGTGGACGCTGAACTTCTTGTCGTTCTGGTAAAGATCCCAGCCGCGAAAGGCATCCGCCACATCCATGCGCGCGAGAATGCCCGCGTTGCCCGTCGCCTTGCTCACCCGCACCCAGGCGCCGTAACTGAACGGCTGATCCTTCTCGAAGTCGCCCGCGGCACCGAGGTCCAGCGTCGCGCCCTTGTTCAAGACCAGCGCCGGCCCAAGCTCGCCATCCTGCCAATCATTCGTGCCCGGGACCTTGATGGATTTGGTCACACCGCCAAACACGCCCCGGACCTCATTCGTGTCCTTCACATTGAGCGGCACATGCACGACGAGATTGGAAATCTCCAGATCCTTGTGCAGATCCGCCGCACTGGCCCGCGCGATCCAGTTGGTGAAATCAGGCTTCGCCGCTTTCTTGCGCGCCTCGACGGCTTCCTTGGCCGAGGCCAGTTCTTTCGGCAGCACGTCCCAGCGTTTCGCGTCGGCCTCCGTCTGCGGAACCAGCACGCTCGGCGTCGAGTCTTTTGAGTTGCCGTCCTTCGGAGGCTGCACGGTGTTTCGGAAGAAGGCCGCCATCGAATAAAAATCCTTCTGCGTGATGGGATCAAACTTGTGGTCGTGACAGGCCGCGCAATTCATCGTCAGGCCCAGATAAACCCAGCTCAACGTCGTCACACGGTCATTGGCGTAGTTGGCCAGGTTCTCGTCGTCAATGGTGCCGCCTTCGTTCGTGGTCGGATTGCAGCGCTGAAATCCGCTCGCGACCAGATCGTCGCGCTCCGGATGATCGAACAGATCGCCCGCGATCTGCATCTTGGTGAAACGGTCGAAAGGCAGGTTGCGGTTGAAAGCCTGAATGACCCAATCGCGGTACGGCCACATCTCGCGGTAGTTGTCGAAGTGCAATCCATGCGTGTCCGCGTAACGCGCGGCGTCCAGCCAGTAACGCGCGCGATGTTCGCCATAACGTGGCGAGGCCAGCAACCGCTTCACCACCTGCCCGTAAGCGTCCGGCGACTGGTCCTTCACGAAGGCCGTGACCTCTTCCGGCGTCGGCGGCAGTCCGGTCAGGTCGAGGGACACTCGGCGCATGAGTGTGCGCCGATCCGCCTCGGTGTTTGGCTTCAGCCCTTTCTCCTGCAACTTCGCCAGCACGAACGCATCAATGGGATTCTGAACTTTGAACTTTGAAGGAACGGGTGGCCTCTCCGGTTTGAGGAACGCCCAATGCCCCTGCCAGGGCGCTCCGGCCACGATCCAGGCCTCGAGGGTGGCGATTTGTTCCGGCTTGAGTTCCTTGTGCGAATCCTCCGGCGGCATCCGATCATCAAGGTTGGTGGTGGTGATGCGCGACCAGAGTTCGCTCTGGGCCAGTTTTCCTGGCACCACGGCGGGTTCGTGCTTGGGTGTTTTCTCGAAAAGCCCTTCCTTCGTATCGAGACGCAGACCAGCTTTGCGTTTGTTTGCATCCGGACCGTGGCAGGCGATGCAGTGCTCGGACAAAATGGGCCGCACGTCGCGGTTGAATTGAACCTTCTCCGCCGCCGGCAGCACCACCACCGCGAGCAGACTGCCCGCCGTGCAACACAGCATCCAACCGCCAGGACCTCTGAAGCTTTTCATAGTTTAGAACCGGGAAAGGCAGACTTTCCCAGCCGCCGACTTATTCGCACCAAGCCTTGCTTGGCCATTGTCGCCCCTGGCTTGTCCGGATGTGTCGGCACTCATGGGGTCGCGTCTTTCCCCTCCAGTCGCCGTTTTCTGGCGGCCAGCCAAACGGGGTAATCGGTTGAGATCCAAACCCGGCCCCGCCCCGAGAGCGTAACGAGTCGGACCAGGACCACCCACGCCGGGCGGCTATTGCAACAGCGGCGTCACGACCCGGAAAAATCGCAGGGGCGAGGCCGGAGCCGCACCCATGTTCACCACAATGGTCCGCACCAGCGGCAGCGCCGGGATATTGGTGAAGTGGTTCCAGCCGGACGCGCCTAGGCTGCCCTGCCATTGCACCGTGTAGCTGATGTTCGACTGGGCGATGAAGTTCAGCTCCGTCGCGTTGGTCTCGGAGATGATCACTTTCAAATAACTCAGTTCGTTGGTCGGAATGGTCCCCGACACATATTCATCCCGGTTGATTACATGGTCGCCGTCGAAGTCGAGCAGCGCATCGCCCACATTGTTGGTGTTGAATCCATATTGGAATTCCCAGGCGTCGGCCATGCCGTCGCGGTCGAAGTCCGGCAGCACGGTCAGTGCGACGTTGGTGCTGGCCGAGGCCGTGGTCGAGCCGGCCGTGTTGGTGACAATCACCCGGAACACCGCCGCCGGCGTGCGCGGCTGCACATTGGTCAGCACGAGGACGGAGGAAGTGCTGACCAGGTAGAGCGCGTTGTTGCTCAGCCACCGGTAGAACAGCGGCGGCTGGCCCGTGGCGACACAACTGAAAATCGCGGTCCCTCCTTGCAACACTGTTTGCGGCAGCGGCGCGACGATGATCCCCGGCTTGACCAGCACGAAGACAAACGCGTTCGAGCTGATGGCCGTGCTCACGTTGTCGATGGCCACCACGGAATAGTTGCCGTGCTGGGCGGTCGAGATATTGGAGAGAGTGAGACTCGTGTTGGTCGCATTGGGAATATTGGTGCCCTCGAAGCGCCATTGATAGCGCACCACGCCGCTGCCGACGGCCAGGCTGGTGAGGGTCGCATTGGTGCCGGAGAACACGTTCGTGTTCAAGGGCTGGATGGTGAACGTGACAGGATTGACGATGACCAGCGTCGCGTTCGAGCTGGTCACGAAGCCGGCGGGATTGAGCACATTCACGCTGTAAAGGCCGGCCTGGTTCGACTGGACGGCAGTGAGCAACAGCGTGGAGTCGAAGGCTCCCGGCAGGTTGGTGCCATTGAAACGCCAGACATACTGAAAGGGCGGCGTGCCGGTGACGGTGATACTAAAGGCGGCGTTGGAACCCAGCACCACGCTCTGGCTTTGCGGTTGCGCGATGATGACCGGCTCATCGCCGCCGACGGAATCCGAGCCGGGCGTGGGCGCGGCGGCCTTCCAATTCAACGGCTCGTTGCCATAGAGGCTGGGCAGACGCTTTTGCAACGAAGGCCCGCTGCCATCGGCGGCCGGCGGCCACGGGGCGCGGTCGTTGTACCGCACGGCATCAATGGTGATGTAGCCGACGCCGTTCGTGCCGGTCGTGTCGGGTTGCTGCAACTCCAGGCGTTCGCCGCTGTCCTGCAAGTTGCCGGCAAAGGGCGGCAGAATCTGCACGCCCGCCGGCACCGCGTATTGATTCGTGAACGCCGCCACATTCGTGGGCACGAGGAGCAGGAAGCCGCCGGCCGGCACCGTGAGGTTGGTCGGGAAGGTGTAGCCGAGTCCGTTCAAGCGCCAGGTGTTGGTCGGCCACGTCACATCAAACAGCAGCACGGCATTGCTGCTGATGTTCAGCAGTTCGATGAACTCCAGTTGCGGCACGGCCGGATTGTAATGAATTTCGTTGATGACCAGCGGGCCGATGCGCGGGCCGGCATTGGCTGCGCCGGGCGTCGGCGTGATCTGCGCCGGGAACTGCGCTTCGCCCGTGCTGATGACGTACCGTCCGAAAGTTTCCTCATCCGCCGCCGCCTCAAAGCTGAACCCGTGATCGTAGCCGGTGAGGTTGGTGCTCGCGTTGCCGGAGAACAGATACACGTCATCGCCGTGGGCGTTGAGCGAGAAGCTGTTGTTGGTGCCGGGGGTGGCGTTGAAGTGCGTTTCATCAAACACCACGTAGCCGAGCGGATTGATGAAGGTCGCGTCCGGGAGGCGATATTTCTTCGGCACCGCCGGGTCATCAGTCAGGAACCAGCCGCCGATGTCCACGAGGTTGGTGGTGGGATTGAACAGCTCGATGAAGTCGATGTTCGTTTCGGTGTGGGTCAGGATTTCATTGATGAGAATGGGCGGAACGGTGAAGGCCGGATCGTCCGCGCCGGGCGAGCCGCCCAGGTTGCTGCTCGCGCGCCAGTTCGCCGGGTCGTTGTACTCCGGATTCGCGTTCGGGTTCACTGGCACGAGCGAGAAGTCAAAGCCGTCCGGCGTCACCGGCCAGGGCGTCAGATCGCCAAACGTGACCGACCACACTTGCGCGCCGAGCGGATGGAAGAGGCCGATCGTCTCACCGCTGTTGGCGAGCCGCCCGCTGTAGGTGCCATTCACGGTGACACCGGGATACTTGCTGGTGAAGGCGGCGTTACCCGCCAACACATAAAACTGGCCCGGAGCCAGCGTCGCGCCGGCAGGAAAAGTGAACGTGATGCCACTGAAGGTCATCCCGGCGAGACCGAGCGCGTTCGTCCCTGTGTTCTTCAATTCCAGGAACTCGAAGTCGTCGCCATCCGTCAGACCGATGGCGGGCGGATGATACATGATTTCCGTGACGAGCAGTTTGCTCAAATCCTGTGGCGGATAGAGCGTCACCTCGTTGAGCGCGCTCCAGACGCCGCCGGAGAGGACCCGGGTGCGAAAAGTGGTGATGGTGTTGACCGTGATCGGGCCGGAATAGGCAACCGCAGAAGGCGCGACCGCGCCGCCGATCAACCGCGGATCGCTGCCGTCCAGAGTGTAGTAAATCGTGCTGGAGGGATTGCTGTTGGTCATGCGGAAGACGAAGCCGCTGGCGACGGCGCCGTTGGTGGCGTTGAACGCCGGCGGAGTGATGCTCGGGTAAAGACCGTCGGCCTGGAGCTGGCTGATCAGAACGGCGGTGCGGCCACTGAGGAAGTTGGCCGCATTGTTCATCGCCGAAAGCCAGTTGTTGCGCGTGAAGGGGGAAGCGACCTTCGAGTCGCCCCAACGGGCCGACTCGGCGACGATGGCCCGCTCGATTTCATTGCTGCGGGCCAGGAACAGGGAGCGCACTCCCGGGACAGAGAGCGGACCGCCATTGAAGCAATGCTTGAAGATGCGGTCCGCCGCGAGGATGCGGAACTCGGGATTCTGGTGCATGCGGAACCAGATGTATTGCGGGGTGGACCGTTGTTGCGCCGCAGCCGCGCCGCCGGCCTGGGTGAGCGGATTGCCGCACGTCCAGTCTTCCCTGATGGCGCCGTAAGTGTTCGGAGGAATTGTTTCCACGAGGTTGGAAATCCCCGTCCGGTCCTCGCCGACATTGAGCAGCGTGTGCTCGGCGTCGTGGGAGACGAAACGAAAACCGCCGTTCTGCCCGCTGCGATCCCGGAAGCCGTACCAGTTGTTGGGCGAATCGTTGCCGAGGAAGTTCGAGATCGGCGCGTCCAGATTGCCGCCGTAAAGGATGACCAGCATGTATTCGATCATGTTGGGCACATCGACCAGGTTCTCGTAGTTCGTGTTGATGGTGCCGTTGGCGTTCCGGCCCTGGACCCGGAAGTAATTCGAGTTGGAGACGAACCCGTTGGTCGCCGCCTCCCAGAGCCGGTACCACGCCGCGGTGTTGCCATCGGTCGCTCCGCTCAAGTAGCCGTCGAGCTGTTTGATCGTGTCGTAGTCCTCCTCGCGCCCGCCGACGTAGCTCTCGGCAAAGGCGGCCTCGGGCCGCTCCTCGCTGTTGTAGAGGCCCCAGTAGATGCCGTTGATGTAGAGGTGGTAGAAATTTCCGCGCGTGCCGAGGCCGTTCATGGCGAGCTGGGCGTCGCGGCTCATCACGTCGCGCAGGCACATCATGTTGCCGTCGCCGCCGAAGCTCCACGAGTAGTTCTGCATGGTGCGCAGATCGAACTTGTCGAAGCTCTTCGCGCCGGTCGGCCCGAAAAAGGGGAAGTTCAGCTTCGAGGCGCCATACTCCTGGCGGAAGAAAAAGCGGAAGGCATGTTTGGGATTGTCGGTGCTGCGGCTGAAACCTCCGCGCAGCCGGATGCCGCAATTGATCTGAAAACCTGGATCGCCGTCCGGGTTCAGCAATTCGATCGAGGCGGGCCTTTCCCAGAGCGGCCCATCCTGCCCCGGATTGGCGTAGATGCCGGTGCCCGCACTGAACAAATCATCCAGGTTCACCACGATCGAGAAACTCGGGATGGTCTTCAGGTCGTTGGTGATCGTGTCCTTCCACGGCGCCACGTTCACGATGTCCGGATCCATGCCGTAATCCACCACGTTGCCGCCCCAGGTCGCGGGCCAGCCGGCCGGAGCCTGGCCATTGGTCGCCTGGTTCGGCACGGTGCGGACATAAAGATAGGTCTGGCTGTCCACGTCCGAAGGCAGCAGGCCGGAGGCGTAAGCGAACGCGCGCACCACGGCCGTGTTCGTGATGGCGATGGGTCCGCTGTAGGTCACACCGACGTTCGTGGTCGGTGCCTTGCCGTCGAGGGTGTAACGGATGGTCACGCCCGGCGTGGCGCAGGTGATCGAAAGCGAAAAGTTTGTATCGTAGAAGCCTCGGTCGTGGCTGAATTTCGTGTCCGCCACCAGACCCGTGATGTTGCTAGGCGGATTGTTCGAGCCAGGCGTGGGCGGCGTGAAGTATCGCAACTGCCCGACCGGATCGTAGCCGTACGAATAATCGCGGCGCTGGTTCGGGTACGAGGCAAACGAGGAGATCAACAGGCGCGGCGTTTCAGAATTGTAGAGGCCGATGAATCCGCCTTCCGACTCCAGCTTGAAATTCGTGTGCAGCCTGGCGTTCGGCGCGGTCGGCTTGCGGTCCTTGGCCGAACAAAACACCACCAGATAGCCGCTCGGCTGCATCGTTACCGCCGGGAAAACCCATTTGTCCGGAGTGCCCGCATCGTCGCTCAACGACCAGCCGGCCAGGCTGACCAGGTTCGTGCTCAGGTTTCGCAGTTCCACCCAGTCGTTGTATTCGTTGTCCTCGTCGCGCAGGCCGGTGACGTTGATGGCCACGAACTCGTTGAGCCGGACGTCCTGGGAGATGACCACGTTCGGGTCCACCGTGTAGTTCCAACTCGCGCCCGCGAAGACGTTGGGCGGGGCCGCGAAATCCTGAATGCCAGAGCCTCCGATGAACTGCACCGAGACCAGCCCGTTCGCCGGCGGCGGAAAGCGAAACACATACGCTGAACCGCTGAACGTGGTGACGTTGGTCGCCGGACTGCCATTGATCAGCAAATCAGCCGCGTTGACGCCCGTTACGTTTTCCGTGAAATCAACTTCGATCTGGGTCAACGAAGGAACGGTGGAGCCGGCATACGGAAGCTGATACGCGACGGCTGGAGCCACGTCGTCAATCGTCCCCACCAGACGCACGTCCACGTAGTGATCGGAACTGGTGGTGTTGGCGTTGAAGGACTGGATGGCGATGACGTTCGTCCCGGTCCGCAGCACGCCGGTCGGAATCAAATGCCCCTGGATGACTGGCTCCCCCGCGACCAGGGCGGCGCTGGCGATGGTCGGTTCACCGGCGGGCATGTTGGTGCGCCCCACTTCCGTGCCGTTGATCCACACCACGTAGCCATCATCAATGTTGATGGAGAGCGTCAGGTCCGAGAGGTTCGATGGATTGGCCACGACAAAGGTTTTGCGCATGAAGATGCAGAGCCATGTGGGCGTGGTCGTGGCGCTGCCCGGGATGACCGTCGCCGGAACGGGACTGCCGTAGCCGATGGCCGTGACCACGGGCGCGCTCCAGCCGGTGTTGAGGTTCAAGTTGGTGCGCCAGTCGTAAGTCGGTGCGGAAGCTTCATTGGTTCCAATCCGGTACGGCCAAAGGCTGCCGTAGTCGATGTAGTTGATCGTTGCCGCCTGGAGCGGCAACACCGCTGCCAGCAAAAGCCACCCACACCCAAGTTTGTTCAAACGCATAATTGTTATTCTTCAGTGATTCCGCTCGTTCGCTTCGCATCTCGCTGCGGGTTGTGGCCACAACAGCCGTGCTGCTTCCCGCTCCGCGCAGCAATTGGATGAGCTTTTGCAAATCGTGGATGGCGGGAGAATCGCACAGGACGAATCGTAATACGAACACAATCCCCGTTGCACAGCATCAACCGCGGCCCGGACGCGCTCCGGGATCAGCGGACGGCTCGCGCCACGGTCGGCAGGCGCAGGCCGGCGGCTTCGCGGTCGTTTCGCACCACGAGCAAATCGCCGGCAAGGGCGGGTGGATTCCAGGTCTTGGTCTTGAACACCTTGAACCGGGACAATTCGCGCGGCCCGGCCGGACTCGGTTCGAGCAGCACCATCTCGCCGCTCTCGGCCATGAGCAGCAGCAAACCGCCCACGAGCATCATCTGGCCGTGACCATAGCGGTCGCCCTTCCACTTCAATCCTCCATCGGTCAGGTCCACGCAGGCCAGCGCCCCGTCGTCCAGACCGTAGAGAAAACCGTCGAGGACGAAGCAGTGGCCGAACTTCGACTTCATGCGCAGCGATTTCCAAAGGCGCGTGGCCCGCCAGCCATTGTTCTCCTGCGTCACTTGCAACAACTCCGCGCCGACGCCGTAGCCCGTCGAGAGCAGCACGCGATCTCCCGGCAGCACGAGCGGCAGGGAGACGCGCGGATTCTTGCCGGGCCAGGGCGAGTGCCAGAGCACCCGGCCGGTGCGCTCGTCGTGCGCCGCCAGGGAATGGTTGAAGGTGAGAATTTGCGGCACGCCGTCCAGCACCGCGCGCACCGGGGAACTCCAGTGCGCCCCGGCCAATTCTGGATCGTCAGCCGCCGCCGCCCAAAGGCGCGCGCCATTGTTCCGGTCGTAGGCCACGAGCGTGTGCCAGGAGCCGCCCACGGTGACGATGACGGCGTGCTCCGTGACGAGCGGCGAGCAGGCCACGCCCCAGGCCGGAATTTCGGCGGCCAGTTGCCGGATCGTGTTGGTGCCCCAAATCACGCGGCCGGTGGCGAGGTCGAGGCAGTTCAGCACGCCGGCCCCACCCATCGTGAAGACGCGGTCCCCGGCGATGGTCGGGGTGGCGCGCGGCCCTTCGCCGGCAATGGTCGTGGCGTAACGCGAGCGATCCGAGTGCGACCACAGTTCGCGTCCGGTGGCCAACTCGCGGCACACCACGAGTTCCTCCGCCCCGCGCTGCTCTTGCGTGACCGCGCGCGAACCCTCCAGGGCAAAACCCGACCAGGCCGGACCGACCGCGCACCGCCAGAGTTCCACGGGCGCGGACAGCTTCCAGTCGCGCGCGAGCTGCGGTCCCGACAGCACTCCGTTACGATCCGGCCCGAGGAATTGCGGATAGCGGTTCGTGAGGGCGGCGGGTTCCGCCGGTGCGGACTTCACAATCTGCGTCGCTGACACCGCCGCGCTCTTGGTCCAGCGCCCTTCGACAATGGGCAGCAAATCACCCGTCACCCCGCTGATGCGCAGTCCCAGGCGGCAAAAGATCACGAGAGCCATGGTGCCGAGGAAGACCGACCAGCGCGCCCGCGCCCGCCAACGGGAGAGGAGAAGAACCCAGATCAGAAAACCCGCCCAGGCCACCAGGCCGATTCCCGCCGTGAAGATCCATTTGTCCTGGCGCTGTTTCTCGATGAACAGCCAGACCCAGATCACCGCCGCGACGAGGCCCAGCGCGGCCAGACGGAACGCCCAACGACCATAAAAGTGCTTTCGGCTCATGTCGTGATCGGACTCCTCCACGGAGCTTGGTCAGTAAGCCGCGCGGTAGAGAGCGCTGATCTCATCCCGATTGACCGGCACGGGATTGGTCAGGTGGGATTCATCCGCGAAGGCCTGATCGGTCAGCGCGCCGAGTTGCGTTTCATGGACTCCATACTGGTGCAGGGCGTGTTTGGCCCCGAGATCGCCGATGAACTTCCGCACGAACTCGATGGTGCGAAAATCAGCCAGTTCGGCGGCCACGCCAGCCAGCTCCAGGCCACAGGCCTGGCCCACGCGCCGGTAGAGGCCCGGCTTGCGCTGGGCGTTGAAGTGCATGAGGTGCGGCAGCAGCACGGCGTTGGCCGTGCCGTAGTGCATCCCGGCCAGCGCTGTCAACGGATGGGCCAGCGCGTGGGTCGCGCCGAGTGCTTTCTGGAAAGCCACGCCGCCCATGGCCGCCGCGAGCAACATTTTGCCTCGCGCGTCGGCATCGTGACCGTGCGCCACGGCGCGGGGCAGCGCCTCGACAATCAGCCGCAACGCCTCCAGCGCGATGCCGTCGCACATCGGATTGAGATTGGGCGAGGTGAAGGCCTCGACACAGTGCGCGAAGGCGCCCAGGCCGGTGGTGGCCGTCAACTGCGGCGGCAAGTCACGCGTCAGATCCGGGTCGAGGATGGCCAGCTTGGGCAGCAGGCGCGGGAGAAAGAGCACCGTCTTCTGGTGCGAGTCGTGGAGCTGGAGCACGACACTGCGGCTGACTTCGCTCCCGGTTCCCGCCGTGGTGGGAATGGCCACGCAGCGCGGCAGGCCGTTCCAGTCGTCGTTGAATTTGAAATCCTTGAGCTTGAGCTCGGGACGTTTCACCAGCAGCCGCATGGCTTTCCCCACGTCCATGGCGCTGCCCCCGCCGAAGGCAATCACGGTGTCACACCTGGCTTCGCGAAAGGCCTGGGCCGCCGCCCCCACGTCCGATTCGCTGGGGTTCGGATGCACGCCGTCGAACAACTCCCAGGTCTTCCCCAGGTTGGCGCGACCAAGGTGATCGGCCAGCAGATCGAAGGCCGTGGTCTGGGCCAGCGCCTTGTCCGTGACGAGGAGGGAACGGCGCGCGCCCATTTGCCGGAGCCGCGCGGGGAGTTCCGCGCCCGCGCCCTGTCCGAAGACAATGGCGGTCGGGAACGAAAAGGTTGCCAGGTGCGCGACCATGAAAAGGAGTGTGCGGGCCAGCCGGCCCGGGCGCACTCAAAAAATTGAAACAGATGAGGCCCAACCTGGTCAGGCCGCCAGCGCCTGCAACTTCTCGAAGGCCCGGCCGCTCTCGATCCGCTCCACCGCCACTTCCCAGCCCTCGGCAAAACTTTTCACGCGACCCGCCACGAAGAGCGCGGCGGCGGCGTTGAGCAGCACGGCGTCGCGCTTCGGACCGCGTTCCTCACCGCGCAAGATGCGCCGGAGAATCTCCGCGTTGGCCGCGCGGTCGCCGCCGACCAGATCGTCAAGCGTCCCGGTTTGAATGGGAAACGCCTGGGGCGAAAATGAGGAAACGTGAAAGCCGCGCTCCTGATAAAATTCCGCGACGTGATTCCCGCCCAAGGTCGAAAACTCATCCAGCCAGACGGCTGGCCCCGCGGTCGGGGACGCGACCTGCCCGCACACCACCAGGCCGCGCCGGACCCCGAGCGATTGCAACACGCGCGCCATCGGTTCGCACAGTTCCGGACGCGGCACGCCAATGAGTTGCGCGCTGGGCCGCGCCGGATTGAGCAGCGGGCCCAGCAGATTGAAAATGGTGTGCTGACCGCGCGCGGCGCAAAGCTTGCGCGCCGGGGCGATGTGCTTGAAAGCCGGATGATATTTCGGGGCGAAGAAGAATGCGAAGTGGTGCTCGCGCAAGGCCTGGGCCGCCTGGGCCGGGTCCAAATCCACCCGGATGCCAAGGGCTTCCAGAACATCAGCGCTGCCTGATTGTGAGGTGACGGCGCGATTACCGTGCTTGGCCACGGTGACGCCGGCGGATGCGGCGAGGATCGCGACAGTCGTCGAGATGTTGAAAGTGTTGAGCCGATCCCCGCCGGTGCCGCACACGTCGAGAATTTCGCCGGCCCGCAACTCCGCGTCGAGCGGCGGCTGGAGGGACAAATCCCGCAACTCGCGCGCGAAGGCCGCGAGCTCCTCCACCGTCTCGCCTTTGACCGCGAGCGCGCCGAGAAAGTCCGCCTTCACCTCGGGGGGAACAGATTCAGAAGTCAATTCACGCACCGCCGCGCCGACTTGAGACGGCGTGAGCGGCGCGTTATCCATCAACTGCGTTTGCAGGTCTGCGAGCACGAGCGAAGACTAGGCGAGGGAGTTGGGCTGTCCAAGCAGAAGCACGGGAGCAGGTGGGATTGAGGGCGGCGGACGACGGCCTGTTCTCCGCGCCGACGACGCGACGAATTCAGGCCGCGACTTCACTTCTCCAGCACCACGTCGCCGCCGATGATGCGCTCGAGGCGCCCGTGATCGGTGCGCACGAGCAAGGCTCCGTCGTTGTCCAGTGATTCACAGCGTCCGCTGAGGGTCCGGTCGCCGATGTGGATCCGCACGCGCTGGCCGAGGGTGACGCACTGCTGCTCCCACTCCTCGGCCAGGGCGGCGAACTCCCCGCGCCCGAGGCGGGCGTAATCGACTTCCAGTTCCTGAAGAATCGCCGCCGCCACGTCACCGCGTGAAAATTTCCGTCCCGCCGCGAGCGCCAGCGAGGTCGCCACCGCGCCGAGTTCGCCTGGAAAACTCTCCACATTCACGTCCACGCCGATGCCGAGCACCACATGACGCACGCGATCCAGCTCCGCAGTCAACTCGGTGAGGATGCCCACGGCCTTCTTGCCGCCGAGGAGAATGTCATTCGGCCACTTGATCTGCGGCCCCAGGCCGGTCTGGGTTCGAATGGCCCGGGCCACGGCGGTCGCAGCGGCAATGGTCAGTTGCGTGACCTGGCCCGGCGGCAACGGCGGGCGCAGCAGCACGGAAAACCAAAGTCCCAGGCCAGGCGGCGAGAGCCATTCGCGCCCGAGCCGGCCGCGGCCTTTGGTCTGCGCTTCGGCGAAGACGACCACGCCTTCCCGCACCCCGTCGCGCGCCAGTTTGTCGGCGATGTCATTGGTGGAACTGGTTTGTTGAAAGACCTGAATGTCGCGCCCGATGATGCGCGGCTGCGACAGCCGGGAAATCAAATCATCGGCGTGGAGCAGGTCCGGGGCGCTGCGGAGGCGAAAGCCAAAGTGCGGAGTGGCCTCAATCTCATAGCCCAACCGGCCCAGTTCGCCGATGCGCCCGGCCACCGCAGCCGAGTCCTGTCGCACCCGCAGCGCCAGCGTGGCCGCGCCGATGCCGTCCGGGCCGGCCCGCCGCAACTCGGACAGGATTTGCGCGTCCAGGGTCATGGCTTAGAGAAAATCCAGGCCGATGTCCATCGACCGCGCGGAGTGCGTCATCGCGCCGACCGAGATGAAATCGACGCCGGTCTGGGCGATGCCGCGCACGGTCTGCAAATTGACGCCGCCGCTGGCTTCGGTCTTCGCGCGACCGCGCACCAGGGCCACGGCCTGGCCCAGTTGTTCCAAGGACATGTTGTCGAGCAGAATGATGTCGGCCCCGGCCTCCGCGGCCTGCCCCACCTGCTCCAAGGTGTCCGCTTCCACTTCCACCTTGAGCGCGGGGTAAAGCTCGCGCGCACTTTGCACCGCCGCGGCGATGGCATTGGGCCGGGCCTCACGCAGGGCGGCGAGGTGGTTGTCCTTGATCAACACCATGTCCCAGAGTCCGACCCGATGATTGCGCGCCCCGCCGCAGCGCACCGCGTGTTTCTCCAGTTCACGCCAGCCCGGCGTGGTCTTGCGCGTGTCGAGAATGACCGCGCCCGTTCCGGCCACGGCGGCGACGAACTGTCCGGCCAGCGAGGCCACGCCGGAAAGTCGTTGCATGAAGTTCAACGCCACGCGTTCCGCCGTCAGCAAAGCCCGGGCCGGGCCGATGATCTCGACCAGGCTGGCGCCCTTTGGGACCCGCGTTCCGTCCGGCACAAGTCGCGCGACCTGGGTGGCCTCGTCCAACTCGTGAAAGGCCGCGGCCGCGAACTGCCCGCCGCAGATCACCATCTCCTCCCGCGCCACCATCGCGGCGCGCGCGGACGCCGCCGCTGGCACCGTCGAGAGCGTGGTCACGTCCCCAGAGCCCACGTCTTCAGCCAGCGCGGCCCGGACGAGTTTCAAAACGAGTTCCTGCGGGAGCGACATCATCGGGCCCACATTGCGGAACCGGCGGCCAGCCGAGAAGCGAAAATTCAACCGGGCACCCGAGAGTTTCTCCGCAGGGCCGACGCCTCAAAATGTTTGGTTCCACGGGCTAAAACCCAAAATCCAAATCCTCAATCCCAAATAAGCTCTCAATTCCAAACTCCCATGGCAGTGCGAACGCCTGGTTTTGGAATTTGGGCCGTTGGAATTTATTTGAGATTTGGGATTTGGGATTTCGTGCGAAACACCGCGAAATTAGAGGCGTCGGCCCTGAGTTTCTTCGGCCCTCCCGTTGACTTGATCGGCGGCGGGCCCATACTTCGCCCACATGAATTTCGACATCTCGAACCTGCTCGAGAATTGGGATTACCAGCCGGGACAAATCATCGTCAGGAAACTGACGGGGCGCGACGGCCAGGGGAAAATCCAATTGCGAGTGGACCTCGGCCTGCTCCAGATGAATGCCGAGGGTCGCCCCGATGGCAAACGACCCATGGGGCACCCGTCCCTCTTCGAGTACCAGGAAGCCCGGCTCAAGAAACACACCGACGAGCACGGCGGCGACGACAACTTCCGACTCAAGCCCGACGACTGCGCCAAGCTCCAGCTCGAGGCGCTCCAGTTTCACCACCGCTATATCTGCCTGCTCGAGCTCGAGGATTTCGAGGCGGTGGTGCGCGACACCGGACGCAATCTCGCGGTCTTCAATTTCGTGGCCCGCTACGCCGAGACCGAGGAGCTGGCCTGGGCGCTCCAGCAATTCCGCCCGCAGTTGCTCCTCGTGCAAACCCGCGCGAAGGCGGGCCGGAAGCTCGCGAACAAACGACATCGCGACGCCCTCCAGGAAATTGAGCGCGGCCTCTCCGAGCTTAAACAGTTCTATGCCGAGCTGGGCCGTCACCACCTGGAGCCCAGCCCCGAAGCGCAATATCTCCAGACTTGGATGAATGAAATCAACAGCGCGCGCCCCTTAAGCAAGCGCGAGAAACTGGAACTGGCCCTGAACGAAGCGGTGCGCGACGAGAACTACGAGAAGGCCGCCGAGGTCCGCGACAAACTGCGCAAACTGACCGAGGATTGATCATGACCCTGAACGAAAAACTTCAGCACGAAATCAAAGCCGCCATGCTGGCCCGGGCGGCCGCCCGGCTCAACGCCCTCCGCATGTTGAAGTCCGCCCTCGGCTACCTCCAGATCGAGAAGAAGACCGATGCCCTCTCCGACCCCGACTTCATCACCGTGGTCCAGCGCGAGGTCAAAAAGCGCCGCGACTCGGCCGAACAATACACCGCCGGCGGACGACCGGAACTCGCCGCGACCGAACACGCCGAGATCGCCGTGCTGGAAATCTTTCTCCCCCAACCGCTCTCACCTGAGGAACTGGAAGCCCTCATCCGCGCCACCATCCAGGAACTTGGGGCCACCGAAAAAAAGCAGATGGGCGCGGTCATGAAAGCCGTCCAGGCCAAAGCCGCCGGTCGCGCCGACGGCAAGACCATCAGCAGCCTCGTCGGCCAACTGTTGCCGTAAGCGGTCCACCGCCGACAGCTCGCCCGCCTACTTCGGCGACAGCTTCCACTCCTCGCCCACGCGCCGGAACTTCATCTTCTGCGTGGCCTCGGAGCCGCCCATGAACACCGTGAGCGTGATGGTGCCGTCCTCCCCCGGCTCCGTCTTGAGCACCTGAAAGCTGGCAAGCTTTTGCGACCCGCGTTTCAATTCCTCCGCCACTTCCAACTCGGTCTTGTTGGCCCAATCCTTCTGGCCCAACGCCTGCATCTCGGGCGTCATCCCCGCCAGCATCGACTTCAAATCCCCCTGCCCCATGCCCCAGAGCACGGATTGCAGCGCGGCCACCGGCGTGCCGTAACCCACGAAGGCAAACTGCTCGCGCGGCACGAGGCCGGACACGGGGGCCAGCGCCGGACTGGCGGCGGTCGCCGCCGAAGCCGAAGCCGTGCGCAGCCGCTCATTCTCCGCCGCCAGCCGCTGCCCCTCCTGCTGCCACCGCGTCACTTCGCCCGTCGCGCCGCGCAGCCGCATCAACTCTCCGCGCAGCTTGGGCAGTTGTTCGACCTCCGCGCGCAGCCGGATCATTTCCCCCTCCTTCGCCTGCTCCACGGTGCGGTCCAGATTCACCGCCGCCTCGCGCGCCTGGAGCGTGGCCCGCCACCCCTCGTTCTCGGAGCGCAGGATCGAGAGCGTGCGATAATCGAGACCAAGGAACACGATGGCCGCGCACAGCAACAACCAGGGCAGCAGGCGAACGACTGTTTTCATGGCGGCAAAGCTAGGCAGGTCAGGCGTGGGCGTCGAGCCAGACCGAGCCGGGCCACAGGACACTTGCCTCCATCTCCGCGTCTCGCTACGAATCGCCCATGCGCAAAACTTTGACCATCCTGACCGCCCTGGCCCTCGGGGCGGCGCTCACCGGTTGCACCACTCTGACCACGCCCGAACCCCAAGCCCCGCCCGCCGCCATGCAAACTCCGCAACGATTCAAGAAACAGATCACCCGCACCGCCCAGCTCGATTACCTCCTCGCCCTGCCCGCCGGCTACCAGACGGGCGGTGCAGCCTGGCCGCTCCTGCTCTTCCTGCACGGCGCGGGCGAGCGCGGCACGAACGTAAACAAGGTGGCCGTCCACGGACCACCCAAGCTGATCCTGGCCGGGGCCAAACTCCCCTTCATCGTGGCCTCGCCGCAGTGCCCGGAAGGCCGCGCCTGGCTTGATGATGAACTGCTCGCCCTGATCGACGACCTCGTGGCCCGATACCATGTGGACACGAACCGCATTTACCTGACCGGCCTGAGCATGGGCGGCTACGGCACCTGGAGCCTGGGCACGAAATACCCCGAACGCTTCGCCGCCATCGCGCCCATCTGCGGCGGCGGGGACCGTATTCCCGTTCTCCTCGCAACCCAGAAAAAGAAAGCCGCGCTCCAGACGCTGGGAGTGTGGGCCTTTCACGGGGCCAAAGATTCGGTGGTGCCGCTGGAAGAATCCGAACGCATGACCAACGCCCTGCGGCGGGCCGGCTGCCCCGAGGTGAAACTCACCATCTATCCCGAAGCCGGCCACGACTCCTGGACGCAGGCTTATCAGGAGCCGGAGATTTGGAACTGGTTCCTCGCCCATCGGAGGAAGTGAGTTTCGAGGGCGCTGGCGTCATTTCAGCCCGACTTCCGAGGCCGGAAGGGCGGACGGGCCGCGGGCGCGCCGCAACCCTCACCGGCGCGCGGGTTTTCAACCCGCCGCAGGTCGCTCACGCCGAGGATCGAAATAGTTCCTGCGACTTCCGCCCCGGTCACGCGCGCCGGAGCCAGGTCACGGGCCGGGCTGAGATTCGATTTCGGAATTCGGGTTCCGTCTTCCAAGCGCCGGATTTTACGGCCGCTCATTTTTCCGCGCCCCGACTCTCTTCAAGAATCGGAGCGCCGATCCTGGCTCGGCCAGGAGGGTTGAGGCCCAAGCCGGGCCATGCTTGATGCTGCGAATTCTGGGTAAAGCCTGAAGCGGCCTTCAGCCTCGAAACAAGCTTCGGAGTCGGTCTTTCAGCTTGAGGGACTTGAGGCGTTTCCGCTTGCGGGCCTGGCGGTCAATTTTCTCCTGGCTCCGCCGCATGCCGTTCTCGAGAGCCAGTTTCAGGCGGAGGTCGAAGGGTGTCTTGTCTGGCTTGGCTTTTAGTTTCGCCAAGTTTTCGTAGGCGAAGGCGAGCTTGGGTTCGTAGAGGTAATTGATCTGTTCAATCTCGCGGAGCGGGAGGGTGTGCGGCAGGACAGGGCATTTCTCCAAGGCTCCTCCAAGGTAAAGCCCGATCATGGTCCGCAAGCATTTCTCGCAGCGGCCGCAGTTGTAATCGTTGTCCGGCACAAGGCAGACGCGCAAGCCCTGCAAGGCGAGGTCGGAGCGGCAAATCCAATCGACGGTCTTCTCGATGCGGGTGGCCTCGGCACCATCATGCACGATCTGAGTGTGCTCGGTGGACCAAAGCGGATCGAGCAAGGGATGAGAGCCCCACGGTTCGAGCCGGGTGTAAGTGCGGGTAGCGGGGACGAGGGCGGTCTCAAGCACGTTCCGCAGGCTCAGGGCCACGGCGGCCAGGGCCGCGCCGTGGTAATCTCCCCAGCAGACGAGGGGGACGAAAAGGCTGCGGGCGTTCGTGGCCGAGACGAGCAATTGTTTCCCCAGGCTGGCCGCGACACCCTCGGCATAGGCCCTCGTCTGGCGGCCGACGGCGGCGGAGTTCAACAGCTTCGCGTCGAAGCCATCAATGAGCATCAGGTGAGTGATGGCCGCTTGGTGCTTGAGCAGGGTGTGGAAGGAGTCAACGCCGCCGGAAAAGAAGGAGCCGACGCCACGGGCAGGCGGGACAGGCGCGCCCTCACGCCGGCCGGTTTCAAGCTGGAGGTGGTGCGCACCGCGTACCCAGCAGGAGTAGATGTCCTGGATCTGGGGGCTGGATTTCAAGAGCCGGTTGGAGACGTCCCCCTCGATGAGCAGGCGCTTCTCCTCGACCATGGCCGGCAGGAGAACCGCGCAGACGAAAGGATCACCTTCCGCGACCAGCCGTGGGCGCAGTTCCGGGGGGAAGCGGAACCAGAGTTCCCGGTCTTCACCCACGCTGGTTTCCCGCCGGAGTCGGGCGGTCAACTGGCAATACTCGGCGTGCTCTTCCAGCCGGATTTTATCGACGATCATGTTCGGTTCTTTCGCAAAAGATCGGACGGACTGTGGGCTGGTTGTTCCGCGCGAGCCGCAGCCGCCGAAGGATGCGCCGCATGGTACCAGCCATTCGCACGGCCGGACAAATCCTTTTGCGTCGTCCGTCGCGCCGGGGGCGCACCTGGACACGGTTCTAAATTTTCAGAGGTGCGCGTGGCGGAGGGGGCAAGGCGGCTGGACGCGACTCGGCCGGGTTGAAGCCTTCTTCGTGGCGGAGGCAGTCCCAGTATTTGAGGAGGAGGGAGATTTTCTGGAGCAGGGTCCGGGCATAGGCGAGTTCCATCTGGTAGCGTTCCGGCGGCGTGGCTCCGAGCACGAGGTCATACTCGATGCGATAAACCAAGCGCGCCCCGGTGGCGATGCGCAGCACGCTGATCTCCCCGTTTTCCGGACCGCGCGCCAGCAGCACGGGCTGGCCGAGGTGACATTTCTGAGCGCCGAGCGCGCGCTCCGCGGGAGTGGCGGAAGCGGGGAACTGCCCGGAACAGTCGCGGTTGAGCAGATAGTACACTTTCCTGAGTTCGGCCAGAGGCATCCATTGGCCAGGGGTGGCCGCGCCCGGATCGCGGACGGCAAACGAGAAGATGGTGGGCACGGTGTCCCAAAGGGTTGGGTCCGCATCCGGCCAGCGCCGGGGCCTCGGCCCGGCCAGAAACCGCAGGTCAGGATTGGCCCGGAGGCAGGCGGTGAGTTCCTGGCCAAATTCCATTTGCACCGAAGAACGCCGTGCCTTGGGCACGCTGTAAAAAGCCTCCATCTCCTGGAGGGCTCCGGCCCAGCGAAAGAGCAGGCCAAGATTCAGGACGGCAGGAAGATTCCGGGCGCGATCCCGCAACCCGGGTGGCACCTCGGAACGGGTGAAATAATCGCCAAAACCGGAGGGCAGAGAAGGCGCGTGGCCTCTGGTCTGGAAATTCGGAATGAGCAGCGCCGCCCCGAAAGGCGGGCCGGTAAAAAACTTGGAGCCGGTAATCAGCACCCAAAAACCATGGGCGAGGTAGCGCTGCAAATTCTCGCGTTCGATCCGAAACTGGCAGGCGTCCACCAGCACCTGCAAGCGGCCAGGAAAGTCCGCCTGCAAAGCGCACACGAAATCCAGGCCGGGCGCGACAACTCCGGTCTTCGAGTTGTCCACCAGGTGCAGAATGATCGGGCCGGCCAGCGGAGCCGCTGCGACCACCACGGCGCGGAGATGCTGCTGCAATTCCTCGGCACTCCGGATGGCTCCATCGCCCCCGCGAACGGGGATGGTCACCACTTCCACGTTTTCCACTCCAGCCACCGCGCCGCCGGGATGCAAGTCCACCCCGAGCGGACTGCGGGTGCTAAAGTGTCGTCCGCCCGCCGCCAGCACGGTGCCGGTGCCCAGTTCGTCCGGGGCCAGGACGATGTTAAGCAACTTCTCCCGGCCCGAGGCGCGCAGCAGCGCCAGCGGATACAATTCCGCGTCGGTTCCCGAGGAGGCCAAGATCACCTCGGTGTGCGCCTCCAGGCCGAGCAAGGATTTGAGGCTGGAGCGGACCTGTTCGATTTCTTGCGCGTACCGGGCGGCAAGATTTCCGACCGGCAGCGTGCGCATGAGACGGTGCCGCAGGCCTTCCGCCGCGCCATACGCGAACTCGGAAACGGAGGAGGCCGTGCAGGAGGAAAATGTGATGGCCTCCGGGCGCGGGCGCGGACTGCATCCGTGCTTGTTCAAGCCGGTGACCGGATCAACCAGCAGCCGCTCGTCACCTTGCTGGGTGAGAATGTATTCCGTGGGATGGGCGACCGGAAGATACTCCTGGGCCAACTGGATCACCTCCGGAGTCAAAGCAGGCGTGGGCGGCGCACCTGCTTGCAACGGCCACAGGGCCGCGAGGTGGGCGGCGAGTTGCGGCAATAATTCCTGCTCCGGACAAGCCGCCGCCACGCGCAGCCACTCCGGGATCAGCCCGGCGATCTGCCGCCGGTCCTCCGCCAGCATCTGGAGGTAAAACCGAGTCGCGGCGACCGCGGCCAGGAGGGCGATGGAGCTGCGAGCGGGTACTCCCGGAGCGGTCGGAGCCAGTTGGAGCCAAAGGGCAAGCTCGACGGCGTGGCGCAGGTGCAGCCGCAAGATCGAGGGGTGGGAGAAAACTCTTTGGTGGAGAAGTATCCGATCTTCCCGCACTTGAAAGTCCGGCTCGATCTCATGGCCGACCCCAATGGTCGTGGCATACCCGCCCAAACCGACTTCCGTCCTGGCCAGAGCCTGCCGCAGCAGTTCCTCCTGGGGCGCAGAGAGGTCGGCGAAGGAAATACGGCGCGAATCGGCCAGCGTCCGAAGCGGATTCATGGAGGGTTCCAAGGAGGAGAAGCCTGTTCGGCGGGGCATCGATGGTTGCGCGGTACTTTCCACGACCGTCAGTCGTACCCGGATTCCACCGGGCGATACAGAACATTTACGCGCCGGGCGGCCAGGCTCCACCATCTCATGACCCGTTCAATCCCGCACCGCCGCACAAACCATTTCCAGCACGCGACGAATGCCATCGTCCCCGGCCCGGCTGCCTTCCATGAACGGCGTTCCCTGAATCGGCTTCCAATCATCGCGCGCGTGACTCGGCTCGGGCTGCGGCACGTCCGTGAGCGTCGGATCGTATTGCCCGTTGTGGCCGCCCATCTTGTAGATCACCAGGTCCAGCGACGGCACGATGATGAGCGCGAAGCCGCCCGCGCCGGATTTCCAAAACGCATCGCGCGGTGCGCCCGCGACATGGCCGTCCGAGTTCTGCTCGAACTGAAGCGTATAGGGACAGTGCGGATTGTGCGGCGATGGCTGGTTGCAGAGCGCGACGTAATCTGCGGGCACGAGTTGCTTGTCGCCCCACTGGCCGCCGCGCAGCAGGCAATAGCCGAAGCGCAACGCATCCGTGGCGTGGACCGCCGTGCTGCCCGCGCCGTTCGCGTGCGGCATGGTGAACTCCCCGCGCCGCAGACAATAATCCCACGGTCCCCACCCCATCGGTTTGGCCAGCCGCGCGTCGATGTAATCCTTCAACTCCATGCCGGTGATGCGGCGCAGCACCATCGACGCGAGGTGTGGTTCGGGCGACGAATACGAATAGCCCGCGCCCGCGTTCGTCCACATCGCGCAGCGCAGTGACGAGCCGTCGAGGTCCTTGATGTTCTGTCCCGGCGAGGCTTTCAGCGGGAATGCCTTGCCCATCACCACCGCCGTGGGCGCGCCGCCTTCGCCGTTGTAGCCGCCCGTCATGCACAGGAGCTGTCCCAGCGTGATGTCCGCGCGCCGCGCGTCATCCAGCTTGCCGTCGGCGGAAAAGGCTTCGGGCAAAAACTTCGGCGTGAACACTTTGGTGTCGAGACCCTCGGGAATCTTGTCGCGGAACTCCTGCAACATGATGCCGCAGGCGATGCTGGTGTAAGCCTTGCCCGTCGAGGCCATGTCCGGATTCACGTTGCGGCTCGCGCGCCCGACGTATTTCTCGAAGACGAGGTAACCATTCCGCACCACGAGCAACCCCGCGTTCTGCGTGCCACGCTGCGTGAACTCCCACGCCTGCTCCAGCCGCCGCAAATCCATCCCGGCCAGCTCGCGCGCCTGCGCCGCGTTCGCCGCCGTGCGCCAGCCGCCGGTGCGGTCGGGCGGAGGGAAGTAACCCGCCGCGGGCCCAACCACGGGACTCAGCAGCAACGCCGATAAAAACGCGGCCCTGACGCAAGGAATGGAGGAAGTCATGCGTGGGTGTAATCAGAGTCCAGGCAGTGCGTCAACTTCGGGCATCACATGGGTGGCAGATTGGCAGCAGCGAGCCTTCCACCCTCCAGGGCTGGCCTGACTCCCGCCCCTCACACCGCCGCCAGCTCCTGCCACAAGTGCGCCGCCATGCGCATTCCTTTGGCGAAACAGTCGAGGTCGAACTTCTCATTCGGCGAATGGGCATTGTCGTCGGGCAAAGCCAGGCCGAGCAGCAGGGTGTCCGCGCCGAGGATGCGCTTGAAGTCATTCACGATGGGGATCGAGCCGCCTTCGCGCATGACGATCGGCTCGGCTTGGAAACCCTTCTTCAGCGCCCGCAGGGCAGCCTGCGCCAGCGGACTGGTGGGCGACACGAGGTAGGGATCACCGCCGTGCCCGCCGTGAATTTCCATCTTCATGGTGGGGGGGCAGAGCTTGCGCAGGTGCGCCTGCACGAGCTTCTGAATCTTCGCCGGGTTTTGATTCGGCACCAGACGCATGGTGACTTTCACCCGCGCCCAGGAAGGCACAATCGTCTTGCTGCCTTCGCCCTGATAGCCGCTGGTCAGGCCGTTGATCTCGAAGGTCGGCCGCGCGCTGCGCTGCTCGTGGTGGCTGAAGCCTTTCTCGCCAAAGAGCGCCGGCACTCCCATCAGCTTGCGGTATTGTTCCGCGTTGTAGGGCAGCCGTTTGAATTGTTCGCGCTCGAACTTCGAGAGCGGCTCCACCTCGTCGTAGAAGCCGGGGATGGCCACGCGGCCGTTTTTATCGTGGATTTGCGCCAGCAGCCGGCACAGGGCCATGGCGGGGTTTTCGAGCGAACCACCGAAGAGACCCGAATGCAGATCGCGATCCGGCCCGGTGAGCTTTACCTCCAGCGCGCTGATCCCGCGCAGGGCGTAGGTGAGGGCCGGGGTTTTCTTGTCCGGCATGCCGGTGTCGGAAATGACCACGGCGTCGCAGCGCAGGTTCGCACGCTGCTCTTTCAGGAAGCCCGCGAGGTTCTTGCTCCCAACCTCCTCCTCGCCCTCGATGACGAAGGTCAGATCCACGGGCAGTTCCGTGCCGGTCTGGAAGTAGGCCTCCACGGCTTTGAGGTGCGCGAGATTCTGACCCTTGTTGTCGCTCGCGCCGCGGCCAAACATCGAGCGTCCTTCAATGCGAGGCTCGAAGGGCGGCGTCTTCCACAATTCAAACGGCTCGGGCGGCTGCACATCGTAATGCCCATAAACGAGGAAATGCTTGCGGCCCTTCCGGCGCGGCGTACGGGCGACGAGGATGGGATTGCCCGCCGTCGGATGCAGCTTGGCCTCCAACCCGAGACGGCGGCAATGCGCGAGCAGCCACTCGCCGCAGGCTTTCATGTCCGCGCCGTGCTTCTCCTTTTGCGCCGAGACGCTGGGGAAGCGGACGTAATCGCAAAGCTGTCCGATGAACTTCGCTTCGTTGTCTTTGAGGTAGCCAAGAACTTTTTCCATGCGCGAGGAATCTGGCCCAGGCAGCACGGCCAAGGCGAGCGGGGAATTGAGTGCGAGAGGGAGATGAGCGCAGCTTGAGGGCGTGTGGCCCAAATCCCGGAGCGCGGGTTTTCCACCGGCCGCCAGCCAGTCCGGTCGGCCCGCTCCAGGAAATCATGGGCGTTCCTGTAGGTCTGGCGCGGCTACGGATTGTAAATCCGCGCTCCGGGAAGGCCACGATGCTTTGAGCAACACGCCCTTGAAGTTACTACCCAGATTGCGGAGAGCATCGCCCTGCTCGTGCCCGCCCCACCACACGCCAGGCACAATGAAAGGGCGCAGCCCTGGTCGAAAACCAGGGCTGCGCCGTCAGACCCGAGCGACCAGGATCAGTTGTCGTAGGAAAGCACGCGGTAGAAAATCTGCGCACTGGCCGGGGTGTTGAGCAGCGACGACGAAAGCCCGGCGGCAATCACATCGCTGCCGACTTGCGACCAAACCGCGTTCACCAGGTTCGTCGTCGCTTCGACGCGATAACGGCGTCCGGCATAACTCTCCCAAGTGAGCCGGACCGAATTGTTAGTCAGTTCGACCGAACTGACCCTGGGCAGACTGAGCACGGCGACGTTAAACGTCTTCTCGTCGAACAAAGCCGGAGCACCGTTGTCCGTGACTCGCACCGTGATCGGATGTGTGGCCGGTCCCTGGTTGGTTGTCGGCGTCCAGTTGAACAGGCCGCTGCCGGAGCCAATGCCCGCGCCCGCCGGCACTAGGCCCTGCAAGCTGTAGGTCAGGCTCTGCCCGGGCAGATCCGGGTCGGTGGCACTGGCGGTCAACGAGACGGGGTAGCCGACGTGAACGCTGCGGTGGGCGATGGCCGCGAGCACGGGCGGGCTGTTCGATCCGGCGGCGAAATTCGCCGCGCCCGGCGTGGGCGTGCCGCCCAGCCAGTTGAGCGCCTCGTTGCCGTAGAGATTCCCCGCGAGCTTCTTCAAGGAGTCGCCCGTGCCGTCGGGCGTGGTCGGCCACGGCGCGGTGTCGCCATAGACCACGCGGTCGGCCACGATGTAAGGCACCAGTCCGAAGTCCGGGCCGGGCGTCGTCTGCGGCGCGTCGGGCTTCTGCAACTGCAACTCCTCGCCGTTGTTGTCGAGTTTGCCGCTGTAGGGTCCAACCAGCGTCATGTTCGTGCCGTACTGCGCGCGGAAGGCGGTCAGCGAAACCGGATCCGTCACCGGATCGAAACCCACCACCACGAGATAACCACCCGCCGGAATGGTCGTGCCCGGCAGGAAGTTGAAGTCCACGCCCTTGCGCAACCGCCAGGTGTTCGCAGGATTGTTCGTGTCGAAGAGCGGCACCGCCGCCGCCGTAAGATTGCGCAACTCCACAAACTCATAGAGTTCGTTGGTCAGCAACGGGCGGTACATGATCTCGTGCAACACCACCGGGCCGACCTTCGGATAGGCATTGGTCAGGCCCGTGCCAGTGCGGAACTGATTGGTTGTGACCGGATTGTCCACGCCGAAGGTCCGCGCGCTCAGAGCCGTGAAGTCCTGGCCGAGACTAGTCGCGAAGCGCCCGAAGGAGACACCGTTCTCCGACGCGCCAAAGGTGGCAAACGCGCGGTAGCCCGTGACCGTGCCGGGGCTGAAAGACTGCGAGAGATAAACCTCGTCGCCCTTGGCCGAGCTGAAGGAGAACGAGAGCGGACCGGGATCGGGATTGAACTGGTACTCGTAGAGCACCGCGTAGCCGCCGGCGGGCACGATGGTGTTGGTCGGCACGCGGTACTTCTGCAGATTGTTCTGCGAATCGCTCAGATACCAGCCGCTGATGTCCACGGGGTCGCCGGTCGGGTTGTAGAGTTCCACGGCATCCTCCAGCGGCGCATCGGTGTGCGCGATCAATTCGTTGATCACGATGACATTGAGCGGCAGGAAGTTCGCTTTGCCCGGCGTGGGCGTGGTGGTGAAGTTCACGGTGGTGGCCGCGCCATCGGGCAGCCGCCCCTGTGACACGCCCGAGGACTGCGGGCCGAAGCTGATGCTGTCGAGCGCGGTGAGATTGGAGTGCGTGAGTCCCGCCGCTTCGCCACCGCCGGCGAGCGAGAAATTCAAATGGTCGGCCCCCAGCGTGGTGTTGCCGTCGGCCTTGAATTCCTGGAACGCATCCTGGCCCACCCCGAGGAAGGAGAGCGCGGGCAACTGGTGCTTGATGCGATTGCCCAGATTGTCCGTGAGGTAAAAACGGCTGATGTCCACGGGCTGCGGATTCGGGTTGAAAACTTCGATGTAGTCATCGTTGCCCGGCAAAGGATTGGCCATCCACTCGTTGACCCGCAGCAGGAGGGGATCGCCGAGCGACGCGACGAGATTGCCGGAACCAAGGGTGGGAATGTTCAACGCCCAGTTCGTGCTGCCGTTCGGAAGGCGTCCGATGGAGAAGTCTGCTGCCTGCAAACCATAGGCCACGGAACTGAGCAGGGCGCCGCCATCGGCCAGTCGGTTGAAGAGAAACACGCCGCCACCGTTGGCCTTGAGCGCGAAGCCCGCATTGGTCGCCGAAGCGGGCAGGCCGGAGTCGAAGCGGAACTTCAGGAAAGACTGCGCGTTGAGAATCGTCCCACCCGCAATCACCCAGCGGCGCGACACGGTGGTGTCGTCGGTCAGGCTCATGTCGCCCAGGTCCACGGCATTGGTCGAGGGATTGTAGAGTTCCACCCAGTCCGGCTTGCTGCCATCCGGCTCCTCGAAGGTGGCATTGTTGGCCAGCACTTCATTGATCAGCACGCCGGCCAGCGCCGGGCTGTTGGTCACGATGAGGGCCTGGAGTTCAATGCCCATGGCGAAGTCAGAACTGTTGGTGAAGCTTTGATGCACATCGACCGCGAACACGTTGTCACCCGTGACGAGCATCGAAATCGGGATGCTGATCGGCCCCTGGTAGGCACCGATGGAAATGGTGGAGGACGCGAACATGGCACCGTTTATCGGACCGGCGGGCAGGTTGAAGCGGGAGCCGGGAATCTCCACGCCGTTCAGATAGAAGACCGCGCCGTCGTCAATGATGTGACGGAACTGGAGCGAGGTGTAGCTGGCGCCGGGCGCGACGTTGAAGTGCGCACGGAAATAGAAATTCGTCTGGGTCGAATTGGTCTCGATGTGGGTGCGGAACGGTTCCGGCCAGATCTGGTTGCTGGCAAACGACGTGCGACCGAGCAGCGCCAATCCGGTCGGCCAGGTGGCGTCGTTGTAAGTGTTGGTCGTCCAGTTCACCGCGTCGTAGTTGGTGCGCGGCTGATAGCTCCACAGGTTGCTGATCGTGAGCAGCGTGACCGTGACCGGCGGCGGAAGGGCGACCGGGCACGAGTTCGGCGCTCCCGGCGTGGGCGTGCCCAGCGTGATGGCGGTCAGCCCGCCGTTGGGGCACTTGCCCTGCGCGATCTCGAGTTGCTGCGGGCCGTAGATGACGCAGTCGATCACCGACAGGTCGGTGTTGAACAAACCAATCTCGCCCTGCTCCAGCGCGAGACCGAAGTTCAGATGGTCGCCGCCGTTGCCGTTGCCCTCGGCGATGAAGGCCAGATACTCGCCCGCCCCCATGAAGCTCAACGGCTTGATCACGTTGCGCGCCGGCCAGCCGATCAGCGAATCGGTGAAAGAGAGTCCGCCCAAGGCGACCGGCAGCACGGCGGGATTGTAAATCTCGACGAACTCCTCCTGCGAAAGGCTGGCCGCCAGCCATTCGTTGATGCGCAGGCCCGCGGGACTGCCGAGCGGTTGCGCGACATTGGCCGCGCCCAGCGTCGGCTGACTCAACGCCCAGTCGCCACTGCCGTCCAGCCGGGCGATGGAGCGATCCGCGAGTTGACGTCCGAAGGAAATGCGATCCAGCAGCGCGCCGCCACCGGCCAGGCTGTGGAAGAGATTCACCGAGTCGCCCGCGGCATCGAGGCCGAAGCCGAGATGGAAGCCCGGCGTGCCATCAACATTGTTCGCGAACACCACGAAGTTCGAACCGGGCGCGAGCAGCGTGCCGGGCGGGAAGGTGAACTTGCCCGGCACATCGGGATCGTCGGTCAGCCGCAGGCCGCCGATATCGACCGTGCTCGCGCCTTCGTTCAACAGCTCGATGGCGTCGGGGAAAGTGCCGAAGTGATTCAGCGCCGCGTTATTCTGGGCCAGCACTTCATTCAAGCGCACGGCCGGGATGTTTGTGTTGACCACCCACGAGACCACCGTGGCGTTGCTCACCGCCTGCCAGAGTCCGTTTGTGCCGCGACCGATGACCGCGACGGTGTTCGTGCCATCGGGCAGCGCGGACAAAACAATCGGCGCGCCGACCAGCGTCTCCGCCGAGAAGCCGCCGCCGTTCAGGCTGAATTGATACGAGACGACGTTGTAACCGCCCACCGTGAGCGACGCGCTGCGGAACGGCGTGGGCGAACGCGGCACCTGGGTCACCAAAGCCACGGGCACGGTCAGATCGTACAGCGCGGGAATCTGGCTCTGCACAGAGAGCCGGCGCGCGTCCATCCAGGTCTTGATGCTGTCGATGACGCTCTGCGGCACGTAGCCGCCCAGTGTTTGGTCAGCGGTGGCGTTGAACTGCGCCGCCGAGAAGGTGGTGTTCAGCAGATCCTGGAGCGTGCGGTAATAGATGGGCTGGAAGTCGGGCGAGCGCATGAAGCGATCCATCGCGCGCCAGGTGCCCTCGCTGTCGCCGGAGATCGGGCAGCAGGTGGCGCGGAAGATGTCCGTGTTCGAAGCCAGGCCCACGCCGAGGATTTCATCCAGATCGTGCGCGGTGAGAATGAAGCGCGGATCGAGCAGGCCGCGATACATGTAGTAATCGTCGTTGTTGCCGGTGTTCAGGCCGGACTCGCCGTTGGCGAAGAGGTTCATCACCGCCAGATGGCGCAGCCACTGTTCCGGATTGATCACCGAGCGGACATTCTCCGGGGTGAAGAGCGCGCCGCTGTTCTCGCCCATGATGGACAGCATGTTGATCAGGTCCGAGAAGTCGTTCTCGCTGATGTTCGATTCCTTGAAATAGTTGTTCGTGTACGCATTCACGTTCGTGCCGCGGTATTCGAAGTTCGGGGGATCGATGTCGCGCACCACCTTGTACACGTTGCCGTCGCCATCCAGCGGGAGATGGTTGCCCGCCCAGTCCGCGTCGATGACCTCGACCGCCGCGTAGGAGCCATACATGCCGCCGCCCGCGTTGGCGCGGTTCAAGTTGTTGACTCGCACCTGCACGGCGATGGTGTTGGCGCTGATCGCCCCGCCCTTCCGGCTCAACACGCTGCCGAGATGCTGGTAATAGGTCTGGACCGTGTTCAGGTTCAAACTGCTCACGCCTTTCCACGGATCGTCGCTGCGGAAACTCACCCGGTAGTTCGGCGGGTTGGCCGTCCGGCTGCCGTGACCGCGGTTGCGCACGCTCGCGAGGTAATGTGCTTCGATACCCGAGGCATCAATGGCGATGAACGTCGCGTTCATCGCCGCGTTCGGCCCGTTCAGGCTGCTCTGGGAGGGGATGCTGGCGAGTTCGGCGTTCTCCGCCGCCGTCATGATCAGCTTGAAGAGCGGCTGCGAATTGGTCGGCGTGTAAGCCACATCGTCGATCTGGAAGAGCGCGTTGGCCACCTGCCCCGTCGGCCCGGCGGCATCCAGCGCCGCGATGGCCGCCCCCGGCCAGGTGCGGGTGTTGCTCTGCGCGTCGGTCGCGCTGATGTAATACTCCATCACCGCGTTGTTGGCCTGCGCTGGAATGCGCGCGCTCCAGAGAGTGTCGTTGGCCACGGCGTCGCCGTTCAACCCGTCATCGTGCATGGCCAGCGAGGTGAAGACGCCGGCACCATCCACACGGTAGAGCAAGTTCACCGTGAACCCGCCCGCCGCCTCGTCCAGCAACCGAGCGGAGATGACCGTCTGATCGGTCGAGCGCGGAATGAGCGGGAAATGCCCCGCTTCGAGAATGAGCGGGGCCACGTTGTTCTGGAAAATTGAATTGGCCGATCCAGGCGTGCCGTTGGTCGTGAGGCTGCCCCCCCAGTTCTGGCCGCTGTTGTTCGAGAGGTTCGGATTGATCAACTCCAGCGAACTGCCGCCGCCGTCATGCGGCTTGAACCAAGCCCAGCCCCGATGCGGCTGGCCGCCGTTGCCCGGATCATTCTGCCCGCGCTGGCGCACCGCCCAGTCGCCTTCATCGGCGTACTGCACGCTGTCCGCGCGCTGGCCAGCGGCGTTATCGAGATCAATGTCCTCGCCCTGGTTGCGCAGCGTACCGGTCCAGTTGCCCACGACGTTGGTCACGCCGGGATACTTGTTGGTGAACGTGGTGACATCCGCCGCCACGACGAGATAGCCGCCCGCCGGAATCGAGACGTTCGAGAAGGTGAAGCTGACCCCCGCCGACAACTGCCAACCGCTCAGGCTCACCGCACTGCCACCCTTGTTGAACAGTTCGATGTATTCCTCGAGCACGTTCTCCGACGACGGGTGATACATGATTTCAGAAATCACGACCCCCGAGCTGTTCGTGTCGAGCGTGTAACTCCACGGCGCGGGCGAAAACGGATTGCCGCTCGTGTCCACGATGCCATGCCCGCCCGCCCAGGTCACGTTGACCACGCCCAACGCCGGTTGGGCGAAGGTGAACGAATACGGTCCCGCGCCCGAGCCGCTCAGGCCGGAAGCGGGCGAGGCATTGATCAGCAGGTCGGCCGCGTTCACACCCGTGACCGGCTCGCTGAAAGTGATGGCGATGGAGGTCAGCGCCGCCACGGTCGAGTTCGGCACCGGATTGATGGTGGTGATGGTCGGCGTCTGCGAGTCGAGCAGCGTGTAACTCCAGTTCGCGCCGGTGGAGTTCGTGTCGAAGGCGTGAGAAGGCGTGAATACATCCGTGATGCCGTGGCCCGCGGCCCAGTTGATCGAGACCGTGCCATAAGCCGGTTGCGGGAACGTGAACGTGTAATTGCTGCCGGAACCGCTGAGGCCCGTCGCCGGTGAACCGTTGACCAGCAGATCACCCGCGCTCACGCCTGTCACGGCCTTGCTGAAGGTGACACCAAGGCTGGTCAGGTTGGTCAGGCTGCCGGGCACAGGTGTCTTCGCGAAGACCACGGGCGGCGCGATGTTCGTGCTCACGGTGATGTTGACCACCGTCGAGGTGGCGGACAGGCCGACGTTGTCCGTGCCGACCACATAGAGCGAATAAACAGCCGCCGCCGGAGTGACCACGTCGAAACTGTAGGGAGCGCCCGCGTCGTCGCCGAGCTTCACGCCGTTGGCGTAGAAGGCCACATTGGTCACCGTGCCGTCGCTGTCGAAAGCCGTGGCCGTGATGGTGTAGTTCGCCGGCGTGCCGAAGATCGTGCCGCCGGCCGGAGCAGTGAGGGCGACCACGGGCCGGGCATTGGTGTCGGCGGTGCGAACGCCGATCAACTCGAAGTCAAAGCTGATGTCCGAGCTGCTCTGCAACTGCTGGTGAATCTCCACCGCAATGACGTTCGTTCCCTCCACGAGCAGTCCGCTGGTCGGGAAGTTCGTCGTGTCGATGGTGTTGTCCGGCGGCGCGGAGCCGGTGGCGAGGGTGTTGAACAGGATGGTGCCGGGCAGGTTTGGGCTGCGCTGCACCTCCACGCCATTCAGATAGACGATGCCGCCATCGTCGCGCAGCAGGCGCAAGCTCAAGTTCGTGAAGGCGGCGGCATTGGTCACGGGGAAGCTGCGCCGGAAATACGTGGTGATGAACTTGTCCGTGTCGGCGGCGTTGAAACCGGGCGTCGGATTGTCCTCCACGCGCGTGGCCTCGTCGTTGTCGCCGTAGCCGAGTTGCGCCAGCCCGTTTGACCAGGAGCTGTCATCGTAGGCCGACGCGCGCCAGGCCGTGACCAGGTTTGATCCCTTGTCGTGGTACTTCCACAAGCTGCCGAAGACGACGAGCGAGTTGGTGATCGCAGTGCTGGGCACGGAGACCGTGACGTTCACCGGGGCAGAAGTGCGGCTGTCTCCAGCGTCGTCCAGCGCCACGGCCGTCAGTGTGTAGGTGCCGACGCCCACTCCGTTCCAGGTGTAATTGTACGGCCCGGAGTTGGTCAGCCAGAGCAGCGCGCCGTTCTGGTAGAACTGGACGTTCGTCACCGTGCCATCGCTGTCCGTGGCGCTGACCGAGATGGCGATGGTGGCGGGCGTGATGAAACCGGCCCCATTGGGAGGAGAAGTGATGGACACGCTCGGCGGCTGGTTGCCCACCGCCTGGCGCTGGCCCGTCAATTCCAAGTCGAAGCTTAAATCGCTGCTGCCCAGTGACTGCTGATGCACTTCGACGGCAATGACATTCGTGCCGGCCACGAGCAGCGACGGGGAAATGGAATTGAAGACGTTCGTGTTCTCGACCGCGAGCAGAGCCAGCGTCTGGTTCGAGACCGCGCCCGCGCCGGCCGGCAGGTTGAAACGATAAACTTCCTGCCCGTTGAGGAACACCACCGCAGCATCATCCACCAGCAGGCGCGCGACCAGGTTCGTGAACTCCGACGGGTTCAGGACCGTGAAGGCGCGGCGAAAATAAGTGGTGATGTATTTGTTGGCCGGGTCCGGCCCGAAGCTGACCAGCGTGGCCTCGTCGAGTTCGGCGGTGTTGCTGCTGTATCCGAGCTGCGCCGGGCCGCTGGCCCAGAGCGTGTCGTCGAACAATCGCTGCGACCAGTTCGTGCCCTGATTCGATCCGTTGTCCAGATAGCGCCAGACTGCGCCAGTTGAGACCAGCGGATTCGCCGTGGTCAGGAACGGGAACACACCCATGTCCGTGATGCTGGCATCCACGTCCACCGGCGACGCAGGATTGCCGGCATTGATGGCCGGCGAAGCAATCTGCAAGCGCCAGTTCTTCGCCGCCGCATTCACGAACAATGGATCAGATTGAAGGTTGCCCGTGCCCGCCCACGGCTCGGAGATGTCGCTGTAACGGATGGTGAGATTCGTGACCGCGAAATCGGACTGCACGGCGTCAGCACCCCAAATGAGACAGTTAGTGATGCGGTAATCCACGATCGGTCCGGGCGCGTTGGCTTTGAACTGCGCCAGCACGTTGGTGAGGTTGCCCGTGATGGTGCTGTGGTTGATGTTGACCCGCACCGACGCAGGTGCCGCCGCGCACTTGGCCGAGACGCCCACCGTGCTGTCCACGATCAGGCAACGGATTACATCCACCGAACCGTCGAAGGCGCTGATGGCCTTGGCGTCTTCCACCACGCTGGCCCAATCGCGCAGGATGCATCGCTCGACCGTGATGGTGGAGCCGAGCGTGTCGATGCCATCGTCGTCGCCGGAGGCAAAAACAGAATCGACCAGCTTGATGACTTGGCCGACCTGCTGGCCGTGGAGGTAAATGCCGTCCGCGTCATCCGGCCCACGGGTATCCATGATGTAGCTGTTGGTGAAGAGCAGCGCCGTGCCGTCGATTTCGGGACCCATGCGCGCGCGCTGAAAAAGACAGTCGTTGAACGAGAGCGTGGAACCGACCGCATACATCACCTTGCCCGGCGTGCCGTAGCCCGGTGCGGTGGAGGAAGGTTCACAAAGATCGCTGATGGTGCTGCTCTCGAAAGTCAGGGTGGAATTGGACGGCCGGACCGCCGGCGCCTGGCCGGTGTGGCCTTCGCCCGGCGCGCGCCCGGCGCGATGGATGAAAGTATGGCGATAGAGCGAAGGCAGCGAAGTGTTGTGACGAATCTGCCCCCAGCGATTGGTGAAGAACACATTCGAGCAGGTGATGGTCACCGGATGGAGTTCCGTGCCGAGCGATTGAATGGAAGCGTTCGCGTTCACGAAGATGTCCGCGCCGCCCGTGCCCGAACCGGTGCCGTTGAGCAGCACCAGCGTGTTCGACTCAATGGTCAGGACGTGATTCGTAATGGTCAGATCATTGGTCACGTTGATAATCCCCGACCAGGTGCTGCTGCCGCCGCTCACCACACCGCCGATTTTCGTGACCGGATCGCCGGCCACGCTGTGCAAGGAGCGCGTCACCGGCACTCCCCCGACGGTGGCGGTGAAGTTGAAATCAGTCCCGCCGGAAAACGTGACCAGCTCGCTGCCCACGCCGTTGCGCATCGCGATGAGGTTGGTGGAGAGAGTCACGCCGCCATCCGCACTCAAGGTGGCGACCCCATTCCAGGTCTCACGATCCCGGCTGCCATCCGGCGCATAAGCCTCGACCCGCACGAGCACGGGCAGTCCGGGCAGGTAATTGTTCTGGGTCAGCACGCGCAGACTGGCCGGAGCGGCGGCAAGCGAGGAAGCCAGAGCAATCAGGCAGGATAGAAGCAGGGCCAGAGACTTATGGTTCATAATGAATACTGACGACCCCGCAGAAGTGCGTCGCTTCAACAAAAGCGGGCTTGGGCTGCGGATTTGTTATGGCCAAGGTGACAGTTCTGTGAACTTCATGCAACTGCCTGGTTGCAACGAGTGGGATTGAAAGTGCTGGGAAGGACGGTGCGAAGTCGGAATGCCCCGTTCCTGAGCGCCGCCGCCGCCGCACCAATGGCCCGCGAATTACAATCCCACCCCGCCTCGTCCCGCCGGTTGACGCTCCCCGGCCCAGCCGATACTTTCGCGCACGATGATTGCAGCTTCTGCCACGAACAAGACCGCGACCGCTCCCAGTTTCCGTGTCGGTGACGAGCGCCTGATCAAGGTTTCGCCCAGCGCGGCGGAGAAGGTCAGTTCGCTCCTCACCAAGCAGAACCGCCCCCAGGGCGTGCTCCGCGTGGCGGTGGTGGGCGGCGGTTGCTCCGGGTTGCAATACAAGATGGATTTGCAGGACGCGCCGGCCTCGCGCGACATCCTGGTCGAGAGCAGCGGCATCAAGGTCGTGGTCGATCCCAAGAGCGCGCTCTACGTCACCGGCAGCGAACTGGATTACGTCGATGCGCTGACCGACGGCGGCTTCAAGGTCAAGAACCCGAACGCGGCGACGAGTTGCTCCTGCGGCGAAAGCTTCAGCGCGTGACCGACGCCTTCGCCCTCCTCGATGAACCCCGGCGCCCGTGGCTCGAGGCCGAGGCGCTCAAGCAGAAGGTGTTGCCGCTCTCCAGCGCGGTTCACCCCGATCGCTTTCACTCGGCTCCCGAAGCCGAGCGTCAGCAAGCCACGGCTCGTTACTCCGAGTTGAACGCCGCCTACAACATCCTGCGCGAACCCAAGGAACGGCTGCTGCATCTGCTCGAACTCGAAGCCGCCAAGCCCAAGGATGTGCAGCGCATCCCGCCCGGCACCATGGATTTGTTCGTCGAGGTCGGCCAACTCTGCCGTGACGTGGATGCCTTTATCGTCGAGCAGACCAGGGTCACTTCGCCGCTGCTCAAGGTGCAGATGTTCGAGCGCGGCATGGAGTGGACGGACAAGCTCCAGGCCCTCCAGCAACGCATCAACACCCGTCGCGACGAGCTTGCGGCCGAGCTTCAGCAGATGAACACCGTCTGGGAATCCGCGCCCGCCGTTGGCTCACCCGAGCGCGGCCCGGCCCTGCCCCTCGAACGGCTCGAACAGATTTACCGCGTGTTCAGCTACATCGCGCGCTGGTCCGAGCAGCTTCAGGAACGCAACGTGCAACTCGCCGCCGGGGCGTTTTAGCCGGCCAGCGCGGCCTGCAACGCGCGCAGTTCCTCCGCCACTTGCGCCGGGTCGTCGAGCGTCTGGGCGATTTCGTCACGGAGCAGTTGGCGGTAGCGTTTCCGCAGGCGATGCACGGCTACGCGCACCGCGCCCTCCTCCAAACCCAAGGAGTTCGCAGCATCGACGTAGGGAATGGCTGACTCGCCGACCATCAAGTAACCCCTGCTCTGCACGAACAGTTTTTCTTTGCCGTCCGCCACGCACTCGTCCCGCAACCGGGCAATGACGCGTTCCAGCAAGGCCAAAGCCCACTCGCGGTCGAACGTCTTGTCGGGACTCGCGGGGTCGGGCGGATCGAGATGGAAGCGCGCGTCCGCGCTCTGCCAGTCGAGCGAGAGGTGCGTGACGCCGCCGCCGCGCTTCTGGCGCTGCGACTTGTCCCATTCGTTGGCGAGAAAATGTTTCAACGAAGCGAGCAGGAAGGCGCGGAACTTCCCGCGCTCGGCGCTGAGTCCTTCGAGGTAATTCTTTTCCAGAAACTTCTCGAAGAACGCCTGCACCAAATCCTCCGCGTCCTCCTTCGTCTTGCCCTGCCGGCGCACATAAGCGTAGAGCGGGTACCAGTATGTCTGGCAAAGTTCCCCCAGTGCGCGGTCGGATTGCGGTGACGACTTGCGCCCCGCCGAGAGCACGACCGTCCAGCGCGTGGTGACGAAAATGTCGCCGCGCGGCGTATCGGACGAGGGCGTTGGCGTTTCGGAGTTCACGTCAGGGCGCAGCGTTCAACAGCACCACGTTCTCCCAGGTCAGGCTTCGCACCAGCCGGCTGCCGATGCGGAAGGAAGCGATCCCGGCCAGCGACTCATCGAATTCAAACCGTTCGGCCCGTGTGCCTGAACCATCATTGCCCATAGTTAAAATGCCACGGCAGTCCCGCTCGATCCCATTGCGCAGCACCGCCACCACGCCGATCTGACGCTCGCGGGTTTTGTCCGTGTCCACGGCGATGGCGAGGAAAGTATTGCCCTCCGCGTCCTGGCCCAGACCGTTGAACTGGCTGTTCCCCTCCAGCGACATGCCGCCGCGATAATCCGCAGCCAGGGTCTGGACTCTTTCCAACGGGCCGACGGTGTAACGCAGTCGCAGCGTCACTCGGTTGGGAAGGCGGTCTCTGTCGCCAGGGCTGAACGTCGCGATCAGCCAGCCCACGCTGCCCGGACTGCCGTCTTGAGCACGCGCGTTATTAGATATGGCACCGCCTCCCGCCAACGGAAGCTCCTGACCGGATTCATCGAGCATCGCGACTTGGGCAAGACCGTGCCGGTTGAATAAGGGGTGCGAGAACCACACATGCAGGAAACGCGGATGCCGCTGCCCCGCCAGCGTGGCATCCACATTCAGCGACGTCGGTGAGAAGGCGCGCACGAGGCGCACTTGAGTTTCGTTCGTGACCGCCGTGCCGTCGGCGTGCCGGGCGGCGCGGAAGTTGTTCGTCTTCCATTCGTCCTGCCAGGCCAGGAAACGCAACTCGGGTTTTTGTTCCAGCAACTCGCGCGCGCCGGAATAGTCCGACTGGTTGGTGGCTCTCGTCAGCACGATGGTTTTGGTCGGGGCGAATGCGGCGGCGTTGGAAACTGCGGGCGAAGAGTTGGGCGTTCCAATTACCGCAGCGGCGGGCGTTCCATTTCGCGGCGACACCGCGTAAGCCAAAAGAATGGCACCCGCCAAAGCGGCCCACTCAATCCAAGGGCGCACCCAGCCCTTCCGTTGAAAGAGCACGACCACGTCGGCCCGGAGCAGCACATGATTCGTCCACACGAACAACGCGAACCAAACGACACCGGCGGCCATCGCGCCCAGCAGACCGGCGGGGCCGGTCAACGTCTGACCGAAGAATTCCACCTTGGTGAAGGACGAGAGGTGTAAATTTCCAGAAAACGCCATGACACCCGCGAAGGCCGCCAGCACGAGCGGCAGCCACAGCATCAAGAGCGCGGTGGCCCGCCACTTCGGGCGCAACCGCAGCAGGCCAATGCCGACGGGCAGGGCGAGCACGCCGAAGTTGAGGTTAATGTTTTGTGTGCGAAAGGTGCCGCCCCCCACATCCCACGCTGCCAGACCGCCCGCCACCATGAAGAAGGCCGCGACCACGACCAGCGATCTCGGTCGCGTCGCCGTCGTGGGAACAGGGCGCGAACTTTCTTCCTGGCGTTGAGATTCAGCGCGCGGTGCCACCGGAGCTAAAGTCCCGGCGATATTCTCCACCTGCGTCTTCACTTCGCTCGCGTGCTGGTAGCGGCGGGCGGGATCGTTCTCCAGCGCGCGCAGCACCACGTCGTCGAGGCGCACGTCGAGCTGATACTTGCGCGAGGGCGGGGCGAATTTGCCGAGCGGCAAGTCGCCCGTGAGCATTTCGTAGAGTACGACGCCGAGCGAATAGATGTCCGCGCGGTGATCGACGGAGAGCGGTTTCTCGATCTGCTCCGGGGCCATGTAATGCGGCGTGCCCATGACCTGACCTTCGGCGGTGAGGCGGAGCGACTCCGCGTCCGAGCCGAGAATCTTCGCCAGGCCAAAGTCGGCGATTTTCACCCGGCCCTTGCGGTCCACGAGCACGTTCTCGGGCTTGATGTCGCGATGCACCACGCCTTCGTCGTGGGCGTATTGGAGTGCGTCGCAAATCTGCGGGATGATTTGCAGCGCCTCGCGCGGGGCGAGACGTCCGGCCTTTTCGAGCTGCCGCAAGTTCGCGCCGTCCACAAACTCCATGATGAAGAAGTGGAGGCTGGGAAGGGGATGGGGGATGGCGTCTGGGGTCTGGGGCGGGGTGTGGCCGAATTCGTACACCGCAACGATGTTCGGATGATTCAGCCGCGCCAGTGCGCGCGCCTCGCGATTAAACCGTTCCTCGAAGTTCGCCCCGCTCGCGCCCTTCCCCGGCAGAATCTTCAGCGCCACGATGCGGTCGAGCGCGGGCTGCCGCGCCTTATAGACCGCGCCCATGCCGCCCGCGCCGAGCAGCGACTGCACTTCGAGCTGCGGAAACAGCTTGGCGATTTCCTCCAACGGCGGCGGCACGAAACGTCCGCCACGCGCGCCGTCGCCGGACTCCGAAGCCGTGCCCTGCGCGAGCAGGCAGGCGGGGCACAGGCCGGCCAGCGCCCCCGCCGGCATCGGCTTCCCGCAACTTGGACAATGGGCCGCGTCAATCACGATGGTCTTCATAACTTCTATTCCTTCTTCAACCACCTCAGAAGCGTTTTTGCGGAGGTGTTACAAGGTTTGTCAGGACGCGAGAATCAGCTCATGGGAGCGTGGGCTTTCCAACCCGCAGCGGTGTTCGCGAGCCGAAGGCGCAGGAACTTGTGGGCACCGCTCTCCATTCCACGTTGCTGCGGGCTGGAAAGGAGGCGCTCGGGTGCCCGAGGCCTCCGTCCTGCCCATCCTTGTAAAAAGTGCCCTTCCGGGAGCAAAATCTGAGGACTCCGGTCTGATGGACCGTCAACCTGTGCGCCAACGACCCTGACATGAAATTGTGCTTCAACCTTCGAACGCCTTGGCTGGCCAGCCTGCTGGCCGGAGCGGTGGGTGTTTTCGCGATAGACGTTCCGTCCAGCGACGAACTGTTCACCGGCCCGGTGCCGCAACTGCAAATCGAGATTCCCGCCGAGGGCATGAAGGTGCTGCGCGACTACCAACAGGTCTGGCGCGAGAAACGGCCCGAACGCATCGACGTGCAGGCCACAGTGCGCGAGGGCGGGAAGGTTTACACCAACGTGGCGGTGCATCTGAAAGGCTCATACTCGTTTCAGCCCATTGATGGGAAGCCGTCGTTGACTTTGAATTTCGAGAAGTTCGCCCCCGGCCAGCGCTTCCACGGTCTGTCGAAGATTCATCTGAACAACTCGGTGCAGGATCCGAGCTACCTCAGCGAATCATTCGCGCGCGAGTTGTTCCAATCCGTGGGCGTGCCCAGTCCGCGCGCCACTCCTGCCCTGGTGAAGATCAATGGGCGCGAGCAAGGCGTCTCGGTGCTCATCGAAGGGGCGAACAAGCTCTTCGTGAAGCGCCACTTTGATTCCGCCAAAGGCAATCTCTACGACGGCGGCTCCGGCGGCGACGTGACCAAGGCTCTGGAGACAGATTCGGGCGAACACCCCGAGAACCGCTCCGACCTGACCAACCTGGTGCAGGCCGCGCGCCTCAAGAATCCCGGCGAACGGCTCGTGGCGCTGACCAAGGTGCTCGATGTGGAGGAGTTCATCACCTTCGCCGCGACCGAGGCGGCCATCGTCCACTGGGACGGCTACGCCCTCGGCTGCAACAACTACCGCGTGTTTCACGACGTGTCGCGGGACAAACTGATGTTCATCCCGCACGGATTGGATCAGCTTTTCGGCGTGTCGAGTTCACCCACGCTCAGCCTCACGCCGGTGTTCAAGGGTCTGGTGGCGAAGCAATTGTTCTCCGTGCCGGAGGCGCGGGCACGCTATCTCGCGCGCATCGGGGAGTTGGCCACCAACGAGTTGCGCGGCGCGGCCTTGCACGCGCGCGTGGACAAGCTGGCGGCGCGGTTGCGTCCGGCGCTGGCCAGCTTGAGCAATGGGCGCGAGTTGCGCGGGGAGTTCGATGACGCGGTGCTGAGTCTCAAATCCCGCATCACCACCCGCGCCGCCAGCGTGGCGCAGCAGATCAGAAACCCCAAGCAACCCGCCCCGCTCACGGCCGACCAGAGCGTGCGGATCGGTCCGTGGTCTTTCAAGGCGGGCACTCGCGCGGCGACTTCCGGGCGGAGCGTCACGAACAACCGCCAGCTTCTGCAGGTGACCGGCCGCGGCCCGGAGAGCAGCGGAGCCTGGCGCAGCACGGTGCTGCTGGGCGACGGGCGTTATGAACTCACCGGCCGGGCGCGCGTGGAAAACCTCCCGCCCGGCGCGGCGGGCACGAACGGCGTGCTCTTGCGCGTTTCCGGCGAGCGTTCCACCAAAGGCATTGCCACCCCGGCGGAATGGAAGGAGTTAAGCTACGAATTCAACGTGCGCGGTCTCACCGACGTGGAGTTGATCTGCGAATATCGCGGGCCGGAGGGAACGGGTTTCTTCGACGTGAACACGCTCCGGCTCATCCGGACCGGTCCGCCCTCGGCCAAGGAAGAAACGGCGGCGGAGTAGCCGCCGGAACCTCAACTGCAGCGGCACCTCGGCACGGCAGAAGCCTCAAGTCACCCTCACCGGTGCGACCAGCCGAAACGGCTCACGCGATCCTCGCCTTTGTAGGTTGTGCCGCCAATTGGCCAGTACACGAAGCACGATTTGCCGATGACTTTCGTCTGGTCGAAATCTCCCCAGACGCGTGAATCCGAGCTGTTGAACGTGTTGTCGCCCATGACAAAGTAGTGGTTCGCGGGCACCTGGAATTTGCGCCCCGCCGCCAGGCCATCGATCAAGGCATGACCGAAGTAATGATTGTCCCGATAGGGCAAGGTCTTGGTCGTCCCGGAGGGCGCATCCGCGAATGAGTAGAGGTGCTCGAACTTCGGGGTGTTGACGGTGATCTCACGGCCGTTGACCAGCAGACGCCCTGCCTGGGACACGTCCATGCGCGGAGGACCAAGAATTTCGTAGCGCGGTTTCAGTTCGAGCGTTTCACCGCCCAGCCCGCAGAGCCGTTTGATGTAATAGGTGTCCTGCTGGCTCTTATCCAGGCGCGTGATGCCGTGGGTTTCAAAGACCACGATGTCGCCGCGCGCCGGACGCCGGAAATTGAAACTGACCCGATCCACAAACAAATGATCGCCGCTGACCACGCGCATCTTGATCAGCTCATCCCCCTTTTTCACCGGCGTGCCCGGAAAAACCCCGCTGCGCCGGAACAAATCATCCGGTGGAAACAGGATGGAACGGCTCTGACCGTTGATCGTGAAGGCCTGCCGGGCGTTGAAGAGCACCAGTTTGGAAGGTTCGCCGTAATCCACCTGGCCGTCCGCATGAGCCACGACTTGAAAGTATTGCACCCCGCTGAACCAGTACTCCAGCAAGCGCCGGGGCTGGCCGGGGATTTTCACGTCCGGCTGCCCGCGCAAATCCTCGTAGGTCACGCCATACAACGTCGGCTGCATCGAGCCGGTGGGAATCTTAAAGGGCTGGAGGACAAAGGTGCGGATGGCCATGGCGACCGCGATGGCCACGAGCGCCACCTCGATGTTCTCGCGCCAGGCGGAGTTCGGATACGGCTTGAGCCACTTGTTCGCGGTCTTCTCCAGCCGGACCAGTGATTCGGTTATGGCCTTCTTGTCGCCTTCGCGGCAGAGCGTGGACAAGTCATTAATGTCGGCCTGGACCAGGGTGACGGCTTCGGGAGTCAGGATATCGCGCTGGTGCTGAAGGATTTTCTCGACGTGTCTGGCCGCCTGCCAGGCGTGGCGGACAGATCCGGACGTGAACCATTTCAGGAACAGCATATTTGAGGGCGCAAGATTCGGGTTGGCCGGGGTGAATGCAAGGACGGAGCGCATCCACAAAGTGAACAGCAGTGTAAAATCCAGCGCGCCTGATCACCGATAATATCCATACCCTGACGCCCTCAAAGCCTCGACAAACAACTTCTGCCGGTAGGGCGCGGTGTCCTCACCGAGCCGCCCGGAATCGGAGCGAGTCGTGGGAACTCGCTTGAGCCTCGCCCCGGAGCGCTGAGCAAAGCGCGCACTACCCTGCGCGCCTTTTCCCATTGGCAGACGCAGGGGCGGAAGGTTCAATACCGCCATGAAGACCGGAAACCAAGCGCCCAGTCACTCAAACCCGGAGACCCCATTCGCCTCCCACGCCACCGACGACGACAGGCTGGAAAAAACCGCTACAGAAGCTTTGGGATACATCGCCGGGATCCTGGCCGGGGTCGTCCGGTTGCTGCTCAACCGCAAGGTCATCGCCTTCCTTTTGATCAACGCCGGAGTGTTCATTGGAGCCGTGGCGTTGCTGCCCTACAAGTCGAGCTATTCCTTTAGAGGTCTCATCTCGCAGGTGATCAATTCGCGCGACCACTGGGACATGGCTTGGCTGGTGACGTTGGCCAGCGCCTGCATCACCGCCGGGGTCATGATCTTTTTCAACCGTCAGACAAAACCCTGACGCGCGGAACTCTCCGCGTCTGTAGTCATGTCTTTTCTACTGCCGAGGTGCAGATCCCTACGCCTTCAACACCTCGATGAACGCCTCCTGCGGGAGGTTCACCGTGCCGAAAGCCTTCCCACGGTGGAAGACACGCTTGCCGAGCACCCGCCTTTTGCTACGGTTCCCGCATGACAGCCGCCGTGGCCCACATCATTGACGAGGTCGAGCACCTCTCTCCTTCCGAGCGCGTCGAACTGCGGCGCCATATCGTCGAGCACGTCCCGATGTCCGAAGATCTGACCGACGACGATTTCGCCACCTTGGGGGCGGCCTCTTTCCGCGCCTTGGATGAGGAGGAGTCCAAGCGTGCCTGAGCGCGGCGAGGTCTGGCAGGTGGATTTCGGCGCGGTGGCCAAGGTTCGCCCCGCGCTCATCATCAGCGTGAACTACGCGGATGCCGACCGTGCGCTCATCGGCGTCATTCCGCACACCACAGCCACGCGTGGCTCGCAGTTCGAGGTCGCCGTGGGCGCACGGTTTCTCGGCGATGGTGCGTTCCTGGTGCAGGGTCTTCAGGCTTTCCCTCCCAAGTATTTCATGCGCCGCCTGGGCGTGCTCACACCCGCACAGCTTCAGAGTGTCGAGGACGCTCTGCTGCGATGGCTCGGCCTGGCCAATCCAAAATAAACGGAGAGAGCAACTCAGAGACAGGCGGCAAATCTTCGCGCCCTACGCCTTCAACACCTCGATGAACGCCTCCTGCGGAATGTTCACCGTACCGAAGGCCTTCATGCGCTTCTTGCCTTCCTTCTGCTTCTCCAAAAGCTTCCGCTTGCGGCTGATGTCGCCGCCGTAGCACTTGGCGGTCACGTCCTTGCGCAAGGCGCTCACGGTTTCGCGCGCGACAACTTTCCCGCCGATGGCCGCCTGGATGGCGACTTGATACTGCTGGGTCGGAATCACTTCCTTGAGCTTCGCGGCCAGGGCGCGGCCCCGGGCCTCCGCCTTTTCGCGATGCACGATGCAGGAGAAGGCATCAACCGCCTCCGCGTTCACGAGCATTTCTAGCTTCACCATGTCCGACTCCTGGTGGTCGGCAAACTCGTAATCCATGGAGCCGAAACCGCGGGTCATGCTTTTGATGCGGTCGTGGAAGTCGATGAGGATTTCGTTGAGCGGCAACAGGCTGGTCATCATCACGCGCTTGGAGTCCAGCGTCTCGGTGTGATCAATCTTGCCGCGCTTCTCGGAGATGAGGGCCATGATGTCGCCGATGTTTTCGTTCGGCGCGATGACGAAGGCCTTCACCATCGGCTCCTCGATCTTCAGGATGAAATTGGCCTCGGGCATGAAGGCCGGATTGTCGATCTCCTTCATCGTGCCGTCGGTCAGGGTCACGCGATAGACCACGCTGGGATAGGTGGCAATGATGTCCATGCCGTACTCGCGGCGCAGGCGTTCCTGCACGATTTCCAAATGCAGCAGGCCGAGGAAGCCGCAACGGAAGCCGAAGCCGAGCGCGACCGAGCTTTCGCTCTGGTAGGCAAAGGCCGAGTCGTTCAACTGCAGCTTGCCCATGTTCCCCTTGAGCGCCTCGTAATCCGCCGTGTTGATCGGATAAATGCCGCTGAAGACCATCGGGTGAATTTCCTTGAAGCCCGGCAGCACCGCCGAGGGAATGCGCGCGTCGGTGATGGTGTCGCCCATCTTCACTTCCTGGGGCGACTTAATGTTGGCCGTGAAATAACCCGTCTCGCCGACCTCCAGCTTTTCGCGCACGTAAGGCTTGGGGTTGAAACTCCCGACCTCCTTGATGTCCACGTTCTTGCCCGAGTGCAGCAACTTCACATGCTGGCCCGCGCGCAATTCTCCATTGAAGACGCGCACATGCGTGACCACGCCCTTATAGGTGTCGAAGTAAGAATCAAAGGCCAGCGCCTGCAAGGATCGCTCGCCCGAAGGCTTCGGCGGGGGAATGCGCGCCACGATGGCTTCCAGAATGTCATCAATGCCGATGCCCGCCTTGGCGCTGGCCAGAATCGCCGTGTCCGCCGGGATCGCAAGGATGTCCTCCAACTGCTGCTTGGTCAGTTCGACGTCGGCGTGCGGCAGATCGATTTTGTTGATCACCGGGATGATGTGCAGGTTCTGCTTCATGGCCAGATGCACGTTGGCCACGGTCTGGGCTTCGACGCCCTGCGCCGCGTCGATGATAAGCAGCGCGCCCTCGCAGGCGCTCAAGCTGCGCGACACCTCGTAGGAAAAATCCACATGTCCCGGCGTGTCGATCAGGTTCAACTCATAGGTCTCCCCGTTCTTCGCCTTGTAGAGCATCGTGACCGGGTGGGCCTTGATGGTGATGCCGCGCTCGCGCTCCAAATCCATCGAGTCCAGCAACTGCGCCGACATATCGCGATCGGCAATGGTGCCGGTGCGGTTCAACAGCCGATCCGAGAGCGTCGTCTTCCCGTGGTCGATGTGGGCGATGATGCTGAAATTTCTAATGTGTGCTGAGTCCATCTCAAAAATTGAACGCTGAATTTCTGACAACGCAGGCGAGAAAGCAATGGATTCATTTCGTGGCCGGAGCCAGCGGCCGGCGGGCACATCTTGACCATGTTCTTACGTTCAAGGCTGGCTCCGGAAGGGGGGTGTTGACCACGGCACCACCCTGCCAATTGGACCAGGATGTGGCAGTTGCTCGGACATCGCGCTCCGGGCAGGGGCCAAGGATTCGGCTTCCGGTCCCGCTACTCGGACTGGTCGTATTCCCCGAGCGGGCGGATCCAGATGTTGCGGAAGCGGACCGGATTGCCGTGCTCGTAAAGCTGGATGAAGCCCTTGGGCGGATGCGGGTTGTTGTAATTGCCCACCGCACGGTGATTGACGAAACCCCACAGTTCGCGCCGATGATGAACCACCACGCCATTGTGCAGCACCGTTACATAAGCCTTCTTAACCAGTTTCTTGTTCTCATCCCAACGCGGCCCTTCCCAAATGATGTCGTAGGTCTGCCATTCGCCCGGCGGCTTGGATGAGTTCACCAGCGGCGGCGACTGGCCATAGATCGAGGCCGCTTGCCCGTCCGCGTAAGTTTCATTGTTGTAGGAATCCAGCACTTGAATCTCGTAGCGGCCGTAGATGTTCACCCCGTTGTTGCCCCGCCCCTGCCCTTTTCCTTCTACTTTCGCGGGCGTCGCCCACTCCATGTGCAGTTGGAAATCGCCGAACTCATCCTTGGTGCGGATGACACCGGTCTTGGTCGTCTCCATGTAGCCGTCTTGCAACTTCCACTGCACCTCCCCCTTCGCCCCCTGCCACCGGGAAAAATCCTTGCCGTCGAAAAGCACGATGGCATCGGACGGCGCCGCCGCCTGATGGCTGAAGGCTGCGCCGGGCGTGATGACCCTGGGCTTGGGCCGCGCCGGATCGTGGACGTGCCACTTGCCATCCGGCTGCTTGGGTGTGTCGGTGTAGCCCTCCGCCGCGCGCGCGGGCGCGGCGAACAGGACGGCGGCGGTCATTCCAATCGCGAGAATCGGTGCAGTGTGTTTCATGTGCTTAAGTGCTTTGCGTGGTCAGATTTCAAACTGACGAAACGATTCTGTCACGAGTTCATTTTTTGATGATGGCGGAGGCGCCGTCACGTCCATCACCGGGGCCCGGCGCTGGCCGGAGCGTTCGTCGCCACATTACCCCCGCCCCGCCGCCCCCC
>JANOQV010000241.1:0-39431 GCA_031414955.1 Pedosphaera sp. | reverse complement strand
GTCCTCGCCGGCTTTGCGCGTGCGTGAGTCAAAAGCCGGCGAGGACGCCGGCGCTCCCAGCCGTTCCATTTCCGTCGCCGCCGCATCCTCCAGCGAACTCGCCATGCCGTAGCCCAGCACCACGACCGTGGGCTGCACCTGTTTGACCTGCTCCATGAGCTGGCGGAACATTTCGCCCTCGCCCTTCGGCCAGTCGAAGCTCACGCGCGAAATCCCCACCGGCGTATCCGCGCTCCAGCCCAGGTTGCGGAAGGTGACGTTCCGGTCCGGGAACCGCAGCGTCATCATCAGCTCGATGTAGCCATAATCCTTCTCCCGCTCCATGAGCGTGTCGCCGAGGAAGACCACGCGGTCGCCCTCGCGCAGCTCGAAGGGCTGCGCGGGCGCGGCAGCGAAGGACAGCAACGGAAACAGCGCCGCGAGGAGCAAGGTGATGCGATTCATAGTTGTGAGAATTTCAGACGAGTGATTGGGGTTCAAACATTCAGTGCGAAGAACTGCGAGACTCGAAAGTCTCGCAACCTGCCGACAAGAATGTCGGCGCTACGTCGTAACGCCGACTTTCAGTCGGCAGGTAGGGAGGTTTTCGAACCTCCCGTTCCAACCCCGCGCGCCCAACGCGGATGCGCCGAACTCCACACCCAGTCCTCCGGCCTCGCGCACAAACCCGCCTTGACGGGATTGTCATGCACGTAGGCCGTGAACCGCTCCTTCTCGTCTTCGTCGCGCAGCCAGTGGTCGTAGTATTCGTGCGCCCAGAAAGGTCCGCCGGTGCGGTCAAGAATCTTGTTTGCCTCGCGCGCAGTGAAGCCCTTCCAGCTTTTCAAGATGGAATCCAGCGTGTGTTCACCGAGCGGACGCACGAGAACATGGACATGATTCGGCATCACCACCAAGGCACCGAGCGCGTAACGTGAATTCACGAAGAAGCGGAGCGCGTTCGCAACAATCTCGGCGACCCGCGGCTCTTTCAGCCAGCAGTCGCCGTGTCCGGCGTCGAGGTAGGATTCAATGCGCTCCGAGTAGAGTTCAAAGAGGCGCTTCTGTTCCTCCCAGGAAAGCTGGTGCCCTTCGCGATCCGCTTGGCGCATCAACTCCTCACGTTCGCGCTGGAAATTTTCCAGCACGTCCTGCGGCAAAGTGCCATCCAGCCGGAAGGTGACGAAGTAGCGCCGGCCCTCCAGTCGGACGTGGGGCAGATAGCCACGCGTGTAACGGCCGGCGATGCGGTGACTGGGAGGAGTCATGGAGTGGAGGTATCCGCGCGGTGCTGGGCCAGTCGAGTTGAAAATGAAAAGCGAGGAACTGCGACACTGGAAAGTGTCGCCACCTGCCGGCTGGAAAGCCGGCGTTACGACAGCGGGCCACCGCCGTAGCGCCGACATTCCTGTCGGCAGGTAGGGAGGCTTTCGATCCTCCCGTTCCAAATGGCTCTCTCAACACTCCAACCTGAACAACACAGGAGGAGCACGAGACTGGAAAGTCTCGTTACCTGCCGGCTGGAAAGCCGGCGTTACGATGATGGGCCATTACCGTGGCGCCGACATTTCTGTCGGCAGGTGGCGAGGCTTTCCGGCCTCGCGGTTCAAACGCCTACTCCAACTCCACGCCATTGTTCCACGCGCGGTGCATTTCCTCCGCCGACGGGAGGCGCAGCGGGCGCACGAGGCGGAAGCCGACGAAATCCGCCTCGACCATGTGCCAGGCGCTCTTGGGCAGGCTCGGATCGCGCTCCTTCCACTTGGGAACGGAGAACTGGCGGGAGGCGCTGCGGAGCAATGCCGCCCCGTCGTTCCACGAACCGCCGCGCACGGAATGGGGATAGGGCTTGGTGCCCCGCACGAACGGCCCGAGCATACCATCCGTCACCGTGGCGTAGGCGCCAGGGTCGTAGCCGTCGAGCGTCCACTCGGCGACGTTGCCGTGCATGTCGTAGAGGCCCCAAGGGTTTGGCTTCTTGCGTCCGACCTTCTGGTATTTGAAATCGCTGTTGCGCTCATACCAGGCGTATTCAAAAAGCTGCTTCTCGTCATCGCCGAAGGAATAGCGGTTGGTCGTGCCAGCGCGGCAGGCGTATTCCCACTCAGCTTCGGTGGGCAGGCGGTAATACTCGCCGGTCAAAGCGCTGAGCCACTGGCAGTATTTGTTAGCCGCGTGCTGCGTCATGTTGATGGCGGGATACCCTTCCCGGCCCATGCCCATGCTCAATTCCACGTAGGGCATGGAAGGCATGGCCACCGCGTCGGCGAGCGTGTTGGTGAAAGGATTCCGATCCACGGTGACGTAACTGGCGTACCGCCGGGCGCGATACAGAAACGCCTCGTACTCGTCCCAGGTCACTTCGCAAGTTCCCATCCAGAAAGGCTCGATGCGCACGCGGCGTTGCGGGCCTTCATCCGGCTTGCGCCCGGCTTCGCTCGCCGGACTGCCGATGAGGAATTCACCGCCGCGAACTAGCGTCATGCCATAGGTGACGTTCGTGCCTGGGATGGTGTTCGTGTAGGCGCGCATTTGCACCTCGGTGATGGCCGTGGCATTGGAGACGAGAAAGTAGTGAAGGTTTGTGGACACGGAGAGTTGATGCTGCACAGCAAGTTGACGCTGGACAGCCAACGGATGCTGCGCGGCAGCCTGGAGCAAATTGCCAAACACGAAGAGAACGAGAGGCGTGAGTTTCATTTTCCAGTCGGGTTGCGATTCTCGGCGGCCAACCGGGGTTCAGCTCCGGGCGCGATGGCCGTAATCCTTCCCTTCGCGGTCAGGGCGATTTCAAACGAATTGGTGCGCGGCCGCTCATATTTCACAATGGATTCGCCCGCTTCAGGGGCAGATCAAAATTCAAGGGCGTGCTCGCGCCCGTGACGATGATCTCACGTCGCACCGAAACTGTGCGAGGATGCGCCGCCTCCACGGTGTAAGAGCCCGGTGGCAAGTCCGGCAGCTTAAACGCGCCGGAAGCATCGGCCAGCGCGTAGAACGGGTTCTCTACAACACAGACGTGGCCATTCAGCCGGTAGAGATCCTCGGAGATGCGGGCAAACAATTCAGCCTTCGGAACCAGCACGGTCTTCCGATCCACGGCCGGGCCGGCCATGCCAAGATTGCGCTCAATGCTCTCCTTGAACCGAAAATGGACGTTGTAGAGCACCTCGCTCGTGTTCGTGAGCGTGAACGGCTCATTGGTCAGGACGACAAGTGTGAGGGGTTCCAGTCGTCCGGCGCGAATGGTCAGGACCGGTGCCGGTCGCGCCGGCAGCGCCGCCGTGGATGGCACGATGGATACGACACGCACCAAGGCTCCAGCCAGGGCCTGCCCACCGGCCGCCGTCACCTTGCCGGTCACTTCTCCGGCCGGAGCCGCGACTTCCAGAGCGAGGCAGCAAGCCATTACCAGTGAAAGCCGAGATAGCTGACGTGGAGAAACCTCAACCACTGCAATGAGGCGAAGGTGTGAACTCGGAAGATTCATGGTTACGCCAGTTCCAGACGCTCCGGCTACGAGCAGCCATTCAAGAATTCAGGAACATGTCGTGCGGCCGCCTGCCTGTCGCTTCAGCGCGACGATTCACTTCCTCCTGGTCGGATACCGTTCCCAGATCTCGACGCGCTGCCGGACTTCCTCGGGCGGAGACGGCTCGGGCGCGGGCTGGATGGATTTGACGCGGGCCGCCACCGCAAGCTGCTTGCTCCACACGCCCAGGCTGTTCGGCTCATTCTGAGTCACGGTGAAGGCAGTGGGGATGTTCCAGCCGAGCACGTTGGTGGACTGTTGCACCTGGTAGTCGCACTTGATCTGCTTCTGGCCAGTGAAGAATTGGACGCGTCGAGGCAGGCCCAGGCTGTCTGCAAAAGTTGTGACCTCGGACCGGAAACCGAAGGCCGCACGATCCTGCGGCGGCGTGGGCAATGGCACGGACTGTCCGGGACGCTTGAGGTAGGGACCGGAGCAGAAGGCGAACCACGGGAGGTTCAGAAACAGGTCGCCAGCGGGATAGCCATCGGCGGCGGCAAGGATGTTCAAGTAGCGGGTGGCCCGGCGCGTGGATTGAAATCCCGAATCGTCCGGGACGGAAGGAGCGGTGTCGAAGCTGGGAGCGGTGAGCCGGACGATTTTGCCCTCCACGAACCAAACGCTCTCCGGCGCGGTGTTGGTAGTGTGGCGCTCGATGAGCCAGGTGTTCGTGCCCACCACACATCGCACGGAGAAGTTCCGGATGTTCTTTAACGGCAGCCCGGTCTCCTCTTGATACCGCCAGCTTGTGACCTCGAGATCTGCCGTGACTTCGACAAACTGGGCGGCCTGCGCCGCGCAGAAAACCAGCAGCAGAGACGCGAACCAGGCCAGCGCGCAGAGTCGTGACCGATGGCGGATCAAGATCACAAAAGGGCAGTGCAACGGATTCACGTCGGGATAATTTCAGAGGCAGCATCCGGCTGCAAACAACAAAGGCCAGGCGCGGGTAATAAGGATGCATCTTGAAACCGTTGGTAGAGGGCGATCTTCAGGCGCAGCCGCGTCCAAGTGAACGAAGGCAAACCAATTGACCTGTGGTCTCGCGGCCGGAGCGGGGCGTAAAGAGCCGGTGGGGAAAACAACTGTCCGGGCGGACGACGGGTTGGGGGGATCGGCCGCCAGACGCAACGTCCGCTCCGATGGCTTTGGGCAAAAAGGTCGTGGCGTTTGGACTTATTTGATTTTCCCGGAATAGGGCAGACCAGTTCGCGACCGCCTGGCTCTCTCCACTCGGCTGAGAATCGAATCGCCGGAAGTTGAAAAACATTATACAAATCCCCGACCCGATGGTGTCTATCGGGTGAAAACAAGCTGTGGACTGGCAAAAGCAACTCTATGAGGCAAAGGCGAGCGAACTCCTGCTGTATGGACGCGCGCTGGGCCTGAGTCACGGTGAGGCGGAGGATGTGGTGCAGGAAACCTTCATGGCGTTGCTGAAGATGGAGCGGGAGCCGGAAAACGGGCTGCATTACTGCATCCGCGGGTTCCGGAACCGGGCGCTGAACTACAAGCGGGGGCTATTGCGAAGGTGGACGCGGGAACTGGAGTCCAAAACCTGGTTCGAGCGCACCGAACACGAAACGCCGCAGGAGCGGGCCGCGCTGCGCTGCCTGCAAAAGCTCCCGCCGGACCAGCGTGAAGTCATCGTGTTAAAAATCTGGCACGAGCACACCTTCGAGGAGATTGGCGCTTTACTGGAGACGTCGCCGAACACAGTGGCGGGCCGGTATCGCTACGGAATGGAAAAGCTGCGGACTTGTTTGAAGGAGCAGAATTATGAAGACACCGAATTCGTTGGAAGAGCAGATGCGCTCGTGGACGCCCCGGCGTCCCTCCCCGCGCATTGAGCAGTCGCTGTTTGGAGCCGCGGGTCAGGAGCAGGAAGTCCGGCCGCGCACCATCGCCCTGCCCTGGTATCAGACGCTGGGCGTCAGCCTCGCAGCCAGCGCGACCTTGATGTTCACCGTGCTGAACCTGACGCACTCGCCCGGGGGGCACATGATCACCATGCAGTTCGCCCCGTTAAGCAACCATCTTGCCTCGCTCGCCATGGCCACGGCCCCACACAACACCTTCAGCGCCCCGATTTTGGGTTGGACAAACGACAGCGGGGTCGGCTCAAGTGTGCGCTCTTTTGACTTGTTGAACACGAATCGTCCTGTGCATTGATTTATGGCTTCTGAATCTCCGAAACGCCCCACGGCGGCGAACCTTTCTGCTGCGCCGGCCCCAACTCCGACCACGACGACGCCCAAAGCGCCGCCCCTTTTCCGACGCATCGACTGGATTGGATTCATCCTCTCCTCGTTGCTCGTGTTCGTCGGCTACATGTACACGCTGGCTCCGGATCTGACGCTGGAGGACTCCGGCGAAATGGCCGTCGGCTCGATGTATGCCGGCGTGCCGCATCCGCCCGGCTACCCGGTGTGGACCATCTACACCTGGCTTTTCACGAAGATTGTTCCCTTCTCGAACATCGCCTGGCGGGTGGGCGTGTCGTCGGCCTTTGCCGGCGCGCTGGCCTGCGGGCTGGTGGCGCTGATGGTCTCGCGCGGCAGCAGCATGTTCATCGAGAGCGTGGCGGACTTGAAGGGCATCGAGCGCAAGGTGGAGAACTGGATTTGCCTGGCGAGCGGCTTCGTCTCCGCGCTGATCATCGCCTTCAACGGCTTCATGTGGAGCCAGTCGGTCATCGTGGAGGTGTATTCATTGAGCATGCTTTCCATCACCGGCGTGCTGGTCTGCCTGCTGCACTGGTCGTATGCGCCGAACCAGTACCGGTATCTTTACCTGGCCTGGTTCCTCTGCGGCATCGCCTTCAACAACCATCAATCGCTCCTGGTCATCACCATCGCGATGGAGATTCTGATCGTGCTGGTGCAGGCCAAGCTGGGTCGGTCCATGCTCTTCTGGAACGGGGTGGCTTACATCATGGGCCTCATCCTCAAGGGCAAAGGCGAACTCTCGCTGCTCAGCGGCAACACGCCCGTCATGGTCGTTTACACGCTGGTCGGCATCGGCTCGATTCTCGGCTGGATCTGGCTCTCCATCCGCACCCGGGCCAACGGCGCGGATTTGGTTCGTGATGTTATCCTAGCCAAAGTCGCCATCGGCTTTCTCTGGTTCAAGGGCATGTCCGGCATGATGGTCGGGGTCGGCGTGGTGGTGGCGGTTTACACGGCGCTGGATCTTTATTTCTGGTTCAACAAGCAGCCCCTGCCCTGGATGCCGCACTGGCGCAAGGCGCTGGGCACGGGAGTCTTTTTCATCATCGGCGCGGCCTTCTACCTCTACATGCCGCTGGCCTCGATGACGAACCCGCCGTTGAACTGGGGTTATCCCCGCACCGTGAACGGCTTCGTCCACGCCTTCACCCGCGGCCAGTACGAGCGCATTCATCCCACGGCGGGCACGGGCAACAACATCGTCGAGCAAACCGTGTCCTGGGTGACCCGCTACGCGCAGCAGTGCAAGTCGTTCCTCGTGGAAGGCCCGATGGAGGAATTCAGCCTGGGCTATTTGCTGCTGGGTCTGGTGCCGCTGCTCTTCTTCCGCAAACTGCAACCGCGCGAGCGCGCCTGGCTGATCGGGTTGCTGGCCTTCTACCTCGTGCTGGGACCGTTCCTGCTCGAACTGTTCAACCCCGCGCCGGACCGGCAAAGCGTGTCGTTGAACAAACCATTCTTCATCGCCTCGCACTTCATCATCACCCTCGCCATCGGATACGGCCTGACCCTCACGCTGGCCACACTGGTGACGCAGTATCAGAAGTACCGGCGCTACGCGCTGATCAGCTTCAGCGTGCTGGCGACGGGATCGCTGGTCTTCGGCGTGCTCAAGACCTACGGCGAAACGCCGTATTGGATTCTGCGTTTCGCCTCCGTCTGGGGTTTCGGACTGGCCTTGCTCGGGGCTTTGGCGGTGCTCGCCGCCCGGCAGAAAGCGCCACTGGCCGTGCTGCTGGGGCTGGCCTTTCTCATGCCCGTCTGGACCATCGCGGCCCACTGGTCGGAAAACGAACAGCGCGGCCACTTGTTTGGCTTCTACTTCGGCCACGACATGTTCACCCCGCCCTACAAGGGCAAAGACGGCACGCTCAAGTATGCCCGCGCCGAGCGTGAAGAGCTGATGAAGACGCCCGAGGGCAAGGCCAAGATCTATCCCGAGATGGCGCGCGACACGATCCTCTTCGGCGGCACTGACCCCGGCCGCTTCTGCCCGACCTACATGATTTTCTGCGAGAGCTTCATCGCGCCCAAGGACCGCCGCGATCCCGAGTTCGATCGCCGCGACGTTTACATCATCACCCAGAACGCGCTGGCCGACGGCACCTACCTGCAATACATCCGCGCGCATTACAACCGCAGCACCGAGCCGGACATTCCGTTCTTCGGCGAGTTGTTCCGCAGCCAGAAGGAGCGCGAGTTGAACTTCAAGACCAACCTCCTGGCCAAAATGGTCGCGGTGCCGCTGGATAGTTTCTTTATGAACAACGGTGCCCGCATCGAGAAGGAACGCCGTGCCCGCGGAGTCTATCCGCCAGTGGAAATCAACACGCCTTCCAACGAGGATTCGCAGCGCTGCTTTTCCGAATACATGGCCGACGCCCAGGCCCGCATGGCCAAGGGCGCGCTCCGACCCGGCGAAGACGTGCGCGTGGTGGACAACAAGGTCCAGGTCTCCGGTCAGGTCGCGGTCATGGCCATCAACGCCCTGTTGGCCAAGGTCATCTTCGAGAAAAACCCGACCAACGAATTCTACGTCGAGGAAAGTTTTCCACTCGAGTGGATGTATCCGCACCTCACGCCCTTCGGCGTCATCATGAAGATCAACCGCCAGCCCCTGGCCGAGTTGACCCAGGACATCCTGGACAAGGATCACAACTTCTGGAGCGATTATTCCGAGCGCCTCATCGGCAACTGGATCACCTACGACACGCCCATCTCGAACATCACCCAGTTCGCCGAGCGCGTGTATGTGAACAAGGATTTCCGCGGCTTCACCGGCGACCCGCGCTTCGTCCGCGATGACGACGGCCAGAAAGCCTTCTCCAAGCTGCGCAGCTCCATCGCCGGCGTCTATGCCTGGCGTCTGACCAAGCTGGCCGAGCAGGGCGCGATGCAATTTGAGCAGATGCCCACTAATTCGCTGACGGTGGACCAGAAGCGCATCCTCGAATCCTACCGTCGCGTCTTCAAGGAAGCCGACTTCGCCTTCAAGCAGGCCTTCGCCTTCTGCCCCTACAGCCCCGAGGCGCTCTACCGCTACGTGCAAGTCCTGGCCGGCGCGCGCCGCTTCGACGACGCCATCCTGCTGGCGGAGACCTCCGTGAAAGTGGATCCGAACAACGCCGGCTTGGTGAATCTCATCGTGGAACTCAAACGCCTCAAAGGCGGACCCGGTGCCGGTGCCGCCACCCCGCCGCCCGCCGCCGACCCCAACGGCGCAAAACTCGAAGCCGCCTACAAAAAGAACCCAGGCAACTTCCAGGACGCCTTCGCCCTTGCGCAGTTCTACGCCTCGACTGGTCGTACAGGAGATGTCCTCCGCCTGGCCGACGAAATCATCGCCAACCCAAAATCGGACGAGCAGATGATCAGCCTGGCCGCGCAAATCTACCAGCAGTTGACGGATTTTCCGAAGCTGGAGAAGGCGCTGGCCCGCTGGACCACCATCAAGCCCACCCCCGAAGCCTGGCTTGACTACGCCGCCGCGCAGGCCGTGCAGAACAAACAGAAGGAAGCCATCTCCACCCTGCGCGAAGCGTTGAGCCTGAACAAGGCGCGCCTCAAGACCAACGCCTCGCAGCCCAACATCGCCCCGACCATCGCCGGCGACCTCCGGTTCGCCTCGCTCAAGGGCAACGCCGACTTCCAGCAACTGCTCGCGACCAACAAGTAAGCCGGCCTCCAGGCCTCATCCACGTCCCTCGCGCAGCAGCAAGCGCAGACTGTTCAAGACCACGATGACCGTGCTGCCTTCGTGACCGACCACGCCGAGCGTGAGAGGGATTTTTCCAAGGATGGCGAATACCACCAGCACCACGACCGTGCCAAGGGAGAGAATCAGATTTTGCCGGATGATGGCCCGGGCGCGACAACTCAGCTTGAGCGCGGCCAGGAAATTTTCCAACCGGTCGTGCATCAACACCACCTCGGCCTGCTCCAGCGCGGCGTCGGAACCGCGCGCGCCCATGGCCACGCCAATGTCAGCCGCGGCCAGGCTGGGCGCATCGTTCACGCCGTCGCCGATCATGACCACGCGCAGACCACGCTTCGCGAACTCGCGGATGGCCGCGACCTTTTGATCGGGCTTCAGGCTGGCGCGCACTTCGTCCACATCGAGCTTGGTCCGCAAATGTTCGGCGGCCTCCGCGTGATCGCCGGTGAGCACGACCGTATGCAGCCCACGAACACGCAGTTCGTCCACCACCGCCCGGGCCTCCGGTCGGATATCGTCGCGCAAGGTGATGCGACCGAGCAGTCCGCCGTGGGCAATCCACACTTCCGAAACCCCAAACTGGCGCGAACTTGATTCCGCCGACTGCGACCTGGCTCCAGCCATGACCCATTCGCGCCGTCCCAGCAACAGAGGCTGGGACTGCCAATCCGCGCGCAATCCCTGCCCCGTCACCGATTCAAACTTCTCCAAGGCGAGCACCTCCAACCCCTGCCCCTTGCCGTGGCGCGTGATCGCTCGCGCCAGCGGATGGGTGGACAGGCGTTCAAGCGAATAGGCCAGGGCGGCGATCTCCCGCTCCCGGCCGGGCGGGAAACTCTCCACCGCTTCGACGCGCAACTCGCCGGTCGTCAGCGTCCCGGTCTTGTCCATGGCCACCACTTGCGTGCGGGCCAAATTTTCCACCGCCGCTCCGCCGCGAAATAAAATGCCCCGCCGCGCCCCGCTGGCGATGGCCGCCAGCACGGCGCTCGGGATGGACAGCACGAGCGCACACGGCGAGGCCACGACCAGCAAGGTCATCGCCTGGTAGAACGCGCTGTGCGTCTCCGCCGTGCTGGCAAAGGGCGGAAGGCGCAGCCCCAGCCACCACACGAAAAACATCACGACCGTGAGCGACAGGATCGTGTAAGTGTAATTGGTGCCGAACTTGTCCGTGAAGCGTTGCGCCGGAGCCTTGAGATGTTGCGCCTCCTTGATCAGCCGGATGATTTTCTGCAAAGCGCTCTGACTGGCCGGGCGCAGCACGACGGCCTCGACCGCGCCCCACAAGTTAATCGTACCCGCCAGCACCGTGTCGCCCACCCGCTTGTCCACCGGCGCGGCCTCGCCGGTGAGATTGGATTCATCCGCCGCCGTCGCGCCCGAGCTGAGTTCGGCATCCACCGGGAATTGATCGCCGGGTTTGACCAGCAGCTTCATCCCGGCCAGCAGTTGCTCGACCGGGACGACTCGCTCGGCCTGCCGGTCATCCAGCACGGTCGCAGACTTCGGGGCGGACTTGAAGAGGGAGGAGATTTCCCGCTGCGTCCGGCCCATCGCGTAATGTTCCAGCGCGCCCGAGAACGAAAATAGAAACAACAACGCGGAACCTTCCCCCCACGCGCCAATGCTCGCGCTGCCGAGCGCCACGGTCAGCATGAGAAAATGGACATCGACCTTGCCTTCGCGCAGGTGCTCCCAGACTTCAATGGCCGTGAACCATGCGCCGGCCAGATAAGCGGCGATGAACAACGGCCGCGCCCAACCCCCGCCCAACCCCCAGGCGGCCAGCGCCAGCCCGCCACATAACACCGCCGCCAGGAGTTGCTGCTTCCACTCGTGCAGATGCGTTTCCTCATCCTCGAGATGCACCACCCGTGGCACGACTTTCGGGAAGGGCAAGGCGTGCCATTTCCAAAAGCGGGGCGCGGTCGGACAGGTCAGCCGCGCAATCGTGATCGCCGTTGGTTCCTGCAGGACGTTGAGCGACTTCTTCAGTTCGGGATCGAAGCTCAGGCCGCAGGTGTCACAATTCGGCTCGCCTTCCAGCAGCCGGCAACCGGGCGACTGCGCTTGCAAAGCGCGAATCTGCCGGGTGAGGACACCCTCGATCTCAGGATTGGGCCGTCCCATCGTGGCCAGCGAGATGGACTGCTGACCATGATCGATTCGCACGGCCTCCAGCGCCGGTGCGCGGCGCATCGCTTCCGCCACGGTTTGCACCAGGCAACCCGGCGGTTCTGTCGCCGTGGAAATGGACTTCGCATGCGCCATCACGCCCGAGCGTAAACGGAAGGAGGCTTTTGGGAAACCCAAAGCGAATCAGCCGGTGGCAGTCCTGCGGATGGGATGATGAGAAGCCGCTGGCCGGAGGCTTGGGATGCAAGAGACGTATCCGACACTTTGATTTCCCACCTCGCCTCACCCCAACCCCGGCATCAGCCCGGATGCAACCCGTACTTTTCTTCGGCCTGAATCAGGGCGTCGGTGTCGTCATCGACTCCCTGACCTTGCGCAGGAGCTGTTGCGCGGTGAAGGGCTTGGACAGGAAGTCGAGCCGCTGCTCCATGAACGCGGAGCGATGGCAAGCAGTGGCGCAAACGATGCGTGTGGCCGGAGAGAGGATGCGGACCTTCTCCACCAGTTCACGCCCGTTCATCTTGGGCATGACCATGTCGGTCACGAGCAGGTCGATGAGGGATTTGGTGTCGTGGAACATTTGCACTGCCTTCTCGCCGCTGTTCGCGGTGAGCACACGGTAGCCGCGCGATTTCAAAACCATTTCGGACATGGTCAGCACCATTTCCTCGTCATCGACCACCAGCACGGTTTCGGCGCCGTCGAGCTGGTCGTCGTTAATGAGACGTTCCTCGATCACCTTGCGCATGGCCGGCAGATACACCCGCACCGACGCGCCCTGCCCCAACTGGCTGGAGATGGCGACGCCGCCGCCGTGGTTGGTCACGATGCCATAGACCCAGGCCAGCCCGAGACCGCGATGGCCATACTTGGTGGTGAAGAACGGCTCAAAGACGCGCGGGAGCACGGCCGGCTCGATGCCACAGCCGTTGTCCGTAAACTCGACGCAGACGTATGTGCCCGGAGCGAGATGCGCGGTGCGATCCTGCGTGGGAGCGCTCAGTTCCAGGTTGCGCGTGACGATGGAGATGCGCCCATCCGCCGTGGTGGCTTGAACGGCGTTTTCCAGAATCTTGACCAGAGCCTGCTGCATCTTGGCTTCGTCATGGTTGACGGTAAAAAGCTTGGGTTCGAATTGCAGCGACCAGGCGATGGAGTTGTGTTGGGGCGTCTGGAACAGCTCCACGGACCGGCGCAGAAGCTGGTTGAGGTTGCCGGCGGTCTGGATCAGCGCATCTTTTTGCTCGGAACTGAACGCGGCCAGTTGGTTCGCCACTTCGGCGGCATGTTCAGCCGCTTTTTCGATTTCGACCAGTGAACGCCGCCAGGGGTGATCCGGCTCGGCGCGGGCCAGGAGGTGGGTGGAGTGGCCGAGGATCGCGGTGAGCGTGTTGTTGAAATCGAGGGCCACGGTGCGGGTCAACTGAAGCGCGCAATCGAGCTTCTGCTTTTGCGAGAGATTGATTTCCACCGATTGGGATTTGCCCTCGGGGCGCGGAGCACTCGCGGCGGCGGGAAAAAGTTGGAAGAGGTAGCACGGCTGCGATTCGCCCGGCACGGCGCAGACGCTGGCCTGGAAAGACAAAATGGTGATGCCTTTGCCGCGAAGCTTGAGAAGCGCGGTCAGACCGCGCGCGGCACGGACTTTTTCCAGGAAGGCGCTGGAGCTGCCACCATTCTCATTCGTCCAGAGGGTCGCGAGCGGAGTGGCATCGCCCTCGATTTTCTGGCCGAAGACAGTCGTGGCGGCGGCATTCGGCCTGCGCACTTGCGCCGAACCATCGACTAAAAAGACCGGCCAGGTGGCGGCGTCCAGCGCCGAAAATTCTTCCATAGTTACCGACATGTTTAGCGGATGAACTTCCGTTCCATCATCGCCCTATCCATCGGTAATTTTGGGCAAAAGTAAAAAGTGCTCGGGCAAAAGCCCGGTGACGGTGAATTCCCGCACCTGGCTCGGGCGGCGGGCATCGGCGATCCAAACTTTGGCGTGCGGCGCGTACTCCGCCAGCAATTGCCGGCAGGCCCCGCAGGGCGTCGGGCCGCGATCCATGGCCGCGACCACGGCGACGGCAACAAAGTTCTTTTCCCCGGCGGTCAAAGCCTTGAACAACGCGACCCGTTCCGCGCAACAGGTCAGCCCGTAGCTGGCGCTTTCCACGTTCGCCCCGGAGACAATCTTCCCGCCTTTGGTCAGGAGAGCCGCGCCGACCGCGAACCTCGAATAGGGGGCCACCGCCCGGCGCCGCGCCGCCAAGGCCGACCGGATCAACCGGGCTTGTTCAGGAGCGGCCATAAAGTTCCGCGAAGTGTTCGAGCAGCAACCCGGCGGAGGGCTTGGCCGCCTCCCCGGCGGCGAGCACTTCCCGATGCGAAAGTTTAGCCTTGCTGCGTCCGGCCGCCAGATTGGTGATGCAGGACAACCCCGCCACCCGCAGTCCGCATTGCCGGGCGACGATGGCCTCCGGCACGGTGCTCATGCCCACCGCGTCCGCGCCCAATTTGGCGAAGGCCCGAATCTCCGCCGGCGTCTCGTAGCTCGGACCAGAGACCGCCAGATAAACGCCCGTAGCCAGCCGCGCCTTGGCCTTGGCCGCCGCCTTCTTCAAGAAGCGCACCAGTTCCAAATCGTACACGTCCGACAAATCGACAAAGCGATGGTCGGCCGCCGCCCCGCCCCGCAAGGGGTTTGCCCCCATGAGATTGATGTGATCCGTGACCGCCATGAAGTCACCCTGCTTGAGTTTCGAGGAGATGCCGCCCGCCGCATTCGTGAGCAGCACCGCCTTGATCCCGAGCGCCGCCAGCACCCGCATCGCGAACGTGACCACCTCCATCGAATGCCCTTCGTAATAATGCGCCCGCCCGGACAGCATCAAGATGGGCGTCTTGGCGAGAAAACACAGGGCGAGTTTCCCCTCATGCCCCGCGACGCTCAAGCGTGGAAACCCCGGGATGGCGGAATAGGCAATCTCATAGACCACGGTGCATTTCGACAGGACCGCGCCAAAGCCGCTCCCCAGCACCACGCCCAAGGCCGGGCGCAACTTCGACTTTTTCAGGATGAGATTGGCCGCCTCCATCGGAGTTGGCCCGGCGTGAACGCCGCCCAGAGTTTGTTTCGTATGCTCCATACCTGTGCTATCGGGTCCAGGATGCAATATGCCGACGGGCATACGCATGCGGCGGAACCGGGCCGCTTTCACTTTCCGCCCGCACCGTGTCTGTTCCCACCCTCAGTCTTGATTTCCCTTTCACCTGACTTACGCTCCCGCCCGCTTTCTTTTTATGGAACTGAACAACGACGAAATTCGCCGCTACTCGCGCCACCTCATTCTGCCGGAAGTGGGAATGGCCGGGCAAAAGAAAATCTGCTCAACCAGTGTTTTGTGCATCGGCGCGGGCGGTCTAGGCTCGCCCATCATCATGTACCTGGCCGCCGCCGGCATCGGAAAAATCGGCGTGCTCGACTTCGATGTGGTGGATTTCTCCAACCTCCAGCGCCAGATCGCCCACGGCACTCCCGACGTCGGACGCCCTAAGACGGAATCCGCGCGGGACACGATCAAGAACATCAACCCGAACGTCGAAGTGGTCATTCACAACGAGCGCATCTCCTCCGAGAACGCCATGGACATCATCCGCCCCTACGACATCGTGGTGGACGGCACGGATAATTTTCCCACCCGCTACCTGACCAATGATGCCTGCGTGCTGCTTAAGAAGGCCAACGTCTATGGCTCCATCTTCCGCTTCGAAGGCCAGGCCAGCGTCTTCGCCCCGCATCTCGGCGGCCCGTGCTACCGCTGCCTGTACCCGGAACCGCCGCCGCCCGGTATGGTCCCGAGTTGCGCCGAAGGTGGCGTGCTGGGCGTGCTGCCTGGCATCGTTGGGTGCATCCAGGCCACCGAAATTCTGAAGCTCGCCCTGGGCAAGGGCAGTTCGCTCGTCGGCCGCCTGCTGCTCTTCAACGCGCTGGACATGAAGTTCCGCGAGCTCAAGCTCCGCCGCGATCCCGCCTGCCCCCTCTGTGGAGACAAGCCGACCATCAAGGAACTCATCGACTACGAAATGTTCTGCGGCATCCAGCCCCAGCCGGTCGTGGCCAACGGCAATCCCGACGAGGTGACGGTGCAGGAAATGAAGCGCGCCCTCGACGATGCCTCGCTCCAGATCAAGGTCATCGATGTGCGCGAAGCCGACGAGCAGCAGATCGCGCGCATCAACGGCGTGCCGCTCGTGCCGCTCAGCACGTTGCCGCAAAAATTCACCGCGCTCGATCCAAACACCCAGTATTACATCCACTGCAAAAGCGGCGTGCGCTCCCTGAAGGCGTTGAGCTTCCTACGCGAGCAAGGATTCAAATACCTGAAGAGTGTCAAAGGCGGCATCAGCGCGTGGTCTGACGAAGTCGACCACAACGTGCCGAAGTATTGAGCGGTGAACCGGCGTGGGGAGCAGCCCGGGCGGCCGGGCAGTCCATCGACGTGCCTCCGCACCGGAGGTGCGGCTGAGACTGAAGGCCACCGTTCAATTCACCCTCTGGGCTTTCATTCGCTGGAGTTGCACCAGCAGGTTCTGGAATGGGTCGTTCGCCTTTGAATCATTGGCCGCCGCCCGTTGTACGATGTCGATGGCGTCCCCGACGCGCTGTTGTCGCACCAGCAGTTCAACGAGGCGGAAGACCAGTTCGGGATGCGACGGCGTGAGATCGGCGGCCAGGCGAAAAATCTGTTCGGCCTCTGCGGCGCGCTGCCGGGAGGCCAGCAACCCCGCCTGGGCTGAAAGCATTTTGGAATATGCATCGCGTGTCTCAGAGGGAAGGGCTTCGCCCCCGTTGGCCAGCAACTGTTGCATGGTAGTGCGCCAGTACTCAGCGGACAGCGCGGCGCGCTCGGGGCTGATACCGGCCGCAGCTTCGCTGGCGCGCAATTCAAGGAGAGGCCCGAGCGGCGCCGCTTGGGCGTAAGCGGAATTGAACGGGAAGGATTCTTCCATCGCAAAGGACGCATCGGGATTTTTCCCCATCAACGCCTGGACCAACCTTTCGTTGATGGCCATGACGGCGACCTGTCCACTCGCCTGAACTTTGCCATCGATCATGCGCACGTCTTCTCCGGGTCGGATTTGCTTGGGCTCGTTGGGGAAATCCTGGTCGTGCTGGAGGCGTTTCTGAGCGTCGTCCATGTAGCCTTTGAACGCCTGCTCGGAATCTGTGGCCGTGAGCGCGTTGAGCTGATCGCGGTAGAGGAAGGCAGCGAATTGCAGGTAGCTGGAATCGGCCAGGGCGTTCTGCGTCAGCACCACATGCCGTTCGCCGCCGTCAGTTTCATTCAGCAGCGTGGGGATGAATCGCCCGGCGTCGGTGCCGCCGAGATAAATCATCCCCGGCCGCAACGCGCCAACCACGGAATGCCCATAGTCCAGCAACTGCTGCGCGGGCCAATCATGCGCGATCTCGGCCACGCCGTGGGTATCGAAGAGGGCGGTCCAAAGCCTGGTTTGCTCGATGGTTTCCAGTTCGCCGCCCTGCCGCCGCTCCTTCAAATCCAGGAACAGCGCGTGCAGGTCCGCCCAGTTCCCAGCTTCGGCGAGGTCAAAGAATTTCTCGTAATCAGCGGGCACCGCCACCTTCAACTCGACCGCGTAGGCGCGCAGCAACGCTCTCCGATTGGCGGCGAAGCGGATCAATTTCGCGGCGACGATCTCCTCGGAGTTGGCGGCGTTGGTGGCTTCGGCTCGCGTCGGGAAGGCGGTGCCGAAACGACGGGGAGGATTGGTGGAAGAAACATCCGGGGACACGGTCGCCGGAGGATTTGCCCCGGGCTGGACTCCGACACCGCCGGGCGTTTGGCGCAGCAGGAATACCAGACCGGCCATGACGCACAGCAACAGCATGCAAGCGCCGAGCACGAGCCAGGGCCGAATCGCCGGGCGCGGCGCACTCGCGGTGTTTGCAGATGGGGCCTTGTCAGATTTCTTCATAACAGCAGTATTCGATTCCTAACTGAATGACACCGCCCCAGGTTGGATTTGTATGAGCGATGGCAAACGCGCAATTTGGTCAAATAACTTCCGCCACGATTAACACTATTCTTGTGAAATACCCGGATCGAGGCCAGCATCAAAACTTCCAATGCGTTTGCACCTAATCAGCAACGTCCTGATGGCGTTCGCCGTTTCCGTCTTCTCGATGGAAGGCGCCGAAACCACTCTCAGCTACAACCGCGACGTGCGGCCCATTCTTTCCGACAAGTGCTTCTACTGCCACGGGCCGGACAAGAATCATCGCAAGGGCAAGATGCGCCTCGACATCCGCGAGGAGGCGCTGGCCAAGGAGGCCTTCGTCCCCGGCAAGCCGGACGAGAGCGAACTGGTCAAACGCATCTTCACGACCAAGGACGAGGACATGATGCCACCGCCCGAGGCGCACAAGACGCTCACAGCGGAACAGAAAGCGACGCTCAAGCAGTGGATTGCCGAGGGCGCCAGGTATGAGCCGCATTGGGCCTACATCACGCCAGTGCGGCCGGGCGTGCCCAAGATCCAAAGTCAAAAGTCCAAGGTCGCAAATCCCATCGACGCGTTCATTCTTGCCACACTCGCCGAGAAGAAACTCACGCCCTCGCCCGAAGCCGACCGGCGCACGCTGCTCCGACGCCTGAGCCTCGATCTGATCGGCCTGCCGCCGACGCCGGAGGAGATGACCGCTTTCGTGAAGGACAAATCGGGCAGCGCCTACGAAAAACAAGTGGACCGCCTGCTGGCCTCACCGCACTTCGGCGAGCGCATGGCGGTGCCGTGGCTCGATGTCGTGCGCTTCACCGACACCGTCGGCTATCACGGCGACCAGAACGCGAACGTGTTTCCGTATCGCGACTACGTGATCAATTCCTTCAACCAGAACAAGCCTTTCGACCAGTTCACCATCGAGCAACTCGCGGGCGACTTGTTGCCGAACAACACGGCCGAGCAGCGCATCGCCACGGGCTTCAACCGCCTGAACATGGTCACGCGCGAAGGCGGCGCGCAGCCCAAGGAATATCTCGCCAAGTACGGCGCCGACCGCGCCCGCACCGTGGGCATGGCGTGGATGGGCATCTCGGTCGGCTGCGCCGAATGCCACGACCACAAGTTCGATCCGTTCACGGCGAAAGACTTCTACTCGCTCAAGGCGTTCTTCGCCGACGTGAAGCAGTGGGGCGTTTACAGCGACTACAAGTACACGCCGAATCCCGACTTGAAGAACTGGAGCAACGAGCATCCGTTCCCGCCCGAGGAAGTGGTGGCGAGTCCCTACTTGAAGCAACGCATCGCAAAGCTGCGCGGGCAGATCGCGGAACTGGCGGACGGGACTGTGAAGAAGGCCGACAAACAGCAGCGCGCGCAGTTCGACGCTTGGAAGAAGGAAGTCTCGGTGGCCTTGAAAAAATCGCCGGACGGCTGGCTGGTGGCGCAACCCGTACCGACTTCGTTCACCAATGTGACTGTCGTTACGAACAAGACCAAGCTCACGAACATAGTCGCGGCTGCGGAGGGAGCGCCGGCGGTCACCAACATCACCAACCGGCTGACCTTCAAGACGAACGTCATGGTCGGCACCAATTTTGTCGTGAATGCGGACGGTTCAATGATCTTCGACAGCAAGACCAAGGACGGCCAGCCGCTTTCCCTCAAACTCGGCACCGGCTGGGTGTCCGCCATCCGCCTCGAACTGCTGCCGCACGAGAAACACAGCGGCACGATCTTTCGCGGCGCGAACAAGAGCGCCACGATTCAACTCTCCGCCGCGCTCAAGCGTCCCGGCGAGAAGAAGGATCAGAAGCTCGCCTTCCATCACGCCGACGCCGACCACAAGGAAGTGCGCTACAACAACGGCTTCGAGATGCTCGGCATCGCCGACGCGTGGAAAGTCGCACGCGACTTGCCCAAGGAGAAACAAACCGGCGTGTGGCTGCTCGACCCGCCGCTGCTCGCCAAGGACGGCGACACGCTCGTCGTGACGTTGAAGACCAATCTCCTCGGCTGCCTGCGCGTGAGTGTGTCGCCCATCGCCGTCGAGGCTTCCAATCCCAAACCCTCAATCTCCTGGCTCGCCAGCACCGCGCCGGACACCAACGCCTTCGCCGAGTACAAGAAACTTCACCGCGCCATCGTCGAGTGCCGTGACGGCAAATCGCCCACGCTCGTCACCGTCAGTTGGAAACCGGAGATCACGCGCGTGCTCCCGCGCGGCAACTGGCAGAACGAGTCCGGCGAAATCGTGGAGCCGCAGCCGCCGCATTTCCTCCCGCAACCGAAGCGCGAAGGAACCAACCGCCTCACACGCCTCGACCTCGCCAACTGGATCGTCTCGCCGGAGAATCCGCTCACCTCGCGCGTGGTGGTGAACCGCCTCTGGAAACAATTCTTCGGCAACGGCCTCGCGAATCCCGTGGATGACTTTGGTTCGCAGGGCGAGCCGCCGAGCCATCCCGAACTGCTCGACTGGCTGGCGACGGAGTTTATGGCGGGGCCGGTCCAAGGTCCAAGGTCCAAGGTCCAAGGTCGCGGCGCGTGGGACGTGAAGCATCTCGTCCGGCTCATGGTCACGTCGGCGACTTACAAGCAGAGCACGAGCGCGAGGCCGGAACTGCGCGACGCCGATCCGAACAACCGCTGGCTGGCGTTCCAGAACCCGCGCCGGCTCGAAGCGGAGTTCGTCCGCGACAACGCGCTGTTCGTCTCGGGGCTGCTGAACCTCGACCTCGGCGGCCCCAGTTCCCATCCGTATCAGCCCGCCGGCTACTACACGAACCTCCAGTTCCCCGACCGAGACTACCTGGCGAACAAGGACGACCGCCAGTATCGCCGCGGCCTTTACTCGCACTGGCAGCGCACGTTCCTGCACCCGATGCTCGCGAACTTCGACGCGCCCGGCCGCGAGGAATGCACCGCCGCGCGCAACGTCTCGAACACGCCGCAGCAGGCGCTGACGCTGCTCAACGATCCGACCTTCGTCGAAGCCGCGCGCGTGTGGGCGGCGCAGTTGTTGCAGTCGAAAGCCAAGACCGATGAGGCGCGGCTGGAGTTGGCCTTCCAGCAGGCGCTGGGTCGCCCCATCAAATCAAGCGAGCAGGTTTCGTTGAAAAACTTCCTCGCCGCGCAACGGCAGCATCTCACGGAGGACAAGGACGAAGCGGCGAAGCTCACGAAGGTCGGACTTGCATCGTCGCCGAAGAACGTGGACGCCGTGGAACTCGGCGCGTGGACGAGCGTGTGCCGGGTGGTTTTGAATTTGCAGGAGACGATTACGCGCTACTGAAGATGAAAAGATCCAAGCTCCAAGATCCAAGCACCAGAGAAGTTCCAAGCTCCAAGAACCAACCGGTGTCGCTGTCGGAAGGATGGCATTCGATCAAGAGTGTGCCAGAGGAGAGCTTGAACGGGCTGATCTTGAAGGACGAGCCGCCGAGGAAGGCATCGCTTCATCCATTTGACTTGGAGGAGCGCGCGGCGCGGTTCGGCGAACGCGTCATCCGGTTCGTGAAAAAAATTCCGCGCGGCGTCAGCTTTCCGGAAAACAACCGGCTGGTGGATCAACTGGTCGGTTGCAGCACGAGCATCGGGGCCAACTACTGCGAGGCCAACGAAGGCGTCTCCAAAAAGGATTTCCGTCATCCCATCAGCCGCTGCGTGAAGGAGGCGAAGGAAACGCGCTTCTTCCTGCGCATGGTGGCGGCGTCAGAACCGAAGCTCGCACCGGAGGCGAGGGAGCTGTATCGCGAGGCCAACGAGTTGCTGCTCATCTTTGCCAGCATGTACCGAAAATGAAGAACCAAGAATGAAGCTCCAAGCTCCAAGAGCCAAGCTCCAGAGAAGATCCAAACGCCAAGCTCCAATATGCGGCGGACGTGCGAGCGTCTCCGGACGCTGGTTGGATCTTGGTGCTTGGTGTTTCTCTGGAGCTTGGTGCTTGGTTCTTGGATCTTTTCCCCCTCCGCCCTCCTCACCATGAAACCCTTCGACCTGCAAAAGTTCGCCCTCTCCGTCAACCGCCGCACCTTCCTGCGCCGCTCCGCCTACGGTCTCGGCGGACTCGCGCTGGCCGGCCTGATGGACCCAAGAATTTTCGCCGCCGAGCCAGCCGCTCCCGGCAAATGGCGCGGCGTGTTGAACCCGTTGCACTTCGCGCCCAAGGCCAAGCGCGTCATCCACCTCTGCATGGCGGGCGGGCCTTCGCATCTGGAGACGTTCGACTGGAAGCCGGAGTTGAAGAAGCTTGATGGCAAGGCGTTTCCCGAATCGTTCACCAAAGGACAACAGCTCGCGCAGTTGCAGAACACAGAGTTGAAGGCGCGCGGCGCGTTCACGGAATTCAAGCCGTGCGGCAAGTCGGGCATCTCGATCTCGAACCTGTTCCCGCACTTGCAGGAAGTGGCGGACGAACTGTGCGTGATCAAGTCGATGCAGACGGAGCAGATCAACCACGACCCGGCGCACGCCTTCATGAACACCGGCTCGATCATCAAGGGCCGGCCCAGCATGGGTTCGTGGCTGCTCTACGGACTCGGCGCGGAGACGGACAACCTGCCGGGCTTCGTCGTGTTCACGTCGCAGGGCAGTTCGGGCGCACAGCCGGTGTCGGCGCGGCAATGGTCGAGCGGGATTCTGCCGAGCAAATTTCAAGGGATTCAATTTCAGTCGAAGGGCGACGCGGTGCATTACATCGGCAATCCCGAAGGCGTCTGCCAGAGCACGCAGCGTCAGGTCGTCGAGGAAATCAACCGCCTCAACGGCATTCTGGCCGAGGACCACATCGACCCGGAAATCCAGACGCGCATCGCGCAGTACGAACTCGCGTTCCGCATGCAAAGTTCCGTGCCGGAACTGACGGACTTCAAGAACGAGCCGAAGGAGATGCTGGAAATGTACGGCGTGAAGGAGCCGGGCGACGGCAGCTTCGCCTCGAACTGCCTCATGGCCCGCCGACTCGCCGAGCGCGGCGTGCGGATGATTCAGCTTTATCACCGCGCGTGGGATCATCACGGCGACATCGAGAAGGAAATGCCCAAGGCCGCGAAGGCCACGGATCAGGCGAGCGCCGCGCTCATCAAGGACTTGAAGCAGCGCGGCCTGCTCGACGACACGCTCATCCTGTGGGGCGGCGAGTTTGGGCGGACGCCCATGAGCCAGGGCAGCGGGCGCGACCATCACATTCTCGCCTTCTCCGTCTTCCTGGCCGGCGGCGGCGTGAAGGCCGGCACGATGTTCGGCAACACCGACGAGCTGGGCTACCGCTCCGTCGAAGACGTGGTGAGCGTCCACGACCTGCACGCCACGATGCTCCGCCTGCTCGGCATCGATCACAAGCGGCTGACGGTGAAGTTCCAGGGGCTCGACGCACGGCTGACAGGCATCGCCGGTGATTTGGTGAAGGGCATCGTCGCCTAGCGAATCCGGGCAGACACCTTCAGCCTGTTGCCCGTAGCGTTGTGTTGTAAGAACGCCTGCCGGTGTAGTAGCTTTCGGCCATCCCAAATATTTATGCGCCAAAGCTGTCACATTCTCGCCCTATGCCTGTCTCTTTTCGCCTTCGGTCAAAGCAGCCGGGCCGCCACCATCATCATTTCTGAATTCCTGGCCGAGAACGACGGCGGGCTGATCGATCAGGACGGCGACACGCCGGACTGGATCGAACTGCGCAACACCAGCGTGCTGGCGGTCAGCCTTGAGGGCTGGCGGCTCACGGACAATCCGACCAACCTGGCCAAGTGGGCTTTTCCCGCCACCAATCTGTCCGCCGGCGGCTACCTGATCGTCTTCGCCTCGGGCAAGGATCGCGCGACCAACGGCGCGCAGTTGCACGCCAACTTCCAGTTGCAGAACGGCGGCGGCTATCTGGCCCTCGTGGACTCGAACAGCGTCATCGCCAGCGAGTTCAATTACCCGCAGCAACACCGCAACGTCAGTTACGGCCCCGGCACCACGAACGGCGCCGTGGTCACGCTCCTCGCCGCTGGTGGCGCGACGCGCTGGCTCGTGCCAGTGAGCGACGCGCCCGGCGCGACCTGGACTGCGCCCGGATTCGATGACTCTTCCTGGAGCAGCGCTCTCATGCCCCTGCGCTACGACGTGGGCCTGTTCAGCGCGCCGGCCGGGGCGGCGCTCCTGAGCGTGGATTTCAACCGGCGCAATTCCAACTTCCCCACCAACACGCTGGCGGGCTTTCAGCCTTTCGTCATCAACTCCAATGTCAGTGTCACCGCCGTGCAAACTCAGGCGACGGTGCGAACGTACGGCGCTTATTCCGTCACGCTGTCGAACACCCTGCCCTTCGGTTACAATGATCGGCTGCGCGGCACGCCGGTGGATTCGGCCGGGGGCACCAACGCGCCGTTGCTGCGCGATTTCGTCTTCTCCCAGGATTTGAACACCACCGGCGGACTGGACATCACACTGGCGGGCCTGGCCTCGAATGCGCTCCATCGCCTGACTGTCTGGTCGTACGACAGCGGCAGCGGAGGCAACCGTGTCTCCGACTGGTCGGCCAATGGCGTGGTGGCCACCAACGGCTACGCCTTCAACGGCACGGTGCTTCCGACCAGCGACGCCCAGTACAACTTCACCTTCGACGCCACGTCGGACGCGGACGGTCTCGTGGTGGTTCGCGGCCGGCGCAACCCGGCCAGCGTGGACGCCTCCGCCCCGACACCCATCGCTTCCTTCGGGGTTTTCCTGAATGCGATTCAGGTCACGCCCGCCGTCCTGCTGCCGGCCACGAACGGCAACGCCACTGCACTAGCCGGCCTAAACTCCACGCTCTACGCGCGGCAGTCGTTCATTGTCTCCACTCCCGCTCTGGTGGCGCAGGTCACCTTGCGCGTGAAGTACAATGACGGCTTCATCGCCTACCTCAACGGCACCGAGGTCGCGCGTCGCAACGCCCCGCTTACACCCGCGTGGGACTCCGCCGCCACCGCCACCAACTCGTCCGCCGTGGCCGAGGACATCATTTTGCCCGCGGCTCCCGGACTGCTGGTCGGTGGCACCAACATTCTCGCGGTGCAGGCGTTGAACATCGCCGCGGGTGACTCGGACTTTTTTATCGAGCCGCAGCTCATCGCCAGCTTGCAGCCGATCACCAACGGCTTCTTCGCACCCGTGACGCCCGGCACGTCGAACAGTGCCGCGCTTTACGGCGTGGTGGCCGACACCAAGTTCAGTGTGGACCGCGGCTTCTTCGACGCGCCCTTCTCGCTCTCCATCACCTGCGCCACGGCCGGCGCCAGCATTTATTACACGACGAACGGCAGCGCGCCCGCGCCGACCAACGGCTTCCTGCACACCGCGCCCATCAGCATCACGGGAAACAGTTTCATCCGTGCCGCCGCGTATCTGGCGGGCTGGGTGCCGAGCGGCGTGGACACGCACAGCTACATTTTCATGACCGATGTGCTGCGTCAGTCGAACAACATCCCCGGCTACCCGACGCTCTGGCAGGCCGCCTACACCGCCGACTACGCGATGGACTCAAACATCGTGAACCACGTCGTCTATGGCGCGACCATCAGCAACGATCTGCGGAGCATTCCGAGCCTGATGCTCGTGTCGGGCCAGGATGGCCTGTGGAATTCCTCGACCGGCATTTACCCGAACGCGACCAGCAGCGGCGCGGCGTGGGAACGCGCAGCCTCGGCGGAATTGATCGCGGGCGACGGCGGCACCGAGTTTGCCACGACGGCGAAGATGGAAATGCACGGCAACGCCAGCCGCGACAACGCCCGCACGCCGAAGCATTCCATGCGGCTCAACTTCAACAGCGACTACGGCCCGACCAAGCTCGACTACGACTGGTTCGGCGGCGGCGTGAAAACGCACGACGCGATCATCCTGCGCTCGGCGGGCTTCGTGGACGGCTGGGCTGGTCGCTATGCGGACAACACAATTTATACCAGCAGCGAGACCGGCGAGCAGTTCCGTGGCTTGCGCTATCGTCCCGAGAACACGCTCTACCTGCGCGACGTGTGGGTGAAGGGATCTTTCCGCGACATGGGCTGGATTTCGAGCCGCAGCGCGTTCGCGCATCTTTATCTCAACGGTTTGTATTGGGGCCTCTACTTCCCTTCGGAACGCTACGGCGCGTATTACTTCAGCCAGCATCTCGGCGGCGACGAGGGCGCGTGGGATGTGGTGGTGGGCGAGGACAACAACGGCCCGACCGTGCTCGTGGACGGCTCGCTCACGGACTGGAACGCCGTGCTCGCGCTCGCCGCGTCGCCCATCGCCAGCGAGTCCGCCTACGCCGCGATCACCAACGCCGTGGATGTGGACAACCTCATTGACTACATGATGCTCCACATCGTCGCTGAGTCCGAGGACTGGCCGCGACACAACTGGTACGGCGCGCACCGCCGCGCGACGAACGGCGTGGCGGGCACAAAATTTATCTTCGCCGTGTGGGATCAAGAGCTGGTGCTCGACCGGCTGGTGCGTCGCAACCGCATTGACGCGGGCAACAACGGCGGCGGCGCAGGCGAGCAATACAGCCCCGCGCGTCTTTACTTCCAGTGCCGCAACTGGCCGGAATTCCGCCTGCGCTTCGCCGACCGCGTTCATAAGCATCTCTTCAACGGCGGCGCGCTCACGCCGGCCGCGAACGCCGCGCGCCTGCTCGCCGCGTCCACGGGACTGACCAACGCCCTCGTGGGCGAGTCCGCGCGCTGGGGTGACGCGCGCAAGATCGGCGTGCCCGCCGGGCAGATCGGCACGAGCAATACTTTCACGCGCAACGAATGGTGGCGGCCGGAACTCGACAAAACGCTGACGAACTTTTTCCAGAAGCTCACGGCGGACAACGTGGCCCGCTTCCAAGCCGGCAATTTGTATCCGCTCGTCGGCGCTCCCGTGTTCAGCCAGTTCGGCGGCAGCGTAACGGCAGGCTTCTCCCTCACCATCACGCACACGAATGTCGGCGGGACGATTTACTTCACCACCGACGGCAGCGACCCGCGCGTGTATGGCAGCGGCGCGGTCGCGGCGGGCGCGCAGGCGTTCGCAACGCCGGTGCCGATCAACGCGCCAACGCTCGTGCGTTCGCGCGTGCTTGGCGGCGGCAACTGGAGCGCGCTGGCCGAGGCCACGTTCTTTCCACCGCAGGATTTTTCGAAGCTGGCCTTGACGGAAATCATGTACCGCCCGCCTGCGCTCGCGCCTTTTGGCAGCAGCGATCTGGAGTTCCTCGAGTTGAAAAACTACGGCACGAACGCTCTCGATCTGACCGGCTGCGGGTTCACCGACGGCTTCACGTTCAACTTCACCAACGGCACGCTGCTCGGGCCGGGCCAGTTCTTCGTCCTCGCGCGCAGCGGGATTCCGTTCAACGCGAAGTATCCCGGCGTGACGGCGGACGGCTTCTTCACCGGACAGCTCGCCAACGACGGGGAGACGATCACGCTCTCGCAGCAGGCGGCGGGCGGCCCGCCCTACGGCCCGACCATTCTTTCGCTCACCTACGGCACCACTGCGCCGTGGCCGGTGACGCCGGACGGTCATGGCTTTTCGCTCGTCCCATTGCTCCCCGGCACGTTCCAGGCCCCGGACGACGGCGCGAAGTGGCGGGCCAGCACGTTCAGCGGCGGTTCGCCCGGCGCGGACGATCCCGCGCCGTTCATCGCCCCCGTCGTCGTCAACGAAGTGCTCACGCACACCGATCTGCCGGCGGTGGACCGCATTGAAATCCACAACCTCGCCGCGACCAATGTGGATGTGGGCGGCTGGTTCCTGACGGACGAATCCGGCCGGCTGAAGAAGTATCGCATCCCCAACGGCATGACGATCACCGCGGGCGGCTTCCTGACTTTCGACGAAACGCAGTTCAACGCCACTCCCGGCACGAACGACAGCTTCTCACTCAGTTCCAGCGGCGAGTTCGTCTATCTTTTCTCCGGTGATGCGAACACGAATCTCACCGGCTGGTCGCACGGCTTCAGCTTCAGCGCGGCGGCGAACGGCGTGACCTTTGGCCGCCACCTCAACAGCGTGGGCGAGGAACAGTTCCCGGCGCAAATCTCCCCGACTTTCAACGCCACCAACTCCGGCCCGCGCGTCGGGCCGCTCGTCATCAACGAGATTCACTACCATCCCGTGATGCCACAAGATGCGTTCGTGGAATTGAAGAACATCAGCGCGACCAACGTGCCGCTGTTCCACGCGGCGTTCCCGGCGAATACCTGGAAGCTCGAAGGCGTGGGCTTCACTTTTCCGACGAACCTCACCGTGCCGCCCGGCGGACTCGTCCTTGTCGTGATCAGCAACGTCACTGGCTTTCGCGCGAACCACTCGGTGCCGGTGAACGTGCCGATCTTCACCTACGATTTTCTCGGCTCGTTGCAGGGCAGCGGCGAGCGCCTCTCGCTCACGCGCCCCGACGCGCCGGACACGAACGGCACGCCTTACATCGTCGTGGACTCGGTGCGTTACAACGACAAGGCGCCGTGGCCGGCGGCGGCGGATGGAAGCGGTCCTTCCCTCCAGCGCAAGTTTTCAAATCAATATGGCGACGACCCGATCAACTGGCAGGCCGCGACCGCGACGCCGGGCCGCGAGAACGCCGACGTGGACAGCGACGGCGACGGATTGCCCGACGCGTGGGAAATCGCCAACGGCACGCTGGTCGGCACGCCCGACGCGAACGATGACAACGACAGTGACGGCTTCACGAACGGGCAGGAGTATCTCGCCGGCACGCACCCGAACAATCCGGCCAGCCGCCTGCATGTGGAGCGCATCAGTGCGACCGGCGGCGGGGTGGAGTTTGAATTCACAGCGGCCTCGAACCGCACCTTCACCGTGCAGTTCAAGGATACGCTCACGGCGTTGACCTGGTTGCCAATGACCAATGTGGCTTCCGCACCGACGGTGCGAACCATCGTCATCACCGATCCTACTACCAACGGGACGCGCTTCTACCGGCTGGCGGCACCTTGATGCGGAGCGCGGACCGCCGAGTCCGCGTGTTCGTAACGAACGGGATGCGCCCGCAGAATCGCCAGATATGATCGCGCGGACTCGGCGGTCCGCGCTCCGTCAGGGCAGCGGACGCGCGCGATAGAAACGATGCGGCAGCGCGTTGGTGTCGGGGAACTGGATCGAGCTTCCCACGGCGGTGTTGGTGGCCAGCGGCGTCCAGTTGATCAAATCCGCCGAGGCATCGATGGCGTACCGTTCGCCGTTCACCGCGCCAAAGCTCAACCGGAAGACTCCGTTGCTCACTCCGCCACTCGCCAGCCGCAGCGCTTCCAGATGAATCACCCCGGCCACGAACAAGGCCGGGAGGGTCACGCCGTTCGTGTCCGTGACGAGGCGCGGCACCGGCGACAGATGGAACCCGACGAACGTGTCGAGGGCGACGGGCGACGGCGCGGTGTTGAAGACAAACTCCGCCACCCCCGCATCCCCAGCCGGAAACACCCCGCCCGCCGGCAGCGTGACCAAGACGCCCAGCGCCCCGGTGCCGACCTGGTTGGTGTTCAGCACCAGCGCTGCACCGGCCGGCACATCCGTCACTCGCGGATTGGAAAGCACGGCGGGATCGAACGTCAGTGAGAAGCTCACCGCGTGTTCGTTGCCGAGGCTCTGGATCTCGACCGGCACGCGCACGAAGGCGCCGCTGTGACCGGCGGCTTCCTCGACGAAGACGACGCGCGGGTTATCCACCACAATGAGATTGCCGGGCGCGCTGGTGATGGCGCCGTAGGCATTCGTGATGACCACGGTGTAAGCGCCCGCGTTCGCGGCTTGAACTTTGTTGAAGGCCAGCAGCGGCGAATGAGCGCCGGAGACATAGAGATTGTCCGTGAGGTTCGTGCCCTGATGCCGCCACTGATAGGCCAGCGGCGCGGACCCGACGGCGGTGACACTGAACGTGGCCGCTGATCCCGCCGTGACGTTGGTGCTGAGCGGTTGGGCCAGAATCGTGGGCGGCGTCGGGCCGGCCCAGGTCAGCCGCGCCAGGCCCCGCGCGCCCGCCGGGCCATCGATGGCGATGCGATAAGTCGAGCCGGCCACGGCGCTGAACGTCACGCGGCTTGCGGTGCCGCCGGCGGAGTTGTCGTCCGCCGCCACCACGGTCAGGGCCGCGACACTGCCGCCAGTGTAAACGCCCAGCAAGGTGTCGAAGCCGCTGCCGATGGTCTGGAAAATCGCCTCGCCGGAAAGCGCCGCCGTCCAGGAGAACCAGATCGAGTTGCTGCCGAAGACACCAGCGTGGTTCGTCTCGCCGGCCTGTCGAGTCGCCCCACGGGTGCTCGCGCTCACCGTGCCGGAAGCGCCGGTCAGCACGAGGCTGCTGGCGAAATGATCGTTCCAGGCCGGGTTCAGGTTCAACTCGTAGCTGCCCGACGTGCCGTTGTAGCCGTCCACCGCGATGCGATAGGTCGCGTTGCTCGTGGCAGAGAACGTAACGCGGCTCCAGAGCGTGCCAGAGACCACGTCGTCGTTGCTGACCACGACAGCGAGGCTCGCGACGGTCGCACCCGTGTAAACTCCGAGCGTCGTGTCGAACGAGCTGCCTTCCGTGGTGAGGGTCACGTTCATGTTCGAGGGCGCGGTCCAGCGGAACCAGACCGAGGGGCCGCCGCTGTTGCCCGCGTGGTTCGGTTCGCCCGCCTCGCGCGTCGCGCCGGTGTTCGAGTCGGCCCAGGCCGCGATCACCCCGCCCAGCACAAAGGCGTTGGTGAAGAAATTGTTAGCCGGCCCGTTCGTGCTGCCGCCGCCCCCGCCGCCCACATTGAGGTCGATGAGAATGCGCGAGGCATTGTTCGACTCGTCGGATTCCAGAATGCTGTTCTCCGGATCGACAATCGCCTCCAACCAGTAGCGGCCCGCCGGTACGTCGGTCACATCGATCCACTGATCGGTGAGGTTCGCGCCATAGACATCCGCCCAGCCTACCGACAGTCCCTGCACCAGTCCGCCGCCGTAATGGCCGCTCGCGGGCGCGCCGGGCAGCGCGAGGTTGTAGGGCGTGAGGTCAATGATGGCGAAGCTGGTCTTGTCGCCCGAGACAATGATGTCGCCCACGGCATCGTTCAACAGATTGGAGCGCAGGTGAAAGTTGAGCCAGTTGTCGAAATGCAAATGCTGGTGCCCGGCGTGGAAAGTGAAGGTTCCGGCGTAGCGTTCCCACCAGGTGCCGTCGTTGCGGAAAATGCGCTGGGAAACGCCGGGCGTGGTGGAACTGCCGTGCAGTTCGAGCGGGCCGGTGCCGCTGTTCGGGGTCGCGGTCGAGATGCGCAGCAGCACGCGCCCTGGAATCTGATTGCTGTCGAGATACCAGCCGTAGAGATAAGCGTTGGGCTGGCTGGCCCAGACGCTCAAGTCGGGCAATAGATCGAGTCCGTGACCATTCGGTTGATCCCAACTCAGCACAACCGCGCCTTCCGCATTCGTGGCCCCGCGCACCGAGCCGCTGTAGGTCACGCCGTTGGTCGCGTTGAAGCTCACGAGGCTGGTGCTGTTGCTGCCGCCATTGTCGTCGCAGGCCACGTTCGCCAACGTGAGTAAATTGGTTCCGGCGTAGACGCAGAGGATGGTGTCGAACGAACTGCCGCCCGTGCGGAAGGTCACGAGGCCATTCGTCCGGGCCGTCCAACGATACCAGACTGAATTCCCTGGATGCGGCTCGCCCGCCTCGCTGCCTGCGGCGGCATTGTTGTTGGTCACCGAGCCGAATCCACCGGTGAGGAGGAAGGCGCTGGCGAAGGCGTCGTTGCCCGGACCGGACACGACGAGGATGTCATCGAGATACCAGCCTTCCGCAGTGACCGTGGTATCGCTGGTGAACTCAAACTTGAGAGTGTGCGTTCCGCCCACGAACGCGTCCAGAGACAGCACCACCTGCGTCCAGCCTGTGGCCGCAATGTCGCTGGACCAGAGCAGCGTGCTGTCGAGATACACGTTGGCCGAATCGTAGCCGCTCTCGACTCCGGGCAGCTTAAACCAGAAAGAAAGCGTGGCGTTGCTGTAGCCAGTGAGGTTGATGCTGCGCTGAAGATAGGCGCTCATGCTGTCACGGTAGGTGGGCGTGCTGGTCGAACCCGCGTAGCCGAGACCGGCGCAATAAATCTTACCGCCTCCGCCATGCGTGCCTTCACCGCCGAAGGCGCTGTCCACGATGGCCCAATAGGCGGGCGTGCCGCTGGCGTTCGCATCCCCGACGGACCAAGCCGGATTCAAGACACCTTCAAAGCCCTCGAAGAAATTCGTAGTGCCGGCGCGACCGAGGACGGTGGCGAGGAGGATAGTGGCGAGCGAAACGCGGAGCCATCGGAGGGTGAAGGAGTTTCTCATACGGACGGAACGTGACTGAAAACGCACAGCGCGCCAAGCCTCGTTTGCAATCTGGATTTGAGCGACCTGAACGAGCTTCATGACAAGGACAACGCCGCTCCGCGGCTAACTGCGGGCACACGAGTCGGAAGCCGTGCTCAACTGCGCCCCAATACGGCCCCCATGTCATTCGTCCATTGCCGCCACCGGGCGATAAAAGTATTCTCGGCCGGTCGTGAACCGTTGGATAAAAAACATTTCAGCCGTCCCGGCCTGCGCCTTCTTCGCGGTGAGTTCAGTCCTCGCGGCCTCGGTGGATTATGGCCGCGACATCCTGCCCATCCTCTCCGACAAGTGTTACCACTGCCACGGGCCGGAGGAGAAAGGCCGCAAAGCCAAGCTGCGTCTCGATACCAAGGAAGGCGCGCTGCGGACGAAGGACGCCATCATCATCCCCGGCCAGAGTCTCGAGAGCGAACTGGTGAAGCGCATCACCACCACGAACCTGGACGACCAGATGCCGCCGCCGGACTCGAACCGCACGCTCACGCCCAAGCAGATAGAATTACTCACGCGCTGGGTCGAAGAAGGCGCACCGTGGGGACAGCATTGGGCGTTTGTCGCGCCACACCAGCCAGTGGTGCCGCAAGTCCAAGGTCCAACTCCGATAAATCGCGAGCAGGCGTCCAAGGTCCAAAGTCCGATTGACTCATTTGTGTTGTCGCGGTTGCAGAAGGAAGGGTTGACGCCGGCATCGGAAGCTTCGAATGACACATGGCTGCGCCGCGTCACCTTGGACCTCACGGGGCTGCCGCCCACGCTGCCCGAGTTGGATGCCTTCCTCGCTGACGCTTCCACCAATGCCCACGAGAAAGTAGTGAACCGCCTGCTCGCCTCACCGCGCTACGGCGAACGCATGGCGACCGACTGGCTCGACCTCGCCCGCTACGCCGACACGCACGGCTACCAGATGGATCGTTTCCGTCCCATGTGGCCTTATCGCGACTGGGTGATCAAAGCCTTCAACCAGAACCTGCCCTTCGATCAGTTCGTCACCTGGCAGGTGGCGGGTGATCTCCTGCCCAATGCCACGCGTGATCAGCGCCTGGCCACCGCGTTCAATCGCCTGCACAACCAGAACGAGGAAGGCGGAGTGGTCGGGGAGGAATATCGCGTGGCGTATGTGGTGGACCGCGTGAACACTTTTAGCACGGCCTTCCTCGGTCTGACCACCGAGTGCGCCCGTTGCCACGATCACAAATACGATCCCATCACGCAGAAGGATTTCTACTCGCTCTTCGCTTTCTTTCAGAACATCGATGAGGCCGGGCAGACGAGCTACTTCACGGACTCCATGCCGGTGCCGACACTGATGCTGCCGACCTTCGAGCAGGAGCGGAAGGTGCTCGAACTTCGGGGCAAGATCGCCGCGCAGGAGCAGCACCTGACTATGGCGCGCGAACCACAACGAGTGGAGTTCGCAGGCTGGCTGGCGGAGCCAGGCCGCAACACCAACATGAGCGTGCCGGGACTGATCGCACATTTCAGTTTCGACGAGATCGTTTCCAACAAAGTCGTGAGCCTCGTCGGCTCGAACTCGGCCAAGGCGGTTGAAGGACCACAACTTGTCGAGGGCAAGTTCGGAAAGGCCGTCGAACTGAGCGGCGAGAACGGTTTCACCTTTGGGAAGCTCGGCCACTTCAACCGCGCCGACTCGTTCAGCCTTTCGCTCTGGCTGCAAACGCCCTCGCACTCGCCGCGCTTCGTGGTGCTGCATCACAGCAAAGCGCCCGTGGACGCCGGCAGCCGCGGCTTTGAACTGCTGCTCGAAGAGGGCCGCGTCGCTTTCGGCCTGCATCACATGTGGCCGGGCAATTCGCTCAAGGTCACGACGAGGAACGCGCTGCCAACGAACGAATGGGTTCATATAACCACGACCTACGACGGTTCGAGCCAGGCAGCGGGCACCAAGCTCTTCATCAACGGTGAACTCGCCGAATTGGAAATCATCCGCGACGGACTGGCCAAGGACATCACCTACGGCGGTGGTGAACCGGAACTCGCGCTGGGCAATCGTTTCCGCGACAACGGCTTCAAGAACGGCAAGGTGGATGACCTGAAAATTTTCGACCGCACCCTCACCGCACTCGAAGCCCGGCAGGTGGCGGGCCGCGAGGAATTCGGCCGCATTCTCAGCACGCCCGCGGACAAGCTCACCGCGAAGGAGCGTGAGGAAGTATTCGACTGGTTTCTAGCCGTGTTCAGTCCGCGCCAGAAGCAGGAGCTTCAAGAGTTGCACGCGCTGCGCGACGAGTTGCGCAAATTCATCGAGCCGATTCCTGAAATCATGACGATGGTGGAACTGCCGCAGCCCAAGCCGGCCTACCTCCTCAAGCGCGGTGCGTATGATGCGCACGGCGAAGCCGTCATCGCGAGCACGCCCGCAGCCCTGCCGCCTTTTCCCGCTGGCCAGCCCACCAACCGGCTCGGACTCGCGCGCTGGCTGCTGCAACCCGACCATCCGCTCACCGCCCGCGTGACCGTGAATCGTTTGTGGCAGATGATGTTCGGGCGCGGCCTCGTCGAGACCAGCGACAACTTCGGCAGCCAGGGCGCGCAGCCGACGCATCCCGAACTGCTCGACTGGCTGGCGCTCGATTTCTCCAGCAACGGCTGGGACGTGAAACGCGCGCTCAAGAACATAGCCCTCTCCAGCACCTACCGTCAGTCCTCCAAGGCCAGCTCGGAACTGGTCTCCCGCGATCCGGCCAACGAACTCCTGGCCCGCGGCCCGGCCCGGAGGCTCACGGCGGAGATGTTGCGCGACAGCGCGCTGGCCGAAAGCGGTTTGCTCGTGGAACTGATCGGCGGCCCCAGCGTAAAGCCGTATCAGCCCGATGGATTGTGGGACATCGCCATGGGCAAACCAAAATACGATCAGGGCAAAGGCACCGCCCTGCACCGCCGCAGCCTCTACACGTATTGGAAGCGGACCGTGCCACCACCGGCCATGATGACCTTCGACGCTGCAGATCGGAGCTACTGCACCGTCCGTCGGCAGAACACGAGCACGCCACTGCAAGCGTTGGCTCTGCTCAACGACGTACAGATCGTGGAGGCGGCACGCCGCTTGAGCCAACGCATGTTGCAGGAAGGCGGCACTTCGTTGGAGGAACGCACGACCTGGATGTTCAGAATGGTCACGCATCGGAAGCCCACGCCGAACGAAATCACCGTGCTGAAAAAGCTGTTCGAAGAACAGCACGAGCTTTTCACCGCGGATCCGAAAGCTGCGGAAAGCCTTCTATCCGTAGGCGAGGCCCGCCACGCCAAAGGATTGGATCGCATCGACCTGGCCGCTGGCACGGTGCTCGCACAAGCGTTGTTAAACCACGATGCAACCTTGATGAGGCGCTGAAACACTGAGCAGAGCCGGTCCACTCCAGCAAACATGCAGTGCTGGATTTACTCCACGGACGCTATCATCTGCGAGGGGTGCGAGAGGGGCGAAGACGAAATCAGGGAAGATGTTTACAAGTGACCGAAAGCGGCGGGCACGCCCTCTGAACCCCACCGCCACGGTCGAACCGCAATTACAAAGCTGGCGGCATGATCGAAAACCATCGGGAAATATTTTACTCTTGGGCGGGCCGTCCTGCGGACGGCCAATCCGCGCTCCAAGGATCACCAGTTTTTGAAAATCCGGTTCTGCTCGGGCGAGTATTTCTCCGTCGGGGTGCGGCGGGCCTGCTCATACTGCTTCTGCTTCTCGTCGGATTTCACCTTGGCGAGCATCTGCTGAAAGCTGGGGCCGGGCTGGTCTTTGTCGGACTTTTGCTTTTGCGCCTGCTGGGCCTGTTGCGCGGCGAGCTGGGCGCGCAACTGTTCGAGTTTGCTCATCACCTGCTCCGCGCCTTGCTGCGCCGGCTGGTTATCGGGCGCGATCTCCTGCGCCAGTTGATACGCGGTCGCGGCGCGCTCCAGATGTCCCACGGCCTGCTCGGTGGATTTCGGCTCGGCCTGTGCGGCGCGCTGTTGCTCGCGTTCGCCGAGGGCGTTCAGCAACTCAGGCAAGCCTTTTTCGAGCGCATCGATCTTCGGCTGCAATCCCGCGTTCTCGGGATTCAACGCCTGCGCTTCCTGATAATTGGCGAGCGCGGCCATCTTCTGTTCGGCGGCCTCGGCCGGGCGCTTCTCGGCGTTCTTCTCGCCCTGCTCGGCCAGCTTGTCGCCCTGTTTCTCCAGCAGTTTTTCCAAATCGCTCTTCGTCTCCGCCTGCTCCTGCTTCGTCTCCGGCTGTTCGGCCTTGAGGTTTAAGGACTCGTCAAACTTGTCCAGCGCCCGCTCCATTTTCGCGATGGCTTGCTCGGGCTGGCGGTCGGCTTCCTTGTTCGCTTCCTCGTGCAGCTTCTCGCCCTGTTGTGCGAGCAACTTGGCCAGCTTGTCCTGCACGCGCGGTTCGCCTTCCTTGGCCTCCTGGTTCTTTTCGTCGAGCGATTTGGCCTGCGCGAAATCGGTGAGCGCGGCGGTTAAATTCTTCTCGGCCTCTTTCTGCTGCCAGGTATTCGCGTTCTTGTTTTCGAGCGCGTTGTCCGCGCGTTTCTCCAACTCGGTGGCCTTGGCGGTGTATTTCTCCGCCAGCGCCTGTTCGATCTTCTTCTGGTCCTGCTTAATCTCCTCGTCCTTGGGCGCGAGGTTCTGCGCGGTGCGCTGGTGATCGAGCGCGGCTTCCAGCTTCTCAATCGCCTTCTGGTTGGAGCGTTCCTTTTGCGTCTCCTGCACCAGCTTCTTCGCCAGTTGCGCATGCAGCTTGGCGAGCTTGCGTTCCACCACCGCCAGATTGTTCGCCACCACTTTGTCCTTGGGCTGCGCGATGAGCGAAACACGATACGCTTCGCGGCTCTGCTGCCATTGCGTCAGCGCCTGCTCGGGCGCGGAGGTTTCCATTGGCTCACCGAGGCGGAAGGAGGCATTGCCAATCTGCGTCCAGACCTGATCGCGCAGCTTGTTGGGCAAGGGCTTGGCAGCCAGTTCCTGCCAGATTTTGTCGGCCTGCGAATAATCCTTCGCGGCGTAAGCCGCCACGCCGGCGTTGTAGGCGAGCCACGGATCAGCCGGCTGCTGCGTCTGCAACTGGCGCAACACTTCACCGGCCTTGCCCGGCTGGTTCTGCTTCATCAGTGCCTTCGCCTCATGCAAGTCGGCGAACAGCGGCGTGGTGCTGAGAAGCAGCGCGGTGATGATTTGAGTCTTCATACGGTTGTTGCTTTCTGACCTTTTCTCCGTTCATTCACAAGCATTTCCCAGAGGAGCAAAACCACGCACAGGCCGAGTGGGAGCTGGAAAAACTCCCGCATCTCCTTCGACTGGCGGACCTCGGTCCCGCGCGCCAGCGGGGCCAGGCCGCGCTCACTGATGGTCAGCAACCCCTGCCCTTCATCACCCAGCGCCACGTAAAACCCGCGTCCTGACACGGCGACTTGCTGCAACACGCGCTCGTTCAAGCGCGACACCACTTCCTGGCCGAACTCGTTCTTCGCGTACTTCACGTCGAACTGCGGGCGGTCATTGTTGCGCGGCGGAGTTCGGTCCGCGATGCGCGCGCCCGTCGTCGAGCCGACCCCGACGGTGAAAATCGAAACGCCCTTCGTCGCCACTTCGCGCGCGGCGACAATGGCGTCGCCCTGCAATTCCTCACCGTCACTGATCAGCACGATGGCCTTGCCCGACTGTTGCTTCACATCGAAGGATTTCACCGCCAGCTTGAGCGCGGCGGCGATGTCGCTGCCCGGCTTGGAAGTCGCCGTCGTGCTCAACGCTTCGAGCGAGCGCACCACCGCCTGATGATCCTGCGTGATCGGTGTCATGAGAAACGCCTCGCCCGCGAAGGCGATCAACCCAACACGATCCCCGGAAGGCCGGTCGAGCAGGCGCAGGATGGCGGACTTGGCGGCGGCAAGGCGGTTGGTCACCGCGTCCTCAGCCAGCATGCTTTTGGAAATATCGAGCGCGATCATCAAGTCCACGCCCGGCCGCTCGACTTTGATTTCGCGATGACCGAACAGCGGCCGGGCCAGGCTCACGAGCAACGACACCACCGCCAGGAGCCAGAGCCCGGTCTTAAACTTCCGTTTGCCGTAGTCCACCGACCGCAGCAATTGCTCGCGCAATCGGGACGCGATCACGCGGTCAAGCATCGCGCGCTTGCGCCGCGCGCCCCACTGGATGATGAGAACACACGCAGGGATGAGAAGCCCCGCCGCCAGCAACCAGTAAAGCACGGCGAACTTCATGGCAGCCGCCTCCAGACGGTCTGGCGCAACAGCAATTCCAACAGCAACAGCGCCAGCGCCGGCGCCGCGAACCACGACATCAGTTCGCGATAGCTCTTCTGCTTGCCTTCGGTGAAGTGCGCCTTCTCCAATTTGTCGATCTGCTGATACACGCTGCGCAGCCCGGCGAAGTCCGCGACTTGAAACGACTGGCCGCCCGTGAGCTTCGGCACCTGCACCATCTCGTTCTCGCGATCCTGGCGCAGCATCCCCATGTCCTTGAAGTCCACGACCTGAATCAAATGCACCTTGATGCTGAGCTTCGCGAGTTCCTTCGCCACATCCTTCGGCGGCGGCCCGGCGTTCACCTGTTCCGCGTCACTGATGAGAATGATGACCTTGGTCTGATTCGTCGCGGGTAGAAGATGTTCCGCCGCAATCAACAATCCCGAACCGGGCGCCGTGCCGCGACCGGGCTTCTCGTCCTTGAGGCGAGAGATCATCCAGTCGTGATCCAGCGTCAGCGGGCTGATGAGGAAGGCGTCCATGTCGAAGCGCACTGCGCCAATTTTGTCCTTGGGCCGCGCGCGCAAAAACTCGGCGATGACTTTGATCAGCGCCTCCGACCGCGACACCTTCTTGTTCTCCATCATGAAGTCCTTGGTCTTCATGGTGCCGGAGAAATCCATGACCAGCATGATGTTGATGCCCTTCGCGTCCTCATCGCCCAAACCCTTCTCGACCTGCGGACGCGCCAACCCGAGCAGCAGCAGCGCGAGCGCGAGGTAACGAAACATCGCCAGCCACTGCTTGCGTCGGAACCGCGCCTGCTTGCTCGCCGCGCGCAGCAGTTCGCCCGACGAAAACGAAACCGCCGCCACCGGTGCGAACCGTCCCCGCAACCACGCCCAGAGCGGAATCAGCAGGAGCAGCAGCAACAGCCACGGCGCGGCGAAGCGAAAGGTCTTCAGCAAAGGCTGGAGGTCGGACCAGTTCACGCGCGGGCCTCCATCTGAGTGTGAAGCCCGGAGGGCTTCAATGTGAATAGCCCCCGGTGCAACCGGGGGTGTTCCGCGCCGTTGATGGGAACGACCCCGGATGGGGTTGAACCCGACGAGAAAAGAACGCGCCACGATTCAACCCTCTCCGGGGTTGATTCCATCAGCCACGCTGATCCCCGGGTTGGCTCGTGCCTCGCCCACCCGGGGCTATTCACGTTCCAGCCCTCCGGGCTGGGTGCATTGGCGAGCGGCTGG
>JANOQV010000240.1:0-74770 GCA_031414955.1 Pedosphaera sp. | reverse complement strand
GGAGATCGCGTCCAGATCCTGCCGGGTCGGATGGCGGCGCTCGGCGAGCTGCGAATCGTCATAGTTCATGCCGATGACGACGCCGCGCGCCTTCACCAACGGCGAAGCCGCCATGTAATCGCGCATGACCTGCTGTAGCTCTGCGATGTTTTTCACCGGCCCGTCGGGCGGCGACAACAGGTTGGCCGCGACAGTCTGAAACCCGACTCCGCCGAAATGACTGTGCCCGTCCACGAACCCGGGAACGAGCGTCTTGCCGCCAAGATCAACCAGCTTCGTCGCGCCGCCTTTCGTCTTGAGCACATCGGCCTTCGCGCCGACGGCGAGAATTTTTCCGTCCTTCACCGCGAGCGCCTCGGCGGACGGTGCGGCGTCATTGATCGTGATGATGTTGCCCCCGGTGTAGATGGTGTCGGCAATTCCAGCAGTGCCGGGCTTTGCTTCGGTTGTTGTCGCCGGCTTTTGATCGCAGCCGGTGATGAGTAGCAGCCCGCACAGGGCGGAGAGGGTGTTTTTGAGCATGGTGTTTGGTTTCATGAGGTTGATTTCCATTTTTCTTATCGCATTAAAATTTGATGACGGCGCGGAGTCCGGCAAATACCGCTGTGTCGTTTTGGTTAAGCGCAGGGTCAATGATTTGCACGTCCACTCCCAGATGAAACCACGGCGTGAGCGCGGCGTTGTAAAAAATTTCCACGCCTTGTTCGTCATCAATGGCGACGGCGGGAGCCAGTGACCGCTTCAAGGCACCGCTCACCGAGTAGTGAAAAAAGCCGACACCCCACTTGTCCCGACTCCGGCCCGGAATCAGGCCCGTGCCGCCCACGCCCGCGATGGCCGACCAGTCCAGCGAATTGGGATTGCCATCGGAGATTGCGACCTGGCCGAACAGCCCGAAGCCTTCCGTGGGATTTTCTTTCGACTGGTAGATAAATTGGTCGAACGAATACGCGAAGTGGTAACGGTCGTTCTTGATACCGACCGTTCCGCCGCCGGGTGGCGGCAAGATAATGTCGCCGAGGCTCGACAGATCGGTGCCGTCCTGCGTGCTGTAAGCGGCAGCGAGTCCTTGATGTCCGCTGCGACCGGCGATGGTCACAGGAACATCCACACTCGCGCGGAATGTGACGCCTTCGGAGAACGGATGTTCAAGCCCCGACCGGTTCACGGCACTCACCGGGTCAAAGATCATAAACGTGAAACTGGCGGGCTTGGTCTGCACGCTAAGGATGCCGCCGAAAATGTAAGGCGGCACAATCCCGCTGGGCGGCGCGGCAAAGGCGATGTGCTGGAACGCATCAATGCCCGCGCCGCCCATGAATGGCTTGCCAGCGGCGATGTCCACCATGTTGATCTTGCCGAACATCAGGGAAACGGAGTCGCTGAACTTCTGCGCGAGAAAAACGCTCGACAGGTCAAACGCATCCGCGCCGTCCAACCCTGGGAAAAGCAGCGCGGTGTTGACCGGCAGCAGCGTGCCCCCGCGACCGTTGGCGCTCTCGCCGAAGTTGTATTCCGCGTGCGTGGTCAGCGAAAGCCCGTCCCACAGACCGAGCTTGCTGAGACTGGCATTGAGCAACAGATCCAGCTTGCCGCCGTATTCAAAACCGTGATCGCCATCGCCGGAGGTCAGTCCCTGATAAAACTGCGTGAGCCGGGGCTTGAGGCTGACGCCGTGTTCCTGCAACCAGGTGCGCCCGCCGCCCCAATCCCCGGTGAGCGTGTCGCGCTCCAGCCAGCCGGGCGCTGGCGCGGTGGTTGAAATGACCGTCGCCGGTTCAGCGGCGAAAGCGGCCATCTGAAACGCCAGCGCGGACGTTGCGGCAACGGCGGACATGGACAGGAAGTTTGATTTCAGTTTCATGGGTTTCAGGATTGTATATTGGCTATCGGTCAAAGAGCAACATGAGATACGCGCCGAACAGCAGCAGATGGACGCAGCCGGGCAGCACGTTCGTTCGCGGCAGGGAGAAGGTAAGGATGCTGGTCACCAGCGTGAGCAGGAGCATCACCGTATCGGTGCCATCCAGCCCGAGCACAAGCGGGCGTCCGGTGGCGAGCGATACCGTGATGACGAGAGGAATGGTTAGCCCGATGGAGGCGAGCACCGAGCCAAGCAGGATGTTCACCGAACGCTGAAGGCGGTTGGCCAGTGCGGCGCGGATGGCGGCGATGGATTCGGGCGCGAGCACCAGCAGCGCCATGATGAAACCGCCGATGGCTGGCGGCGCGTGGAGCTTGAGCACCATCGCGTCGAGCGGCGCGGCCATTTGCTTGGCGAGCAGAACCAGCGGCAACCCGTATAGCCCCAGCATCACGGCGTGATAGAAGGTTGGCCGCGCGGAATGAACCGCCGCTTCCGCCGGATGGCCCGCCTCTTCGGGCATGGTGAAGAAGCCGCGATGCCGCCGGTTTTGCACAAACAAAAAAGCCGAATAAATGCCAACCGACATCAGCGAGAGGAAAACCATTTGAAACGTCGAGAGCGTCGGACCGGGTGTCGCGCGCGTGAAGTTTGGCAGGACTAGGCCGAGCACAGTCAGCGGCACGATCATCAGGAGAAACGCATTCGCACTCTGAAGATTGAAAGGCTGTTCGCGATGGCGCAGCCCGCCCAGCAGCAGCGCGAAGCCCAAGAAACCATTCAGCACCAGCATGACCACCGCGAACATCGTGTCGCGCGCAAGCATCGGCTTGGCCTCGCCGGTGGACATGACGAACGCCACCATCGCCACCTCCAATCCGGTGACCGCCAGCGTGAGCAGCAATGTTCCCGCCGGTTCACCCAACCGATGCGCCAGTTCATCCGCGTGCCGCACGATGGCGATGGCCGCTGTGAGAACCACGCCGCAGAGAACGGCAAGCAGAAGGATCAGCAACCCCGGCTGGTTAAGCGCGCTGGCGATCCAGCCTTTGCCCAGCCACGCCGAAACCAGAGTAGCGACGGCCAGCACCAGCGGCCATTCACGCCGCCAAGAATCTTGCCGGTCGTTGTTGTCCGGCTCGCGAGTGATCCCTTGGCTTGTGGTCATCCATTAACGCTACGCACTTCGCACTTTGATGGCAGTAAGAATATCCGCCCCGGCATGAGCGTCTTGCCCGCGCCGTCAATGATGACCGTGTCGCCGCACTTGTCGGTGGCGATGGGTGCGGCAGACATCTTCTTGATCTTGCTGCCGCGCACGAGGACGTTCATGGGTGCGGTGAGCGCGGCGGATTTGCCGTCGAAGATGCGGACGTTGGAAAACAGCGTGACGGACTTGGGCGCGTCCTGCGCGAAGGTGGTCGCGCCGAGCAGCACTGCAACAGTGGTCGTGAACAGGAGTTTTGATTTCATGGGTTTGAGGATTGTTTTTTGGCTATCGGTCAAAGAGCAACATCGGACGCGCCCTTCGATTTGAGGTTCATTGGAACGTGTTTTGCATCTTTGGGGTGTTGGCCAACGCGAATCAAGCCCGGTGTTTTCACTGCGCGGGGATGGTGATGAGCGGGAGATTCTGCTGTTCGCCCGCATCGGCGAGCGTGAACAACAACATGATGAAACTGAAACCGCGCTTGGAGGGCACGTCACGATCATCCACCCAGAACCAGTGATTGCGGAACTTTACCGCGACGAGTGCATCGTCCGGCTTGTCGGGCGAGCAACGAATGCGCGCCAGTGGTTTTGCCCCGTGCTGCGGCCCCGGAGTCGTCCGGCCTTCCTTGATGTGGGCTTCGGGCACTTCCATTTCTGCGGACATCAGACTCATGATTTGAATGAGCGAACGGCTGCGCACGGCGATCTCGGTGTTGCTGGATGCCGCGTTGCCATAGACAAGCCGGAATTCCTTTGCATCGGGGTCCAAACGGAGCAACCGGCGCAACTCGCCGATCTGATCGCGCACTTCCGGCGGCATGTTCTCATTGTGAAACGTGAGCAGTGTCGTCTGGTGTTTCTGTTGATCCAGTACGATGCGGATTCCGACGCAGCCAGATTGCTGGATTTTCCCCATGAGTTGCACGACCCGGATGAAATCAGGGTCCGCCGCAGTTGCGCCCTCCGGGGACTGTTCGCGGTTGCGCACGCCGTTGATCGAAGCCACGCCTGCGGTCAGGATGGCTCCGGCGTTCCAGCCTGATTGGATGGTGAAGAACAACTCCTCTGGTCGGATGGGAGTGATCAGGCTGCGCATGAACTTGCCACCGGTGAGCGGCGTGTAAGTGATGGTGGGGCGGTCGGTGAAGCGCAGCTTGCCATTGATATTTGCGACGTCCGCCGCGTTCGGCCACGAAAAATTCAACGCCCCGCCCACTTCCGATTCCGTCGAGTAACCGCCGACGATGGAGGCGACATCCACAAAGACCGGTGCCGTGTTGTAGCGCAGCTTGACAATGTTGAGCAGCGTCTGGCGCATCCAAGAATCACCAATCGCCTCGCTGTAATCCGCGCGATCTTTCGGGATAGTGCGCGGCCCAAGACTTCGGCAGCCTGACGCGGCCAAGCCGACGCAAACCAAGCCAATGAGGCAACACACTTTCCCCGACATCATCTTCATAAGGATTCCAAAAAACGCCGGCGGCAGCATGCGACCCCGCCCGTGAAGGCGGGCGGCTCATCATTTCATCCCAAACACGCTCACATCCGCCTTGCCGTTCAGGAGTCCTTTGGTCTCATACCAGAACTCGATCTTGCGGATGCTGCGTTTGCCCGCGCCGCGCAAATCAATCACCCGGCTCTCGCCTCCCTTTTTGATTTTCTCGCGGACATCTATCTTGTCCGGCACACCGTTGTCGTAGGTCACCACCATGCGGTGCATCTCCAGTGGCGCATCGGTCACCTTGAACTTGATCTTGCGGAAGTCGTCAAACGGGCCTTTCACGATGATGGCATCGTGGTCCGCCGTGTGACCGGCCTGGGTGGTTCCGATCAGCTGCCAACTGCCGGGGAGGCCGGGTTTGGGGGTGACTTTCTTTTGTGCGTTGGCCGGCGCGGCCAGCAGCGCGACGAGGCCGAGCACCAGAATGACCGCCAAGTTTTTGAGTGATGTGTTTGTTCTCATGCTTTTGCTTTGTTGGTTTTGGTTTCTGCACAAGGATGACGAAACTACTTCCGCGTGTCCTTAAAATTCTTTCCATCCTTCATGATGACGAGGAAGTTTGTGCCTGTGCCAAGCTTTGTCGCTGTTCCATTCATCCAGTCTGCGGAACAATCACAGTTCTTCGAGAAATCTCCGCCACGGCAGCGCTCGCACGCCGGGAGCGACGGCGTGGGTCGGCGACCCGGCCTTCGGCTCGCGATGCACCAGGAACTGCGCGACGGGCGTCGCCTCGGGGCGCTTCCGTTTCAATGCCTCCGCCAGCCGCTGCATCGGCGCAGCCATCGCCGGCGTCACGGTGCGGCCCGCCTTGCATTCCACCAGCGCCACCGCACCGCTGCGTCCGGGCACGAGGAAGTCCACTTCCAGTCCCTGCTCGTCGCGAAAATAATACAGCTCCCGGCGACGGCCGGCGTTGACCTGCCCCTTGACGATTTCCGCCGCGATGAAACCCTCGAACAGCGCGCCGAGGAACGGCGACCGATCCAGTTCCGCCGCCGTCTCGATGCCCAGCAGGTGGCACGCGAGGCCGGAGTCGGCGATATACACCTTGGGCGATTTAATCAGCCGCTTGCCCAGATTCTCGTAGAACGGCGGCACGATCAAAATTTGCGCGGTCGTCTCCAGCACGCCGAGCCATTGCGCGATGGTCGGCACGCTCACGCCCAGCGGCGCGGCCAGGTCCGTCTTGTTCAAGACCTGCCCGTGCCGGCTGGCGAGCAGCGCGAGAAAACGGCGGAACAGCGCGAGATCCTTCACCGCCGTGACCGCCCGCACGTCCCGCTCCAGATACGTCTGCAAATACGACGACAGCCACAGCCGCGCGCCGCCAGGACGCGCCACCACTTCGGGATAACCGCCGAGCAGCAGGCTCACCTTCGCCGACTCGCGCACGGACAGGGGCAGCAGTTGCAGCACCGCCGCGCGGCCGGCCATGGATTCCGTCACGCCCCGCATGAGCGGCGATTCCTGCGAGCCGGTCAACAGCCACTGCCCCGTGCGGCGCGGCTGGCGGTCGATGCGCGCCCGGACGAACGCGAACACTTCCGGCACCTGTTGCACCTCGTCGAGAATCACGGGCGTCTTCACCGCGTCGAGGAAGCCGTGCGGATCGGCGCGCAACCGGGCCACCACGTCGGGATCTTCGAGCAGGAAGTAGCCCGCCTTGGGGAAAGTCCGGCGCAGCAGCATCGTCTTGCCCGCCCGGCGCGGGCCGGTGAGAACCACGGCGGGAAAGTGGCGCGCGGCCCGGGCCAACTGCTGTTCCAGCTCGCGATGAACGTATTTCACAAATGAGATTCCTAAAGTCCCACTTTAGAAAACTCAATCACCGAATCATCGTGGCGCGCCCTTGGCTTTCATGGGATTCAGCGCCCTGAGACGCCTGCTTCACCGTGTTCTTGAACACCTTCCCGTCTTTCATGATGACGAGGAAGTTCTTCTCCGGATCGGCGACGAGATTGAGATTCGCGACAGGATCGCCGTCCACAAGCAACAGGTCTGCGAGCGCGCCCTCCTCAACGACGCCCAGCTTTCCGGGATAGGGATTGCGCGGGCCGGAGAGCGCGAGCAGTTGCGCGTTGTCGTGCGTGACCAACTTGAGCGTCTCGGCGGGCGTGAGCCACGCAGTCAGTTTGAGAATGTCGCTGTTCTGGTTTTTCATCTGCGCGGGGAAGAACATCAGGTCCGTGCCCCAGCCGAGTTTGACCTTGTGCTTCCTCGCCCATTTGAAGGCGTTGTCCGTGCCCTGCACGACCTGATGTTTCTTGGCTTTCACTGCCTCGGTCTGCGTGGGCGGTGCTTCGTCGAGGGCTTGCAGGCTCAGGAAGATTCCTTTCTTGCCCAGCAGCTTCATCGTCGGCTCGTCGAGCAGTTGCCCGTGCTCGATGCACTTCACGCCCGCTTCCACCGCGCGGCGCACGGCCTTGGGCGTGTAGGCGTGAACGGTGACATACGTTCCCCAGTCGTCCGCTGCTTCAACGGCAGCCTTGAGTTCGTCCAGCGTGTATTGCGCCACGTCGAGCGGGTCATAAACCGAGGCCGCGCCGCCGCCGGCCATGACTTTGATCTGCGTCGCGCCCGCGCGGAGATTTTCACGCGTGGCGGTCAGCACTTCGTCGCGGCCGTCGGCGATGAAGCCGATGCCCATCAGTTCACCCGCCGTCACCTGGCCGCCGAACCGCCGCGAACGATCCTTGGGCATCCGAAAGTCACCGTGGCCGGAAGTCTGCGAGATCATCGCACCGCTCGGATAAATGCGCGGGCCGATGTTCTTGCCGGAATCAATCGCCCGCTTCACGCCGAACACCGGCCCGCCCACATCGCGCGCCGAGGTGAAGCCGCGCAGCAACATGAGCCGCGCCTGTTCGGCCGCCACCGCTTCGAGTCCCTCGACGGTCGCCTTGGGGTCCATCATCTCCTTCTCGGAACTGCCGGCCATGAACAGGTGGACGTGATTGTCAATCAGCCCCGGCATCAGTGTCTTGCCCATGCCATCAATGATCTTCGTGTCGCCGCGCCGGTCGGTGGCGATGGGTTGCGCGGAGATTTTTTCAATCTTGTCGCCGCGCACGAGCACGTTGGCGGGCGCGGAAAGCGCGGCGGATTTACCATCGAAGATGCGGACGTGGTTGAACAGCGTGACGGAGTCCGGCGTGTTCTGGGCAAAAGCGGGCGCACCGAGCAGCGCGGCAATGGCGGTGGTGAGAATGGTCTTCAGGTGCATGGGCGCGAGCTTTTGGGTTTGGTGTTTGGCGGTCAAACAAAAGCATCAGCCCCACGCTTGGCACCACGTTCGCCACGCCCAACCTTGCCGGAGAATCCACGACGTCATGGACTGCGGCGGGAAGCACGGCGCCACGCCGCTGTCGCGCGCGCTCGACAGCCCCGACGCTCCGCGTCCTCCCAAAGCGGTGTCGCGCTTCGCTTGCCACCGCAGTCCAAAATCGTCACCGCCCGCAGCGTTGGCAGTGGAGATCGGAGCCATCAAAATCCAATGAGCGTCACGCCGGCCTCAAGGCTCCAGTCGTTCGGCCGGTCGCGCCCAATGCCGACGCCAGGCTTGATGAAGCCGCTCAGGACGGCCTCGCCGACCTTGCCCAGCACCCGCCCGTAGGTCAGGCGCACGGTGGCGGCGTCGTAGCGGTGATTCTCGTAATCGAGCAGAAAAGTCGGATCGAGCGTGAACCACTGCCGGCTCCGGTCGAACTTCCAGACGAGATAAAAATCCAGCACGCCCTGGTGGATGTCGGCGCGCGCGCCGTCGCCGGCGAAACTGAAGTTGTGCTTGTAGGCCGGCGGTGAAGGTCGCGTAGCGGTCCTGACCACCCCCGCGTTCCCACCCTCGGTCGTGGCCCCGGCGGCTATGGCTTGCTGGTGATTTGCTTCCAGTCCACCCCCTGGGAACCGGCGTATCGGGCGAAGGCCAGCTCGTTCTGGATCAGCACGGCGCGCACAATGCTCGAATCATCCGCGCGGCCGAAGCCGCCAATCATGTCGGGGATGATGTTCACCTTTTTGTGCGCGTACATGACGGCGAAGACGGCGCGGGAGAACGCCACGTAGGGCAGTTCCTTGTAGGCACCCTCCGCCACGTCCTCGACCACGTCCGCCAGGAATTCCAGCTGATCGACCAGGTGTGGAAATTTCGGGGCATTGATCTGGGTGAATTCAACTTTCCAGAGCGGCAGCTCCCGCAGAACCTTGTCCACCACGGACGGCGTGATGTAGGCGGCACCGTGATTCAGGAAATCAGCTATTTCAGACATGGCGCGAGGCTAACGACTGGGGAGCGGGGAGTAAATCAGTAATCAGTGAATCAGTGATCCGTCAGCGGCACCCGACAGTCCGCAGGATCACTGCCCCACTGATTACTGTTTACTTTCCCCCGCTGGCCGCTGCATCTCGAAAGTGCCGTGGTCGTATTTCGATTTGTACGTGGAGAAAAAATTCGTCCGATCTGCTTGCCCTTCGTAGCTGTAAACACCGCCGGCGAGCGCACCCAAATCTTCCGAGCCACGAAAGAGCACGCTGCCATCCGCGCCCGGCTTGGCTTCCATTCGCACCGTGTAGCCGAAGTAAACGGTAACCCACTGTTTGTAGGCGGCGTGAAACTTCACGTCGTAGTGGTTCGAGTCCACGGCGGTGATGAGCGCCCGCAACCCATCGTTATGACCGTTGGCCTGGCTGATCCATCGTCCTTCCCAGCGCCCGGTGATGCCCTCCGTCGGAACCCTCTGCCGTGCCGCCTGCCGCCACTCGTAATCAAAGGCGGAACAGCCGCAGAGAACCAGCCCCGCCGCCATGCACCAAGCCAGATATTTCACGCGAAAGTCGTAACAGCGCTTGCTGGAGATTCAACGAAGAACTTGCCGTCGCGCGCTGCTACGGAGCAGGCCAAATTGACCCGAGGTTTGGACTTCTGGTCGGCCGGCTCGCCCTGTCGCGGGCGTGCTGGTCCAGTTTTCGAGTCTGATCGTTTGCGCCGACAAGCCGCGCCGTCTTTCGGAGCTTTTCCTTGGCGCAGTCGGGCATTCGTTGCATCGTTCCGCGCCCGCGAAACTATGATTCAGTATCAGCAATTGCTGCGGCTTGTTCTGGAGCAGGGCCGCTTCAAGGCCGACCGCACCGGCACCGGCACGCACTCCGTGTTCGGCGCGCAGGCGCGCTTTCCGCTCGCCGACGGTTTTCCGCTCCTCACCACCAAGAAGCTCCACCTCAAGTCCATCATCTACGAGTTGCTCTGGTTCCTGCGCGGCGACACCAACATCAAGTGGCTCAACGAAAACGGCGTGACCATCTGGAATGAGTGGGCCGACGCGCAGGGCGACCTCGGCCGCGTCTATGGCGCGCAATGGTGCGACTGGCGGACCGCCGACGGCCGTTCGATCAACCAGATTGATCAAGTCATCGAGCAGATTCAGAAGAACCCCGACAGCCGTCGCCTGATGGTGAGTGCGTGGAACGTGGGCGAGATCGAGCAGATGGCGCTGCCGCCCTGCCACACGATGTTTCAGTTCTTCGTGCAGGACGGCGAGTTGAGCTGCCAGCTTTACCAGCGCAGCGCAGACCTGTTCCTCGGCGTGCCCTTCAACCTCGCCAGCTACGCCCTGCTCACGCTCATGGTCGCGCAAGTTACCGGACTCAAACCCGGCACCTTTGTCCACACCTTCGGCGACCTGCACCTCTACTCGAATCATCTCGAACAGGCGAAACTGCAACTCACCCGCGAGCCGCGCCCGCTGCCAGTCCTGCGGCTGAATTCCGCCGTGAAGAACATCCACGACTTCCAGTTTGAGGACTTCGCCCTCGAAGGCTATGACCCGCATCCCGGAATCAAGGCGCCGATTGCGGTTTGAGCTGGCTTTCACCACCAGCAACATAGAAATCAGCCACCGAATGCCATGTCGAAATCATCGCAGAACGAGTCGAAATTCGGTCAGCCACGGCGGGTGGCCTGGGCACCGTGGAGCAACTGGGCGGTGAGTTGGACCACTTCCTCACGGATCACCACTCGGCGGCATGAACCAAATTCCGGAGAACGAAGGTCAGGGTTCACTTCCTTATGACTGATCCAAGTCTAATGGCATCCTCTCAAGGCAGGTTAAGACGGCTCTTCACTCCGGGATTTCGCGCTGGGTGCCGGGTGCTTGTCTGGAGCCTGGCGTTGGGATCTGGATGTTTTAATTCCGCCGCCGCCGCCGTGCGTGACCATCTGGGCCAGTCTGAAGCTTGGTTCCAGTCCGACGAAGCCGCGCGCGTCGCGGAGAATATTCTGTCCTGGCAGGCACCCGAAGGCGGCTGGCCCAAGAACACTGATACCACCAGGCCGTATTCCGGCGAGCGCGCCCGGCTACAGGGCACCTTCGACAACAGCGCGACGACCGATGAACTGCGTTTCTGCGCGCGCCTTATCGGAGCGTCGGCGCCCGGACCGGCGCGTGCCGCCTCGAAGGCTTTTGCGCGCGGTCTGGCTCATATTCTCCAGGCGCAATATCCCAACGGCGGCTGGCCGCAGTACTCACCTCCGCCCGTGAGCAAGTATCACCGGCACATCACGTTCAACGATAACTCGATGGCGCGGCTGATGATTTTCCTGCGCGAAGTGGCCACGGACCAACGCTTCGGATTTGTCGAAGCCGGCCAGCGCTCCGCCGCGCAGCTCGCCTTCGATCGGGGCGTGGATTGCATTCTCAAATGCCAGGTCAACGTGAACGGCAAGCTCACCGCCTGGTGTGCGCAACATGATGAGGTGGATTTAAGCCCACGCCCGGCGCGCACCTTCGAACTGGCCTCCCTGAGCGGTTCCGAGTCGGTGGGCCTGACGCGCCTGCTGCTGAGCATTGAGCATCCCAAGCCGGAGATCGTCCGCTCCGTCGAGGCGGCGATGGCTTGGTTCGAGTCAGCCAAGATTCCCGGCATCAAAGTCATGGAGAAAAAGGATGCGAATGGGGCCAAGGACAAGGTGGTCGAGAAGGATGCCGCCGCCCCGGCGATGTGGGCGCGCTTCTACGAGATTGAAACCGGCCGGCCGATCTTCTCCGGGCGCGACGGCGTGAAAAAGTATTCGCTGGCCGAGATCGAGCGGGAGCGCCGCACGGGCTACACGTGGCTCAGTTACTGGCCGCAGGTTTTGCTGGAGAAAGAATATCCGGAGTGGAAGCGGCGCAACATCAAATCCCAAAATCCAAACTCCAAATGAGTTCCCCCGTCCAACTCTCAAATCCTCGGACGCCAGGACCGCCCCTCCTTCGCGCCCTTCGCCTCCTTCGCGAGACCCAGGGTCTTTGCTATTGCCTCGTTCCGGGTAAGAGCCGGTCTGAAATTCCAGAATCCGGTGGCACCAGATCCGGACGGAGTGCGCCCGTCTCGGGCGCAGCGACGCACGAACCGCGGCCGGCGTGGATTTTTCCAGCGCCTTCGACCTTTTCAAGTTTCTGCGCCCGAGACGGGCGCAGTCCGTCCGCCTGATTTTCAGCCATGTGCATCAAGCGCGAATTCCGAGGCGGGAAGGGCGGGCCGCATCCCTCATCGGCGCGCGGGTTTTCCACCCGCCGCAAGCCGCTTAGGCCGAGGATCGAAATAGTTCCGGCGACTTCCGCCCCGGCCACGCGCGGCGGGTGGAAAACTCGCGCGCCGGAGCCAGGCCACGGGCCGAGCTGAGGTTCGACGTTAAGACGATTGGCCCACGCTGGAGCCGCCTTGCGTCGGCGCGGAACTGGGCCTGGATGGAACGAGCGCCACGGCCATGATTGGGTTCGCGCTTGGCTGGGTTCGCCCCGCCCCCTACGGTTCGCCATCACACAGGCATGGAACGATTTATTCGCCGATTCTTTTGGACCATGGGGCTGGGGTTCGCGCTCCTCGGCGCGGTGCTGGCGCTGGAGTTGCACGCGCTGGGGCTCCGGGCCTGGGAGGGAAAAAGCTTCTGGGCCTTTATCGCCGCCGGCTTGGCGGCGGCAGCGGTCGGCGGGTGGGGCCGGCCCGCCACCCTGGTAAAGCTGTTTGTGGTGGTGTGTGGCTGCGGACTGGTGGAGGTGTTGCTCCAGGCCAGCGCCTGGCTGGGAATCCTGCCCGCCGTGAACACCAAGGAGCGCCTGCCTTGGGGTCGGGTCTATTGGACCGCTGAGGGTCTGGGTAATTCCATTCGCAATCGCCAGGGCTGGTACTTTCCCGAGTTCGATCTCAGCCGCACCAACCGCACGGCGGTGATTGGGGATAGTTTTGTCGAGGCGGTCGAGGTGCATCGCACGCGCAACCTGGCGGCCATGCTGGGCGGGAAGCTGGGCGCGCAGGAGGTTTCCCGGACCGTGCTGGGACTGGGCAACCATGGCACCGGCCCCGCTCATTATTTGGAAGTGCTTCGATACGCGCACCGCCGTTTCGCCGTGCAGGAGGCCATCCTGGTTCTGTATCTGGGGAATGACATCACGGACTGCTCGCCGCGCCTGCAGTTCCACGATCCCGCCTCGTTCATTTACTACACGCCCGGCGCGGCGGGCGAATTGCAACTGGACGCGACCGGAGAAGCGAGCCGGTTCCGATATGCGCAGACGATCGACTTTTCGCACCGGCCGTCCGGGTTGTTCCTGCCCCGCCTGGCGGTGAGCCATTGCCTGCTGGCCCAGGTGCCGATCAGCGTCCGCAACACCCTGGCCTTGCGCAGAAAACTGGCGGCGGACCTCACGCACCACGCCGGGTTTGAAGCCCAAACATCACGGCTGGGGTTGAAAGCCGAGCCGTTCGCCCGGCAGCCTTCTCCGGCGGCGCGCGAAGGCTTGGAAATCATGGAAGCCTTGCTGGACCGGGCCGCGCACTTCGCCGAAAGCAACGCCATCAGCCTTCGCCTGGTCACGGTGCCCTTTTTCCCCCAGGACTTTTACGCGACCAAGGGCACGAACTGGAACGGACAGTTGGGCGCATACGACTTTCTTGCTCCCGAAAGGCAACTCGCTTTGTGGGCCAGTCGCCGTCGCCTGCCGCTCCTGGCCCTGGGCGATGAAATGAAGCGGCGGCAGTTGACGACCGAACAGATTCGCACGCTTTACCTCTCGAATGGTTCCGGCCATTTCTCGGAAGCGGGGCATCGCCTGGCCGCGGAAGCCATCGCGGGCGCCTTTTACCCTCCGCCTCGCGCGAGCGTACAGTTGCCTTGAGGCTGAATTTCACCCTACGTTTTCCGCGTGTCCAAAATCCTGGGTGTTTCTGCTTACTACCACGACAGCGCGGCGGCGTTGATGGTGGAGGGCCGGCTCGTGGCGGCGGCGCAGGAAGAGCGGTTCACTCGTAAGAAGCACGATCACAATTTTCCCAAGCACGCGGTTGATTACTGTCTGCGCGAGGCGGGCCTCCAGCCCGAGGATTTGGATTACGTGGTTTTCTACGACAAGCCGTTGCTCAAGTTCGAGCGGTTGCTGGAAACCTACCTCGCCTTCGCGCCGCAAGGCCTGCCGTCGTTCCTCATGGCCATGCCCTTGTGGCTGAAGACCAAGCTGCATCTGCCCAAGGAGATCCGGAAATCTCTCGGCGGACGCTACAAGAAGCGCATCGTCTTCACCGGCCACCACGAGTCGCACGCGGCCAGCGCCTTCTTTCCCTCGCCCTTCGACGACGCGGCCGTCCTCACCCTGGACGGCGTGGGCGAGTGGGACACGGCCAGCATCGGGCACGGCCAGGGCAATAAGCTCCAGATGCTCAAGACGATGAGCTTCCCACATTCGCTGGGGCTGCTCTATTCCGCCTTCACCTACTTCACCGGCTTCCGTGTCAACTCAGGGGAATACAAACTCATGGGGCTCGCGCCCTACGGCGAGCCGAAGTATGTCGATCTGATTCTGAACCATCTCATCGACCTGAAGCCCGACGGCTCCATGGCCATGGACATGCGGTATTTCAACTACTGCCAGGGTCTGACCATGACCAGTCCCGAGTTCGACCAGCTCTTCGGCGGCCCACCGCGCGGCGCCGAATCGAACATCACGCAACGTGAGATGGATCTGGCGGCGTCGATCCAGAAAGTGACCGAGGAAGCCGTGCTCCGCATGGCGCGCACGGCCAAGAAACTTACTGGCTCCAAATACCTGTGCCTGGCCGGCGGTGTGGCCCTGAACTGCGTGGCCAATGGCGTCCTTCTGCGCGAGAAGATTTTCGAGGACATCTGGATTCCGCCCCCGGCCGGCGACGCTGGCGGCGCTTTGGGTGCGGCCATGTTTGTCCACTTTCATTTGCTGGAAAATGAGCGGAAGCCCAATGGCTCGGACTCGTTGATGCGGGCCTCGCTGCTCGGGCCAAAGTTCTCGAACGAAGAGATCCGCCAGTTCCTCGATGCGCAGAAAGTGAAGTACCACTTCCACGCGAACGAGGAAGAGTTGCTGCGCCGGACCGTCGAGGCCATGCGCGAGGAGAAGGTCGTGGGCTGGTTCCAGGACCGCATGGAGTTCGGACCGCGCGCTCTCGGGGCGCGCAGCATCATCGGGGATTCACGCAGCGAGAAGATGCAGTCGCAGATGAACCTGCGCATCAAGTTCCGCGAAAGCTTTCGTCCCTTCGCCCCCAGCGTGCTGGCCGAAGACGTGGCGGAGAACTTCGAGTTGGATCGCGAGTCGCCTTACATGCTGCTCGTGGCCCCGGTGCGAAAGGAGAAGCTTTGCGCGCTCACCGCCGAACAGCAGGCCGCCATGCGCGATCCCGATCTGCGCAAGCGCGTCAATGTGAAGCGCTCGGAGCTGCCCGCCATCACGCACGTCGATATGTCCGCGCGCGTGCAGTCCGTGGATGAGAAACGCAACGGGCGCTACTACCGGCTGATTCGCGAGTTCAAGCGACAGACCGGCTGCGGCGTGATCATCAACACCAGCTTCAACATCCGCGGCGAGCCGATTGTCTGCACGCCGCAGGACGCCTATCGCTGCTTCCTGGCCTCGGACATGGACGTGCTCGTGCTCGAGAACTGCCTGCTCTACAAGACCGAGCAGCCGCCCCAAAGCGCCGCCGAGCGCGAAAAATATCTGGGCAGCTTTTCCCTCGACTGATCCCCATGCTCAACCCCTTCAAAGACGTCAACTGGAACCCCGGCCGGGCCGAGCGGAAGAAATTCGCCCTCAGCCTCGTCATCGGCTTCCCGGTCATCGCCCTGATCATGGGAACCGTCGCACGCCTGACGGCGGGAAGCTGGAAGCCCTTCTTCCTCTGGCTCGGCGTGATCGGCCTGGCCGTCGGCGTGGTGCTCTGGCTGGTTCCGCAAATTGCCCGGCCCTTCTACGCCGTCTGGTATTTCTTCGGTTGCTGCGTCGGTATCGTGCTGGGCAACGTCCTCTTCGCCGCGTTTTATTACCTGCTGCTGACGCCGATGGGCCTCGTCATGCGCCTGGCCGGACGCGATCCGCTGCGCCGGAAGTTCGACCGCTCTACGCCGACCTACTGGCGGGACGCGGAGAAGGGGATTGATCCCAAGCGCTATTACCGCCAGTTTTGATTCTGAAATCCATGCAAGACGAGAAGAAGCAAACGGCCTTCGAGGCCTCCGGCGAGGAGAAGGACCCGGGCCTGCTGCGCGAGTTCCTGGCCATGCTGAAGGAAAACAAGAAGTACTGGCTCCTCCCGCTGGTGCTGATCCTACTGGCTTTCGGCGTGCTGATTATTCTCGGCTCGACGGCCGCCGCGCCCTTTATTTACACGCTCTTCTGATCGAACAGCCGAAGCCGTGCGCCGCTGCACCATCACCATCATGGCCCATCGGGCCAACCTGACCGGGCCAAAGTCCGTGGAGGAGAATTCCTTGGCCGCGTGCGCCGCCGCTTTGGAGGCGGGCTTCGGGTTGGAGACGGATTTGCGCCGCGATCCGGCCGGCCGGTTCTATATCAGCCATGATGCCGTGCCCCGAACGCCGGCCAACTGCCTGGAGCACTTCAGCGCCTTGTTTGCCAAATTCCCCAACGCGGAACTGGCCATTAACGCGAAGGAACTGGGCTACGAGGCCGAGCTATTCCGGCTGGCCCAGGACCGTCGTCTGGGTGAACGCGGCTTTTATTTCGATTTCGAGCTGCTGGAGCCGGAGGCCCCGGGCGCGGCCCAGGAAAAAATCCGGAGGCTGCCTGGAGGTGCCTCCGTAAGGCTGGCCTCGCGGCTCAGCGATCGCGGGGAAACCCTGACGCAGTGCCTCGGCATCCCGGCGGAGATCGTCTGGGCCGATGAATTCGATTCGCTCTGGCTGACCGAGCGCGAGGTCCGCGCCGTGCAGGCGGCCGGCCGGCTCTTTTACATCATCTCGCCGGAGATTCACGGCTTCGACCGTGCCACCACTAAAAAGCGCTGGGCGGATTTTAAGCATTGGCACATCGACGGGCTTTGCACAGATTACGCCCTCGAAGCACGGGAATTTTTTGGTTGAAAACAAGATGCCGCTGGAACGACACAAGCTGGATGACTTCACGCGAGGCTGGTTCGTGGGGAACTTTTCCCCCACGTTGATACCGACCGACGCCGCCGAAGTAGCGGTGCAACGCTACCAGGCGGGAACGCACGAGCCGAAGCACGTTCACCGCGTGGCTACGGAACTCACCCTGATTGTGTCCGGCCTCGCGCGCATGAACGGCGAGGATTTGCACGCGGGAGAGATTATCCGCATCCCTCCCGGCACTGCGGCGGACTTCGAGGCCGTGACCGAAGTCACGACCGTGGTGGTGAAGCTGCCGTGTGTGAAGGGCGACAAATATCTTTGCGACCCAGCCGCCGGGGCCGCGCCGACCTCAGGCAAGCGATGAGGATTAAAGCCGTTCTCTTCGACCTCGACGGAGTGCTGGTGGATGCCACCGAATGGCACTACGAGGCGCTGAACCGCGCGCTCGGCCTGTTCGGCTACACCATTTCGCGCTACGAGCACCTCACGACCTACAACGGGCTGCCCACGCGCCAGAAGCTGGAGATGCTTTCCGTGGAGAAAGGCTTTCCGCGTGGGCTGCATTCATTGGTCAACAAGATCAAACAGAAGTACACGCGCGAGGAAATCCTGCGCCGCTGCACGCCGGTTTTCGAGAAGGAGTTCATGATCCACCAGCTCAAGCGCGATGGCTTCAAGCTGGCCGTCTGTTCCAACTCCATCCGTGACAGCGTCGAGTTGATGCTGCGCGGCAGCGGCATCATCGACTTGTTTGATCTTCTCCTCAGCAACGAGGACGTGAAGAACGCCAAGCCGCATCCGGAGATGTATCTGCGCGCCTGCGAATTGCTGGGTGTGAAACCGTCGGAGGCCATCATCGTGGAGGACGCGCCGCACGGGCTGGAGGCCGCGCGGCAAAGCGGCGCGCTGGTCTGCCAGGTCAGCGGTTTTGGCGAAGTGGATTACGCGCGCGTGCGGCGCGCGATTGAAAGCGCCGGATAACGCTATGCTGCAAGTCATCATTCCCATGGCCGGCAAAGCGACGCGCTTCCAGGAGCGCGGCTACACTTTCCCCAAACCGCTGCTCGAGATCGGCAATCAGTCGATGGTTGAGCTGGTGTTGAAAAACCTCGCGCCGCCAGCGCCCGCCCGCTTTACCTTCGTCTGCCGCAAGGAACAGGTCACCCAGTTCTACCTCGGCGACATGCTGCGGCTCATCGCACCGGACTCGCGCGTGCTCGCCCTGGAGAACGAGACCGCCGGCGCCCTCTGTTCGGTGCTGCTGGCGATGGATCAGATCGCACTCGAGGATGAAGTGCTGGTGGCCAACGGTGACCAGGTCATTGATGCCGGCCTGGCCGGATTCTACGCAGCCTGCCGGAAGCCGGACATCGACGGCTGCATACTCACTTTCACCGCCACCCACCCGCGCTGGTCATTCGCGAAGACGGACGAGCGCGGACGGGTCACCGCCGTCGCCGAGAAGCGCCCGATCAGCAAGCAGGCCACGGCGGGACTTTATTACTTCCGCCGGGCTGGTGATTTGATGGCGGCAGCGGAGAAGATGATTTTGAAAGGACTCAGCACCAGCGGGCAGTTCTTCGTCTGCCCGGTTTACAACGAGTTGATTCTCGACGGCAAAACCGTCACCACGCACCACCTGCCGGAAGGCACGATGCACAGCCTCGGCACGCCGGAGGATTACGAGCTGTTCCTCAAGGAATTCGCCGGTCACACGGCTGGTCACTCGCCCGCGTGAACGGCATTTTACGCGAGTTTTTCCACTGCACCGCGAACCTGCTGAACTCGCCGCTTGGTGCCTTGGTGGTTGTGACATGATCTCTCCTCATCAGGCAGCTGGAGGTTCTGTGAGCGCGACTCTTGCGCCACGCCTCGGACATCTCGACCGCATTGATGTACTGCGTGCGGTGGCGATTTTGCTGGTTTTTTTCTGCCACGCGCTGCCCTTCATGTCCGGAGGATTTGATCTCAAGTGGAACGAATCCTGGGTTAAACCGGTCAGCGGCTTGGGGATGTCGGCTTGGTGGCTGTATCCCTTGTATCTCGGCTGGTCTGGGGTGTCGTTGTTCTTTGTCATCAGCGGCTTCTGCATTCATTGCTCGTTCCTCAAACAAGAGCGCGCCGCGCCTGGTGGAATTGCTCTTGGCAAATTCGTTCGGGAATTTTTTTGGCGGCGGTTCTGGCGGATTTATCCGCCCTACCTGCTAGCACTGGTTGTCTTCTCCTGGCTGGAGGCACGGCACGGCAATGCACCCTCGGCGTCCAACTTCTGGCTGCATGTGTTTCTCGGGCACAACTTTTCATCCGCGACCCACATGGCCATCGCCGCAGTGTTCTGGAGTCTAGCGGTTGAGTGGCAATTTTACCTCCTGTATCCGGCCGTGTTGTGGTTGCGTCGCCGCTGGGGAATGCGCGGGGCGTTCGCGGCGGTGCTGGGCCTAAGTCTGGTGGTGCGTTTGGTGGCAGCGCTGGTGCAGGACTGGAACCAGCCGGAGAACCAGGCGTTGTGGAGCTCTCCGCTGATTCTGCTGTTCGATTGGATGCTGGGGGCGGTGCTGGCCGAGAAATGGGCGGCGGGCTTGCGCTGGCCCGGCTTGACCCGCAGCGCGCCGTGGTTGGGGGTCGCGTTCGTGGCGGCGACGCTTTGGCAGCCGGCTCGCGTGTTCAGCTTCACCTTGGCATCGCTCATGTTCGCCGGCTTGATGGAAGCCTGCCTTCATTGCACCGCGCCGCTGGCCCGGTGGGAAAGATGGTTGGTTCCGGTGGGGGTGTGGAGCTACTCGTTTTATCTGTGGCATCATCCCCTGATCGGTCGCATCCTGCACTACCTCGATCGCCTTGGTTTGCCGCAAACCAGCGTCGTGCTCTTCGTCGTGGTGCCGACGCTGGTGTTGGGCCTGATCCTTCTTTGGAGTTGGGCTGCTTACTCGCTGGTGGAAAAGCCGTGCCTGCGCGCCGGCCACGCGCTCCTGGTGCGTTGGCGCAGTTCCGGGCCTACGACTGGAAAATGATTTGCCGTGGTTTTTGCATGACATTAGCTTCAGCGCGCCGGACAACGATAAAGTGTTGAATGAGTAAGCCGCCGATCGTCATTTTCCTGGCTGAGCGCAGTTCGCGGTCTGTCAAAGACCGTCCGACCACGCTTTATTTCAAAAAATGAGCAATCTTTCGGATGCATTCCGCCTGCATGGCCGGCAGTTGGCCAACCGCCTGGTTCGGGTTCTACCAAAGCCGCTCGTCCGGCAAATCCTGAAGAGCTACTGGCAGCAGCCCCGCGTGCAAGACGACCTTGGTTACCACGTCGAGCCGTATCGTTTTGAATCCGCCAGCCCAACGCGCTTCGACGTGGACGTGGCGAAGCTGCGCCAGCGGCGGAATCTGCCCGGCATTCTGCTTCGCCAGGAGGTGTTCTCGGAGTGGCTGACCCGGCTGGAGCCGTTTGCCCGGGAGTTTGCCGGCACGCCGGTGGAGCCGGCTCCCGGCGCGGAGTTCTGGCTGCACAACGGAGGCTTCGAGGATTTCGACGCGATCACTTACTACTCGATGCTGCGGTCCTTGAAGCCGCGGAAATTGATCGAGGTGGGATGCGGAAACAGTTCGCGCGTGGCGGCCGCAGCCTGCCGGAAAAACGCCGCCGAGCAGCATCCCTGCGACTGTGTTTTCATCGAGCCTTATCCTTCCGAGTCCATCCGTCGCAATCCGCCGCCCGGCCGCTTCATCGAAAAGAAAATCCAGGACGTCCCGCTGGCCGAGTTCACCAGCCTCGAAGCTAACGACGTGCTCTTCATCGATACCACGCATATCGTCAAGGCGCAGAGCGACTGCGTCTATGAACTGCTGGAAATCATTCCCAGCCTTAAGCCCGGCGTCTTCGTGCATGTCCATGACATCTTCACTCCGTACGATTACCCCAGCGAGTGGCTGCTCGATCATCTGCGCCCGTTCAACGAGCAATACGCCCTCGAATGTCTCCTGACCCACAGCCGCGCGCTGGAAGTGATTCTGCCGGTCTACTACCTCTCCATCGATCATCGCGCGGCGCTCAACCGGTTGTTGCCGCAAGGCTCGACCCGTCCGGCCTCCTTTTGGATGCGGAGAACCGATTGAACATCCCATGACTAGCGGGATCAGCATTCTCAGGACAAATGGGTGGCACTGGCAGCCTACCCGGACTGGCCGGCCGGCGACCCTGCGGAAGGGGGAGTGGATGGAATTGCAGAAGGTCATCCAAAACATTTCACCCCATGCTTGCGTTCCGCGCGCCGAGTGCGGATTCAATCAAGCGGGCGAACCAACCAAGACACTATGGGTTTAGGAATCAAAACATATTTGCAGTGGAAACTCGGCCAACTGGGCGAGCAGAAGTTCGAAGGCCATTATTCCGTCTGGCGGGCCCGACGAATCTTGGCGACGCTCGATCACTACGGTCACCGGTTCTTCGACGGTAAGACCGTCCTGGAAGTGGGGGCAGCCTTTGGTGCGATTGGAGCCACCCTCTCCGCCCTCGGAGCCGACGTGACCTGCCTGGAAGGTCGCATGTCCAATGTGCGGGTGATTCGAAATCGCTATCCCTTCCTCAAAGCGATTCAGCACGATCTGGGCAGTGGCCTTCCCGGTCAGGAAGTGTTCGATGTCATCATTCACATGGGAGTCCTTTACCATCTGCCCGATCCGGAAGCGGCGTTGCGTGCAGCCTGCCGACGGTGCCGGCACTTGATCTTGGAGACGGAGGTCGCCGACTCGGATGATCCAGAGTTGGTGGTAAACGTGAAGGAACACGCGTATAGATACGACCAATCCTTGGTGGGGCAAGGCTCACGTCCTTCGCCTGCTTTTCTGGAGCGCGTCCTCAAGGAAGAAAAATTCTCCTTCACACAAATCACGGATGCGCGTTGCAACTGGGACTTTCACACCTACGACTGGCCCGTCACGAACTCTAAACAGTTCCGTAGCGGGCTGCGGCGGATGTGGTTCGCGAAACAAACCTCATCTTGATGAATGCCTGACTTGGCATTCAGGCGGGAAGGTACAAGAAAATGATACTGAACACCCTGCAAATTGTGGTGCCGATGGCCGGGCGCGGCTCGCGTTTCGCCCAGGCCGGCTTCACCACGCCCAAGCCTCTGATTCCCGTGGGCGGCCGGCCCATGATTCAATGGGTCATCGAGAACATCCGTCCCCGGCGCGCGCACCGCTTCATCTTTCTCTGTCTTGGCGAACATCTCGAATTGTATCCGGAAGTGCCCGCTGAAATCCGCCGGCTCTGCCCTGGATGTGAAATCATTCCGGTCAGGACCGTGACGGAAGGCGCCGCCTGCACGGTCCTGCTCGCCAAGGGACTCATCGACAACGCCGACCCGCTCATGATCGCCAACAGCGATCAAATCGTAGACTTGAACATCGACGATTACCTCGCCGCTGGCGACGCACCCGAGGTGGCGGGGTTGATCATGACCTTCTGGTCCGATCATCCCAAGTGGTCCTATTGCCGGATGCGGCCCGACGGCACCGTGAGCGAGGTGGTCGAGAAGCAGGTGGTGAGCAACGAGGCGACCGTGGGCATCTACAATTTCCGCGCCGGTCGCGACTACGTGCGCGCCGCCGAGGCGATGATCGCGGCCAATCTGCGCGTAAACAACGAGTTCTACGTGGCACCCACCTATAACCAACTGATTGCCGAGTGTGCCAACGTCGTGACCATGAAGACGGGCCGCGAGTACGACGGCATGTACGGGCTGGGGATTCCGGAAGATTTGGAGTTTTTCAAAACCACCTCCTACTGCGGCGCCCGGATTCCTGCTTCGACATGACGCTCGAAGTGCTCATCCCGGTGCGCAACGCCACCGACGTGTTCGGGAAAACGATCACCTCGCTGGTCGCGCAGACGGACAAGCATTTCTCCGTGCTCGTCAGCGACAATTTTTCCACATCCGGCCACGAACACATTTCCAACGCGCTGACGGTGCTGGCGGCGGCGGGCATCGCCGCGCGGAAGATTCAGCCGCCGTCGGAACTGGGCCGCGTCGAGCACTGGAACTGGCTGCACTACCAGTCGCAGGCCGATTGGCTCAAACCGCTCTTCGCGGGCGACTCGCTGGAGCCGGACTACATCGCCACCGTGCGCGGGGTGGCGGCGGGCGAGCAGCGCTGCGCTTACGTCTATTGCGGCTATCATTATCATCGCGGGGACGAAACCCGGACCACCATCGGCAAGTGGACGGGGCGATTCTTCACGCCCGAGGAGATGCAGGACGTGGTGATGCGCTTCGGCATGCAGTTCGGTCCGCCCAGTGTGGCGGCCTACACGCGCGAGGCTTTCCTGCGCTCCGGCGGGTACGAACCCACCCTGCCGATTTGCGCGGACAGCCTGTTGTTTTGCAAATTGGCCGCGCGCAACGGGGCTTTCGGCGTGCCGCGCGCCTGCGCCCACTTTCTCATTCACGCAGCGCGCTTCTCGGACACGCTGCCGGGCAAACGGCGGCAGACGTTTCGGGAAAAACTGCGGTTCGTCAGCGACCTTGGCCTGACGGCGTGGCATGAGCGGTGGCAATTTCCACTCCTTGGATATCTGCGACAGTGGGTACGCGAAATCCGCGGGCGCGGCCAGTGACGATGAGCGCCACTGGGAAACTGCGCGCCCTGCTCCTGCCGGATCGGACCTCCGTGCGGCTGGCCTTTCTGTTGCGCGCCGCCGCCATGGCGGCGGGCGCGCTACTGTCGCTGCTTTTTTTCCGGCTGTTCCTCGATTCGATGGGGGCCGCGCTCTTCGGCCTGTTCCTCGTCTTCCAATCCGTGGCCCGGCTCGGCGGCCTGGGCGATCTGGGCATCACCGGCGTCATCTCGATCAAAGGCGGACTCCTGCTGGGTCGCGGCGAGCACGAGGAACTGCGCGCCTTGCTGGCGGCGGCGCGCACCCTGTTTCTGCTTCTGGCGGCGGCGCTTTTTGTGCTCTTCGCCGTGCTCTCGCCGTGGCTGCCGGGCTGGCTGGAGTTCGAGAACGTGGCCGGCGCGGGTTCCTACACTGTGCTCTTCCTCTGGGGCGGGGCGAGCGCGTCGGCCATGATCCTGGGCGGCTATTTCCAAAGTTTGAACTACGCCCACGGCACGGTGACCTGGCCGATCCTGCCGTCGCTGATCATAGGCTCGTTGCTCGCACCCCTGCTGCACTGGCTGCTGGCGCGGACGGGCGCGCCGCTGTGGTTGCAAACCACGCCTTACCTGGCCGCGTCGATTTTGTCCGGCTGGCTCGCCTGGCGGATGCTCAAATGGTCGCACCCTTGGCTGGGCGATCTGTGGCCGCTGAAAATAGATCGCGCGCAGTGGCGGATGCTGGCGCGTACGAGCGGCTGGCTTTACCTCTGCACTCTCGGCAGCGTGATTTACCACACCACGGACCGGCTGGTGCTCAAAGCCGGGTTCGGTTCCGAAATCATTCCCATGTACACGGCGAACTACAAAGCCTGTGAACTGGCCGTCATCCTGATTCTTTCCGCCAGCTTCGTGAGCCTGCCGAAAATCACGCAATGGATTTCCAGCCAAGAAGAGGCGGATCGCCGGCGGCTGCTCCTGGAGGCCGGTCGCCTGAACCTGTTTCAAATCATGCTTGGCACCGGCGCGGCGCTGGTCTTTCTCGCACTGAACGATCTGTTCATCCGCTTCTGGCTGGGCGCGGACAGCCAGGGTCCGCTGGCGTGGCAACTAGCCTTCGCCTGCAACCTCGCCGTGGCCACCGGCGGCGACACGGGCATTCAACTCGCCACGCGTTGCGGCGACAAAGGGATCAAAGTGAGCGGGCTGGTGATCATCTGCACCGGCTTGATCAACGTCCTACTTTCCATTGTTTCCATGCGCCTTGGTTCCATCACGGGCGTCGCCGTGGCGACCGTGATCGCGCACTCCATCTTGAGCCTGTGGCTGGGCTGGTACGCGTGCCGGCATCTCGGCTTGTCTGCGGCGCGATGGTCGGCGCGGAGCTGGCTTCTGCCGCTGGCGGTGGTGCTGACTGCCGGGGTGCTGAAATTCTATCTGCCCGGATCATCCCTCTCGCACCTCGGCCTCCTGCTGGTTTCCTACGTCGTGCTCCTGATCGTCACCGGTGTCCTGGCCGGGATGAGCAGGAAAATACTGGGTTCCGAACTGGCCGTGCTTCGCTCCATGCTGAAGCGTTGAGCAGCTCGCCTCACGCGCCGGGCTTCACCGCAAACGCGACCGAGCCGCCGGTGATCCGCCGGGGTTGATAGCGGCATTGGCGCAGGAATTTGATCACCGAGGCGCTGTTGAACCGGCAGTCGTGCCAGCAGATGACTCCGCCGGGGCGCAACATCCGCCAGCCCTTCTCCGAATCGTTCTTCACATACTCCGCCGTGTGCGCGCCATCGACGAAGACGAGATCCATCGTGCCCTCGAACGGGGTCGGATCAAACAGCGCGGAGTCCTGCGAGATAAACGTGATGCGCGGACGGAGGTGGGCCGGGACCAGCTCGCCTTTGCGGGCGTCCTCCACGACTTCCACCTCGCCCGTGGTGTCTAGTTCAAACTTGGTTTTCAGATTGGTGACGGGCAGGTCGAGGGTGAAGACCTGTCCGTCGGGTGGAAGGTTCAAAGCCAGTTGAGTGGTCGAGACGCCGCGATAGGTGCCGAACTCAAAGACCCGCCGCGCCTGGGCCAGTTTCATCAAGGTACCGAGGCACACCGCTTCGTGGAGACTGACCGAGCGGGCCACTTGGGGCACGGCCCACAGGGCGAGGACATGATCCCCGCTGGTGTCGCCGAGGATGTCTTCCACCGCCACTTTGGGCAGCACGGTCACGTCCACCTCCGGGTCGGTGAGCTGTTCGGAGAGGGCCAGCGACACGCCGAAGACTTCGCGCAGCGCGCGGGGATTGCGGAGGGCAATCTTGATCAGGCGTCCGGCCAGCCGCGCGACTTTGCTGAGATTGGATTGGCTCATGAAATCAGTTGTTCCAAGGCGCAGGCTAGCAAGGGTCGGGGGCGGAGGCGACATCCGCTTTTGCCCGACGCACCAAACCCAAGGTGGCCAGTTGTTCGAGGAATCCGCGCTCGAAGCTCGCGGCGGAGACCAGGCTGAGATCGAACTCGGGCCGGGCGGTTTCATCCGGGCCAAGTATCCGATCCGCCCACTTCAGGATCGCCTCGGCCAAGGCCACCGGGTCTCGGATGGGAACGATCTCTCCATTCACCCCGGGGCGCACCAGGTCGGACGCGCCGGTGTTCGGGGTCACGATGACGGGCAGGCCGCAAGCCAGCGCCTCGGTCACGGTGCGCGCGAATCCATCTTCCACCGAGGGCAGCGCAAAGATGTCTGCATGGCGCAGGCGCTCGGCCAGTTGTGGATGCGGCAGGGCCGGTGCCCAGTCGATGGGGAGATCGTTGTAACGGGCGAGGACCGGCGCAATGCCGCTCAGGATGTCCCGCGTGAGCAGAAGCCGGGCGTTGGGAATTTTTTTCAGCACGAGTCGGAAGGCATCCAGCAGGTAAGGCGTGCCTTTCCGGAAAGTCAGGCAGCCGGTCGAGACCACCGAGAGCGGCCGGTTCTTCGGGCGTGGGACCGTGGGCGGGGTGAAGCAGGAAAGATCGATGGGATAGACATTGCGCAGGATCTGCTCGGGGCGAAACCCGTGCGCGAGGTAGGAGCGCGTGACGAATGAACTGGGCGACAGGACGTAATCCACCAGCGGCATCATCTCCATCACGCGACGGTGTTGGAATTGCGCCAGCGGCGGGTAAGGGCACTGCCAGCGCTTGTGCTCCTCTTCCACGATGGCCCAGTAGTCTTCCGGGTGGGAGCTGCCCGCGGAATAAAAAGTTTTGCCGCCCTGCGACCGCGTGCGGGCGAAAGCCCGGTTGGTGAAGCCGAAGCTCGAAAGAATGTGATCGCCCGGCGTCATCATTGAATCCACCCAGCGGTCGAGCCACGGGTGCAGTCGATGGCGCAGAGCCTCGCCGTAGAAGGGCGGCAGGGTCCGCGCACCGAGGTAAGCGACCAGGCCAATCTTGGGATTGAGCCGGGTCAGTTCCATCGGCACCCCGGCGGTGCCGCGCCGGGTGCCCAGCGCGCAAAAGCGCAACAGGTCGTGGGCCGCCAGGGCGCGGGCGTTGTAGTCGCCGTCCCAACGGGCGATGCCCGCCACGGCAAACCGCCGGCCATCCACGGACTCAAACGCAGGACTCATAGAGTTCAACATGCTGACGGATCATTTGCTCCACACTCATTCCCTGGCGCAAGACGGAAGCGCGCGCCTGCTCGCGGAACGTGGCGCGCAAGGTCTTGTCGCCCATCAGACGGTCCAATCCCGCCGCCATGGAATCAGGATCGCCCTTGCTGACCAGCAAGCCATTCATCTCGTGGGAAATGATTTCGTTGTTGCCGGGAATGTCCGTGGCGAGGCAGGCGCAGCCGGACCACATCGCTTCCTGCAAGGCCAGCGGCAGGCCTTCAAAGAAGGAAGGCTGGACGAAGATTTCCGCCCGGCGCATCCACTCCATCGCATCCAGGCGCGCACCGGGCATCTCGATCCGGCCTTGGAGGGAATGTTCGACGATCAGGCGGCCGATGCGATCCTCGATCTCCTTCTCGCCTTCACCCAGAAGCACGAGCTTCCAGTCGGGATGCCGGAGAGCAACTTGCGCGAACGCCTCGGCGAGGATGTGCTGTCCTTTGCGCACCGCCAGGTGGCCCGCATAAAGAACCATCTTCTCCCTGCCACCTGGAGGAGGAAGGGTGGATTGCTCGGAGACGCGGGAGTGATAAATCGTCCGGAAGCGGTCACGCCTGGGCCAGTACCAACGGCGCAGGCAGCGCGTGCCGAACTTGGACACCACGAGCTCGGCGCGCAGGTGGCGCAGCACGCTCATCTTGCCCAGCCACGCCACCGGCCAGAGCGCGAGCTTGAACCAGAGCGGCTTCTCGGGTCCGCAATAGCCATCCAGAGGGCCGACCACCAGATGCACGGTGCTGACCGCTTTGATCCCAGCCCGCGCCACATAAGGGATCGGTGATTGACCCGAAAAACGGCTGCCCCAGCCAAAGTTGCCGCCGAAGTGGAAGTGCGCCAACTGCACGCCCCGCTCTTTCAAAGCGGTGGCGAGCGTCCGCGATGGCCCCGGGCCGACGGTGTTCGGATTCCAAGGCACATGGCTGTGCAGCGGGAGGATTTTTTGCAGCCGGGCAAATTCTTCCGGGCCGTCCGGCGAGACGAGCACGACTTCGTGCCGGGCGGAAAGGCCGGTGGCGAGAGCCTGGCAGAGCACGCTGACCCCGCCTTGGTACGCGAGCGGGTATTCCAGGCACAGGGCAATTCTCATTTTCGGCACGACACAGGACGCGCCCGTAGTTTGGGGAATCCAGAGTTGAAAGCAACTGCATCGTGGGTGGGATTGATCGTGGCGGGCCTGGAGTGCGCCCGTCCTCGGGCGCAGCAAGGTGAAGCGTGGCGAGAGGCTGGGGTTTTCCCCAAGGCATCGTGCGCGCGGACGTGGCTGCGCCCGGGACGGGCGCACTCCGGCCCGAGAGCCTCCCCGGCCCCGGCCCGTGGTGGCCCGCCACTTTCAATCTCACCCTGCATCTTCACGCGCTGGACAAAGACCGGACCCTCGCCGTTAATGCGCGCAAATGGCAGCGCAGTATCAACGCAACAAAATCAAGACGTGCCTCGACATCGTCCGGCGGATCGAGAACTGGCCCACGGCGGTGGGCATGCGGTTGCGTCAACATCATGCCGGCCTGCGCCTCCTTTCTTTCCGCGATGGTCTGAATGTGGTTTGCCGCGCCGGCTCCCGGGACTGGGATGTGGTGCATGAACTTCTCTTCGCCGGGAGTTATGGGCGCGCGCTCGCGCATGTCCGGGCAACCCAGGGCAAGGCGACCGTTTTGGATTTGGGCGGGAACATCGGACTGTTCAGCCTGCTGGCGGCGGCCCAGGGTCCCGAAGTGGAGGTTCATGCCTATGAACCCGGTCCGCCCAACTATCGGCTCTTCGAGATGAACCGGCTGGCCAATCCGGCCCATGGTGATCGAATTCATTTGCACCGCGAGGCCGTCGCCGGAGCCAACGCCACCGTGAACTGGTTCTTTGACGAGGAGAATCCGGGCGGTTCGAGCCTCTACGGAACCACGGGGAAATCTTTTCCCGTGACTATCCGCGCCTTTAGCGACGTGGTCGCTGCGCTCGGGTCGAAAATTACCCTGGCCAAGATCGACATCGAGGGCGCGGAGTTCGATCTCGTGCGCGGCACGCCTCCGGCCGCCTGGGAAAGTGTTTCCGCCATCGCGCTGGAACTGCACGATGATCCCCTCGGCCAGATGTCGCAGGAGCAGTTTCTGGAGCGGTTCAAAGCCCTGGGTTTCATCATCGAGGAGGAAAGCGTGTGCTCCTTCTTTCTGCACCGTTGAGGGTCTTGGCCCCATGAGAGTTGTCATCGTCACCACGGACAATCGCGAGCACGAGCGGACCTACGAGGAGACCACGCCACGCTTTTGCGCCGGCCATCAGGCGCTGCTGGAAGGCTTCGCGCGCACGCCGGGAATTGAAATCCACGTCGTCTCCTGCACCCAGCGCCCCCTGCGCTCGCCCGAGAAACTGGCGGTGAATATCTGGTTCCACAGTCTGCATGTGCCGAAGCTCGGCTGGCTGCGCACCGGCTACCAGGGCTGCGTCCGCGCGGTGCGGAAAAAGGTGCGGGAACTCAAACCGGACCTGGTGCATGGGCACGGCACCGAACGCGAATGCGGCCTCAGCGCCGCCCTGTCTGGCGGGACTAATCTGGTTACCATTCACGGGTTGATGAGCGCGCAGGCCCGGCAGTTCGGCGCGGGCGTAGGATCGTACGCCTGGCTCCAGACGCGGGTGGAGAATTTCGCCCTGCGCCGCACCGGCGGGGTGTTTTGTAATTCCACCTACACGGAGCAGGCGGTGCGGTCGCGCGCGGGCCGGACCTGGCTGGTGCCGCATGCCTTGCGGCTGGCCTTTTTCGATCCGCCACCGGATGACCGCCCTCGTCCCTGTGTGCTGCTCAACGCGGGCGTGATCTCGCCGCGCAAGCGCCAGTTGGAGTTGCTGGACGTGGCGGAGGCGCTGCACGCGCGGGGGTTCAAGTTTGAGTTTCGCTTCATCGGATTCATTCCGTCCGCGCAGGACGCGTATGCGAATGAATTTCTCCGTCGGATCAAACCGCTGGAGGAGAAGGGTTGCGCGCGCTTCTTGGGTCCACAACCAGAATCCCGGCTGGTCAGTTGCTTTGATGCCGCGTCCAGTCTGGTTCATTTCCCAACCGAAGAGGCCTTCGGCAATGTCGTGATCGAATCGCTCGCGCGGAACTTGAAATTCTTCGGAACGGCGCTGGGCGGCATCCGGGACATCGCGCAGCACGCGCCCGCCGCAGAATTATTTGCCCAGGATGACTGGGGCGCATTGACCGAGGCCATCAGCCAGTGGATCACGCAGGGACACCCCCGCCCGCGCGAGGCGACGGCGTTTATCCGGGAACGCTATCACCCGGAGGCCATGGCCCGCCGGCATCTGGCGATTTACCGGGAAGTGCTCAACAGACCTTCGTAGAGAGACTTGAACTGGGTGGCGATTTCCTTCCAGCCGTGGGGTTTGGGCGGCGGCGGAAGGCTGGGCGCCTGGGCGTAAAACCGACGGAGCGCCTCCGCCGTTTGAGCAGTGGAACTGATCGGACAATAGGTGGCACCCGGTCCAAACACGGTTCGAGCCCAAGGCAGGTCCGTGAGCAACAGCGGGCATGCACACGCCGAAGCTTCCAAAGCAGACAGGCTCAAGCTTTCCATGCTGCTCAAGAGCACAAAGCCACGGGCCTCGCGATAAATCTCCGCCAGTCGCGCGCGATCCCGCACCGGGCCTTCGTAACGAATCCACCGGGGTTGGGCCCGGGCCAGTTGCTCGAAGCGGAGGGCGTAAGGATCGGAGTCTGAGTAGGGCTGGCCAAGAATCCAGACCGGCGTCTGCGCGAGGGCCGCCGCCTGGGCCAGTTCCAGCACGCGCTTGCGTTCGGTGATGGTGGCGGTACAGACGAGCCACGGTCCTCGCAGGCGCGACTCACTGCGGAGGAAGGTTTCTTCCACGCCGTTGGGCACGACATGAGTCCGGGCGGCGGGAGCACCAAACATTTCCTGCATCAACCTGGCCTCCCAAGGGGTCAGGGCCACGACCGCATCGGCCCACCGGTAGGAATCCCAGGCCATGCGGGCGGTAAAGGATTCAGGGAGGAGGCGTTCCGCCAGGGAAATGACCGCCTTTTGGCCGAGACGTTGGAACGAACTCCGCGATCCGAGGGCGGTGAGCAATTCAGCCATGACCACTTTGCGGCCGTGGCGTTGCGCCTGCCGGACATAGTCCTCGGCCGGGCGTCCGAAGTAGTGGATCAGGTCGCCACGCTGGGTGTCATCCCACCAGCGAAGGAACTCGACCTCGACGCCGAGGGAGCGCAGGGCCGCCGCCGTTTGCTCGATCTGGATCTGGAACCCGCCGTGCGCCAGGGCGAACGGAGATGGATGGTCGAATAAAACGCGCATATCAGCCGAGGCCCCCTGGTTTCCAAGGAGCCGTGACCAAGCTGAACGTGGATACTCACTGCGGCCAACATTTTTTTTGTCTTGCCCCCCTGGCTTGGTCTAGGCTGACCGCCTTGTGAATTTTGGCGCGCTGCGAACTTTGATCATCTACGGCATCATCCTGCCGCTGGCGGTCTTCATTGGCTACACGCTCTCGGGTGATCTGACCCGGAATTCCTTTGCCGTCCTGGCGGCGATTGGCTTCATCCTGCTCCTGCCCGCCCTGCTCAAGTGGCACTACGCCGTCCTCGTCTTCAGTTTGAACTCCTCCATCACCATCTTTTTTTTCCCCGGCAAACCCACGCTCTGGATGTTGATGGGCGGCATCAATTTCGGCCTCGCGGTGCTGGCTCGGGTCATGCAAAAGAGGCGGGCCTTCCTCTCCGCGCCGTCCATCACGTTCACGCTGCTGGCCCTGCTGCTGGTGGTGGTCATCACCGCGAAGTTCACGGGCGGAATCAGCGTCATGGCCATGGGTGGAACCAGCTATGGGGGCAAGGGCTATTACTTCATCATCGGGGCCATCCTCGCCTATTTTGGACTGGTCAGTCAGCCGATCCCGTTGGAAAAAGCCCGGTTCTACCTCGCCCTGTTTTTTCTGCCCGTCGTGATCTTCAGTCTGGGCAGCACGCTGATCTACTTCGCCGGGCAGCCTTTCTATTTCCTTTATCTGTTGTTTCCGGTTGGTTTCGCCAGCTATCAGGCGAGCACCGAAGGCAGCCTGGCGGGGGTGCGTTTTGCCGGTGTCTGGCCTGCGGCCGCCGCCGTGATCCATTACCTCCTGGCCGTTTTTGGAGTGCGAGGAGTGCTGGCCAAAGGCTGGCGGTGGATGCTCCTGCTGGCGGTGGTGGTCCTCGGGACCATGGCCGGATTCCGCTCCTTTCTTCTCCTGTTCCTGGTCCTTTTCGCCGTGTTGTTCGTGCTGGAGGGTCTGCTGCGATCTCCGCTCTTCCCGGCCCTGGTCCTCGTTGGCGCCCTCGGCCTGCTCGCCCTCACCCCTTTCGCCACCCGTCTCCCGAGGGCCATGCAACGGACCTTGAGCTTTTTGCCGATCGAAATCGATCCGCTCGTCCGTCGTGACGCCGATGGATCAGTCGATTGGCGGGTGACCATGTGGCAGGCCACGCTCCCGGAGCTGCCCAAGTATTTTTGGATTGGCAAAGGTTATTCCGTCAATCCCACCGACCTTTATCTGGCCCAGCAGGCGGCGTTGCGGGGCCGAGCCGCGCAACATTCAGGATCCCTGGCTGCGGGCGACTACCACAATGGGCCGCTCTCCGTGTACATTCCTTTCGGTTCCTTTGGCTGCCTGGCGTTCCTGGCCTTCCTGGGCGCGGGTCTTCGCGCCCTCTCCCTCAATTATCGCTATGGGAATCCGGCGCTGGAAAAGACCAACCGCTTTTTTTTCGCCTTCTTCCTCACGAAAATCATCTTTTTCTTCAGCGTCTTCGGCTCTCTCTATTCTGACTTGCCCCAACTGGTGGCACCGCTGGGATTGTGCATCGCCCTCAATGGAGGCATTTGCCGCAAACCGGCGACGGTTTCCAAGCCGGTTGTTTTCCGGGGCAATCTGCGCTTGAAACCCGCCTGAACGGGCCTGGCTCACGTTTCTACTGAGACTCGGGCAATGCGTGTCTACCGAAGGAGCGCCGAGCATTGCTCGGCAAGAGTGGAACGCCGCTACTTCGGGCCGAGCAATGCTCGGCGCTCCGTCATTCTATGCGATCCTCACTAATGCCCATGCCCCGCGTCCGCGCGCTGTTGGGGCGGAAGCTCGGCGCTGGCTTGCAGGAGCGCGGCCTTGTCCTTCACCACCACGAGCTGGCCGAACATCACCTTCCAGTGCTCGGGGAAGGTGCAGACGAATTCATTCGTGCCGGGGCGATTGGGCGCCGTGAGCTTGAGCGTTTCCTTCTGGCCCGGCTCCACGAGCTTGGTCGCGCCGAGAATCTTGCCCGCGAGGAGCCGGTCCGTGGGGATGAAGGCCCGGCCCTGCTTGTCGAGCACGGCGGGTTGCATCTTGTCCACCACGGCCCCGATCGCTTCCCGCGCGCCAGGCTGCACCACGGCCAGGTTGTGCGGCATCATGTCGTCATTTTCGAAGATGATCTCGAAGGGCTGGCCGGCCACGACCACGATCCGGCCCACGTCGTAGCGCATCTGTTCGCGCACGGTCTTGATCACGAACACACTCACGCCCAGGTCGAGCAGTGCGCTGCGCACGCGGGTGGAATCGGCGGTGGGCAGCAGCGTGGCCAGGTCCATGCCGACCTGCACGGTCTCGACGAACCGCTGCTCGGTGCGCTGTGCGGCAGGCACAGCCTTGGCCCAGTTCACGATCACGTCCGAGAGCGGCGCGGCCTGGTCTTTGGCCCAGGAGTCGCGGGGCAGCTTGCGAATCGCGCCGGCGGCGGAGGGCACATCGGCGCCGGTCTTCAATTGCGACGCCAGCAGGCCGAAGTTCTTCGCGGCGTGGTCCGTGCCCATCAGGGGCAACGACCGCAACGCGGCGGCGCGCACCTGCGGATGCGTGCCCTTGTCCGTGACGGCGGCGGCGAGCAGCGGCTGGAAGGCGGCCCGCGACGTCGGGTCGGCGAGCATGACGATGGACTCGATGAGCATGACCCGCGTGCCGGCGTTGTCGGCGGTCTTCTCCCAAGCGGCGTCCGGCTTGCCATCGGCGGCCACAATCGCCGCGGAGGCGGCGCGGCGCACGGCGGGCTGGTGCGTGTCCGAGGTGAGGCGCTGCAACTCCGGCCGCACCTTGGCCAGACCGTCGGGCCGGGCAGTGAGCAGGAGCGCGAGATCGTTGATGGACTGGAGCGGCGTGCCGGGTTCGTCGAGGCGGGTGAGCGCGGCCACGGCCTCGGTGACGCGGTCGGTCTTGCGCAGCTTGGCCAAGTCTTCGAGCGCGGCGTTGCGCGTGTTCACGTCCGAGGTCTTGCGTTCGAGGCGGGCGAGCAGCACCGGCTCCGTCTTGGGCGCGGCGAGCAGTTCCTGGTCGGTCATGCGGTTGACCACGGCGGCGACGAGCGCCGGATCTTTGGGCGCAAAACCCTTCGCGGACTTGCTCAACTGCTTGGTCGTCTCCTTGAAGGTGTAGTCGAGGTAGTAATCGGTCGGGTACTTGGTGATCTGGTAGGCGGCTTCCATGGCGTCGTTGCCCTCGAAGAAGCTGGCCACGCGCACGGCTTCGAGACGGACGCGCGGGGCGGAATCGTTGGCGGCGGCCTTCACGGCGAGCAGCGGCTGCGAAACGCGGTCGCCCCAATAGCCAACCACGCGCACGGCCTGGGCGCGGGCGCGCGGGTCGGGCGAGGCGAGCAGCGTGCGGAGGAGCGGCTCGTTCACCACGTTGTGCCACTGGTGGACCCACAGGGCTTCGAGCAGGTGATGCGCGTCTGCAACTTTTTTCGGGTCGAACTGCTTGGCCCACTTCTGCACGGCGGCGATGACCTGCTTCGAGTCGTGTTTGTCCAACTCGATCTTGGCGCGGATGCGCACGTTGTCCTCATGCTCCTTCAACAGATCGAGCAGCGCCGCGATGGGCTGGCCGTCGACCTTTTTCGGCGTGAGCAACGGGCGCTCGGGATAGGTGATGCGGTAAATGCGGCCGTGAATCTGATCGCGGTTCGGGTCGCGGAGATGATGCTGCATGTGGCCGATGATCGAGTTCGCCCAGTCGAGCACGTAGAGCGAGCCGTCCGGTGCGACGTCGGCGGCGATGGGACGGAAGTTCGGATTCTTCGCGTTGTCGTTGTCGAGCATGTGGGGCGTGACCGTGGTGCCGAGGATGCCGGAACCTTCCTCCGTGTTCTTCGCGCGGAAGATGCCCTGGAAGCCAATGACGTTGATGTTCAGGAACTCGCCCTGCATCGACTCGGGGAAATGGCGGCTGCTCAGAATCGCCGTGCCAGGGCACGGGCGCGAGGGGTTCTTCCAATAGGTGTTCATGCCCGAATGACTGCCGGTCTCGAGATAACCGCTGAAAGCCGGACCGAAGTAATTGGCGTTGCCCGTGGCGTCGGTGATGAAGTCGTTGCCCCAGGCATCAAAGACGCGCCCGTGCGGGTTGGCGAAACCGTAAGGCACATGGCGGTAGAACTTGCTCGTGCGCGGTTCGAAACGATAGATGGCCCCGTTGATGTTGCGCACCGGTCCCTGCGCCGTCTCTACGCTGGTGCGATGGAAGGTGCCATCGCTCAAATAAATCGCGCCGCCCGGCTCGTAGCAGATCGCGTTCGCCGTGTGGTGCGAGTCCGCCGAGTCCATGCCGTTCAACACGCGCACCTTCGAGTCGGCCTTGCCGTCGCCATCCGTGTCGCGGATGAACCACAGGTCCGGCGCCTGCATGAGCAGCACGCCGTCCTTGTAGAACTGAAAGCCGGTCGGGCAGTTCAAGTCGTCGATGAACGTCGTCATCTTCTTCACGCTGCCGTCGGGGTTGAGATCGAACACCAGCAGCTTGTCGCCGTCTTGGCTCGTCGGAGTGCGCTCGGGATAATTCTTCCAGGCCGCGACCCACAGCCGTCCCTTCGTGTCGAAGCCGATCTGCACCGGCTTGACCAACTCGGGATATTCCTTCTCCGACGCAATGAACTGGAGCTTGCAGCCCGGCGGCACCTTGATGTGCTGCATGGCCTCCGCACCGCCGAGGAAGGGATGCGAGCCGTCGGGATTCGGGCCGGGCTTGTTGCTCTTGATCTCGGTCACGGGCGGCAAATTGTCGTCCTTCACCGCGAGGTTGCCGCCCTGCGCCACGGCCCAGATGCGCGCATCGCGGTTCGCGGTCATCACGTCGCGCTGCGTCATCTCCTGTTGCATGACTTTGTAATTCGAGATGTGCGGCTCGGGCGCGTTGCGGTCGGTGATGAACGGTCCCTTGTTCGGCGCATAGGCCAGCGCGGAGCGTCCGCCATAGACGTTGTAGCCATCGACGGTGCGATAGCGGGAGAACCAGACCTTGTTCTTGTCGTTGATGGCGGCGCGGAGATTTTCGAAGCCCGTGCTGTCCATCGCCGGCGCTTTGCTGCCGAACACTTCCGCGAACATGGCGGGCGCGAGCGCCTTGTAGCCGTCGTCGCTCAGGTGAACGCCGTTGATGGTCAGCGAGGTCTTGGCCGCCGCGTAAGCCTTCTGCGAAGCCGCGAACAGATCGACGAACTGGACGCCGTTTGCTGCCGCGACCTCGCGCATGGCCTGAACGTAGGGCGCAAGCTGGCGGTTGATCGGGGCGGGATCAGGGAAATTCACATCGCGGTGCTTCTCGGCGGCGATGGGCGAGAGGATCACGAGGCGCGGCGCACCCTTGCCGCTGTAATTCGCGGCGCGCGTCTCCTTGATGAACTTCTCGAGATCTTCGCGGAACTTGGCCAGCCCGTCCGCGCCCTTGAATGACTCATTGAACCCAAAGAACGCCAGCACCACATCGGCCTGCGCGCGCGTAAGCCAGTCAGTGGGCGAGCCGAAATTCTCCGACCGCGGACGCGTGACCAACTCGTCGGCGGCGTAGCCAAGATTGCGAAAGACGAGCTGGTGCTTGGGCAACTGTTCGTAAGTGAGCGCCTCGAACCAACCGGAGTGCTGCATCCGGTCGGCCAACGTGTTGCCGATGATGGCGACGTGATCGCCGGTCTTGAGTTCCAGCTTGTCCGCCGCGACGCCGGACGTTGCCTTCAGCAACACAAAAAAACCGAGGAGCACCAAACGCATTTGTCGTTTCATAATTTGTGAGAGCCGTGGGAATACCACGGGGCAGAAGAGACGGGCAATGGCCGACTGCTCTTCACCAAATGTCGCGGGGCAAATCAGCGGACCCCCTCTGGCCGCGAATTTCAGGGAGTCGTTTTCTCCGGTGCCGGACGAGCGATGGCCTGTCGCTTCCGGCTGGCCGCCGCGGCCCAATTGAATCCCGCCGGTGCCGGCACTCGGACATCCGCTGGGGGGTTGGTTTGGAGTCGAAAGCCGTCGGCTCACCGCTTCCCGGTCGGGCGGCGCTTTTTCGTCTCGGGCAGCGATGCCGCCAGTGCGAACAGGATCGAGGCCAGCATTGGCAAGCTGGTCAGTTGTCCCTCCTCCACGATGTAATGCAGCTTCGCACCGGGATAAGGATGGCCCTGCTCGCAGAGCGGTTCGAGCACCCGGCTGGCCGGAAGCTGCTTCACATAGAGGCGGTCATCGCAAACCAGCGCCACCACCCGACCGTCGGCGTAGAGCGCGTATTCGCCGAACATGGCGCGGGCGGAAAAGCGCTTCGGCTCGCGGAGCTTCTCCAGCAGAAAATCAATCGTGGCCCGTTGCGTTGCCATATCGTTTACATCCGGTGAATCCGCAGACTTTTTCAATCATAGAATGGCCAATCTTTCCGCGTAGGGCGTCCGAGCGACTCCTGCTCAAGAGAGGCGCGGCCCCGTTCCATGTGCAGTGGTTGGAAGTCGCGCCCTGTTTTCTCCCGCAGACATCGCAGAATCTTGAAGCCGTCCTCGTCGGTGTCGCCAAAGTGCCAGAACTCAAGGTTGGCGGGCAGCCGTTGCAGTAACGCCAGCGTGCCGGAGCCAGGATAACTCGTCTGAAGCAACAGCTCGCCACTGCGGAGTTTGGCGAGTTCGTGAAAGGAGGTTTCATTCTCCACCGTCAGGCAGCGGCGGGCGCTGGTGGTGATTTCTTCGGCGCGTTCGATGTCGGTCAGCGCGAGGCGAAACGCGCCGTGCAACCGTCCGAGGTCGAGCCATTCGCCATCCAGCCGCAATCGCAACGGGCCGTGGACGAGGGCAAAGCGCGGGTTGGGCAAAATTCCCAGGTCGTCGAGCGTCTTGATTTCTCCACTTGTGATGTCCTCCAGCAGGCGTCCAAGTTTTCCGCGCAGGCGTCCGGCGAATTCTCCCTGTTCCTCCTTCGCCGCCCATGCCTCCAGCTTTTTTGAGGCCTCAATCTTTTTAGAGCCGCAGCAGAGCACGCAGCTCGCGAAGCGCACCAGCGACTCGCCTTCCCACGCCAGCAGTTTGGGCAGAAGCGTGAGCAACTCTGTGTTCTCCTCGCTGGAATGCCGGTCAAACGGTGCGGTCGAGCCGCCGGTCAGCGCCGCCGTTCGCATGCGCTCGCACCAGTCCCGCCAGTTGTTGCGCCAGCGGTCGGGAATCTCGGACGACTCGGCAGCGGTGAACTGCCCCGCGAGTGCGATGCGGAGTTGCGTGGGCGAGTTGCGGCCCAGTCGCTCGTAAAGCCGGGCTTCGTTGGAGGGTGAAAAACGAATTTGCCCAAACGACTTGCGGTCGCGTTTGTGCAACGGCTCGATGGTGAGAATTCCGGTTCGCTGCGCTTCCTGAAGGTGTTGCTCGGCGACGGCGCGCGCTTCTCCTTCATGGGAGCCGGCTTCCTTCAGCAAACCTTCGATCTGGAGCAACACATCGCGACTGGCTTCTCCCGTTCGCCCTGCCTGCGTGAGATCATAACGGCGGGCCAGAGCTTCGAGCACGGGCGAAGACGCTTTCATGGCTTACTCGTTCAACAGCTGCCGCGCGTCCTCGGAATCGCGCGCGAGGCTCACCGGGATGTTGCGAATTTCCGTCCGGTTGCCGAGGCGACGTTCTTCTTTGGACACCACCACCAGCCAGTCACAGTGCTCGAAGGCGTAGGGGATGTTGCCCGTGCTCATCGAGAACACGCCCTGCAAATCAAACGCCTTGAGCGCGGTGATGCAGTCCTTGATGCGCTCGCCGCTGAGTTTGGAGAACGCCTCGTCAATCGGCACCAGTCCCAGCGACGGCTCCTGTTTGCGCGAATTGCTGTAGCGACGATAGGCGCGCAGGTAACTGGCGAGGATGGCGATGAAGTAGGGCGACTGGTTTTCGCCGCCGCTGAACTTGCCGGAGTGCCGGTCCACGCTCGTCTTGCGCCCGTCCGCCTCGACGACCTCCATGTCGTATTCGTAGTAGTGCCGGTAGTCGAGCAGGCGCGCGGCCTCGGCTCCGTCCGGAGCTTCGGTGAGGGTCTTGAGGAAGTGCGCGATGGCATTTCGGAACCGCTCGTCGGCGGAAGCGAAGAACAGGTCGTCACCACGGGCCAACGCGCTGGCTTCGAGCAACTCATGGTAGAGCTGGTAATCGGGATTGCGCCGGAGTCGAAGTTCGTAGGTGTTGGTTCCGATGGGGCGCTTCTTCAGTTCCGTGGTGAGGATGGAAATCCGGTCGCGGACATCCATGAGCGCGCTGTGGAGCTTCTCCAAAATCTGCGTGCGGAAGAGATGTTCCCAGTTCTGGCGCTCGCGCTCTGACTTGGCTTTGTAGTCGGGAATGTAGTCGCCCAGCTTGGCCAGTGGCTGGTCGTGCGCCGTGTTTGTCTCCGCCTCGATAGGCAGGTCGTCGAACTTGGGGTGAGCCATCGCCAGTTCCCGGCGTTTGGCCTTCACGTCCTCCCACGCGGCGGCAGCTTTTTCCGTGCAGTCGTGGAACTGGTCGTTGAGGCGGTTTGCCGCGATGTCCTTTGCCGGGAACCGCCCGAGCATCTCCGCGCGCACTTCCGCCAGCCTCGGCAACCACGGCGAGATGTCGGTCTCGTTGCGGACTTGCTCGAACTTCTCCGCCAGCTTCTTCACCTCGCCACGAGTCAGTTCAGCGTGGCTTTCCAAGCGCCGCAGCTCGACTCGCTTCTCGCTGCGGTCGAGCGCGCGGCGTTCCTCCTCCATCGCCTTCAAGCTCGCCTCCCATTTCGACTGCTCCTGCGCCAGTTCATCGAACTTCGCCCGGTCAATGGTCTTGAGCTTGGCGATGTTCTCGTCCAACTCGGCCTTCAATTTCGGCAGCTCCTGCGCCCGAGCGAGGTCGCCGTAGAGGCTGGGGGCGATGTCGAAATGCTCGCGCCAGCCGTCGTTCAAGGCCTGCACGGCGCGTTCGACCGGGGCCAGCTTGCGCTCCTCGGCCTCCAGCTCGTCGCGCTGCTTTTCCTTCCACACGCGCTGCTGCTCCAGCCCGCGTTGGCCGACGAAAGGGTTGCCGTCGTAGAAGCGCGGGCGCTCCACAAACGCGCCGCGCGTCATGAAGCCGTCGGGCAGGATGGCGTAGTCGTGCTCGCGCAACGCCTCACGCCGCTCGACGCACATCAGGTCGCCGAACAAGTGGCTGACGATGGCCGCCGCGACCGGATGGCTGGTCTGCAACTTCTCCGCGAGCGAACCGGGGCGGATGGTTTTCTTGAGCCGGAGCGCCTTCACCGGATTGATGAGCGATTCGCGCCCCGACTCGCCGCCGAGGTTCGCCGCCTTCAAACCGTGGTAGGTCTGCTCCGCCAGGTCGTAATGCTCCGGCGGGACGACGATGGCGAACTTGCGCGTGAAGGCGGTCTCGATGGCTGGACGCCAGCGCTCATCCATGACCTCGCACAGCTTGCACAACGGCTGCGCGGGCAGCTCCGGGCCGTGCGTGAGCAGGCTGGCGTTGAGCGCGTCGAGCAGGCGCGAGTTGCCGCCGGGCAGCTTGCCCAGCTTGAGCGTGGCAATCTCGTCGCGAAGCTGGCCGAGATGCTGGCGAACTTCGCCGAGCCGTTTCTGGGTCGGGGCGGCGGCGCGGCTGGCGGCGATGGCGGCGGTCTGCGCGGCCGTGCCCAGCGCGGGCAGCGTCTCGCCGGCCTTGCCCACGCGGCCGTCCACGACGGCGGTGAGGGCGCGCTCGACGGAGCCGACGGAGACGGCATCGAGTTCGAGCGGCAGGGCGCGGAGGTCTTTGAGCCAGGCGCGGGCGTTGCGGATGCGGTTGGCGAGGGCTTGTTCGAGGGAGTTGCCGGTGTCGGAGAGTTGGGAAAGTTGGCGGGCGAGCTTCTCGTTGCGCGACTTCAAATCCGCGTAGAGTCGGCCGTCCGGCGTCTCGTTGATGGCGGCTTTCAGTCCGTCAATCTGGCGCTGAAGTTCAGGCAGTGCTTCGTCGAGTTCCTTCAGCCGCTGCTCCTCCCCGGCGTATTCCTCGCGCAGTTTCGCGAGACGGGCTTCGTCGTCTTGCAGTTGCTCGCCGGCGTATTCGTGGCGGAGTTGGGCTTCGAGATAACGGGCCAGCGCGCGGTCGCGGCGAAGTTCGGTCAGGCGAGTGAAGGTGTCGCGGATGGCCTTGAGCCGCTGGAACTGGTCGTTGAGTTCCGTCAGGTCGCGCTCGTAGCCGAGGAACGTGCGGTAGCTCGCCGTCACGTCGCTCACGTCGAGCTTGTCGGCGGGCAGGATGAACTGGCGGGCGAAGTCGTTGAAGCTCTTGAGGAAGGTGAAGGACATCGCCGTGGGGAGCAGCGCGCTCAACACCTCGCGGTCGAAATTCAAGTGCGTCGGCTGCGCCATATCGCGCAGGTAGGCCTGGAGACCTTCGGGATAAATCCGCCCTCGCGTGCCGTCGCGGGCGGCGTGCGATTCAGTCAGCGCCTTGAACGCGGTGGAGTCCAGCGGGCGCTTCTCCGCGTCGAGAAAGTCGCTGCGCGCTAGCGCGGCCGGGATGAAGAACGGCGTGACCGTCCCCCGCGTCTCCGCCGCGCTGGCGAACTCGATGCGCAGTCCCCACGTCTCGACGCGCTTGCCGTTCGGCCAGGTGAACTCGAGCGCCACGTAGGTGATGGCGCTGTGCCTCATGTATTGGGTGACGCCGTTTTCCTCCTGCTTGGTGTCGCCGAGGCAGTAGCCCTTGAGCGAACGGTCCGAGCGGTCGCCGGTGGCGGACTGGTTGAAGCGCACGAGCCGCTGGTCGCCGACGAGCACGAGCTGAATCAAGTCCATGAGGATGGACTTGCCCGAGCCGGTCACGCCCGCGAGCAGGAGGTTGCCCTCGACCGGGATGGTGTCCTTGTAGCCATACCAGTTCAGCGCGTGGATGCGGGTGAGTCGAATCGTGGGGGTCATTCGCTTTTGTCGTCTCCACCGGCTTCGGTGAGCGGTGCCGCCTCAGCGCCTGGCTCCTTGAGCCCGGCTAGGTAGCGCTCCGCATGCTTGTTCCACTCCTCGATGCTTTGGAACTCGATGGCGCGGTGGAGCGTGCGGAATATCTGGATGGTGGAGCGCTCCGGCGCGGCGGGGTCGAAGGTGTGGCGCAGCAGATTCTTCCGCTGGGCGAGGGAGAGTATCTCGCGCAGCCGGGTCTGGCTGGGGAGATGTTTGCGGAGTGGCTCAAACTTCTCGGCGAGCGAATCGTTGAGCTGTTGCACGGTCAGCTCGACCGGCGGGGACTCACCCCGGTCGCGGAGCGCGGTGTCGAACTCATACCAGAGCGTGAGCAAGACGAGCGTGGCGTCGAGCTTGAGGGTGAGCAGAAAGGCGCGGCCCTGCGGCACGGCCTGCACGATGCGTTCCTGGTGGTCCCAATGGAGCTTGAGGTCGAGCAGGCCGGCGAACTCCTCAACCCACGGGCGGTTCTGGTGGCTCCAGTGATAGAGCCCGTTCTGCGCCGGCTCGAAGCCGAGAATGGACCCGTGGGCGAGCAGCTCCCGCAGCGCCTCGCCCAGCCGCTCACGGTCGTGCGGGTCGAGCCGGGCGAGGAGGCCGCCGGGTTGGGAGGGTGAGCCGAGGTCCGTCATTTCTTCACCAGCGTGAACCTCTCGACGCGGTATTGGAATTTCGAATCGAAGTCCCCGGCGTCCGCCTCCGAATCGCGGCGCGGCACGCCCACCTCGAAGCGCGCGTCCGTGGAGCGTGCGTGCAGCAGGCAGGCGATGACGCTGGCCACGTCCTCGTCGTTGTGGACGTGCTCGCGCAGGAGGTCGGCGGAACTCCATGTCGCACCGCGTTCACCCGGCAGCGTGGCGACAAAGCGGTTGGCGCGGCTGGTCGTGAGCGAGTCGCGCATGTTGTTCCCCAGTTGCGCGAGCGCGCGGTCGGCTTGCCGTGGGTCGGCATCCTCCAGCGGTTCAATCTCTCCGGCGGCACGGCGCAGACGCGGCGTGTAGAGCGATTCTAGCCCGCCGAACAGCCGCGCGTCATGCAGGCGCAAGGCGGGGAGTTCCAGGCCGAGGGCGTCCACATCGGCGACGCGCCGGCCGGCGAAATGGCGGTTGAGCGTCTCGAAGAACGTCTGAACACGGGCGCGGTTCTCGCTCGTCGTTTCCTGCAAGTAGCGGAAGCGCCCTTGCGAACGGCGGGCGAATTCCGCCGTGCGCCGGTCAATGGCATCGGCCAGCGGCTCGACCTGATGCAACATCTCCTCCAGATCGTTGATCCGCAGACGCACGCGCGCCATCGCCGCTTCCGCCGTGAGGGCCGGCTCGCGGCGCATGACTTCGGACTGCATCTTGGTCGTGAGGTCGGCGTGGGAAGACAGGCTTTCCAAGGCCCGGCGCGTTTCGGCGAGCCTCGAGGGCAGGCGCGCGTGAACGAGTTGCGCGTAGCAGGTGCGCCCGATGCGCTCAGCAAACTGGTCGAGAAACAGCTCGAGGTTTTCCTGGAGCGTGGTGGCCGCGAGCTGCTGTTTGGTGTGGCGCTCGATGGACTTTTGCATCCCGCGCAGCTCCGTGAGACCGGCTTGGAGGTTTTCAACGCTCGTCTCGATCTGCGCCCACGGATTATCCTGGAGCGCGTCCAGGTTCAACTCGCCGCCTCGTGCGAGCGTGACGCAGACGTTGACCAGCTTGTCGGAAAAGAACGCTGCTTCAGGGAACGCGATCTTACGGAGCGCGTGCAGCAGATGGGTGCCTTTGGCATCAAAGAACACGAGCCGCTGCCAGTCCGTGCGTGCTTCTTCCTGCAACCAACCAGCAGTGCGCAGCGTTTCGAGCACAGTCCGCGCCCGCTCGCGGCTCGTGGCGATTTGAGAAACCGACTCATCGCCCACGTCCGCCAAATCCTCGTGTTGCTCCACGACCTGCTCCACCAAGGCCAGCGCCTCCTCGCGGTCGATTCCCTGATTCCGCTGTCCCGCCTCGCGCTCCAGTGTGTCGAGCGCATCCACATAAAGCCGCGCCAACGGCCCGGCCAGAACGCCGAAGAAATTCTTCCCGACTTCGCGAAAGAGACTGGCGGAAAGGGCGTGGTTCATTGCGACGCGCGAGCCGTTTCAATTCTCGCCGTTAGCCGATTCCAAAAATAATCAAACGAGGTTGAATGCTTTCGTGCGTGGGCCGGGTTGAATCGACTACCAGCGCGACCGGCCAGTTCCCGATCATCTAGGCCGCCGAGCGTGGCGTTTCGATCCCGGCAGAGCCGCAGAAACTTGGCCTTGCCCGCCGGCTTGTCTTTCCTGTCTGGAGCTTTGTATCCGGGGCAGTCGAACAACTCGGAAATGCATTTTTCATCGGCCAGCACCCACGACTCCAGTTCGCGAATCGCCACAGCGATATGGGCGAACCGGCTTGGCGCGGGCTGTCGAAAAGCCTCAGCACGAAACGATTCGTCGAACAGTCCCAGCACGGACGAAGCGCAGAGCATTTTGTCGGCATCTAGCAAGAAGAAGGCAGCGGCGTGGCCCGAGTTGCGGAACCCTTCGGCCACATCCGGCGCGATCCGAGCGAGAGTTGTTCTACCGGAAAGGGTGGCGATATTGAATAAGCAACCGGGGAAACTGCGGTGTAAAACCTTCTCCCAAAACGCCTTATCCGATGGGCCTTCTACGCCGATGCCAATCCTGATCATTGTGGAACGCCTCCCAACAGGCTCTGTACCCATAGTTCGCCCAATGAAAACTTGCGCCGGAAAATCTCCACGTTTTCCTTGCTGGCCGCGGGAATCAAAACGGTGAAGTGCGTCGTAGCATCGCGCTCGCACATGAGCAGTTCGTTCAACTCCAGATAGTCCAGAAAGCCCGGGCTGTGGGTTGTGGCGATGATCTGCCGCTCTTCGGATACAGCGCGGAACGTCGCGACCAATTGCTCACACAAATGCGGGTGTAGATTGTTTTCTGGTTCCTCGATCACCAGAAGGGATGCGGCTTTCGAACTCCAGCAAAGCACCACCATGAGCGCAAGCAGGCGGATAGTACCGTCCGATACCGAGGCGGGACTCAAGGCGCGGATATGTTTCTCCATGACTTGAAACGTCCATTGATCGCCGGACTCCAGCCGCAGCGTTTTGATACGCTGGATGTCGGGAACCGCGCCACGCAGACCGCTTAAGATGGCCGGCATGCATCCTTGGCCGTTTTGCTTCTCAATCTGGTGCAGTATGGCGGCCAGGTTTTCACCCTCCGAACCCAGTTCGACCTGCGACGATTCACGCGCCACAGCTCTCGCGACATTGGGAATGATTCCAAAGAAGCGCCAGTGCGAAACCCACTGATGAAACCACAGAGCCGGCAATCCGAACGACCATTCCTCGACTGACAATCGAGTCCGCACACTGACCGGAACTTGAGCAGTATGCTTGGGTCGTTCGCTGTTTAGAGGATCTGTGATCTCCAAGGATTTTTCACTCCGCTTGAGCGCGTAGGCGGCACTGACCGCCGTGGAGGTTCGAATTTGTGCCTCAAACGTCTCGGCTTTGACAAACGGACGTGAGGTCTTGTCATCGAAGCCAATCTCCAAACGATAATAAGCTGATTCGACGTGGAATGTTTGAGTGCCCGACGAAGGTTGTTCTGGGAATGGCCCCTGAATCCGAATCGAAATGGCAAGTGGCTTGGAGCGCCCTTTGGTGGAGCGATTCTTGGAAAAGACAATGGAGTTTCGGATTCCCCAAAGGCCGTCAAATTCAGGGCGTGCGACCGTTCGCTCCAAGCCTTCCGTCATCGCCAAGTGGAGGAATCTGAGCGCAGATACAAAATTCGTTTTCCCTGATGCATTTGCTCCGACAATGAAATTGAGCGGGCCAAGTTCGACCGGCTTGGCCGGACTGCCGAAGCTCTTGAAGCCTTCAATGGTGACGCTCGTTATCATTGGCTTAACGGACAGTAGCTAGACGGGAGGGCAGGTCAAAGTCCCAGTTTCTTGAACCGGCTGTTCACTTCCTTGAAATGGAAGTCGAGCGAACAGAGCCGGTCGAGTTCGCCCTTCTTGAAATGTTTCGCGACGGCGGGATCGGCGAGCAACTGCTCGACGAAATCGGCGTCGTCGCGGCCGGCGTGTTTGACTTCCCAAGTCCGCATGGCGGCGTCCTGCACGAGCTGGTAGGCGGCCTCGCGGGTCAGGCCCTTGCGGATGAGCGCGAGCAGCACGGTCTGGCTGTTCCACATGCCGAGCGAGAGGCCGAGGTTGCGCTTCATGTTCTCGGGATAAACGGTGAGCCCATCCATCATGCGCTTGAGCAGGCCGAACATGTAGTCGAGCAGCGTGCAGGAGTCGGGGAAGATGATGCGCTCGACGCTGCTGTGGCTGATGTCGCGCTCGTGCCAGAGGGCGACGTTTTCCAGCGCGGCCATGGCGTTGCCACGCAGCACGCGGGACAGGCCGGTGAGACGTTCCCAGGTGATGGGGTTGCGCTTGTGCGGCATGGCACTGCTGCCTTTCTGACCCTTGGTGAAAGGCTCCTCGGCTTCGAGCACTTCGGTGCGTTGCAGGTGACGGAACTCGACGGCCCAGCGTTCGATGCTCGCGCCGATCAGCGCGAGCGTGAGCTGGAACTCAGCATGAATGTCGCGCTGCACCACCTGCGTGGCGATGGGCGCGGCACGTAAGCCGAGCTTCTGGCAGACGTAGGCCTCGACGCGCGGCGACAGGTGCGCGCTGGTGCCGACCGCGCCGGAGATTTTACCGACCGCGACTACTTTGCGCACGCGCTGGAGGCGTTCGAGCGCGCGGGCGAACTCATCGTGCATCAGCGCCAGCTTCAGTCCGAAGGTGGTCGGCTCGGCGTGGATGCCGTGGCTGCGACCGATGCAGGCGGTAAACTTAAACTCGTTCGCACGCCGCTTGAGGATCACAAGCAGCTTCTTCACGTCGGCGATGAGGATGTCCGCGCTCTGCGCCATTTGCATGGCATAGCAGGTGTCGCCCACGTCGCTGCTGGTCAGGCCGAAATGAAACCAGCGGCTGGCGTCATCGTTGATCTTTTCCGCGACGGCGGTGGTGAAGCCGATGACATCGTGGTTGAGCACCTTCTCCAGCTCCTTCTGGCGGGCCACGAGGCCGGGCAGATCGGCGAACCACTGGTTGCAGCCGGCTTTGATCTTTGCGAAGTCCTTCGCGGGCACGATGCGTTCCTTGACCAAGGCCTCGCTGGCCAGTAGCTCGATTTGCAGCCAGAGCTTGAGCTTGTTTTCGTCCGTCCAAATCGCCCGCATCTCGGGGCGCGAATAGCGCGTAATCATGGGCCACAGGCTAAGAAGTCGAAGGTCGAGGGTCGAGAGTCGAGTGCGCCCACCTCCGGTCGGTCGTGGCTGGTCCTCCCTCCCTTGCCTCCGCAGAACCAGAGCGGCCCGACTCCAGACCCATCTCAAGGGAAGCGCTGATTAAACCCGAATTCCGAGTCAGGAATGGCGGCCCGGCCGCAGGCGTGCCACGGGCCGCACCACGCGCACCACCTCCGGCCCGAAGGAAATGTTCGGCACGAAGTGGCCGTCCATGATGTCGAGGTGCAGCCACTCCGCTCCGGCGCTCTGGACGCGCTTCGCATCGGAGGCAAAGCGTCCGAAGTTCGCGGCAAGCAGCGAGGGCGCAATAATCATTCGCGGGAAGGTAGAGAAGCAGGCCACGCCGCGTCAAACTCGTCGTACCCCAACCTGGACCGATCACACCTGGCTGGACTGGCTGACAACAATTGCAGCCACAAATTGCGGTGCGCCTGGGCTGCCGCGGTGGTGACAAGTCTCCGTCACTGGCCACGCGGCTGCCCGAGTGATTCCAATCGTTTCCGCACTTCGTCGCGATGAACCAACTGGATGAAACCGTTGACTGTGGCCCGCGCGAGATATCGTCCGTCCGGGCTGAAACGTGGAGGAACGCTGGAGTGATGTGAATCAGCACCGAACGGAACGCTGTGCGTCGCGCCGCGGTGATCCCAGGCCAGCCACCCATTGCCCGCGAAATCTTCACCTGATGGACTGATGGCTTCGTAACCCGTGCCAGTCGTCCTGACTTCGCTGAAATCCGACCACCGCATCAGGCGAAGTTCAGTGTTCTTAGGCGCGTAACTGAACCACTGGCCGGTCGGGTCCAAAAACGCGGTCAACATGCCCTGACACTCGGTGCGCACATGCCACAACTCACGTCCGGTGGCGGCGTCGTAGGCTTTGACCTGCAAGTTGGCGCTGTTCAAGTTCGTTCCCCACACGAGAAACCGGTCGCCGCCCGGTCGAAAAAATGTGCCCCCCGTGCGCCAGTTCAGATCGCTTTGTCCGTGCAGCAACCGGGGGACATCTCCAGCGCCCAACTCATACAAGCGCCAGAATCTGCGGCTGGCATGATCGGGCCGGGGCTCACGACGCACCAGCAACAGCCTCCCGTCACGGTCGAATTGCAATTGATCCGAGAAACCGTTGGTCAACGGCCAGCGGCGCAGCACGCGCCCTGAGTCCAGATCGTAAAGGCACGCGTTCGTCCAGGTGGCAAAAGCAAATTGCTGACTCCGCGCGTCGAATACTCCGGAGGCGTTATCCGCCACGTCCCCGACCGGAGCCTCGAAGAGTCGCAGCAGTTTTCCGGATTCCGCCTCCCATACCGCCACCCGCCAGTCATCGGACAGGGAAGCCACGAGCCGACTGTCGGGCGAAAACCACACTTGGCGCGCGGTAGTCACAAAACCGCGCAAGGCATGAATCCCGTGATGTGGTTCCATTTCCCACAGGCCCACCCAGCTTCTGCTGCTGCGCGGCTCATTGCCGATCAAGAGCCGCGTTCCATCCTCATTAAACGCCAGGGCCCGACAGTCAGAACCCGAGCCTTGTTGGAATCGAAGCAAGCTTTGTCCGGTCATCACGTCCCATAGCCAGGCTTCATTCCGGCCGGCAGACACCATGGTCAATCCGTCGGGATGAAAGGCCACGGACTGCACATTCCAAGCCGAGCCACGGCAGAAGGAGCGGGGAACCTGGGTATTCAAATCCCAGACCACGACCATGCCACCTTGATCGCCCGCGCCCAACACCCAGCGTAATGCGCGGTCGCCGGACGCATCGCGGGTCAGGACATCCCGACCAAAAGCTAGGCCGAGGATCGGAGTTGGGCGCACGGCCGGTGGCAGATCGGCCAGACGCGCGAATTCTCGCACCGAGTACACTTCAGTCCGCCCGTTCACACCACCCGCCGCCAGCAGCGAGGCATCAGGGCTGAACGCTAAGGCGGTGGCGCGCATCGGCGCTTCGCCCAAGGTCTGGCCTCTCCTGGCTTCCCAAATCACGACCCGGGCTGATCCATCCGCGCGCGCGACCGCCGCCGCAACCAGGCTCCCATCACCGGACACCGCCACCACCGGCCAGTCGGATGCCACCGGTGCCTCGCCTTCACGAAAAGGAAATTCCCGGCGCACCTTGCCCGTGTTCGCTTCCCTCAGCACGCCGACGTGATTCGAGACGGTGAAGTGCAGAGGCACGCCTTCGGCACTCCAGCAAACGCGTCCGTCTCCGCGGACAATCAATTCGGTTTTCACCCCGTTGGTGTCGAAGATCAGGACTGGAGTGCCGCCTCGGGCGGCCGCCCCGCCCACCAGCACGCGTCCGTCTGCGGCAAACGCCGCCGCCGCTCCCGCCACGTCGAAGTAATCCCAGGCCAGTCGCGCATCCAAACCGGAGAGCACCGCCGTGGCCTGTCCCGCCACTTCGCCCTGGCCGAGCGTCGCGGCGGCGCGCTGCAACTTCGTCCAACTCGTGCTGAACCAGCCCGCCGCCCGCTGGTCGATGCGCGCCAGTTTGCTCTCAAGCAGCATGGCCTCCAGCACCTGTCGGGCGGACTGCCGTTGATAAAAGCGCAGTCCTGCCGCCGCGGTCACTGCCAGCAGCAACGTCCCTCCCAAAGCCACTCCGATCCGGTGCCGGCGAATCAGTTTCCCAACTCGATAGCGCACCGTGGGTGGGCGGGCGGAAACGGTCTCGTTGCGGAGGTGCTTTTGAATGTCCAGCGCCAGCCCGCCCGCCATTTCGTAACGACGGTCACGATTCTTCTCCAACGCCTTCATCACGATCCAATCCAGATCGCCGCGCAACTGTTTCGCCAGGGTCGCGGGGGGGAGACCCCGCTTTGCCAGGATGTCGGACCGCCGTTCTCCGCTCTCGTTCAGGCGCGTGCTCGGGCGCGGCGGCTCCTCGGTGCGGATGCGGCGCAACACCTCGTCAAACGGCGGCGTCTTCACGGCCACCTCGGTCAAAGGCGTCGTACCGGTGAGCAGTTCGTAGAGGAGCACGCCCAGGCTGTAGATGTCGCTGCGCGTGTCGATGTCCAGTTCGTTCAAGCCGGCCTGTTCCGGCGACATGTATTGCGGCGTGCCCACGACCGCGCCGAATTGCGTGATCAAAGTTTTTTCCGTGAGCCTTTGTTCCACCGCCTTGGCCACGCCGAAGTCGATCACCTTGGGCACGGGTTTTCCATCGTGGAGCGCCACCAGCACGTTCGATGGCTTGATGTCGCGATGGATGATCCCCTTCTGATGCGCGTGCTGAATGGCGTGGCAGACCGGGATGAACAACTCGAGCCGCTCGCGAATGGAAAGTCGCTGTTCGTCACAAAATTCCGTGATGGAAATGCCCTCGACCAGTTCCATCACGAAGTAAGGCCGGCCATCGGGCGCGCGGCCCGCGTCGAACACTTTGGCAATGTGGGGATGCTCCATCATGGCTAGGGCCTGGCGCTCGGCCTCAAAGCGGGCCAGCACTTGGCTGGAATCCATTCCGTGCTTGATGACCTTCAAGGCCACGCGGCGGCGCACCGGTTCTTCCTGCTCGGCCCGCCACACGAGGCCCATGCCGCCTTCGCCGATCTGCTCCAGGAGTTTGTAGGGGCCGATGCGTTCGGGAAATTTTGTTTTGGTCGAGGACGAATTGTCCGGCGGTGGTTCAGTCTTTTTGCGGCTCACGCCGGTTCTGAACAGACACGGCACACACTGGCCCATCGGCGCGCTGGTCGGGATCACGTCTCCACACGAAGGACATTTGCGTTCGGCGCTTATCACGTCATTAATTTTGCTGGCCCACACTCATTACCAACCGGAAGAGGCCGGAAGTGTGACCGAGGATTGGAGCCGATTCGCCTCAACGCTCAAAAAGCTGGAACAGCGCCCGAATCTCCTCCTCCACTTCCTCGAGACTATCAACCGTCTCCCCAATCTCCCGGCGCAACGATTCGCGGAATTCGGCGCGCAAACGTGACCCTGCGGTCTTCGCGGCCTCCACTGACTTTCCCAGGCCGGCGGCGACTGGTCCCCAATCTCCACGCTCACTTTCGCCCACCAGCGAAGGCAACAGCGCCTCGAACAAGTGACTGGCGTTCCTGGCCACATACTCGGCCTGAAGTTTCGCCAGCACCCGCCCGATCAGGCAGGAAGCCCATTGGCGGTCAAACAGCACGGCGGGATCGGCTCCGTCCCGCGGTTCCAGTTGGTAGCGTTCCTCGGCATCCGTCGCATCCAGTAAAACTAAAGGCAGCTCGGGATTTCGTTTCGACGCGCCGCTCTTTTGCCGCTCGTTCGACAGGAAATTCTTGAGACATCGCAACACGAAGGTGCGGAACAATCCCTTGGTGCGATCCACGTTCGCCAGCCAGTCCTGCCCGAGCACATGGGCGAAGAATCCCTGGGTTAAATCCTGCGCGTCATGCGGAGCCGTGCCCTGACGCCGGATGAAGGCATAGACCGGGAAGTAATTTTTCTGGCAGAGCTGGCTCCAGGCTTCCGCCGCGTTCGCTCCTCCCGCTTGGGCGGCGAGGATGACCGTCCATCGAGTCTCGGTGAACTGGGCGGACGTGGCGTGCGCGGGTGCCATAAGGTGCCGTGTCTCTACCCAACCCGGCCCCGCGTGGCAAGGCGGCAAAGCGAACTGCGGGACCGCGCGGCATTGCAGGACGCCATCGTACCTTCCAGAAAAAAACTTTGTCACGCTTCTCGGCCGCTCCGTTTGGAAGGGGTGAATGAAAAACTTTTGCCGGCCCGACGGAGTGAGAATTCAAGCAACTGGGCGCATCCGGCAGTTACGGCCGTTGGACAGCGGTGCTATTTCACCCGCCTCGGTTCCGCCATTCGCAAGAAGATTTCCCGCAAGAACCAACTGGAGCCAAGCAGTTAACCCACGAACAAACTCAATTAACCGAACCCAACAGCAACCATGAAAACACGCATCATCTCACTACTCGTCGCCTTGGTGTGCGGCCTTTCGATCAAAGCGGCCAGTCCATCTTGCGGCCTGACCATCATTACGCACGGCTTTCAGCCGAACGGAACCTATTTGCCACCTTGGGTGCGTGAAATGGCGGACGCCATCAAGGCCCGGACCGGGGCAAACATTCCAATTTATCGAGTGAGGTACGACAAGCAGTCGGCCGGCACTACGGCAGATGACCTCATTCAACTCGAAGACGGAGCATCGAGCATCGACATGATGAGTTCCGGCGCGGCCATTATCCTCTTAGATTGGGCGGCAGCGAGCGATGAAACCGTTGAGTATCCAGCTCAGAATGTCGCCGACCTCTTTTTCGATTACCTGTTCGGACAGCAGCACAATGGCCATTATTTGGTTGAGTTGCCTATTCACCTGATTGGGCACAGTCGTGGAGCTTCGTTGAACAGCCGTCTGGCTTACAGTCTTGCTGCGAATGGAATTCTCGTTGAGCAACTCACAACGCTTGATCCGCATCCAGTCAGACCGTGGCATGTTCCGCCCGGGAATGATTGGGTGCCAGAGACATTCCTGAACGTCGTATTTGCGGATAACTATTTCCAAGCGAACGACGCGCCTGAAGGAATGAGTATTGCCGGAACATTCAATCAAAACCTTTCGTCTGTTCTGACGGGAATCGGGATAGGAGAAGAACACGGACACGTACATACCTACTATCATGGCACGGTTGACATCGCCGTAGGTTCAGGCACCGAGATCGACGGCGACCATATCGTCACCGCTTGGTACGACTGCACGCTGCCCAGGGACGAAACCGGTTTCAACTTTGGTCGCTACACGAACTCCCTCTTGGCCAGACCTGCATCCGGCGTGAATCAGTTTATCTCCGGTGCCGGTGGCACTGGCAGCCGTGTTTCCGTTGATACAGCGTTCCAGTTTTGGCCGAACGTCGGTTTCGACCAACGTGGCACTTACCCCGAACGGGTCACCGTCGGGCAGACGGTCAGCATCCCTTACTACTACGCAGACCGGAGTTCCCAGCAGACCATCACGTTCTTCACGGATGGCGACACCAACCCCTTCAACGGTGAACGAGCAAACATCGGCTCCGTGACTCAAATCAGCCGTCCTGCTGGCAGCATCGGCTCGACTGGCTTTTCTTGGACGCCCACTGCCGCCGACGTTGGAACACACTACATCCGCGTGAAAACGACGAACACGCGTGTGGACCTCAACCGCGTGCGTTATGACTATTACCTCAAGCGAATCACGGTGGAAGCAGCGACAACTGCGGCTCCAACCATCAGCGACGTGTCTCCAAGAACGCTTAACGCAATGCCGGTGGGCCAACGGCAATGGATCACCATCACGGGTTCAGGTTTCAATGCCAGTTCGACGCTCTCATTTAACGATGGAACCACCACCTATCCCTCGAATCCCGCGCACCTCGATTACCGAAGCGCGACCGAGATTCGCTACAACATTGCCGTTGGACCAGACGCGGCGACTTGGACGGTCAAAGTGATCAGCGGAGCCGTCGAGTCACTGCCGTACACGTTCTACGTCGTGAGTGGCGGAGTGCAACTGACCGCGCTCGCCGTGTCCGGCCCGGCATTGATCGCTGAGAATGGCAGTGGACAATTCACTGCGACGGCGCAGTTCAGTGATGGTTCCGCACAGAACGTGACCGGCTCAACGACTTGGGGTGAAAACTCCGGTGCCACGACGATTTCCTCATCAGGTCTTTTGAGTGCGAGCAGCGTCGGCGGCGACACTGCGGTGACGGTTTCGGCGAGCTATACGGCGGGCGGAATCACGAGAACGGCCAACGCCGGGGTGACGGTCGTGAACTCGGCGAGTTGCGGAATCGACGTTCAAGAACGGATTGTGAACGGAAACTTTGCCAACAATGCAAACAACTGGACGCTCACAGGGAGTTTTCAAGCCGATGCGCGCTTCGCCGCTTGTGCCAGTTGTCCTGGCTATTCTTACTTGGCAAACGCAGACGGCACGGGTGGCAACAACCTCAGCGGGACGTTGAGCCAGAGCATCACCATTCCCGCGAATGCGACCAGCGCTACACTCGGCTACAACTATCGCATCACAAGTTCGGACAGTACGGTCACCGCATTCGATTTCCTGAGCCTGAATCTCGTGCTGCCAGGCGGCACACTGGTTGGGTTGGATCAACGATCCAATCTGCACGCAAGCGGAAGCTATGCGTTCCGTTCTTTCGACATCATTGCTTACAAGGGGCAAACCATCACGGTTCGATTCACCGCCACGACTGATTTCGGCGGGCCGACAACTTTTCGCGTGGACGATGTCAGCGTCATTGTGAGCGTGCCTAATCCGGTCGTGCCGGTTCTGTTCGGTGTCGGCGGGCCAACTTCGGTTGCGGAGGGAAGCACCGCGCAATACAACGCGATTGTCGTTAATTGCGATGGCTCGATTCAGTCTGTGTCACCGAGTTGGAGTGAGAATTCCAGTGCCACGACCATTTCTGGTTCAGCGTTGCTGACTGTCGGAAACGTCGGCAGCGATACGCCGGTGACGATTACAGCAACCTACGGCGGTTTCCCGGCGCTGAACTACCCGATCACCATCGTCAATTCGACTTCTTCATTCAGCTATCTCGCCATCAGCGGGCCGAGTTCCATCAACGAGAACAGTTCTGGGCAGTTCACGGCGACGGCCATTTTCAGCGATGGTTCCTCGCAGTCGGTGTCCCCAAGCTGGTCGGAGAATTCGAGCGCAACAAGCATTTCTGGTTCGGGCCAGTTGACGGCGGGCGGAGTGGTTAGTGATACGATCATGACGGTTTCGGCGAGCCACACCATCGGCGGCGTGACACGCAATGCGAATCAGGATGTCCTCATTGTCAATGTGCCGACTCCACCCACGCTCAGTTCCCTCAGCATCAGCGGGCCAAGCTCAGTCAGCGAGAACAGCACAGCGCAATACGCGGCCACTGCTTCGTTCAGTGACGGCTCGACGCAAGGCGTGAATCCAACCTGGGGCGAGGATTCTTCAGCAACCAGCATTTCCATCTTCGGGCTGCTCAGTGCGGGAGAAGTGGCGGGCGATACACCAATGACAGTCTCAGCGAGCTACAGCTTTGGTGGCGTAACGAGGAGCGCATCTTTGAGCGTGACCGTCGTGAACGGAGTGGCCACACCGACCTTCACACTCACCGTCAACGCGAGCCACGGAGCGGTGGCGAAGAACCCTGACCAGGCGGCCTACACCTCGGGCAGCCAGGTCGTGCTGACCGCCGCGCCGGCCAACGGCTATCAATTCACCCACTGGAGTGGCGATGCGAGCGGGAGCTTGAACCCGTTGACGGTGACGATGAGCGCGAACACGAGCATCACAGCAAACTTTGTGGCCGTGCCGCCGGTGCCGCACTTGGGAGGATTTGGCGTCAGCAATGGTGTCTTCCGGTTTGTGCTGCGCGGTCCGGCCAGCGGCAGTTTCATCATCCAAGCTTCCTCGAACTTGATGGATTGGATACCACTCGGAACTTTCACGATTCCGGTCGGAGGTTCGCTTGGCCTTACTGATCCAATGGGCGGACAGGGCAAACGTTTTTACCGTGCCCTGCGCCAGACTGAGGAACCGGTCGTGCTTCAGCCCGGCCCGACGGACAGCCACGACATCTGGACGACCAGTGTCTATTCATACGCGCCGGGTGGCGGCGGTCCCGGTGGCGGGCTGAACGACGATCGATTGCGCGTCGGAGGCTGGGGCGATGAGTATTACTCGCTGCTTCAGTTTGACCTGACCGGTCTTCCCATCAAGGCCGCCTCCGCAGTGCTGTATCTCTACTGCCATCACCAGTCCGGTGGCGGCACTCCGATGTTCCTCGACCGGATCACCCAATCCTGGGACTGGCAGACCCAAGGAACCGGCAGCGACTTTGAGCGTCTGTGGTGGAACGACCGCCCCGCGACGACGCGGTGGCACGAGGAGCCGATTTCAAATCCGGCCGCCGGCCAGTGGTATGCGGTGAACGTCACTGAACTTTACAACGCGTGGCAAGACGGCTTGTACCAAAACCACGGACTGCAATTGCGCCCGGCGGAATACTTCAACGACGACTTCAACGAGTTTTACAGCGCGGATTACACAAACAACCCGGCGCTGAGGCCCAAGCTGGTGATCACGCCCTCACCGGTGATCACCGTCCAGCCCGGCCCGCTGGACAGCAAAGACATCTGGACGACCAGCGTGTATTCCTACGCGCCTAGCGGCGGCGGATCTGGCGGCGGGCTGAACGATGAGAATCTTCGGGTGGGCGGATGGGGTGATGAGTATTACTCCCTGCTGCAATTTGATCTGGCCGGGTTGCCAACCAACGCGGCGTCCGCCGTTCTACACCTCTACTGCTCCAGCCAGTCCAGTGGTGGAACCGCCATGTATCTGGACCGTGTCACCGCGTTTTGGGATTGGCGCACGCAAGGAACCGGCCTCGACCGGGATCGCCTGTGGTGGGCTGACCGACCTTCCACAACGCTGTGGTTCGAGGGCGCGCTGCCAACTCCAATGGCCGGCCAATGGTACACTGTGGACATCACCGGCCTCTACCGTGCCTGGCAAAGCGGATCGCTTCCGAACCACGGACTACAATTCCGCCCCGTCGAGTACTTCAACAATAACTTCAATCAGTTTCGCAGTGCTGATTCGACAGAGCAGTCGCTACGCCCAAAACTGGTGGTGACACCATGAATCGATCCCCTGCGGGGCAACGGGAAGGCAGCAACCCGCTAGGCCGGAGCCGGGGCGGCGTCGCCCAATCCAGGCAACTTCGGCGGAGAAGGCTTCATCACTTCCGGCAACGGAGTGGCGGCTTGCGCGCCCATGGGTGTGTCCACGCTCGGCGGCGGCGGCGGCGGCGGCGTGAACTTGCCGGTGCGGATAATCTCTTCGACCTGAGCGCCGTCCAGCGTCTCGTATTCGAGCAGCGAGTTGGCGATCAGTTCGAGCTTGTCGCGATTGGTGTAAATCAAGTCGTAGGCCCGTTGATACTGCGCCTTGATGATCGAGCGCACTTCGCCGTCGATTTCCTGCGCGGTGGCTTCGCTGTAAGACTTGCGGCGCATCATGTCGCGACCGAGGAAGAATTCGTCGTCCTCGCTGTATTGCACCATGCCGAGCTTTTCGCTCATGCCGTACTGGCAGACCATGGCCCGCGCCATGTTGGTGGCCTGCTGGATGTCGCCGCCTGCGCCGGTCGAGATGTCTCCGGAGGCAATTTCCTCCGCGATGCGACCGGCCATGGCCATGGCGATGGAGTCGTCCATCTCCTTCTTGCGGTAATTGAGGATGTCTTCCTTGGGCAGCGACATGGTCGAGCCGAGGGAAGGGCCGCGTGGAATGATGGTGACCTTGTGCAGCGGGTGGGTGTGCTTGAGCATCACGTTCACGAGGGCGTGACCGGCCTCGTGCCAGGCGGTGAGCTTCTTGTTCTCATCCGTCATGCCGAGACTGCGGCGCTCGCGGCCCCAGCGCACCTTGTCGCGGGCTTCCTCAAGCTCGGCCTGACACACGGCTTTCTTGCCCGTGCGCGCGGCGAGCAAGGCCGCCTCGTTCAAAAGATTCGCCAGCTCGGCACCGGAATAGCCGGGCGTGCCACGCGCGGTGACGGAAAGATCGACCGAGGGATCCAACTTCACGTTGCGCGCGTGAACCTTGAGGATCGCCTCGCGCCCGCGCACATCGGGAAGATTCACGGTGATGCGGCGGTCGAAACGGCCTGGGCGCAAGAGCGCGGGATCGAGGACATCAGCGCGGTTCGTGGCCGCGATGATGATGATGCCTTCTTGGGTGTCGAAACCGTCCATCTCCACCAGGAGCGCGTTCAAGGTCTGCTCGCGCTCGTCGTTACCGCCACCGAGGCCCACGCCGCGGCTGCGACCCACGGCGTCAATTTCATCGATGAAGATGAGGCAAGGGGTGTGTTTGCGCGCCTGCTCGAACATGTCGCGCACGCGGCTCGCGCCCACGCCGACAAACATCTCCACGAAGTCCGAGCCGCTGATGCTGAAGAACGACGCATCGGCCTCGCCCGCAATGGCCTTGGCCAGCAGCGTCTTGCCGGTGCCGGGAGACCCGACCATGAGGACGCCCTTGGGGATGCGCCCGCCGAGCTTCTGAAACTTCTTCGGGTCTTTGAGGAATTCGACCAACTCGGAAACCTCGTCCTTCGCCTCCTCGATGCCGGCGACGTCCTTGAAGGTGGTCTTGTTCTTTTCCTTGGCCAGCAGGCGGGCCTTGCTCTTGCCGAAGCTGAGCGCGCCCTTGCCGGCCATCTTGATCTGGCGGATGAAGACAAACCAGATCAGGAGCGCGATCAGGAGGATGGGCAGGAGGCTGAAGATCATGTTCTGCACCAGGGTGTTCGGGCGGTTTGGCTGGAATTTGCCCGATTCATGCAATTCCTGATCGAGGGCGGCGTAAAGGTGAACCTTGGCCATGAACTTCGCCGGCACGGTCGTATCCGGCTTTACGTAGAGGCCCGTGATCTCGGCGATGGATGGATCCTGCACGTTGTACCAGATGACGCCTTCCTTGATCGCATTGGTGCGGAAGAGCGACACGAACTGGGGCTGGGTGAGTAGATCCTTGTTTTCACGCGGATCCTTGAAGAGGAGCAGCAGCGGGATCGCGCCGAGAATGGCGATCCACAAAATCCAAGTCCGCGGCGGCACCCTGAACTCGCCGCCTTTTTTAGGTTCCTTTTTATTTTCGTCTGACATGAGTTGCCGAAAAGCGAGCGGAAACTAGCACCCACCCCGGCAGGCTGCAACCTGCGTTTCCACCTGGAAGTCAATCGGCATTTCCCCGGAAAACCGTATGTGGGAAGCCGCTTGGCCGCGGCGATAACGCGCCGGATTGGAGTGGGGCCAATTGGTTTAAGGGCGCGGTGCTTCGATCAGACCACGGGCACAGCGAAATCCGAGGTTTTGGACACAGTAGGACGGCTGGAGGCTGGTTCGAAAACTCGTGCGCATGAAGGCGGGGTAATCCTTGGCGTCGCGCGCTCCTTGCGCGCCTCCGCCGCAGAAGGCGTCGCCCGGCGCTCGGCTGCGGGAGCGGGCGTCAGCGTTCGTGGAGACCGGCGCTTCGGCCACCCACTCCCAAACCAGCCCATGCAGGTCGTGTATGCCGAAGAAATTCGGCTGGCCGCGGCCCCTGGGCCCGATGGTCTCGGGCGCGGGAGTCACATACCAGTTCAACACCTGCTTCATGAAGGCGACATCGTTGCCGCCATCGGTGCGAGTGCTAGCAGCAGTGCAGTCAGCGCAGTCGCCCGGCGGTTCACGCGAGCGAACCGCGCCCCCATCTCAGGCTGCTTCATTTGGGTGCGTTCCATGTCCTTCGACGCGCGGGTGGTATTTGTCAGGTGCTGTGGTCGAACGGCCGATTTCCTTTGCTCTGGAAGCATCACCTGCATGGCTCATTTTCCTTCTTGCGTGCAACTCACGACGAGCTTTCACCGCGCACCTTGCGTGCGCTGGATGGGCGGCGGGACGTTCGGCGCGTATGTGAGCACGGCGGATTCCTCCCCGAAGATCCATCGGTCTTCGCCTTTGGCGTCCGGGCCGGGCCGCGCGGCGCGGTGGCGCTCGCTTCGGCGACGAGGAGGTGGCCCCGTTCCGTGCGGACGCGGTGAGAGGGCGAACTGATTTCAGAATGGATTAGCCTGCGGTCTCCCCTTCCTGCCAATCACCACCCATGAATTGCGATCAAGCTATCGAACGCTGACAACACCCCGCCCGCGGGCTATTTGTCGGCCGTTGAACAAGACTGAAATGAAAACGACCACCTCGACCTTCCCTCGGTCTGCGCCGCGTATCTCCCGCGCGGATCTGGGGCGTGAACCGTTTCGGGTCTTCTTCCCGGCGGGAGTACTGGCGGGCCTCAGCGGCGTCGCGCTGTGGCCGCTCCACTTCATGGGCTTGGTCGAGTTGTATCCAGGACAGAACCACGCGCGACTCATGGCTTATGGGTTGTTCGGCGCGTTCATTTTCGGCTTCCTGGGCACGGCCCTGCCGCGGTTGCTTTCGGTCCCGGTGCTCCACTGGGGGCAGACTCTGGCCTTGCTGGTGCTGCACCTGGCGATGGTCGCATCGTTCGCGACCGCGCACTTGTTCCTTGGCGATGTGCTGTTTCTGGCGTTGCTCGGGTCGTTTGTCACCTCTCTGGCCGTGCGGATCCCAAAACGCCGGGGTGCGCCACCGCCGGGCTTCATTCTGGTGGCCTTGGCCTTCGTCTGCGTGGCGGCCGGGGCTGTGCTCGCCGTGGCGCAGCACCTGGTGGAAATGGATTCCTGGTGGGTCGCGCTGCAACGTCTGCTGGTGTACCAGGGCTTCGTGCTGCTGCCGATTCTCGGGATTGGCCCGTTTCTGCTGCCCCGCTTCTTCGGAGTGGAAAGTTCTCAGGCCGTGCCCGAATCACGCGCTCTCTCTCCGGTGTGGAAGCGAAAGGCGGCGCTGGCGCTGGCCGCCGGGATGGTCGTCATCGTTTCTTTCATTTTGGAAGCGCGTGGCCACCCTCGCTTGGCCCACGCGTTACGCTTCGTGACAACCACAAGTTATCTCCTGCTCGAAATGCCCTTTCGGCTCGTGGCGCGATCGAACGCGCCGGGTCTCTGCCTGCTGCTGGCTCTCGCCGTTCTCTGCGCAGGATTTCTGACCATCGCCATTTCCCCCGCCTTCCGGGTCAGTTTGCTCCACCTGACCCTGGTCGGTGGATTCGCCGTGCTGACCTTCGTGGTCGCGACGCGGGTGGTCTTCGGCCACAGCGGCCAGCTCGCGCGCCTGCATCAGCGCAACGCCTGGCTCTTCCTCAGCGTGGGCTTGATGCTCGTCGGCCTGGCCACCCGCATGAGCGGGGATTTTCTCCCGCGCATCCTCACCACGCACTACAGCTACGGCGCAGCCTTCTGGATCATCGGGGTGTTGATCTGGAGCGTGATTGTGCTGCCCAAGACGTTACGCGCGGATCCCGAGCCATGAAGACATGGGAACGTCGGCCGCTGGTCCGACCTGGAGCGCTCTTCCTATTGCTGCTCGGCGCCGTCGCCGGGGCGGTCTGCGCCGCCGAGTCCTCGAATTTCGTGCAAGCCGCCAGCCTCAGCACTTTGCTTCAGGGCCGCGCGGTGTATCTGAAGAACTGTGTGTTCTGCCACGGGCCATCCGGCGACGGGCGAGGCGAAATGGGCCTGACCGTGTTGCCGCGTCCACGAAACTTTCGGGCGGCCGTGTTCAAGTTCCGCTCCACGCCCTCCGGCACGCTTCCCACCGATGACGATCTGGCGCGCACAATTCGCGGCGGACTGAGCGGCACCGCCATGCCGATCTTCGCGACCCTGCGCGAACGGGAGGTCCGCGCCGTGATCGCGTATGTGAAATCCTTTTCGCCTCGATGGAACCAGGCCGAGAACTACGTGCTGCCCATGCCGATTTCCAAGACGCCGAGCTGGTTCAGGAACCCGGCTGAATTGACCCGCCGCGCGCAGCGTGGAAAGCCCCTCTTCACCACGGCCTGCGCACCGTGCCACGGCCCGAAGGGCGACGGCCGCGGCGACGCGGCCAGCGGGATGAAAGATTCCTTCGACGAACCAGTCATGCCCAGCGACTTGCGCCAACCGCTCCGCTGCGGTCCGGAGCCAAAGGATATTTACCGCACGCTCCTCACCGGCCTCGATGGCACGCCGATGCCCGCGTTTGCCGGCGCGTTGTCGGAGGATCAACGCTGGGAAATCATAGCGCATGTCCTTGAACTGCGGCGCGAGGCCGGCGCGCGCGAACCGTAGCGAACTGCTTGCACCCACCTGGGCGCGCGTTCATTGGCGCGAAATGCTGATTGTCCGAATCGCACCTGGGGAGCAATCTTCGGAAAATGAAATCCAGAGTTTTGCCCCGGTTGCTGTGCGGCCTGATCGCTTTCCCCAGCGCGCTGCTGGTCGTGTCCGCCGCGTCGCTCGACACCAACCGCATCGAAGCCATCACCGCGCTCAAGGGTGCCTGGAGCGAAAGCGAGGGCGTGTTCAAAGTGACCCAACCGCGCAACGAAGTGGCGGTGAAGGTCGATGAGTGGAAGATGCCGCCCTTCATGGGACTGACCTCGTGGGCCGCGTTTCAGGCGGGCAAGCAGGACGCCGCGATGGTCATGGGCGATTTTGTGCTGTTCGAGGACGAGGTAAATCCGGTGATGAGCGCGGCGCTCGCCGCAGGCCTCGAAGTCACCGCACTGCACAACCATTTCTTCCACGCCGAGCCGCAGGTTTATTTCATGCACATCGGCGGCGAGGGCACGGTCGAGAAGCTGGCCGGTGGAGTGAAGGCGGCGCTGGCCAAGATGAAGGAAATCCGCGCGGCCCATCCCCAGCCTGCGAAGTCCTTCGGCGGCGGCATCCCGGAGAAGAACGCGATCAGCGCCGCGCCGCTGGCCGATCTGTTCACCGCCAAGCCGCAGGAGAAGGACGGCATGGTGAAGTTCGTCTTTGGCCGGGTGGCCCGGATGGAATGCGGCTGCGCCCTCGGCAAGGAAATGGGCGTGAACACCTGGGCCAGCTTCGGCGGCGCGGACGACAACGCCATCGTGGACGGCGACTTCGCGTGTCAGGAGAACGAGCTTCAGCCGGTGCTCAAGAGCTTGCGCGGCGCGGGGATCAACATTGTCGCGATCCATCACCACATGGTTCACGAGACGCCGCGCTATGTGTTTCTGCACTACTGGGGACGAGGTCCGGCGGCGGACCTGGCGAAGGCGCTGCGTACCGCGCGCGGTGAACAGACCAAGGCGGCGGCGGTGCAGGCCCGGGCGGAAGGCGGCTTCAAGGAAATCAACGCCGCCGATTTCGAGAAGCGCCGGGTGAAGAAAGCCCCCGTGCTCGACGTGCGCAGCCCGCAGGAGTTCGCCCAGGGCCACGTCACGGGCGCGCTCAATGCGGACATTCATTCGCCCGACTTCGCCGCCAAGGCCGCGCAGTTCGACAAGAAGAAACCCATCCTTGTGAACTGCCATGCCGGTTCGCGCGGAGCCATCGCGGCGGCGGAACTGGCGCGGCTTGGTTTCAAGTCCGTCTTCAATCTCGACGGTGGTCTTGCGGCGTGGGAAAAAGCCGGCCATCACGCTGAGAAATAATCGCAGAATGAAACACGCCATGAAAACCCTTCCCACCCTGCTCGTGCTGACGAGCCTGTTCACCACCACCGCCGCGTTTGCCGCGACGGTCCACTTCGACGAGGCCAAGCCGGGCGCTTTGCCCGCCGGCTGGACCGGCACCAAGACAGGCGAGGGCCAGCCGAAGTGGACCGTGGAGAAAGACGATACCGCGCCCAGCAAGTCGCAAGTGCTCAGGCAAGGCGGCGCGGCGGATTACCCCGTCGCCCTCAAAGCGGACCCGAAGCTCAAGGACGGCTTCGTGGAGGTGAAGTTCAAGGCGGTGTCGGGCGAGAATGATCAGGCGGGCGGCGTCATCTGGCGCGCGCAGGACGCGGACAACTATTACATCGCGCGGGCCAACGCGCTGGAAGGCAACGTGCGCATCTACCATTTTGTGAAGGGCAAGCGGACCCAGTTCAACGGCGTGAAGCTGCCCGTTGCGGCGAACCAGTGGCACACCTTGCGCGTCAACTTCACGGGCAAGTCCTTCACGGTGCTCCTCAACGGCAAGGAGTTGTTCACCGCCGAGGACGAGACGATCAAGGACGCGGGCCAGGTCGGCTTGTGGACCAAGGCGGACAGCGTGACGTTGTTCGACGACTTCAGCCACGGCGGCCAGTAAGAGCTTTTTTGAGAAGCACGTCGGGCCGTCCGCAGGGCCGGGCTACTTCATCAACTCCAGCGCTGCTTCCACCATCTTGTCGGCGGTCAAGCCGTGCTGCTGGTAAAGCTGCTCGGCGAGGTAGGCGGACTGGCCGAACTCGCCCTGGATGCCGAGCGTCTTGATGCGATGGGCGAGACCGGCATTCGAGAGGGCGTGCGAAACTTGGGCGCCCATCCCGCCGATGACCTGGTGATCTTCGATCGTCACCACGCGGCCGTTTGCCGCCTTCACCGCCGCGCCAATGGTCGCGAGGTCCACCTGGTTGATGAACGGATTGTTGATGACCGTGGCTTTCACGCCTTTCTCGGCCAACTTCTGGCCGGCGTTGATGGCCTTGTCGAGCAGCGGCCCGCAGCCGATCAGCACCACGTCAGTGCCTTGCGACAACACCTGGGCCTTACCCCACGGATACTTCGCATCCGCAACCCAGCTCAACGGGTAATTCTCGCGCCCGACGAAGAAAATGTAGCTCTCGCCGTCCTGGCCAGCGGCTCGCTCGGCGCCCATGCGCTTGATGGCTTCATACATCAAGGCCTCGGCTTCATCCGAGCAACTCGGAGCGATGACGACGGTGTGCGGGATCGCGCTGGTCGCGGCGAGGTAAGTCGTGGCCTGATGGCTCGCGCCGTCCGCCGCGTCCTGGAATCCGACGTGCGAGAACAGTGCGATGACCGGGGTTTGCGAAAGCGCCGCCATGGTCAGCGGCAGATTGCCCTTGGTGACGCCGAACTGGCCGAACGTGTCCACAATGGGGATGAAGCCCGCCTTGGAGAAGCCCGCGCCGGTGCTGATCATGTTGGCCTCGGCGATGCCGACTTCGAGGAAGCGATCGGGGAAGGTCTTCTGAAACGGGCTGATGCCGGTGGAGCCTTGCACGTCCGAGGAGATGGAATAGACGGGATAGCCGTCCACGGCGGCCTTGATGGCGGCCTTGGCCAAGCCCGCTTGAATCTTGTCCTTCTTCAACGCCGGCGCGGTGGAGGCGGGCGCGGCGGCGGCCCTGGCCTTCTTGTCCGCTTCCTTCTTCTCCCAGTCGGAGCGCAACGACTTCGCCCAGTTCGTAAATTCCTCCGGCGTTTGCCCGCCGTAAATTTCGTCCACGAATTCGACGATCTTCTCGCCGTTGGCGAGGGGAAAACCGTGGCCGCCGGCCGAGTTCTCCATCGTCGATTTCACGCCGTAGCCCTTGATGGTTTTGATCCAGAGGCAGACCGGCGCGTTCGGGTTGGCCCTGGCGGTCTCGATGGCATTTTCCACCGCGAGATAAACCGCCGGCAAGTCGTGGCCGTTCGCGACCGGCACCACGGTCCAACCCAGGGTGGCCAGCGATTGAAAGGTGGGCTGCATGGAGAACGAGTCCTTGGTGATGCGGCCGGAGAGCTTGGTGTCGTTGTCCGAAACCAGCATGACGAAAGGATTCACGCGCCCCTTGGCCGCCAGTCCGGGAATGGCGGCGAAGGCTTCCTTGGCCTCGCCCTCCATCGATGCGCCGTCGCTCACCGTGCAGATCGTTACGCGGTCGCGCTGGGCCACCTTGTCGGCAAGGGCCAGTCCCTGCGCCTGGGGCAGGGCGGAACCGAGCGGGCCGTTGCTCAGGAGCACGCCTTGGGGATTGAGATGCGACTCGCCGTGTCCGGTGAGCTTGCTCTCAATGCTGCGGAAGCCCTTCACGCTCTCCGTGGTCATCTGGTCGAAGCCGCAATTCGCGCGCAGGGCGTAAATGCCGTTCTCCGCATGGCCGGCGTCGTTGACGAAATTGAACGCCTCATGCCACGGGCGTCCCTTGGTGGCGAACAGGATCGCATGAATCGCCGCCATCATTTCCGCGAAGGCCGCCGGGCCGCCCCAATGACAAGCCGCGCCGCCATTCACTGCGTGAACGTCCATCAACGCCACGAGCGCGCGGGTGGCGCGCGGGTCGGCCACGGCCACATCCGCACCGGCGGCATTCTTCACCGTGACGGAATACTTGGGCGCTCCCACAGGCGTGGGCGCGAGGCGGCTCTTGAGTTCGAGCGGCTTGAGCGGTGGAGCCTGGACTTGTTGTGCGACGGATGTATCAGCAGCCATAGGTTAATTTCAGTTTCAATTAAAGGGGCGGACTGTAGGAACCGCTCGGTCAAAGGGGAAGTAGGAACTTGGCGCAAGTGACCGGGAACGCCGCGCGCGGATCGAATCAAGTCTTTACCCGAAACGCACGATTCTTATGGTCATGATCATGACCGCCGCACCGCACTACGTAACGCGCCGCGCCACTGTGGAGGATGTGCCGCAACTGCTGGCCTTGTGGCAGCTTGAGCGTTTGCCGACGGCGGCCCTGGAGAAGCGCTTCGTTGAATTTCAGGTCGTGAGCGATGCCGACGGGCGCGTGCTCGCCGCCCTGGGCCTGCAAATCTCCGGCTCGCAGGGCTTGCTCCACAGCGAGTCCATCGCCCGGCAGGAACTGGCGGACCAGTTCCGCGAGCTGCTTTGGAACCGGATGCAGGCCATGATCCGCAACCACGCGCTGGAACGCCTCTGGACGCAGAATCAGGCGCTCTGGTGGCGCGACCTGGGTTTTGCGAGCGCGGAAGAATCGATGCTGGCCTCGCGCCCGGAAGTCTTCCCGGCCTCGAGCGACGAGGATTGGAACGTGAAGACCTTGCGGGCCGCCGATGCGACCGCCCAGCTCGATCGTGAATTCGCCCAGTTCAAAGTCATGCAGCACGAGGAGACGGCCCGGCTCCAGGCGCGCGCCCGGTGGGTCAAGCGCATTGCCCTGGGCGTGACGGCGGTGGTGTTTCTGCTCGTCATCATCTGGGCCATCACGTTGTTGAGGTTTGGCCCGCAACTCTTCCGCAAGCCCTAAGCCGGAGCACGCGCGGGGCGCGCGCGGCGGACGGCCACGCGCCACGCCGCTATTGCGTGCCCGGAAGATTTGCTCCATAACCGCACCCACACAAATTCAACTGGAGCAAAAACCATGAACATTGGCCTCAAAGAAGCATTCATCGCAGCGGCCCTCACCGCCGCGCTGGTCGGCGCGGGCTGCCAGTCCACGCATCATCATGGCCGCCATGCGGTCGCGGAACTCAACCCCACGGCAGGCAACACCGTGAAGGGCACCGTCCACTTCTACGAAACGCCGAAAGGACTCCACATCGTGGGCGTCTTTTCGGGCCTCACGCCCGGCGAGCACGGATTTCACATCCATGAAAAGGGCGACTGCTCGGCTCCTGACGCCATGTCCGCCGGTGGTCACTTCAATCCCGCGAACATGAAGCACGGCGCACCGGGCGACTCGGAGCGCCACGCGGGTGACTTTGGCAACCTCACGGCCAACGCGGCCGGCCTCGCCAAGTTCGACCTGACCGACAGCCGTATCGGCTTTGATGGCCCGGCTTCAATCCTGGGCAAAGGCGTGATCGTCCATGCGAAAGCCGATGACTTGAAGGGCCAGCCGGCCGGCAACGCCGGACCGCGCGTGGCCTGCGGCAACATCCTGTTGCAATAGTTTTCCTCCAACCAGGTTTGGTGCCGGGCCGGGTCCGAGTGAAATCATGGTCGCCGCCGAAGCCGATCCACTTCCCTGGCTGCAATCCAGCCGCCCCCTCGTGGCCGCCGCGATGCTGGCGGGACTGTGGACCTTGGAGTCACTGGTCCCGATGTTCCCAGGCCGCACCCGTCGGCTGTCGCACATCTCGACGAATCTGCTCCTCGCCATCCTCAACGCAACAGTCGCCTCCGGTTTTGCCTTCGCCATTCTTGGCGTGACGGATTGGGCGCATGAGCATTCCTTCGGGCTGTTGAACCTCACGCCGCTGCCCGGGTGGCTGCACGGGCTTGGAGCCATCGTGCTCTTCGATTGCTGGCAGTACTGGTGGCATCGCTGCAACCATCGCGTGCCGCTGCTGTGGCGCTTCCATGCCGTGCACCATTCCGACGCGGAAATGGACGCCAGCTCCGGCGTACGGTTCCACACGGGCGAGATGGTCTTCTCGTTCCTGGCGCGGCTCGCCGTGGTGCCCTTGCTCGGCCTGACTCTGCCGCAGCTCCTGCTCTACGAAACTCTCTCGCTGCCGGTGATTTTATTTCACCACAGCAATCTGCGTCTCTCGAACCGTGCCGATCGGTGCCTGCGCTGGCTGATCGTCACGCCGTGGATGCACTACGTGCATCATTCGCGCTGGCAGCCCGAGACCGACTCGAACTACACCAGCTTCCTTTCCATCTGGGACCGGCTCTTCGGTTCCTTCCGCCTGCGCGAGAAGCCGGCGGAGATTCAGTTGGGACTCGATCACTATGAGGAGCACGAGTGGCGTGGGTTGCCCGGAATGCTGGCGGCCCCGTTCAGGAAAAATTCCAGCCACGCGCGCGCGACTCGGAACATTCAACCTACGCCCCCTGCAAATCCTGCTGGATGAAAGGCTCGAACTCGCGGCGGAGATGCGGCGGGATGCGGGCCTTGAACCGCGCCGCCTTGCCCCGGTAATCGCGCTCGACGACCTGGGCCACGGCGTGCAACCGCGCCATCAACTGCGGCTGGTCATGCGGAATCTTCAGTTCCACAAATTCACGAATGGGCCGCAACGCCGAACTGATCTCGCCCAGCAGCTCCTCGAGCCCCTCGCCCGTCTTGGCGGAAATGGCCACCGCGTTTGGGAATCGCTCGCGGTAGCGCGTGAATTCACCGCTCATCTGGAAACGGTCGATCTTGTTGAAGATCATCAGGGTTGGCTTGCTCAATACGCCGAGTTCCTCCAGCACGGCGTTCACGGCGGCGATCTGTTCGTCGGCCTGCGCATGGCTGATGTCCACCACATGCACCAGCAAATCAGCCTCGATGACTTCCTCCAGCGTGGCCTTGAAGGACTCGACTAGATGGTGCGGCAGCTTGCGGATGAATCCCACCGTGTCGCTGAGCAGCACGTTCTGGTTCGTCGGCAGTCGCAACCGCCGCGTGGTGGGGTCCAGCGTGGCGAATAAAATGTCCTCTGCCAGCACCGCTGCTCCGGTGAGCCTGTTCAGTAGCGTGGACTTGCCCGCGTTGGTGTAGCCGACGATGGATGCGAGCGGCCACTCGTTGCGCTTGCGGCCGACGCGCTGCGTCGAGCGCTGGCGCACCACCTTGGCCAGTTCCTCGCGCAGCTTGTCGATGCGCTCGGAGACCTTGCGCCGGTCGGCTTCGAGCTGGGATTCGCCTTCACCACCGCGCATGCCGATGCCGCCGGACTGGCGCGACAAGTGGCCCCAATAACGCGTCAACCGCGGGAGCAGATGTTCGAGTTGGGCCAGTTCCACCTGGAGCTTGCCTTCCCGCGTGCGCGCGCGCTGGGCGAAGATGTCGAGGATGAGCGCCGTGCGGTCGAGAATCTTGCACTCGAAAATCTTCTCCAGGTTGCGCGCCTGCGCGCCGGTGAGTTCGTCGTCGAAGATGACCGTGTCCGCTTTCAGTTCCTGGCAGAGCTTGGCGAATTCCTGCGCCTTGCCGCTGCCGATGAAGGTGCCGGCGTGGAGTCTCTCCAGCTTCTGTGTGCCGGTGCCCGCGACCTGGCCGCCTGCCGTCTGCGCCAGTTCGGCCAGTTCCTCCAGCGAATCCCGCACGTCCGACGCGGTGCGCTCCTTGAGTTCCACGCCGATGAGGAAGACTCGCTCGGTGCGGCGACGGGCGGTTTCGATCAGTGCTCTCAATTTTTTCTTCGGAGGGACAGGACAGGCTGTCTCCTCATTCCGTTATCGTGGCGCGAAGACTAACACAAAGACCTGGACGGGGAAGGGTGATTCATTCGGAACTCCGGGTCCGGGTGCATTCGCCCCCGGCGGACGATGGGACTCTCCGGGTTCAGCCGGGGCATGAAGTCCGCACCGCGCCTGAGTTCCGGCTATCTGGTGGCACTCGTTCCATGCTGGGTCACGAGTTCATAGGTGAACTTCTGCTTGGCGCGCGGCGCGAGCGGCAGGACAAACTTCACCTTCGTCTTGTCCACGTTCTCGTATTTCTGCGCCGTGGTCAGCGTCCAGTCGCCGGGGAAGCTGCGGCGGATGTCCACCACCACCGGGATGTCCTTCGAGTTCTGCACCTCAATTTCCCAAGTCTCCTTCGTGGTCCAGCCGCGCACGTTGCCGTTGTTGGCGAACTGGATGCTGGTCTTCTGCCAGTCCATGAGCACGGGCGTGACCGAGACTTCGAGGTCGCTGCCCAGTTCCAGTTCCACGAACTCGTTGATCGGAATGTATTTCACCGCCGTGCGCCCGATGAAGGCGTAGAGCAGATCATCGCTGGCGAAACGAAACGCTTTCACCGCGCCATCGGGCAGCGGCTCCTTGCCGAGCTTGTTCGCGACCGAGTTGGTGAACTGGTAGTAGCGCATCACGCGCTCTCCGAAGCGCTCCTTTTCGAACTTGTAGTAGCTCACGAGGGGCACGCTCTCGGTCTGGAACGACGGGAGCCGCTTGGCCCAGCCGGTGGGAATCGTGTCGCGGCCCTCAACGGTGTAGATGAAATACTCGGAGACGCTTTCCTTCACCACCTCCTTGGCCTTGATGGCGTCGAACGCCCCGCCAAGGCCGCCACCCCCAAATCCAGCCGCCCGGCTCAGCGTGACTCTCGATCGCATCAACGCCTCGCTGGTCGGTGCATCCTTTCGTTCCTCGCCCAACTGCCGCCGGGCCAGCGCCACCACTTCCTCGACCAGCCGGACGGTGCCGACGATCAGCCGCACCTGCGCGTTCTCGTAATCCTCGCCGCTCTTGTTGGTCACGCGCACCGCGCCGGAGAAATCCATGGCCGTCTCGTTCTTGTTCGCCTCGCACACGTAATCCGCACTCCACGAGATGCCGCTCGTGAAATAGCGCACCTCCACCACGACCTCGCCGGCGAACTCGGAATTGATGCGCCACTCCAGCGTGTTCGCGACGCGTGGCGGGAAGCTCGTGTCCATGACCTCGACTTCATCCGCGTGCGTCAGCGCCTTGAACTCGACCGACGTGGGATCGATGAGCGTGTTGGCCCAGGAGAACTCCAGCTTGTTGACGCCCTTCTTGAAGGTCAGATGCCGCGTCTCCTTGACCAGCGTGAGATCGACCGAGTTGTAAATGGTGAGCTGCACCGTGTCGCGGTCGGGCAGGGTAACGACGTTGATGCGGGCGTGGGCGGTGAGCGCGACGAAAAGTGCGAGCGCCACCAACATCGCGACAAGCGTGCGAACGGTTCTCCCGCCCCCCTCACGGGGTTGTGGGCCGGGGTGAGGGGTGAGAGCGCGGTGAGGCTCCAGCCATTGCGAAAGTCTCTCGACCGCACCACCCCTCACCCTCAATCCCTCTCCCCGTTGAGGGGAGAGGGAAGCCAGAAGCGCGGGCGAGTGGCCGCAGCGCGAATTAGCGTGTGGCATTGGTTCCATGTCGGGTCACGAGTTCGTAAGTGAAGTTCTGCTTCCCACGCGCGGCCAGCGGCAGGACGAACTTCACCTTCGTCTTGTCCACGTTCTCGTATTTCTGCTGAGTGGTGAGCGTCCAGTCGCCGGGGAAATTGCGGCGGATGTCCACGACCACCGGGATGTCCTTCGAGTTCTGCACCTCGATCTCCCACGTCTCCTTGGTCGTCCAGCCGATGACGTTGCCGTTCTGATCGAAGCGCACGTCGGTCTTCTGCCAGTCCATCAAGGTCGGCTTGACCATCACTTCCAGATCGTTGCCCAGTTCCAGTTCCACGAACTCGTCGATGGGAATGTATTTCACCGAGGTGCGGCCGACGAAGGCGTAGAGCTTGTCGTCGGTGGTGAAACGAAAGGCCTTCACCGCACCATCCGGCAGCGGCTCCTTGCCCAGCTTGTTCGCGACCGAGTTGGTGAACTGGTAGTAGCGCATGACCTGATCCCCGAAGCGCTCGACTTCAAACTTGTAGTAGCTGGTCAGCGGCACCATGTCGGTCTTGAAGGACGGCAGGCGCTTGGCCCAGCCGGTGGGAATCGTGTCGCGGCCCTCGACGGTGTACATGAAATACTCGGAGAGACCTTCCTTCTGAATTTCCTTGGGCTTCATCATGGCTGACTTGTCCGCTTCCATCATGGCCCCGAAGGCCAAGAGCGCCTGCGGTGCGGCTGCCGGCACGGGTCCGCCCGCTCTCCCGTTGAATGCGGTGGTGGTCGGCATCCCTGGTTTGCCCGCGCGGGCTAGGTCGGCAATTTCCTGCACCAGCCGGATCACGCCCACCACCAGCCGCACCTGCGCGTTCTCGTAGTCCTCGCCACTCTTGTTCGTCACGCGCACTGCGCCGGAGAAATCCATCTGCGTCTCGTTCTTGTTCGCCTCGCACACGTAATCCGCCGTCCACGAAATGCCGCTCGTGAAGTAGCGAATCTCCACCACCACTTCGCCCGCGAACTCGGAATTGATGCGCCACTCCAAGGTGTTCGCCACGCGGGGTGGAAAACTCACATCCTGCAATTCCACTTCGCTCACATGCGTCAGGGGACGGAACTCGACTGACGTCGGATCGATCAGTGTGTTTGCCCAGGAGAACTCCAGCTTGTTGATGCCCTTCTTGAAGGTGAGATGCCGCGTCTCCTTGACCAGCGTCAGGTCGGCGGAGTTGTAGATCGTCAGTTGCACCGTGTCTCGGTCGGGCAGCGTGACGACGTTGATGCGGGCGTGGGCCACCAACCCGACAAGCAGCGCGAGCAGGATTGCGATGGTAGGGCGCGCTGTCCTCGGCGCGCCGGGCCACGACGTTGCCAACCGCCACGGCGCGGTGAGGACACCGCGCCCTACCTGTACCTGAACTGTGCGCGCATCGTTGCGCGTCAGACGGTTCGAGAAAATTGAGGAGTTCATAAGAAATATTTTCAACACGCGGACTCGGCGGGCCGCGCTCAGTTCAGAAACTGCTCGGCTCATTCCCCTGCACGTTCAGCTTGTTGATGTTGAATGTGATGGTGGTTTTCTTGGTGCCCGTGGTTTCCGCCGGGAGCGTCAGATTGTACTCGAAGGTGAACGCGTCCTTCTTCTTGAACTGCGCGGCGTGGCTGTTCTCGACCATCTTCCAGTAGCCGGGGATGTGCTCGACGATGGTCAGGTTCACCGGCTCTTTTTTGAAATTCTCGATCTCGATCTTGTAAATCTCATCCACGTCGTTGAGCACGATGTTGTTGACGTTGTTGCGGCGGATGTTGGTCTTGTCGTCCTTGGTCTTGCGCTGCGTGACCTTCACGTCACGGCTTTGGCCGATGTAGAGATTCATTTCTCGGTCCACCGGCGTGAGCTTGGCCCAATCCTCACCCGTGAACGCCACGCCTTCGCCCGCTTGCTCGCCTGCGCCGGCCGGCTGCTCCTTGGTCTTAATGAAAATGCGCACCTTGCCCGGCAGCATGGTGTGCGCCCCGAGCTTGGCCGAGGTGTTGTTGGTGATGACGTAGTTGAGCGGAATGCCCACGGTGCTCTTCTGATATTCCGGATCCCAAGGCTGAGTCGCGGCATCCCAGCTCAACACTTTCTTCACGGGCAAATCGGCGACGCGCTCCGAGAGCATCTCCAACACTTCCTCGTGCGCAATGGTCTTCTTGAAATTGCTGCCGTAGCCCACGCTCACCTCGGCATCAGTCAGGTCTTCGCCCGAGTTGTTGTGCAGGCGGAGATAGTTGCGCAGCGTCAAGGCCTTCTCATTCGGCTCGGCCACGGCGCGATAAGTGACCTCGCGCGACAGGCCGCTGAGCAAATACGTGATGCGCACGCGTTCTTCCTGCGCGGCCGGACTGGAGATTTCCCAAATGAGCGCGTTCTCGTTCGGCGGATAGCTGGTGTTGAGCACCTTCACGTCGACGGGATGCGTGAGGGCGCGGATCTGGAGGCTGGTGCCGTCGATGTTCACGCCGCGCCACGAGAAATCCACTTTGTTGACGCCCTTCTGAAGCGTGATGATCCGCTCCTCTTCCACGAGCGTGGCATCGGGATTGTTCAGCGACACGACGACGCGCGCTCGTTCCGGCAGCGCAACCATTTTGACGCGGGCGTGGGCGGCGAAAGCAACGAGTAATCCGGCCGCAGCAAGACAAAGTATCCTTTTCATAGTTGTGTTGGACGGAGGATAGGTGGATTTGCTCCCCCGATGGCAGCAAAACACTTGGGGGTTGTCTTCTTGACTCGGATTGGTCCGGCAGAAAGCGGCGCTAAAGCGACCGCATTCCAAACGCTGGCACGCAACCCTGAACGCCTCGACTGGCGCGAAGCGTTTGGAGTGCGGTCGCTTTA
>JANOQV010000239.1:0-3270 GCA_031414955.1 Pedosphaera sp. | reverse complement strand
CCACCGGTCGCACGCTCTGGAGTATTCAAGGCAGCGTCCAAAAGATTGACTTCAGCCCCGACGGCCGGCGTGTGCTGATGTTCAGGAACATCCAACAGCGGCAGTTCAGCCTGCTGCGCGCGGAGGACGGCGTGGAGATCGCCCACCTCGAGGGGCGACGTCAGGTTCTTGCGGAGCGCGCCGGTGGCCACGTCGAACAGGAGCACGGAATCGCCTTGGTTCCTGCGCTTGCCGCCCGCCACCGCGAGGACGCGGCCGTCGCCGGAGATGGCCAAGGTCTTGGCCCCACTCGTGTCGGTGGCGAACGTCTGGACGACACGGTCATCCGCCGTCACATCCACGAGGGCAATCGTGGGCGTCTTCCCGGAGAGGACGAACTGCCCGGGCCGGCCTGGCACCGCCAGCACGTCGGCTGGATTCTTCACGGCGGCAATGTCCACCGGGCGCAGAGACGAGTCGCGTTTGGCGGCGAGGTACTGCCAGCTCTGATCGCGCAAGTCCTCAGGACACGCTTCGAGTGCGAGCACCAGGCCGGCGAGGTCGGCGGTGCGAAACGCGGAGTCCGCGAGTGCGATCTGCGCCTTGGCCAGCGCACGGCGGGTGGCCTCGCTTTTCTCGACGGCAACTTTTTCCGCCGCCGTCGCGCGCACGGCCTCAGTGACGGCCATCTGCTCGCCGGCGATGGCGCGAAGTTCTTTGGCGCGGAGATTGATGACGAACCAGATCGTGAACGAGAGCAGGATGACGAGCGCCGCCGCGCCGATGGCGAACTCGCGCCGATGCCGCTGCACGAGCAGGACGAGTTGCGTGAAGAGCCCGGCCTCTTCCGCGCTGGTCGCGAAGCCGCCCTGGTAGGCCTCGATGTCCGCCGCCAGCGCGGCGACCGTCGCGTAGCGTTGCGACTTGTCGAGCGCGAGCGCGCGCATCGTCACGGCCGAGAGTGCGGCGGGAACTGTGCCATTCGGACAAGGCGGCAAGGAGCGCCGGTCTCCGACCCGGCTCGCAGCATCCCCGCTCGTAGCAGCCGACGTAAGGAGGCTCTGATCGGCTCCGCTTTTTTCAGATGGAGCCTCCTTACGTCGGCTGCTACGCGGGGTTGCTTCGTTGTAAATCGTCGGCGGTTGAATTTCCCCGCGCTGAATTTTCTCGATGACCTCCAAGGGCGTCGCCGCCTCCACCGGCGGATGCAGCGTGAGCAGCGCGTAAAGAATCGCGCCGAGTGAAAACACATCCGACTGCGCATCCATCTCGGACACGCGCCCGCTCGCCTGCTCGGGCGACATGTAATGCGGCGTGCCCATCACCGTGCCGTCCATCGTCTGGGCCATCGTGGTCTTGCGCAGCTCGGAATCGGCCAGCTCGCGAAAGCGTTCCTCCGATCCCGGCTGCGTCTCCCCGACTTTCTGCGCGGACTCGGCCGCCGCCTGCGCGGTGTCGCCGAGAATTTTCGCGATGCCCCAGTCCATGACCAGCACCTCGCCGAACTCGCCCACCATCACGTTGTCCGGCTTGAGGTCGCGGTGAATCACACCGCGCGCGTGGGCCAGCGAAAGCGCGTCGCAAATTTTTCGGAAGATGGTGAGCAGCCGGTCGAGCGTGTAATGGCGCACGAAGTCCGCATCGCCTTTCGTCAAGCCATTGAGCACGGCCTGAAGCGTGCGGCCCTGCACGAGCTTCATGGTGTAGAACAGCCGGTTCTCCGCATCCCAGCCCAGTTCATGGATGGGCACGATGTTCGGATGCTCCAGCCGCGCCAGCACTGTGGCCTCGCGCACGAAGCGCGTGCGGGCCTCGTCGCTGGCCGCCGCTTCGAGCCGCATCACCTTCATGGCCACTTTGCGCCCGAGCCGGCGATCCTCCGCTTCGAGGATGCTGCCCATGCCGCCGCGCGCGATCTCCCCGCCCACCGTGTAGCCCGTGGTGGCCGTGGCAACAGGCGCGGACGTCACCACGGCGGAACTGTCCAACAGCATCGTGCCGCCGATCACCATCGTGCCGCGCGGCTTGGCCGGAGCGGGAACGCCTGCGGCGGGAGCATCGAGGAAGCCGCCGCCCGTGACGCCGCTCGCGCGCAACAGCGCCTCGACATTCGCGCGCAGGCCCACGTCATCGGCGCACTCGCGTTCGAGCAAGGCGGCGCGTTCGGCCTCGGACGCCAGCCCGAGGGCGGCGTTGAACAACTCTTCTTCGCGTGATGGTGGCTGGCTCATGGATGACGGGTTGGTTCTCTATCATCCCCTGCGGAATCGAGGGAGAACAAAGCTTGGGAGAATGCGGGCCGGGCTTGGTTCATCCTGATTTCCGAAGTTGAAACCACGGATGGACACGGATGGACACGGATGGACATGGATGACTGCGAGAATGAGGACGTTCAACATGTGCATGGCAACTTGCCGGGTGGGAAAAGCCTGCACTGGCTTGGAGCTGTTTTCATCCGTGTCCATCTGTGTCCATCCGTGGTTGCTCATTTTCATTTCGGACTTCGGGTTCATGGCAGTGTGAAGCGCAGGCGCAGGAAGCGGTTGGTGGCGGTGCTGACCGGCACCGTGTCTCTCGCGCTGAAGGTCGTAGGCGTGTTGAGCAGAGTGAGCACGCTGCCGGCGCTCCACGCGGACGGGACGAGTGAACCGCCGGCTTGCGCATCAATCACCACGTCGGTCGCGGCGGCCGAACGGTTGACGGTGACGCCGAGGTAATTCTGCCCGCTCACATTCGTCAGGGCGGTCCGCCACGGCGCGGCATTGGCGACCAGCGGATTCAGCCCGAGGGTGTGCTCCGCCAGGTTCGACAAACCGTCGCCATCGGGGTCTGCGTTCGGCCCGGCGATGGCGGGGTTGGCCGCGTTGACGCCGAACTGGATCGCCTGCCACGCCGCGAACGGTGACTGCGCCGCGAACGCCACGCTGCCCAGCGCCGGCACGAGCGCGCTGCCGGGGATCGTCTGCCGCGCAATGCCCGGTCCCGACCACGCGACGTTCAGGAAGTCGCCGCCGCCGCCTTCGATCTGGGTGCCCTCTATGTAATAGGCACGGCCGGCCTGAAGCGCGAAGGTCTGCGATTTTTGACTCCTCAAATCATCCCACGAGGCAAAGCCGGTGGCAGTCCACACCTTCGCGAACGGACGTTTGAGCGTCTCGGTAGAGTTGGTGCTGAAGTAGAAAGTGGCGAGGTCATCCGCCGCGGCCCAGAAGGTGTAGTCGCCGCTGACGGGCGGAATCAGCCAACCGGAGACGCGCCGCGAGCATGTGTCGGCCACGCCCTGCGGAGTGG
>JANOQV010000238.1:0-7296 GCA_031414955.1 Pedosphaera sp. | reverse complement strand
TCGCCCGCGCGCGGGTCACTCCACTCGCCGAGCGTGCAGGCGAGTTGGAGGCGGACTTTGGCGTCCGGGTCATCGACCAGTTTCGCGGCGGCGGAAATCACTTCGGGCGAAGATTGCTTCTCCGCGAGACGCAGCGCGTTCGCGCGAAGGCCGGGATGCGAGTCGCCAAGCGCACGCGCGACACTGGCGGCTGTGAGCGCGCCAAGGCCATCGAGCACGCAGAGCGCATGGAGTCGAGCGAGCGGGTTCGCACTTTCGCTGGCAAGTTTTGCGAGTGGAGCCGCAGAGGATTTGTCTGCGCGCCAGAGCAGCATCATGTGCGCTTTGTCGCGCTGCCATTCGTTCGGCGAATCCAGCGCGGCGACGAGTTCGGTCGTGGTGAGCCTGTCGAGGCGCGTCAGCTTGCGCGGCGGAGTGCCGGTCGGGAACACGCGATAGATGCGGCCCTTGTCCTCGCCGAGCCGATAGTGCGGCAGTAACTCCGCGCGGCCGTTGGCGGGCAGCCAGTCCGGGTGCTCGATCATGTAGCGATACATGTCCACGACCCACAGCGCGCCATCGGGTCCGGTGCGTGTCATCACCGGGCGGCACCAGCGATCTTCACTGGCGAAGAAGTCCGACTGTTCCTCGCCGTCCGCGCGTCGAGCGGCGAAGGTCACGCCGTCCTGCGTGATGATATTGCGCTGAACGAGATTGTGGAACGGCTCGCAGGTGAAGGCGTGCATTGCGTTTCCCGCGCCCGGGCCGAACAGCAGTTCATCACGGTAAATCATCCCGGCGCACGCGGAGGTGAAGTGGCCCGCGTTCTCGAACGAGTGAAAGCGTTTCTCCGGCGAACTCACCGGCCACACCCTGGGATTCAGCGGCACGACGACCTGGCGCGTCGGGTCGGGCGCGGCGGCGTGCGGGTTGCGGCGCAGGTAACGGTCGGCGAGGACGTAGTGCCAGAGCGGGCGCGAGTTCTGCGTGCCGAACCAGTGACCCCAGTCATCGCGGTTACGCCCGAACTGTGACGGCCCGCTCTCCGGCTCCAGTTCGCCCGTGTCGGGACGGAAGCGAAAGTCCAGCGCACCGACCCCCACATCTTTGCCCGCGCGCGTCGAACGAATCTTGTTGCCGGTGCCGTGGCCGCGATGATGCCCGCCCGCCGCGCAATACACCCAGCCGTCGAGTCCCCAGCGCAGACCGTTGGCGCGGAGCTGCTGGTTGCCTTCAAGCAATCCGCTGATGAGCACTTCGCGCGAGTCGGCCTTGCCGTCGCCATCCGTGTCGCGCAGGAAAACAATCTCCGGCGCGGCGGTGACGATCACGCCGTCGCGCCATGTGAGCAGGCCAGTGGGAAAACTGAGTCCGTCAGCGAACAAGGTCTGCTTGTCGTAGCGACCGTCGCCGTCGGTGTCTTCGAGCACGCGCACGCGACCGCCGGGTTTGCCCTTCCCATCCAGGCCGAGCGGATAGTCGGCCATCTCGACAACCCACAGGCGTCCGTCGGGCGACCAGTCAATCGCCACAGGGTCCATCGTGAGCGGTTCACTCGCGACGAGTTCGATGGCAAAGCCCGGACTGAGGTGAATCTTGCGCATGGATTCAAGCGGCGAGAGCGGCGGCGAATCCGGCGCGGGCGCGGCGGCCGTCGAGACACTGAATGCGCAGAGCAACATCATTGCGCCAAAGCCAGGGCCGAGTTTCATGGCCCGGAAGGTGGCAAGAAACCTCACGGATGGCGAGCGTGCCATTCTGGATCCTGTAGCAGCGGCTCGTGAGATCGCCGCTACCAGGTCAGGGTTTTCTCAACTGGTAGAACTTGCTGCCCAGACCGGGCGGCACGGTGATGGAGATGTGCGTGGCGTTGGACTGGTAGGGGAACGCGACCTGGCTCCAACTGATCGCGGCGGGAGGCGAGGCGAGGGCGGTGGTCTGGTCCAGCATGAAGCCGGTGGCGGGCAGCGGCCAGAAGATGCGCACGCTGCCGCCGGGGAGCAGCTCGGAGGCGAGCAACGGAGCTTCGGGCGTTTGCACGAGCGTCACGCCGGGCCAGAAGCCGCCGGTCACGGAATAGACGCTGCCAGTCAGCGCGCCGCTGGCGTCCGGCTGGCCGATGGTGCCGCTGACGGCATAGACGCCGCCGGTGCTGTTCAGTCCGCCGCCGCCGGCGATCTTGGACCAGTTGATGGTGTATTGGGCGTGGGCGGTGAGTCCGCCGGCGGCCAGGAGGGCGAGGAGGGAGAGGGTTTTCATGGTCGTCTTTCAGTGGGCAGGCTCCCGGGCGGGGTCGCCGCGCCGGGAGCCGTCGCCTGCTTGAGTTACTTCACGTCCGCCGACGCGCTCACATCTTTCACGGCGGGGACCGTGGTCTTGTGCATGGCCTGCTCCAACCGGACGAAGCGGGCTTCCATTTCGCTGGCCAGCTTCGTCAGTGAGGTCTTCTCGCTGCGGAGCTGGCTCAACTCCGCTCGCAGGTCGGTCAGCTCGGATTCCTGCGCGGCCAGCTTGCGCGCGAGTTCCTGGGTCGCCTTGGTCAGCACTGAGATCAAGGGCAAAGGGTTTAATGTCTGCGGTTGAATCTGGCCCTCTTTTGTCAACGCATCGTTCTTGCCGTTGACCCCGCTGGGAACCACCTGTTGCACCTGATCGGCGATAAAGCCTTCTTGAGTAATCGGGCTGCCGGTGAACGGCGTCCCCGCGATGTTTTTGTATTTGAAGGTGACCGGCTTCAAGGCCATCACCCGTTCAATCGCCGAACCAGTCATGGGTTGGACTTCTTCTTTCAGCCGCCGGTCGGAGGTGAGCGAAATGAGGCCAACCATGACGTTATCAATCCACAACTGCGCCGCACTGCCAGTCCAGTTGACATTGAATAGATTACCCCCGGGTGCAAAGGCAATTCCCGGTCGGCAACTGAAACCTATCGCCCGCACCGCGCCATTTACATCCAGCTTTACTTGCGGATTGGACGTGCCGATGCCGACGCTGTTGGCCGTGTCAATCGTCACGGCGGCCGCTCCGCTCCCGGACTGCAAGTGAACCTTCCCGCCTATGTTGCGGATTACGGAGTCACCAAGCGCAGCGCTGGAACTAAATTGGCCCGCGCCAGCCGTGAGGGCCACATCCATCCGGCTGGCATCGTTATTGCCGACCATGATGAGATCCGCCAAATCAGGCGATCGGAGACCCAGATACTGGCCGGAGACCGTGAGCTTATCGAGCGAGACGGCTGGCCCGCCGATGCCGACGGCACCAGCCTGCAAGACTAATGGAGAAGTGTCCGAATTGGCGTTGTAAAACTGGAGGGATCCGGGCGGGGCATTATTGTGTCCGCCACCGAAACCGGAAACGCTATTCAAGATCCATGTGTTTCCGCCAAAAGATGAAAGACTCAGCGTTGCGGAGGCCTCACTCGGGGTGGAGGTCGTGGTGGTGATGGACAAATTCTCTCCCGGCGTGGTCGTGCCAATGCCGACGTGGCCGGTGAAATTGCCAGTGTATGTCGCCGTGTTGAACAACACCGTCAGGGTGTTGGCATTGACATTCGCGCTGATCAAGTCCGGCCGGCCATCCCCGTTGACATCCGCCGCCGTGACCGAAAGAGGGTTGTTTCCCACACCTGGCGAGGAGGCCAGCACAAAGCCGCCGCTCCCGTTGTTTATCAACACCGTCAGCGTGTTGGCGTCGTAATTCGCGCTGATCAGATCGGGCTTGCCGTCCCCGTTGACATCCGCCGCCGTGACCGACCGAGGCGAGTTGCCGACGGCCGGCGAGGAGGACAGCACAAAGCCGCCACTCCCGTTGTTCATCAACACCGTCAGGGTGTCGTCATCGAAATTCGCGCTGATCAGATCGGGCTTGCCATCCCCGTTGACATCGGCCGCCGTGACCGACCGAGGAAAGTTCCCGACGGCCGGCGAGGAGGACAGCACAAAGCCGCCGCTCCCGTTGTTCGTCAACACCGTCAGCGTGTTGGCGCCGACATTCGCGCTGATCAAGTCTGGCCTGCCATCCCCGTTGACATCCGCCGAGGTGACCGATTCAGGCGCGCCTCCCCCCACGCCCGGCGAGGAGGACAGCACAAAGCCGCCGCTCCCGTTGTTCGTCGACACCGTCAGCGTGCTGGCGCCGACATTCGCGTTGATCAAATCTGCCCTACCATCCCCGTTGACATCCGCCGCCGTGACCGACCAAGGCCCGGTGCCCGTGAACGGCGAGGAGGACAGCCCAAAGCCGCCGCTTCCGTTGTTCGTCAACACCGTCAGCGAGTTGTTGCCGTAATTCGCGCTGATCAAATCGGGCTTGCCATCCCCGTTGACATCCGCCGCCGTGACCGACCGAGGATTGGGGCCCACGCCCGGCGAGGAGGCCAGCACAAAGCCGCCGCTTCCGTTGTTCGTCAACACCGTCAGCGTGCCGCCGAAATTCGCGCTGATCAAATCGGGCTTGCCATCCCCGTTGACATCCGCCGATGTGACCGACAAAGGTCCGCTGCCCACGCCCGGCGAGGAGGCCAGCACAAAGATGCCACTGTTGGTCGCAATCGAGAACACGCCCTGGCCATTGACGTTTCGCAAGTCAATCCCGGTAAGGCCCGCGCCATTTCCGCTGAACGCGCCGGTGAGGTTCACACCGGTCGCCCCATTGGTGAGCACGCTGGCGGGCAGTTGCCCCACGGGAATGACGCCGGTGATCTGCCCCGCGGAGACGTTGCCGGAGAGGGCCGCCGCCGTGCCCGCATTGGCAGACATGATGGCATAGGGCGTGGCGGTGACCGGCTGGCGCGGGGCGAGGTTGGTGTAGGCACCGGTGCTCGCGCCGGGCCGGGCGGCGATTTGCAGCCAGCGCGCCGAGCCGTTGAACGCGCCCGCTCCGAAGTCGAGCGTCACGGTGAACAGCCCGTTGCTGATGAGCAGGTCGTTGAAGACGTTGCTCGTGCCCACGGTGGCCCCAAGGGTGGCGGCGTTGTAGAGGGTGAAGGTGAGGTCGTTGGAGCCGTTCACCGGCGAGCCGCCGCTGTCGAGCCGCCCCTGATAGGTGAACTGCGTGCCTTGGGCGTGGGCGGTGGAGAGTTGAAGGTTGAGGGTGAAGAGGAGGACGGCAGCGAGGCCGATCCGGGTGAGTTGTTGGGTGAGTCGTTTTGTGAGTTTCATAAACATATTTGTTCGTTCACAAGGTTCTTTCGCGGAAACCCGGCGGTTGTTTCACGGAAAGTGAAAAAATCTTTTTGGGACCACGGAAGACACGGAAAGGTCGCGGAGCGACCACATGACGGTAGCCGTGGGTTTTAACCCACGGTTGGAAATGTGAAACGATGGCCCGTCGCGTAGCGACGGCTGAAAGCCCAGCCCCGCAGTTCAAGCATCGCTACGCGATGCGGACGATTGCTGGCGGCCTGATCCGTGGGTTGAAACCCACGGCTACCTTCGGGCATCGCTACGCGATGCCCCACCTTCCACCGCGCCGAGGTCCGGCGCGGCTCCGAAGGGACGCAGGAAGCCGCGCTGGTCGTTCGTGAAGGCGGATTTGCTGGCGGCATTGAGGGCCGGGCTGCCGGGCAGCGGCGGCATGGTGGGCGTCGGGCCGCCGTGGTGGCCGAGCGGAGCGAGGAGCGGATCGCCCTCCGTGAAGTTGTGCCCGCCGGTGAAGGGGCCGGAAATGTTCGTGCGCCCGTTGCCGGCGACGATGGAGTTGGAAACGGTCAGGGTGCCTTCGTTGTGCCAGGCTCCGCCGCGCGTCGCGAGATTTCCCGTGAGCGTGCAGTGGTTGAGGATCGTGATCCCTTCGTTCCACACCCCGCCGCCCAGGCCGAGGGATGGTCCCGCGTTCAAGGCCCGGTTCTCCGTCAGCGTGCTTTGGTTCAGCACCAACGTGCCCTCGGCGGCGTTGTGGATGGCCCCGCCGCCTTTGTGTTCACACCTATTCCCCGACAGGGTGCTTTCGTTCACGGTGAGCCGACCGCTGTTATAGATGCCGCCGCCATAGCCATTGACGGAATTTCCCGTCACCGTGGACTGGTTCAGAATGAGCGTGGTCAGGTTGTAAATGCCCGCACCCACATGCCCCTGGTGATTTTTCACCGCGCAACGGTTCAGCGTCAGGTGGCCCCGGTTAAGGATGCCCGCGCCGCTCTGGGGGACATTGCCATTGGTGATGACGAGCGCGGTCAGGACGTTGGTGAGATGCTCACCGGGCACGTTGAAGACCCGGCTCAGGCCAAAGGCATCCAGGATCATCCTCTCGGTCAGTGCAGAAGCATCAATCGTGAAGTTGTTGTCCAACTGCAGGTGACCGCTGGTGAGGCGAATGGTCTGGCCCGACAGGTTCGTGGCGAAGGTGATGAGCGCGCCGCTGGCGGATTCCTGCATGGCCTGCCGCAACGAGCCGGGGCCGGAATCGTTGGTGTTGGTGACCACGGATTTGAGGAACGGCCTGGCGACTTCGACCGCGCCGATATCCACCTGCGCACCCACGCGACGCGGAAGACCGCGCTGGTCCTTGCTCCGGCTGGTGACTCCGGCGCTGCTGCCCGCGTCAATGGCGGGCGAGCCGGGCAGTGGCGGCATGGTGGGAGTCGGCCCGCCGTAGTCACCGAGCGGCGCGAGCAGGGGTGCTTCCGTGATGGGGGCGGGATTCGTCGGCCGGTCCTCGCGCACGGCGTAAGTTTCGATCAGGTTGGTTCCGGTCAGGGTGAGGCCGGCCTGGTTCAAATGAAGATCACTGATGATGGAATTGAAACTGGCCACCGGCGCGACGTAGCTGAAGACATCATCGCCCACGCCCACCGCCCCATTGCCGACCGCCTTGTTCCCGGAGAGCGTGCTCTGGTTCACGGCCAAAGTTCCGCCCGAAAAATAGTAGATGCCGATGCCGCCGCCACCGAAGGCCCGGTTGCCGGTCAGCGTGCATTGGTTCACGGTGAGCGGCCCCCGGCTGCCAATGCCGCCCCCGCCACCGGTGGTCGCGTTCCCCGCCAGCGTGCAGCGGTTCACCGTCAGCTTCCCGGCGTTGAAGACACCGCCGCCACCGATGTTGGCGTCGTCGAGAGCCTTGGTGTCACCGTTGGTGATGGTCAATGAATCCAGCACCACTGTCGCGTTGCTGGTGATGAAGAACACCCGCGAGGCGTGGTTGCCATCGAGGTGGATGCCCTTCGCCAGTTCCGAGCCGTCAATGGTCAGGCTCTTGTCCAGCCGCAGTTCTCCGCGGGTCAGCCGGATGGTCTGGCCGGACAGGTTGGTGGCGAAGCGGATGGTCGCGCCGTCCGCGGCGGCCGCGATGATTTCCCGCAACGAGCCGGGCCCGTCGTCA
>JANOQV010000237.1:0-39928 GCA_031414955.1 Pedosphaera sp. | reverse complement strand
GCGTATCGGGACGGAGCGCCGAGCAATGCTCGGCAGCGGGCCTGGAAACCGCTTCAGGCCGAGCAATGCTCGGCGCTCCGGCGTTTGGGCCTGGTTGCCTCCATCGGGATTCGAACGCGGCAAGATTTTGAGTTCAACCGGCACGCGGCTTTTCAACCGGGAAGCCGACAGGGAAACAGAATGAAAATTGTCAGCATAGTTGGCGCGAGGCCGCAGTTCATCAAGGCGGCGGCGGTCAGCCGCGAGTTGCGCAAGCATCACAAGGAACTGCTCGTTCACACCGGGCAGCACTATGACTACGCCATGTCGGGCGTGTTCTTCGACGGGTTGGAGATTCCCGCGCCCGACTTCAATCTCGGCGTCGGCTCCGGTACGCACGGTGCGCAGACGGGCGCGATGCTGAAGTCGGTCGAGGAAGTGATGATTCAGGAGAAGCCCGACTGGGTGCTGATCTACGGCGACACCAATTCCACGCTGGCCGGCGCGCTCGCGGCCTCGAAGCTCCACATCCCGGTCGTCCATGTGGAGGCCGGCCTGCGCAGCTTCAACCGTCGCATGCCGGAGGAAGTGAATCGCGTCATTGCGGATCATCTCTCGGCGCTGCTGCTCTGCCCCAGCTCGACGGCGATTACGAACCTCACCTCCGAAGGCATCACGAAAGGCGTCCACCTTGTCGGCGACGTGATGCTCGACGTGTTGAACTGGGCCAGGGAACGCTCCGCGCCCAAGGCTTCGGAAACACTCGGTCGCCTGGGTCTCAAGAAAAACGGCTACCTGATGGCCACCGTGCATCGCAGCGAGAACACCGATGACCCCAAGCGCCTGGTCAACATTCTCAATGCCTTCAACGCGCTGGACGAGCCGGTGCTGTTTCCCGCGCACCCGCGCTTCCGCAAGGTGCTCGCCGAGGGCGGCCACCAACTCAAACCGCACATCAAACTCATCGAGCCGTTGGGCTATTTCGACATGGTGACGCTGACCGGCTCGGCCCGTCTCGTTCTCACCGATTCCGGCGGCTTGCAGAAGGAGGCTTACTGGCTGGGCGTGCCGTGCGTGACGCTGCGCGACGAGACCGAGTGGGTGGAAACCGTCGAGAGCGGATGGAACAGGCTCGCCGGCTTTGACCGTGATTCCATTGTGAACAGCATTCGCACCTTCGCGCCGCCCGCTTCACGCCCTGCGCTCTACGGCGAAGGCTGTGTGTCCGCCAAGTGCGTGGCTTTGCTGAAGTAACGGCTCAGGATTTTCTGACGACAAGACGATGAGTTAGCGGAGCAAACCGGCCGTTGTGCCGGTGGAAAGAGACGACAATGCAGAACCAATCGAACAACCAGGGCGTGAACGTCGCCGCGATCGGCATGGGCTACTGGGGCAAAAACCTCGTGCGCAACTTCCACGAACTGGGCGCGCTCTCGGTCATCTGCGATTCGCGTGAATCGGTGGAGACGGACCACAAGGCGCAGTACAGCAACGTCCGCTTCGTCCGCGACTACAAGCAGGTGCTGGCCGATCCGTCCATCCACGCCGTGGCGCTCTCCACGCCCGCCGTCACCCACTACGACATGGCGAAGGCCGCGCTCGAGGCGGGCAAGGATGTCTATGTCGAGAAGCCGCTCGCCATCGAAGTGAAGCAGGGCAGGGAACTCGTGGAACTCGCCGAGGCCCGCGGTCGCATCCTCATGGTCGGCCACATTCTCCGCTATCATCCGGCGGTGGTGAAATTACAGGAGCTGATCCAGAAGGGCGAGTTGGGGAAAATTCACTACCTGTACTCGAACCGTCTCAACATCGGGAAAATCCGCACCGAGGAAAACATTCTCTGGAGCTTCGCCCCGCACGACATCTCGGTGATCCTCTCCCTGCTCAATGAAGTTCCGAACCGCATCACCTGCCAGGGCGGCGCGTATCTGAGCAGCGATATTTTCGACGTGACGATGAGCCAGTTCAGTTTCCCGAGCGGCGTGCAGGCGCACATCTATGTGAGCTGGTTGCACCCGGTGAAGGAGCAGCGTCTCGTCGTGGTCGGCTCGGACAAGATGGCCGTGTTCGACGACACCATCGACGACAAGCTCGTGCTTTATCCGCACAAGGTGGAGTGGAAGAACCGCATCCCGACCGCCATCAAGGCCAAGGGCGAGGTGGTCGCGCTCGACAAGCAGGAGCCGCTCAAGACCGAGTGCCAGCATTTCATCGACAGTGTGCGTTCGCGCAAAGCACCGCTCACCGACGGTCGCGAAGGCTTGCGCGTGCTGAACGTGCTTGATGCCTGCCAGCGTTCGCTGCTCAACAAGGGCACGGCGGTCGAACTGGAATCCGCCAGCCCGGAGCAGAAGGCTCTGCCCTATTTCGCGCATCCGACCGCCTGCGTGGACGCCGGCTCCGAAATCGGCGCGGGCACCAAGGTCTGGCATTTCGCCCACATCATCAAAGGCGCGAAGCTCGGCGAGCGCTGCGTCATCGGCCAGAACGTCAACATCGACGGCGGCACGACCATTGGGAACAACGTCAAGATTCAGAACAACGTCTCGGTCTATACCGGCACCATCATCGAGGACGACGTGTTCCTCGGCCCGTCCTGCGTGCTGACCAACGTGACCAATCCCCGTTCGCAGGTGAACCGCCACTCACTTTACGAAACCACCCGACTCAAGCGCGGCTGCACCGTGGGCGCGAACTCGACCATCGTTTGCGGTACGACCATCGGGCGCTACGCCTTCATCGGCGCGGGCGCGGTGGTGACCAAGGATGTTCCCGACTACGCGCTCGTCGTCGGCAATCCTGCCAAGCAGGTCGGCTGGATGAGCCGCCACGGCCACAAGCTGCACGCCGGCCCGGACGGCATCATGAAGTGCCCCGAGACCGGCTATCGCTACCAGGAAGTAAAGAAGGGCTTGTTGCGTTGCCTGGATTTGGATGAAGAAGCAAAGCTGCCGGCCGAGTTGAGCCGCGGCACGGTGTCTTACGGAGAATTGAAAAACACAGGAGTGAATCGATGAATGTTCCCTTGCTCGATCTGAAAGCGCAGTACCACACCATCAAGGCGGAAATCGACGCCGCGGTGGCCGAGGTCATGGAGTCCCAGCACTTCATTCTCGGGCCGAAGGTGGTCGAATGCGAAAAGGCCATCGCCAGATACTCGGGCGCGGCGCACGGCGTCGGCGTTTCGTCCGGCAGCGACGCGCTGCTCATCTGCCTCATGGCCGAGGGTGTCGGCCCGGGCGATGAAGTCATCACCACGCCCTACACGTTTTTTGCCACGGCCGGCGCCATTGCGCGGCTCGGCGCCAAGCCCGTCTTCGTGGACATCGATCCCACGACCTACAATCTCGACCCGGCGCAGATCGAAGCGAAGATTACGCCGCGCACCAAAGTCATCATTCCCGTGCATCTCTACGGTCAGATGGCCGACATGGACGGCGTGATGGCGGTGGCCAAGAAGCACAATCTCGTGGTCATCGAGGACGGTGCGCAGGCCATCGGCGCGGAGGACAAGGGCCGCCGGGCCGGTTCCATCGGCCACTATGGCTGCCTCTCGTTCTTCCCCTCGAAGAATCTCGGCTGCGCCGGCGACGGCGGCATGGTCGTGACCAACGACGCCGCGCGCGCGGATAAGCTCGCCTTGCTGCGCGCCCACGGCTCGAAGCCCAAGTATTATCACAAGGTCATCGGCGGCAACTTCCGCCTCGACTCGCTGCAAGGCGCCATCGTTTCGGTGAAGCTGCGCCACCTCGACAAGTGGACGGCCGCGCGCCAGCAGAACGCCGCGCGCTACGACCAGCTCTTCGCCGAGTCCGGGATCAAGATCGCCGACAGCTCGCAGTTCGCCAAGCGCGGCTCCAATGGCGTGGACCTCTATCTGCCGAAGACCGCGGCCAACCGCCACATCTTCAACCAGTACATCATCCGCTCCTCGCGGCGTGATGCGCTGAAGAACGCGATGGAGAAGGCCGGCATCGCCACGGAGATTTACTACCCGGTGCCGATGCACTTGCAGGAATGCTTCGCCTACCTCGGCCAGGGCAAGGGCACCTTCCCGCACAGCGAAAGCGCGGCGCTGGAGACGGTGGCGCTGCCAGTCTATCCGGAACTGGAGGAAGCGCAGGCGCGCTACGTCGTGGAAACAGTGTGCAATTTCTTCAAGCAACCGGCAGCGGTGAAGGCGGAACCGGTGTTGGCTTAATCAGATGTTAGGCGTTGCTAGCGCGCTCTCCAAATATGGCCAAATCGCTCATTGAGACTTACACGGACGAACTCGAGTTCCTGATCTCACTCAAGCAAGCAGTGAGCATCCTGAACAACCGGATTCACGATAAGCTTTCATGGATCGCCATCGAGAAGCTTCGCACGTTCCATCCCGAACTCGACTTGCGATACGGTGGAGCGGGCGTAGGCGGCATCGACATTCAGGGTTTTGCGTCAGACGGCACGCGGCGACTCATCGCCGAGGTCAAGGCAACTCACACATCGGAAACTGTTGCACTCCGCGGACCCCAAAAGCGCGCTATCGAGCGCGACTTGCAGCGACTCGCCGACGAGCCCGGGGACTTTATCAGATACCTCATTGTCATCTCCGAACAGACCAAGAACGCCATCGACCGTCAGATTCGGCCACAAGAGCGCTTCCCCGGCATCAAGGTTATCGACGCTATCGGCCTTGTCCATCTAGTCACACCGGAATTACCAGAGGACGACGAATGACAACACCCGCAACGCCTAACCATGCAGCGAACGGTGGCGTGCCGCCGCTGTTTCAATCGGCGTGCCCCGTGGCCACTGGCGCTGAACTTGGATCGTAAGACTTCGCATGATCGGCGTCATCACCAGAGCGGACGAAACCTCGGTCGTCGAGGAGTTCTTCCAGTTGTTCAAGACCCCGTGGGAATTCTATCACCCCGGCCGGTTGTATGATGTCGTCATCGCCGCCGGAGATCAGGTTCCCGCCGTGGAGGCGCGGCTGCTGCTCGTTTACGGATCGGAACTGAGCGCCTGGGACCGCAAAGCCAAACTGGCCGGACGCTCCAAGGATCACGGCGTCGCCATTGATTATCAGGGAAGTTCGCTCCCGCTCTACGGTCGTGCGTTGATTTTCGTGGGCGCGAAGAAGGACGCCGTTTGCTTCGCTGGCAATTCAGAAATCGCCGGTCTCAGGATGCAGGCTCCGGACTCGACGGTGCTGCGGCTTGGTTACGATTTGTTTCAGGAAGTCCGCTTCCTCCTCTCCACCGGGCAGCCAGTCGAGCACGCGCAGGTTCCCGCGCTGGACATCCACATCGCCATGTTGCGCGAGTGGATTCTCGCCGCCGGGATTTCCTTCGTGGAAATTCCGCCCGTGCCCGCCGGCAAGGATTTTACGGTCTGTCTTACGCACGACATCGACTTCATTGGCATTCGCCAGCACAAGTTCGATCACACGATGTGGGGCTTCCTGTATCGCTCGACCGTTGGCGCGCTGCGCGAAATGATCAAAGGGCGGATGTCCTTTTCGAAGCTCCTCAAGGTGTGGCGTGCTGCTGCTTCGCTGCCGTTCGTTTATCTGGGTTGGGCGAAAGATTTCTGGATTCCGTTCGAGTGGTATTTGCAAGTCGAGAAAGATTTGCCCGCGACGTATTACCTCATCCCCTTCAAGCGCCGCGCCGGCGACAAGGTGTCGGCGAACCACGCCGAGCGCCGCGCCACCGCCTACGACATCACCGACATGCCCGAGTGGACGGCGAAGTTGATGGAGGCGGGCTGCGAGATTGGCGTTCACGGCATCGACGCCTGGCACAGCGTGATGAAGGGCCGCGAGGAATTGCGCCGCGTCTCGTCCGTCACCGGCGAAAAGCAGATCGGCATCCGGATGCACTGGCTGTTGCGCGACGAGAACACCTTTCGCGTGCTGGAGGAATCCGGCTACTCCTACGACTCCACGACCGGCTACAACGAAACGCCCGGTTATCGCAGCGGCACCACGCAGACCTTCCGGCCTTTCGGCTCACGCACCCTGCTGGAACTGCCGATGCACATTCAGGACGGCGCCTTGTTCTACCCGCAGCGGCTCGGATTGACCGACGAGGCGGCGTGGAAGCTCTGCGAGCGTATGATGGCGAACAGCGAAAAATTTGGCGGCGTGCTGACCCTGCTCTGGCACGACCGCAGCCACGGACCGGAAAGGTTCTGGGGGGATTTCTACGCCCGCCTGGTGGGCCACCTCCGCACCCTCAACGTCTGGTTCGCCTCCGGTGCGCAGGCTGTCGGCTGGTTTCGCCGGCGGCGCGCGGTCACGTTCGCGGTTTCCGATGCGGCGGACGGCGGCGTGAAGCTGCAAGCGCGCGGCGAGCGGTTTGATCCGCCCTTGACCGTGCGGGTCCATCGTCCGCCGGCCTTTGGCACCGCCGGGGAGGCGGAAGATGTCTCGTGGACGGGCGATTCCGAATTGTGTATTTCTACGGGGCGGGTGCTGGAAGAGGCGCCCACAAGCAAATGAAATCAGTCTGCATACTGCTGCAAAACCACTACGAGATCGACATTCGGGTGCGGCGCAAGGCCGAGGCGCTGGTCGCCGCCGGATACACCGTCGATGTGCTGGCGCTGGAATCCTCCTTCTCCAAGTCCAAGAATTTTACGTTGTGCGGCGTGAACGTGGAGACGGTGGCGCTGGGCAAGAAGCGCGGCTCGCTGGTCCGTTACTTTTACGAGTACTTCGCCTTCCTCGTCTGGGCCTTTTGCAAGCTGTCCGCCCGCATGGGTTCACGGCAGTACGCCGTGGTGGATGTGAACAATCTCCCTGACTTCCTGGTCTTTGCCGGCCTGTATGCCAAGTGGCGCGGGGCCAAGATCATCTTCGACATGCACGAGATCACGCCCGAGTTCTACATCTCAAAGTACGGCATCAAGGAGGACTCGCTGGTGGTGGGCCTGCTCAAATGGATCGAGAGGATCAGCTTTGATTTCGCGGACCATGTCATCACCATCAACGAGCCGATCACTCAGTTGCTGGTCAGCCGCGGCCTGACGCCCGGCAAATCCATTGAGATCATGAACTCGGTCGATGAATCGATTTTCGAGAAGGTCGTGAACGCGCCGCCAGCATCGAAGCCGGGCGAGGAGCAGCCAGAATTCGTGATGATGTATCACGGCACGCTGACTCACATCTACGGGCTGGACATTGCCATCGAGGCGTTCGGACTCGCGCAGAAGGAAATGCCCGGCGCGCAGTTTTGGATTTTGGGCGGCGGTCCCGAGAAAGCCGAATTGGAAGCGATGGTGAAGAAGCTTGGACTGGACGGGCGCGTGCGTTTTGTCGGCAGCGTCCGGCCCGAGGCGGTTCCGGAATGGTTGCATCGCTGCGATGTCGGTGTGCTCTCCACCCGGCGCGACGTGTTCCTCGACTTCTCGTTTTCCAACAAGCTTTCCGAATACATCATCATGGGCAAGGCCGTCATCTGCTCGCGGTTGAAGGCCATCCGCCATTACTTCAGTGAGGAGGGGTTGGCCTTCTTCGAGCCCAACCAGTCGGCGGATCTGGCGAAGCAGATGGTGCGCGTTTACCAGGACAAGGCCTTGCAGGCGAAACTCGCGGCGAAGGCGAAACAGGAATACGTGCCCATCCGCTGGGAAGTAATGAGGGACCGTTACCTCAAGATGATGGAGGACATCACTCGGCACGATGCGGTGCGGGTTTCCGAGCCGGGCGCGCAACTGGCCGAGCCGGTCACGGCCGCGCACTGAGATTTGTTTCCAACCAGATGAATTCAGCTCGAACCACAGTCGAAGATCCGGCGTCCGCGACGCTCAAGTTGCTGGCCTATTGCCAGGCCAACGACTGGGCCGGGCACGATCCGTATGATGCGCTGAACAGCCGCATCTTCAAGGCGCTGCCCTTCCTCGATTCGCGCTGGCCGCGGTTGGTGATGACGCAAGTGCTCAAGCGCAGTCCGGTGAATGTGCGTTCGCTGCTGCTCATCCCCAAGACGCAGAACTCGAAGGCGCTGTCGCTCTTCCTCCTCGGGCTGATCCGGCTACAGAAGGCCGGGCTGCTCAAAGACGAAAGCCTGATCGATTACATGGCCCAGCGCCTGGTCGAAATGCGCTCTCCGGGCGTTCCGTATTGGGCCTGGGGCTACAGCTTCCCGTGGCAGACGCGCACCATCGTCGTGCCGGTGGGAGCGCCGAACATCGTTTGCACCATCTTCGTCACCAACGCCGTGCTAGATCTCTACGAAGTGCGGAAGGATCCACGGCTGCTGGCCATGGCCTTGAGCGCGGCCGATTACATTTCGACGCTGGTCTGGACGGACGGCGACGTGACGTCAGTGGCCTATCCGTTGCCCACGTTGAAGTCGATAATTCACAACGCGAACTTCCTCGGTGCGGCGCTGCTGGCGCGTGTGGCCAGGCTCTCCGGAAACCGCAGTCACATGGAACTAGCGCTCGAGCTCGCGCGCTGGTCGGCCTCGAAGCAGGCGGTGGACGGTTCGTGGCCCTACGGTGAACTGCCCAAGCAGCAATGGATCGACAACTTTCACACGGCCTACAACCTGACCGGCCTCCGTGTGCTCGGCGAATGCGCGGGCACGGACGAGTTCAAGCCCGCGGTCCGGCGCGGGTATGATTTCTACCGGAAGCATTTCTTTCTCGAAGACGGCACGCCGCGCTACTTCCACAACAACACGTATCCCATCGACGTGCATTGCGTGGCGCAGAGCATCATTTCACCGATTGAGTTCAAGCACCTCGACTCTGGCGGAGTGCCGCGGGCGCGCTCGGTGTTCGACTGGGCGATGCAGCACATGCGCGACGAGCACGGGTTCTTTTACTATCGCAAGCTGCCTTACTGCACGATTCGCACTTCGTACATGCGCTGGTCACAGGCGTGGATGTTCCTCGCGCTGGCGACGCTGGCGGAGGAACTGGTCGCTGCTGAGAAGCGCGCGCCGGTTCGTGAGGCCGTGACGGCCTGATTCGCATGAGCACTTCCAGCAATGCCTACGTGGTCATTACGCCCGCGCGCAATGAGGCGACGTTCATCGAGCAGACCATCCAGTCGATGGTCGCGCAGACGATTCCGCCGCTGAAGTGGGTCATCGTGAGCGACGGTTCGACGGACGGCACGGATGACATCGTAAAAAAGTACGCGGCGCAGCACGACTGGATTGAACTGGTGCGGATGCCGGAGCGGAAGGAGCGCCATTTCGCCGGGAAAATTCTGGCCTTCAACGCCGGGTTCGACCGCGTGAAAAACCTCGGCTACGAATTCGTGGCCAGCCTTGATGCGGACATCACCTTTGACCGTGAGTATTTCGCCTTTCTGCTCGGGAAAATGGCGGAGAACCCGAAGTTTGGCCTGGTCGGCACGCCGTTCCGCGAGAACGGCAAGAGCTATGACTATCGTTTCGTCAGCATCGAGCACGTCTCGGGCGCGTGTCAGTTTTTCCGACGGCAGTGCTTCGCGGATATCGGCGGCTACGTGCCGGTGAAGGGCGGGGGAGTGGATCACGTCGCGGTCATCACATCACGCATGAAGGGCTGGCAGACGCGGACCTTCACCGAGAAGTTTTGCGAGCATCACCGTGTGATGGGGGCGGCCAAGCACAGCCCGCTCAAGATGAAGCTTAATGTCGGCAAGCTCGACTACGCGCTGGGCGGTTCACCGCTTTGGGAGATTTTCCGCGCGACGTATCAGATGACCAAGTCGCCGTTCATCATCGGCGGCCTGTTGATTTTCACCGGGTACTTCTGGTCGGCGCTGCGTCGTGAGAAGCGTCCCGTGTCCGATGAACTGGTGAAGTTCCGGCGCCATGAACAAATGAAGCGCCTGAAGAACAAGTTCTTCGGCGGCGGTCAGGCTGCCACCTCCGCGCACTGAAGCACTCAATGGCCATGCTGATCATCAACGCCGACGACTGGGGACGTTGTCGCGCGGAGACCGACGTGGAACTGGAATGCTTTCGCGCCGGCAGGATTACCTCGGTGAGCGCGATGGTCTTCATGGCGGATTCAGAACGCGCGGCGGAATTGGCCAAGGAACACGGCGTTGATGCCGGCCTGCACTTGAATCTCAACCAGCGCTACGACGGACGCGGTCCCGGCGGAGCGGCGGAGGAGGCGCATCAGCGCCTCTGTGCCTACTTGAACAAGACCAAGTACGCCGTGCTGCTCTATCGGCCGGAATTGAAGGAGGACTTTTTGACCGTCTTTCGGTCGCAGTGGGACGAGTACGTGCGGCTCTTCGGTCATGAGCCGACGCACGTCGATGGGCATCAGCATCGGCACCTGTGCGCGAATATTCTCTTCGGTGACGTGATTCCCAACGGCGCGAAAGTGCGTCGGAACTTTTCCTTCTGGCCCGGCGAGAAGAGCGCCTTGAACCGCACGTATCGGGGGTGGATGGATCGGCGGCTGGCCCGGCGTTACCGCCTGACGGATTATTTTTTCTCGCTCGGCGAATGCCTGAAGGCCAATCGCCTCAATCGCGTGGTGGAGAGTGCGCGCTCGGCCAACGTGGAGATGATGACGCATCCCATCCACGAGACAGAAAAAAACTGGCTGCTGAGCCACACGTTCGAGCAGACAATGAGCGGGCTCCGACTCGCGCCGTACGCGGCTTTGTAATTTGATGAAATCCGAGCAAACCGAGATCCGCATCCGGGGCAAAACCATTAAGACGGTGTCTGCCGAAGTCGAAGGCCGCACCGTCATCGTCAAGGGCCGGTGGCTGAAGCTGGCCGTGATCAAGGACGACGAACTGGTGGAAGGCGAACCGGTGCGCGACCCCAAAGCTTTCGTGCAAGGCGTGCGTGGCGGATCATTGGGCGCGGACCTGCTCAGCTTCGCGCAGAAGGTGCCGCACACGAAGCCCAGGCACGACCTCTACTTTGAATGGGACAACGCGGCGGTCGTTTCCACGGTGGATTACACGGACTGGTGGGAGAAGAAGCTGCCGCAGGAGTCCCGCAAGAATGCGCGCCGGGCCTCGAAGCGGGGCGTGGTGTTGGAAGTGGCGGAGTTCAACACCGCATTCGTCGAGGGCATCAAATCGATTTACGACGAGACGCCTGTCCGCCAGGGCCGGAAGTTCTGGCACTACGGCAAGGATCTCGAAACAGTGCGGATGGAAAACGCGACCTACCTGGAGCGCAGTGACTTCATCGGCGCGTTCTTCGAGGGAAAACTCATTGGCTTCATCAAGCTCATCTACGTGGACAAGGTGGCGGAGATTGTTCAAATCCTCTCGATGAATTGCCACCAGGACAAGCGTCCCATGAACGCGTTGCTGGCCAAGGCCGTGGAGGTTTGCTCGCAGAAGGGCATCACCCACCTCGTTTACGGGAAGTACAGCTACGGCAGCAATCCGAACACCCCCCTGGCCGAGTTCAAGCGCCGCAACGGCTTCGAGCAGATGAACTTCCCGCGCTACTTTGTGCCGCTGACAGTCAAGGGCCGGCTCGCGTTGACGCTGAAGTTGCATCGCAGCCTCACGCAGTTGCTGCCGCCGGGCCTGGCCGCCTTCTTGGTCAAGATCCGGGCGAAGCTCGCCTCCGGGGCGGTTCAAAAAACCGGGGCCGAACCGTCTGAGGCTGTGGAGCAGAACAAGCAGGCGGAAACGAAATCAGCTTAATGGTTTATCGCGGGCTGCCGATGAAGTCTGACGTTGACGGGTTCGTTGGATGTGAACTAAAGCATCGCCGCCCGTTTTCCTTAATGCCGGTGTAGCTCAAAAGTAGAGCGTCCGATCTGTAATCGGAAGGTGGAGCGTTCAAACCCTCTCGCCGGCTCCATTCATCACATCAGCCGGGCCGGTCACTTTGGCCGGGGCCGGCTTTCAGATTCCAGCAGTCATCGGCGGTGGTTATGCGTGAAGAGGGATCAGATCATGGGAAGTCATATCCCAAGAACCCGTGCATCAAGAACGGCAAGCTCGCCGCCTTGTACCTGAGTTGTTTACGGCGCGGGTGGCGCCGGACCGGCAAGTTGATCGGTCTCCTGTTGGGATGTCAGATCGCCTGCGTGATCCCGAAGCGGTTGTTCATCCCGCACCCGCTTGGCATCGTGACGGGGGAACAGGCGCAACTGGCCAATGATGTTGTGCTCCTGCAACAAGTGACTCTCGGGTGCAAAAGTCCCTACGCCGGAGTGATGAAGGATGACGGCGATCCCATTTTGAAGGAAGGCGTGTATGTGGGGCCGGGCGCCAAAATTCTGGGCCGCATCACCATCGGTGAATGGTCCATCATTGGCGCGAACGCCGTGGTGACCGAGAGCGTGCCCGCTTACTCCGTGGTGGTCGGCCACAACAAGGTGTTGCGGATGAAGAGCACGGAATTATCTTCCACCTGAAGCAAAGCCTATGAAGTTGATCCTCACTCTTATTCTGTGCGCCCTGACCTCGTTTGCGGCGCAGATTATTCCGGACAGCCGACGGGTGTCGTGGCAGGGCAACGTGGGCGTGGCCGGCGGCATTCCCACGGTGACGACGATTTACACCAACCTCTATCCGACGGGCGGCGACGATGGGGACATGATTCGTCAGGCGATGGGCCGCTGCCCGAGCAACCAGGTGGTGATGCTCTGCCCCGGCACTTTCATCGTCGGCGGAGACATCGACTATAACTACATTGGAAGCGGCAAGATCATGCGCGGCTTCTCACCGGCTCAGACTCGAATGGTCCTGACCAACGGCTACATTTACATGCGCGGGGAGCAGTTCCGGGAGGAGGCGCTGACCAATTCCGTAAACCTGAGCCAGGATGCGGCCAAGGGTTCGACGGTTCTGCATCTGGCCGAGATGCCTTCCTGGATTGTGGTGGGCGGCATTTACATTCTGGATTCCCTCGACGACACAAACGAGGTGTACGCGGTGGACACCTCGGAGAACGAGACGGCGCGGAGCTACCGGGAAATCGCCGGGGCCGGACCGCGGGGCCGCGGACAGACCGTGAAGGTGACGGCGAAAACGGCGGACAGCATCTCGCTCGAAATCCCGACCTACGATCTTTATCCGACCTCCCGGCTCTCGCAGATCGCGCAATGCGGCTACAACCCCGCCCAGTTTCGGCCGTTGCGGAGGGCGGGTCTGGAGTCGTTCACCCTCGAAGCGAGTTATGCCTACGCCTCGGGCGACATGGTCACCATGGAGAACTGTGACAATTCATGGATCAGGAACATGGTGTTCACCAATGTCCCGGGCACCATCCACCTGCACACGGCGTTCTCCTACCGTTGCGAAATTCGCGATTCCGTCTTCACGGATTCCCACTACTACGGCAGCGGCCAGGGGTACGGCGTCGGTTTTTATCATGTGACTTCGGCCTGTCTGGTGGAGAACAACATCTTCAAGCACCTGCACGGGCCGCTCTCCGTTCAGTATGGCTCCAGCGGGAATGTCATGGCCTACAATTGCATCCTGGACGGCGTGTCTATCTCGGGCCAGGCACCATCCGTCTCCACGCACGGCGTTCACGCTTACATGAACCTGTGGGAAGGAAACTATTGCCAGAACAAGGTGCTCTTCGACTGGAGTCACGGCAGTGGCGGACATAACACGGTGTTCCGCAATCGCGTGCTCGGATACCAGGCTCCCCTGATCCGGGATCAAACCGTGGTGTCGATCGAGTACTACAACCGTCATTGCAACATCGTGGGCAACGTCCTGGGCTATCCGGGCTGGCACAACACCTACGCCTTTGCTCCCACGCAGACTTGCCAGGACGAGTCACGACCGATTTTCAAGTTTGGTTATTTCGTCAACTACGGTTGCGGTTTCAGCACGCGGTTCGACACTCCGGCCGTCACCGACGCCTTGCTGGTCGTGAACTGGGACACCGTAACCGCCACGAACAGTGGCATCGTGCTCAACGGCGGCTTCACGACCAACGACTTGCCGGCCTCGCTTTACCTCACAAGCAAGCCGGCGTTTTTCGGCAGCATGCCCTGGCCGCCATTCAACGTGAATTCTCCGTCCCTGGCGCTGACCAACCTTCCGGCGGGCTGGCGTTACGTGTACGGAACCAATGCTTCGTTCTGAAGCAGGGATTTGGGCGGCAGGACATGGACAACTGACGAGGGAATAATTCGTGGCTGGGATTGTTGGATTCATAGGGCAGGGGACGGGTGAAGGGCACGGCACCATGCTGGACGCGATGGTGCGGCGCATGGTGCATGAGCGATTTGATCGCCCCGGCACCTACGTCAACCCGGCGCTGAATCTTTGGGCGGGCTGGGTGTCGCACGCGGAAACTTTCGCGGACTGCCAGCCGGTCTGGAACGAGACGCGCGATGTCTGCCTGATTTTTTCGGGCGAAGACTTTCGCGATGCGGCGGAACTCGAGGCGTTGCGGGCGCGCGGGCATTCCTTCGATCCGGAGAACGCCAGCTACCTCGTTCATCTCTACGAGGAACAGGGTGCCAGATTTCTGGAGACGCTGAATGGCGGCTTCGCCGGCGTGGTCGTTGATCTGCGAGAAAAGAAGGTCCTGATCTTCAATGATCGCTTCGGCCTGAACCGGCTTTACGTCCACGAGAATGAGCGGGGCGTGTTCTTCGCCTCCGAGGCCAAGGCGCTTCTGCAAGTGCTGCCCGAACTGCGTCGGCTGGATACCGCGAGCCTCGGCGAATTTTTCTCCTGCGGCTGCGCGCTCCAGAACCGGACGCTGTTTGCCGGGGTTTCGTTGCTGCCGGGAGCCTCGGTCTGGTCCTTCGCGCCCGGCCACCGTGTGCGCAAGGAAACTTATTTCCGGAAGGAGTTGTGGGAACAACTGCCGGCGCTGGGCGCGGAGGACTATTACGCGAAGCTGAAGGAAACCTGGGCCCGCGTGTTGCCGCGCTATTTCAGGGGCAAAGATCGGGTGGGGTTGTCGCTGACCGGCGGGGTGGACAGCCGGATGATTCTGTCGTGGCTGCCCGTCCCGGAGGGCGCGCTTGCCTGCTACACTTTCGGCGGACCGTATCGCGAGTGCCGGGATGTGAAACTGGCTCGGGAGGTGGCGCGGATCTGCAAGCAGCCGCACCAGGTCATCGCCGTCGAAAAGGAATTCCTCTCCGACTTCCAATCACTCGCCGAGAAAACGGTTTACCTCAGCGATGGCGCGATGGATGTCACCGGGGCCATCGATCTCTATGTGCAACGAGCGGCGCGGCAGATTGCACCGGTGCGCGTGACCGGGACCAACGGCGGCGAAATCCTGCGCCGGCTCGTGGCCTTCAAGCCGACCAGCCACGGGGCGGAGCTGCTGCAAGGTGAAATGCAGGAGTCCGCCCGCACCGCCGCCACGACTTACTTTCACGAGTTGCAGGGGCACAAGCTCTCCTTCACGGCCTTCAAACAGACCCCGTGGTACATGTGTTCGAAGTTCTCGGTGGAACGTTCGTTCCTGACCCTGCGGATGCCCTACTTCGACAACGAACTGGTGGCGCTTTCCTATCAGGCGCCGCTGGAAATCGCCGAGAGCAACGACCCCGCGCTCCGGCTCATCTCGGAAGGAAATCCCGCGCTGGCCGCCGTGGGCACGGATCGCGGCCTGGCCGTGCGCGCCATTCCCGGCGTGATGCAGGCCTGGCATCAGTTCCAGCAGTTCACCTTCAAGGCCGAATACGCCTACGACTACGGCATGCCGCAGTGGTTGGCGCGTCTCGACAATTGTTTTTCGCCCCTGCATTTGGAGCGACTCTGGCTGGGGCGGCACAAGTTCCATCACTTTCGCGTCTATTACCGCGACCATTGGGCGAAGTACGTCCGGGAAATCCTGCTCGATCCGCGCACGCGGAACCGGCCGTACCTTCAGGGGCATCGTCTCGAGGAAATGGTCAAGGGCCATCTCGGCGGCTATCGGAACTACACTCTCGAGATCCACAAAATTCTCTCCAGCGAACTCATCCAGCGGCAACTGGTCGAGGCGAGTTACGCGAATTGATCCGTCACCGAGACTTCGCATTCGCAACGGCTCTTCACTCAGACATGGCACCCAACGGCAACAGCATCATCCACGCGGACGATCCGATTTTGATCACCGGAGCCTCGGGGTTCATCGGTTCGCGCGTGGTGGAGAGCCTCATTGAGCGCGGCTTCCGCAATCTGCGCTGCCTGGCCCGTCCTTCGGGCGACACGGGCAAGCTAGAAGCGATCAAGAGCCGGTGCGGGGACACGGCGCGGATTGAAATCATTCGCGGCAACCTGCTCTCGCGCCCGGATTGCGCCGCCATCACCAAGGAGGTCGCGGTCATCTATCATCTGGCGGCGGGCCGGGGCGAGAAATCCTACCCCGACGCCTTCATGAACTCCGTGGTCACGACGCGCAATCTGCTCGACGCGGTTGTGGAGCATCGCTGCCTCAAGCGCATCGTCAGCATCAGTTCCTTCTCGGTCTACTCCAACAGCGATAAGCCCAACGGCCGGTTGCTCGACGAGACTTGTCCGATGGAAAAACGCCCCGAACAGCGCGGCGATGCCTACAGCTTCGCCAAGGTCAAGCAGGACGAGTTGGTGATGGATTATGGGAAGAAGCACAAGCTCCCCTACGTGATTCTGCGGCCGGGCTTCGTTTATGGTCCGGGCAATGAAGGCATTACGGGGCGCGTCGGCTTGGGCACATTCGGGATTTTCCTTCACCTTGGCGGCAGCAATCCGATCCCGTTCAGCTACGTGGACAACTGCGCGGAGGCGATTGTGCTGGCCGGGTTGCAGCCCGGCGTGGACGGGGAAATCTTCAATGTGGTGGATGACGATCTGCCGAGCAGCCGCCGGTTCCTGCGCCTCTACAAAAAGAACGTGAAGAAGTTCCGTTCCATCTACGTGCCGAAATTTGCCAGCTATCTGCTCTGCCACCTCTGGGAGAAATACGCGGACTGGTCGGAGGGCCAGTTGCCGCCGGCCTTCAACCGCAAGGCATGGCACGCCTACTGGAAGAAGTCGCGTTACACCAACGAGAAGCTCAAGAGCCGGCTGGGTTGGAAACCCAAGGTTCCAGCGAGTGAGGCGTTCAACCGCTACTTTGAAAGCTGCCGGCAGAAGCGGCGCTAGGAGAACCATCGCATGGGCTTGAAAAAACGATTTCAGAACGTCCTCCGCGCGCTCAAGCAGCGCTGGGGCGCGTCCGAAACCAAGACAAAAATGTGGGACCAGGAATACGCCGGCGGGCGTTGGGACCACTGCGAACGCACGCCCGGCGCCTACGTTTACGAGTGCGTCGAAAAATACTGTCGCCAGGGCAGCGTGCTCGATCTCGGCTGTGGCTCGGGGAACACCGGCAATGAGCTGAACGCGGATCGCTACGGCAGCTATACCGGCATGGACATCTCCGCCGTGGCGGTGGAGAAGGCCGGCAAGCGCAGCCAGGAGAGTGGTCGCGGGCCCAAGAACCAGTACGTGGTCGGGGACATCATCACCTTCGCCCCGGCGCAGAAGCACGATGTGATTCTGTTCCGCGAATCCATCTATTACGTGCCGCTGGTAAAGCTCAAAAGCGTGCTGGTTCGCTACCGTGAATACCTCCGCGATGGCGGTGTGTTCGTCGTCGATGTCAGCACGCGGGGCACGAACAAGGGCGACAAGTATCGCGCGCTGATGGAGGAAAACTTTGAGGTCGTGGAGCGGTTCTCTCCGCCCGGCTCCGATGATTTCATTCTCATCTTTCGCTGAAGTGATTTAGGAAGTCCCAGATGCTCAAAGTTGCCATCATCGGTTGCGGCAAGATCTCCGACTCCCACGCCGCGCAGATCCAGCGGATTCCCGGCTGCGAGATCGTGGGCGTGTGTGATCGCGAGGAGTTGATGGCCAGGCAGTTGTTCGATCGCTTTCCCATCAAGCAGCACTTCAGCGATCTGGACGAGATGTTCAAGATGGCCCGGCCGGACGTGGTTCACATCACCACGCCGCCGCAAAGCCATTTCGATCTGGGGCGGCAATGTCTGGAGCGCGGCTGCCACGTTTACATTGAGAAGCCCTTCACGCTGAACACCAAGGACGCCGAGGAACTGATCGCCCTGGCGCAGACGAAGGGTCTGAAGATCACCGCAGGGCACGACGACCAGTTCCGCCACGCCGCGCGCCGGATGCGCAGCCTCGTGGCTGATGGTTATCTCGGCGGAGCGCCCGTCCACATGGAGAGCCATTACTGCTACGAACTGGGCGAGTCGGGTGGTTACGCCAAAGCTCTGCTCGGGGACAAGCAGCATTGGGTGCGCAAGCTGCCGGGCGGTCTGCTGCACAACATCATCAGCCACGGCATCGCGCGCATCGCGGAGTTTGTGAGCAGCGATTCGCCGCGGGTGATCGCGCATGGGTTTGTGAGTCCCTTGCTCAAGCGCCTGGGCGAGGAGGAACTGGTGGATGAGTTGCGCGTGATCGTATCGGAGGATTCCGGGATGACGGCTTACTTCACGTTCTCTTCCCAGATGCGCCCGTCGCTGCACCAGTTTCGCATCTACGGTCCGAAGAACGGATTGCTGCTGGATCAGGACAATGAGACGCTGATCAAGCTGCGTGGCGCCCGGCACAAGAGCTACTTGGAGCAATTCGTGCCGCCGATGACCTTTTCCAAACAGTACTTCGGAAACGCCGTCCACAATGTGCGCCAGTTCCTGGCCCGTGATTTCCACATGAAGGCGGGCATGAAGCATCTCATCGAGAGTTTCTATCAGTCGATCGTCGAGCAGCGGCCTCCGCCCATCGCCTACCGCGAAATCCTCGCCACTTCGAGGATCATGGATTCGATCTTCGATCAGGTGCGGCAGCGCCCGCGCTGATCGCGTCCCCGGTCGCGGCTCGCTTCCAGAGCCAGCACACCTTCCCTCCCTGCCAACATGTCCTCTACGCTGGCCCAGTTGCTTTGCCTGTCGTTCGTCCTCTGGCTCTACGCCCGGGACAGCAAGCAGTTGCCCAAGTTTTCCTGGGGTCTCTGGCTGCCGTTGGTCTGGGTGATTGTCATCGGCTCGAAGCCGGTCTCGGCCTGGCTTGGTTCGGGGATTGAAGAGGCGACTTCGGATTTCTCGGAAGGCAGCCCCTTGGATCGCGCGGCTTTGCTGGCCCTCATCGCCGCCGGGATCGCGGTGCTCCTGCCCCGGCGTCTCCAGTGGGGGAAAATCTTTTCCCAGAACAAATGGCTGTTCATTTACTTCGGCTACCTGGCCGTCAGTTGCTTGTGGTCCGAGTATCCGTTCGTTTCCATCAAGCGCTGGGTCAAGGATGCCGGCAACATCGTGATGGTGCTGGTCATCCTGAGCGAGAAAGACCCCGTGACCGCCGCCAAGGCCGTGTTGCTTCGCTGCGGGTACCTGTTGATTCCCTTCTCCGTGGTCTACGTGAAGTACATCCCTTCGCTGGGGCGCTATTACGATCAATGGACAGGCCAGCCGTATTATTGCGGGGTCATGGGCAACAAGAACGCGATGGGGATGTCGCTCTTCGTCTGCACCTTGTTCCTGTTCTGGAAGATGGTCGGGCAATGGGATAGGCGCAAAGCCCGGGGCGCGGATAAGCTCGATCTGCCGCTGCATGGTTTCCTGCTGCTGATGTGCGGCTGGCTCCTGTTCAAAGCACACAGCTCAACCGCCCTGGTCTGCACGATTCTGGGTGCAGCCATCCTGCTGGCGCTGCGACTGCCGGCCATACGGAGCAAGGTGGGGAAGTTCGGGTTGTACACCTCTGCGTTGTTGATTATTTTGCTGCTGCTGAATTCGGTCGTCGATCTCGGCGCTTCGTTCGTGCAACTCGTCGGGCGCGATATGACGTTCACGGGGCGGACGGTGATCTGGGATCTGGTGTTGAGCGAGGAGATCAATCCGATCCTCGGGGTCGGTTTTTCCAGTTTCTGGCTGGGTGACCGGACGGATCGGCTTTCGGAGGCTTACTTCTATGATTTGAACCAGGCCCACAACGGCTACATCGAAACCTATCTGAACAACGGCTATCTGGGCGTGGGACTGCTCGTGGCGGTGTTTGCGTTCAGCTTCCGGCCGATTAAGCGGGACATCTTGAGCGGCGCACCATTCGGAGCGCTGCGTCTGGCGTTCCTCATCCCCGCTCTGTTCTACAACATGACGGAGGCGACCTTCGACCGGCTCGATCTCCTGTGGTTCGGAATGTTGCTAATCCTCATAGAATATCCACGCGCCCCTCGGGTCAGTCTGACCGAACCCAAGCCGCAGGCCAGCCGATCGAAACCGCGCTGGGTGGCCGCTCCCGAGGGTGGTTGATGGGGCTGTCCAGCAGTTTTGTCCATGAAATCGTGCGTGAATCAGGACAGTCGAGTTCATGGACAGTGGGCATTTCGAATGATTAGCCGATGGTGGCAAGTTTATCGACGCAAAACGCTCCAGCGGCTCAGTTTGAGTTATTTGTTAGGGTAACACCCCATTGCAGGAGGCCACATTCCCACCAAGCTGTTGGGCATGATGAAAACCACTCGTGGGTTAGCGAAGATTGAAGTGGAGCCGCTGCTGAGGTCTCTGGCATGGAACATGCCAATACGCCGCATGAGGAATATTGAGCGGCATCTGTTTACCACGATCGCGTTGTTGATTGCCACCGGCTTTTCCGCGCTTGGTGCTGATCCGATACCGATCGAACGTCGTGCCGCTTGGCAGGGGCGGGTAGGCATTCCTGGTGGCATACCGGCCACGGCGGTGATTCACACCACGATCTCGCCGTCGGGCGGGGATGACACGTCGGCGATTTCCTCGGCCCTGCATGGTTCCCCGGCCAATCGCGTGGTGCGCCTGGGTCCCGGCACCTTCAACATCAACGGTCTGGATTGGCAGGGTGTCGCGGCAGGCGTGGTGCTGCGGGGGAGCGGGCCGGGCGTGACCAAGATTCTGCTGAATAATGGCACGATGTACATGCGCGGTTACGCCAGCGAGTCGGCTTTGAGCACCGATGCGAACCTCACGGCGGACGCGGTCAAAGGAACCCACACTCTCACCGTCAGCCCGATGCCGGCTTGGATCCGGACCAACCAGCTTTACATCGTGGATCAGCTTGATGATCCGGCGATTTGCGTGAGTGTCGGGCAGGAGACGAGTTCCATCTATCGCAACCTGACTGGCAATGGCGCGCGGGGTTTGGGGCAGTTGGTTCGGGTGGTTGCGATCAGTGGCACGACTATCACGACGGAAGACCCGATTAATTTCAACTTCAAGATGTCCCAGACGGCCCAGATCGCGAAGTCGGCCTACGACTCCACGGTGTGGTCTCCTTTGACTCTCTGTGGTCTGGAAGATTTCACCATCGAGGGCCGCTACGGCGGCGGTCTGAGCGAGCACATGATCGTGATGGAGAATGCCGACCGTTGCTGGGTCAAGAACATCGTCTCAACGAACGTTCCCGGCGGTTCCCACGTCTTCGCCGCCTTCAGCTACAAGTGTGAAATCCGCGACTCATGGTTCGGCTACGGGCATTATTACGACTCGGGCCGATCCTACGGCATAGCGCTCTACCATCTCGCCACCGGCTTCCTGATCGAGAACAACATTCTCAAGCATCTTCACGGCGCGATTACCTTGAATTACGGAACCTCGAGCAGCGTGGTGGGCTACAACTACATCATCGACGGATGGTCCGATTCCCAAGGCGTGCCTTCGGGCAGCGGGCAGACGGTGGCCTTGAGCTGTCATGGCGATCTGGCGTGGGGCAATCTGTTCGAGGGCAATTTTTGCCAAAACAAGATTCTCTCGGATTTCACGCACGGCAGCGGCGGTTACATGAACACCTATTTCCGCAACCGTGTGGAAGGCTGGGATCCGACCAAGAACGGCATGGACCAGACGCCGGTGAGCATCGAGCGCTACAACCGCAAGAACAACCTGGTGGGCAACGTGCTGGGCGTGCGCCTGATTCACACCGTTTACGAAGTCATTCCGACGGCGAGCGTGGCCAACCCCGGTCCCCCTTATTACGTTTACAAGATGGGCTACAACGTCAACTGGGGCGGCGGCTTCGGCGGTGGGTACGACACGCCCGCCGTGCTCGATACGCTGCGGACGCTGAACTGGGACGCCGTGAACAACAGCATTGTGGACGCGGGCGCGAACACGCTCGCCTCCATGCCCATCTCTTATTATTTGGCCAACAAACCGGTCTGGTTTGGCAACCGGCCCTGGCCGGCCATTGATCCGGCCAGTCCACTCACGGCCGTGGCCACGAACATCCCGGCGGGTTACCGCCATTTCTTCGGCACGCCGCCGCCCACCGGGCCGGTGAACCTGGTGCCCATCGTGCGGGCCACGGCCAATCCTGTTCTGGGTGTGCCGCCCATGCTCGTGACTTTTGCGGGCGCGCTTTCCTCCGATCCGGAAGGCGCGGCGCTGACCTACGTTTGGGATTTCGGCGACGGCACGGCCAATTCCACGGCGGCGAACCCAACGCACAATTACGTGCTGGAGGGGGCTTTCTCCGCGCAATTGACGATCTCGGATGGCACGAACTTTTCCAGCACCAACATCGCCATCATGGTGGGCAATCAACCGCCGGTGGCGGTGGCTGCGGCCACTCCGACTTCCGGCACGGTGCCTTTCGTGGTGGCGTTCTCCAGCGCGGGTTCCTCGGATACCGAAGGCGCTGCGCTGACCTTCAATTGGAATTTCGGCGATGGCACGGCCAACTCCACGCTGGCCAATCCCAGTCACACTTACTCCGCCATTGGTGTCTATACGGCCCGTTTGATTGTGTCGGATGGCGTCAAGTCTGGGACGAACACCGTGGTCATCTCCGTGGTCAACCCCTCGACCGGCCTGGTCGCGGCTTACAGTTTCGACGAAGGAGCTGGCACCGTGCTGAACGACTTGTCGGGCGCCGGCAATCACGGCGTCATCGTCGGCGGCATCTGGGCCACGGGCCGCTTTGGCAAGGCGGTTCAATTCAATGGCACCAGCACGGTGGTGACGGTCGCCGATGCGCCCTCGCTCGCCCTGGCCACGGCCATGACGCTCGAAGCCTGGGTTTACCCGACCAGCTTGGGCGGGTGGCGTGACATCATTTACAAGGCCAACGACATTTATTTCCTCGAGGGCTGCACTCCCACCGGCCTGGCTCCGTGCGTGGGTGGCACTTTCAGTTCGGCGACTTTGTATGGTACCAACGCCCTGCCGCTCAACACCTGGTCCCACCTGGCGGCAACCTACGATGGCGCGATGATTCGCCTCTACGTCAATGGCGTGCAGGTAGCCAGCCGCGCCCAGACGGGCAACATCGCCGCCTCCACCGATCCTCTCACCATCGGTGGGGATCTCATCTCGTCCCAGTATTGGGCCGGGCGAATTGACGAAGTGCGCATCTACAACCGCGCCTTGAACCCCGCACAAATCCTGATCGACAAGAATACGACGGTCACGGGCCAGGCTGCGCCGGGCGCTCCGACAAATCCTCGATCCACGTCGCTGTAATGGCGTGATGGGGAGTTGGTGGCAACTTGCCATCAGCCGGTCGGGTTCAGTTGCGCGGCCGTCGGCGTCCAGCCGGCGGCCGCAAGTTTGCGCCCCAAGCTTTCAATTTATCATCGCCGTGTTCTGACCCGTTCGCATTTCATCCACTGATTCCATCTCCTTTACTTGCGTCGATTTTTGCCGATGGCAGGTAGGGGAGTGCGAAACGGTGCTTGACGCTCAGGCGCGTCCGGGGCGATGGGACAGGCAGTTCGCAACCGCTTTCAACTTCATGAATGTATTAATTGCCAAGCTGGGCGCCACTGGGGACGTGGTGCGGACCTCGACGTTGTTGCACCGCTTGCAGGGGCATGTGACCTGGATCACTGCCGCGAAGAACACAGTGCTGCTTGAAAACATGCGCGAAGATTTGCGCTGTTTCTCGTGGGAGAACCGCGAGCACGCCCGCGACCGCAAATACGATCTCATTATCAATCTCGAAGACACCGTGGATGTAGGCCAGTTCGCCGATTCGCTCGGCTCGGCCAAACGCTTCGGCGCGTATCTGAATGGCAGTGGTGAGATGCGCTACACGGACGATGCGAAGGCGTGGTTCGACCTGAGCCTGATCAGCGTCCACGGGCGCGCCGAGGCGGATCGCTTGAAGTTGAAGAACCGTCGCACCTATCAGGATCTCATTTTTAGTGGCCTCGGCTTGCGCTTCGATAACGACGCTTATGTGCTGCCTACACCGCTCGAAACGGGATTGAAGGGTGATGTCGCCATCTCGCCCGAGGGCGGTCCGGTCTGGCCGATGAAGAACTGGGTCTATTACGAGGAACTGAAGCAGCGACTCGAAGCCCAGGGTCTGACGGTGAACAAACTTCCGCAGCGCGCCTCCTTGCTCGAGCATCTTTGCGACGTTCGTAACCACCGCGTACTGGTCAGTGGCGACAGTCTGCCGATGCACCTCGGACTTGGGACGGGCGTTCGTTGCGTGACCCTGTTCACCTGCACCAGTCCCTGGGAGATTCACGATTACGGATTACAGACCAAGATCGTGTCGCCTCTCTTGGAGGAATTCTTCTATAAGCGTGGCTACGACCGGCGGGCCACGACGGTCATCAGCGTGGATGAAGTCTTCGAGGCCACGATGAAGCAGTTGGAACTCGCTGCGGAAGCCCGTCCGTTCGCGGCTGCTTGATGACAACGGACAACGCTCAGACTGCTCCGGCTTTGGGCACGCACACAGGTGAAACCATGCGCGTGCCCCGTCGCCCGTGCGAAGTCGCACTCCTGACCGGTGGCGCGGACAAGCCCTACGCGCTTGGTCTCGCGCCGTCGCTGGCGGCGGAGGGAATCGTGGTGGATTTCATCGGCAGTGATGACATCGACGGCCCGGAACTTCATGGCACCTCGCAAATCCATTTCCTGAACCTGCGTGGCGATCAAAGCGTGAAGGCCAGCCGGGGGCGCAAGCTCTGGCGCGTGCTGGTGTATTACGTGCGCCTGCTTTTCTACGCCGCCACCTCGCGGCCGCGCGTGTTTCACATCCTGTGGAACAACAAGTTTGAGTTCTTCGATCGGACGGCGCTGATGCTTTTCTACAAGCTGCTGGGCAAGAAGGTGGTGTTCACCGCGCACAACGTGAATGCCGGCAAGCGCGACGGTAACGACGGGGTGCTCAACCGCTGCTCGCTGAGATGCCAGTACCGCCTGGCCGATCATATTCTAGTCCACACCGCGAAGATGAAGGAGGAACTGGCGGCGGAGTTCGGCATCGCCGGGAGCAAGGTCACGGTTATTCCCTTCGGGATAAATAACACCGTGCCTAACACTCGGCTCACCACCGGCGAGGCGCGCAAGCTGGCCGGCGTGGGACCGAACCTCAAGACGATGCTCTTCTTCGGCAACATCGCGCCGTACAAAGGGGTGGAGTATCTGGTCGATGCCCTCGCTGCGGTGATGGCCCTCGATCCAGCTTATCGGGTGATCATCGCCGGTCGCCCCAAGGGCTGTGAGGATTACTGGAGCGAGATTCAGCGGACCATCGAGCGCACGGGCACGCGCGATCGGATAATTGAGAAGATCGAGTTTGTGCCCGACGAGCAGACCGAATGGTACTTCAAGGCGGCAGATGTGTTGGTGCTGCCCTACACCCACGTCTTCCAGAGCGGCGTCCTGTTCCTCGGCTACAGTTTCGGCCTGCCGGTGCTGGCTGCTGATGTCGGATCGTTGCGCGAGGACATCGTGGAAGGCCGGACCGGGTTCGTTTTCCGTCCGATGGATGCTGCGGATCTCGCGGTGAAGATTCAGGAATATTTTTCCAGTCCGCTCTTCCGCGAATTGGAAACGCGCCGGGCCGACATCCAGAAATTCGCCAACGAGAAGTATTCTTGGGCGCAGGCCGCCGGGGTCACGCGGCAGATTTACGGCGCGCTGTGCGGCGAGCAAAAGGCGCGCGCGTGAAGCCGCTCGTTTCCATTCTCATCCCCGCTTACAACGCGGAGCAGTTCATCGCCGAAACTCTGGAGTCGGCGGTCGCCCAGACCTGGCCCAACACGGAGATCATCGTCGTCGATGACGGATCCAAGGATCAAACGCTGGCCGTGGCGAAGCGCTTCGCGGCGAGGAACGTCCAGATCGTCACCAAGTCGAACGAAGGTGCGGCGGCCACCCGGAACAAAGCCTACTCGCTCAGTCGGGGGGATTTCATCCAGTGGCTGGACGCGGATGATTTGCTGTCGCCGGACAAGGTGGCGTTGCAGATGGCGGCCGTGGAGCAGGGGGCGGGGAAGCGCACGCTGCTTTCTTCGGCCTGGGGAACTTTCATGTATCGGGCGCATCGCACGAAATATTTGCCTGGTCCGCTTTGGGAAGATCTGTCGCGCGCCGACTGGTTGGTGCGCAAGATGGGCTTGAACCAACACATGCAGACCGGGACCTGGCTGGTGAGCCGCGAGATGACCGAGGCGGCCGGCCCTTGGAACACGCAGTTGCTGGGCGATGATGACGGAGAATACTTCTGCCGCATTCTGCTTGCGAGCGAGGGCGTTCGTTTCATCCCCGGAGCGCAGGTCATGTATCGCATGTCAGGCTACGGCCGGCTCAGTTACATCGGGCGCTCGGATCGCAAGATGGAGGCGCAGTGGGTTTCCATGAAGCTGCACATCGGCTATCTCCGTTCGTTGGAGGAGAGCGAGCGCGTGCGCGCCGCCTGCGTGAGCTATTTGCAGAACTGGCTGCCGAGTTTTTATCCCGAGCGCAAGGATCTGGTGGGGCAGGCGCAGGAACTGGCCGCAAGTCTGGGTGGCAAGTTGGAACTGCCGCGGCTCTCCTGGAAATACTCCTGGCTGCAAAATCTCTTTGGCTGGGAATTCGCGCGTCGCGCCCAGATCTCCCTGCCGCAAATGAAATGGTCGGCCCTCCGCGCCTGGGATAGTGCCCTTCACCGCTTCGACCGCCCAAGGACGGAAACCGCATCATGAGCCAGTCCCAATCACCAGCGGGAGAAGTTGCCCTGACTGCTGGGGCTGTGGTCATGGATGTAACCGACGCGACCGTGAAGGATGTGCAGCCGGGCGATCTGAAGCGCAAGACGGCACGCGGGGCCGTGGTCTCGACGGGCGCGCAGATGGTGATGCTGGTTCTGCGCACTGGCTCCATGATGATCATGGCGCGGCTGCTGGTGCCGGAAGATTTTGGTTTGTTCGGCATGGTCGCGGCGTTCACGGGCTTTCTCGGACTCTTCAAGGACGCGGGCCTTTCCCTCGCCACCGTGCAGCGCGAATCGATCACCAATGCGCAGACCTCGACGCTGTTTTGGATCAACCTGGCGGTGGGGGGCGTGCTGGCGGTGCTCTGCGCCGGAGTCGCTCCGGTGCTGGTGGCGTTTTACAAGGAGCCGAGGCTGTTCTGGATGACGGTGGCGCTGGGATTGGGCTTTGTGCTCAACGGCGCGGGCTGGCAGCACCGCGCCATGCTTCAGCGCAGCATGCGTTTCGGCACGCTGGCCATCATCGACATTCTTTCGCTGCTGATCAGCGTCGGCGCGGCCATCGGCATGGCGATGGCCGGGCAGAAGTATTGGGCGCTGGTCGTGATGACCGTCGGCTTGTACGGGGTTCACACGGTGGCGGTGTGGATGGTGGCCGGATGGACTCCAGCCAAGCCGAGTCGCGGGTCAGGCGTGCGCTCGATGCTGGCCTACGGCGGCGCGGTCACGATGAACAACTTGATCGTTTATCTGGCTTACAACGCCGACAAGATGCTGCTCGGGAAATTCATGGGCGCGGAAGTGCTCGGTGTTTACAGCCGTGCCTATCAACTCAGCAACCTGCCCACGGAGAATCTGAACTCAACCATCGGGGCCGTCGCATTCCCGGCTTTGTCCCGGGTGCAGAATGATCCGGTGCGGCTGCGCAGTTATTTTCTCAAGGGCTACAGCCTGTTCCTCGGCCTGGTCGTGCCCATCACCATGAGCTGCGCGATGTTCTCGGAGGACATCATCCGGTTTTTTCTCGGCCCGAAATGGGGCGGGGCGGCGGGCGTGTTTCGCCTGATGGCGCCGACCATTCTGATCTTCGCGATGATCAATCCGTTTGCTTGGCTGATGCTGGCGGGCGGGAAGGCGGGCCGCAGTCTGAAGATTGCGCTGATGATTGCCCCGGTGGTGATTCTCAGCTACGCCATCGGCCTCAAGTGGGGAGCCAGCGGCGTGGCGGCGGGGTTTTCCCTCGCCATGTTGTTTCTGGCTCTGCCGGTGATTTTCTGGGCCAAGCTTGGCACCTCGATCACGACAGGAGACGTCTTCAAGGCGGTGATGACGCCGGTGAGTTCAGTGGTGGCAGGTGCCCTGGGGGCTTGGGCTTGCGGCCCGTGGTTGCAAGGGATCGAGCCGGTGTTCGTACGCCTGGTCGTGGAATGCACGATTCTGTTCGGGGTCTATCTGCTCGCGCTGCTGTTCATCTTCAAGCAGAAGGCGGTCTATACGGAAGTCTTGCGCGAGGTGGGAGTTTGGCCTTTGAGTAAGCGCCGCAAGAAAGAGGAGGCAGGCTGACATGCAGACACGACCACCCAAGGTGAGCATCGGACTGCCCGTTTACAACGGGGAGAAGTACCTGGCCAATGCCGTTGGCTCGCTGCTCAAGCAGGACTTCGAGGACTTCGAGTTGGTCATCTCCGACAACGCTTCCACCGACAATACCGAGGCGATGTGCCGCGAGTTTGCGGCCAGGGACAAGCGCATCCGCTATCACCGGAACGACACGAATATCGGCGCGACCGGCAACTACAACCGGGTCTTTCAACTTTCCCACGGCGAGTTCTTCCGCTGGGCCTCGCACGATGACGAATGCCATCCCTCGCACGTCCGTCGCTGCCTGGAGGCCTACAAGGACGCGCCGCCTTCGACGGTGCTGGTGTTTACTCGGGCCGAGATCATCGATGAGCAGGGCCGGGTGAAGCACCTTTCGCCGGACTCCATCGGTTGCACCGCCTCGAGCCCGCTGAAGCGTCTCTCGCATGTCCTCTATTCAAGTTCCTATGCGCACTCGCTCTGGGGCGTGATCAAGTCGGAGGCGCTGCGCAAGACGCGGCTGATGGGCTGCCTGGAGGCGGACCATGTGCTGCTGGGCGAACTCTCCTTGCTCGGGCCGATGATTGAAATCCCCGAGGCGCTTTACCGAATGCGCCGGCACGAGCGCTGCGCCACCGAGATTAACAAGTCCGCCAAGGCCTTGCTCGCCTGGCACGATCCGAAGCGGGCCAACGAACGCATCTGGCTGCCGCATTGGGAGCGGGTTTACCTCGAATACCTCAAGGGAATCGCCCATGTGCCGCTAACCACCTCGGATCGACTGCTCTGTTATGGGGCAGTGCCGGTGGTTTCCTACTGGCGCCGGCTCTTGCGCTTTACCGGGCCGATGCGGCATCGCCTCGGATTACGCCGGAACAAGACAGCCGAAAATTTCGTGGTCCAAGAAAGTTGAAATCAAAATCATTGTTGAGCTGATGAGCCTGAAACTAAGTCCGGGAGATTGGGTGGAGATTCGGAGCAAGGAGGAAATCCTGGCCACGCTGGACAAGCGTGCCCAGTTGGACGCCATGCCCTTCATGCCGCAGATGTTCAAGTACTGCGGCAAGCGGTTTCAAGTGTACAAACGCGCCCATAAGACTTGCGACACCGTGCATCAAACGGGCGGTCGCTGGGTCAAGGACACCGTTCATCTGGAACTGCGCTGCGATGGTGCGGCCTACGGAGGCTGTCAGGCGGCTTGTTTGCTCTTCTGGAAAGAGACCTGGCTCAAGCCGGTGAGCGGCCCCGTCTCCGACGCCAAATCCTCCGCGCCCAGCACGCCGGTCAAGAGTGTCAGCGGCTGCTCCGAGCAGGACGTACTGGCGGGAACGCGCACGCCGGGGCAGCAGAACGATCCCGATCCCAATTACGTCTGCCAGGCCACGCAGGTTCCCAAGTCCACCGTGCTGCTCAAGTGGTGGGATCTGCGACAATACCTCGAAGACCTCACTTCGGGCAACGCCACTTTGGGCCAGGTTTTCCGCGGATTGATTTACGCCAACTATTACAACCTCAGCCGCGCGGGCATCGGCATCGGCAGGCCCATGCGCTGGTTCTACGCATTCTTCCAGTCGCTTTGGGGCGGGCTGCCTTATCCTCGCCATATCGGAAGCATCCCGGCGGGGCAACCGACTCCGGCCGCCGCGCCGCTCAATCTCCAGCCCGGTGAATTGGTGCGCGTGAAGTCGTATGAAGCCATCCTGGCCACCGTCGATACGAACAACAAAAACAAGGGTCTCTACTTCGATGCCGAGGCCGTTCCCTTTTGCGGCGGCACCTATCGCGTCCACAGCCGCGTGAGCAAGATTCTCGATGAGAAGACCGGCAAGCTCATCAAGATGAAGAACGAGTCCATCATTCTGGAGGGAGTTTTCTGCAAGGCGCGTTACAGCGATTGCCGCATGTTCTGCCCGCGGGCCATTTACTCCTACTGGCGCGAACTTTGGCTGGAACGCGTCGAGCAACCAGGCCTGGCCGGAGCCGGCAAGGTGACCAATGCGCCGCGCTGCGAGGAAACCGCCCACTGCGCTCATTGAGCACGCCGTTTCATTTTTTCACACAACCAAAGCAACACATCAGTCTGTAAAAATCATATGCGTGTTTTCGTCACGGGTAATCACGGCTATCTCGGTTCGCTGCTGGCACCGGAATTGATCAGGAAGGGTCACGAAGTGATCGGTCTCGACACTGGCTTCTATAAAGAGCGGTTCCTCTATCGCACCAACGCGATCAATCCCTACACCATCGTCAAAGACCTGCGCGATGTTACGGCCGACGACTTGCGCGGTGTGGACGCCATCGTTCACATGGCCGAGCTTTCCAACGATCCCGCCGGCCAGCTTTCGCCGACCATCACCTACGAGATCAACCACCAGGGTTCGTTGCGTCTAGCCGAGATCGCCCGCAAAGCCGGCGTGAAGCGTTTCGTTTACATGTCCTCGTGCAGTGTTTATGGCGTGTCCGATCAGGATTATGTCACCGAGGAATCGCCGGTGAATCCGCAGACGGCCTACGCGGAGTGCAAGACCTATGTGGAGCGCGACGTGCAGCCGATGGCCAGCGACAGTTTCTCACCGACCTTCATGCGCAATGCGACCGCGTATGGCGCGTCGCCCGGCATGCGTTTCGACGTGGTGTTGAACAATCTTTCCGGTCTGGCCTGGACGACGAAGAAAATTCAGATGACCAGCGACGGCACGCCGTGGCGTCCGCTGGTGCATGGCCTGGACATCGCGCAGGCCATCATCGAGGTGCTGGGAGCGCCCCGCGAAGCCATCCACAACCAGATTTTCAACGTGGGCGACACGGCGCATAATTATCGCGTGAAGGAGATCGCCCAGATTGTCGCCGAGGCGTTCCCCGGCTGTGAACTGAGCTTTGGCACCGCCAGTTCCGACAACCGCAGCTACCGCGTCTCCTTCGCGAAAATCCAGAAGCACCTGCCGAATTTCAAGTGCGCCTGGGACGCCCGCCGAGGTGCGCAGCAGCTCGCCGCGCTGTTCAAGAAGATCGACATGACGGCCGAGGCCTTCCAGTTCCGGACCTTCACCCGGCTCAAACAGTTGGAGCATCTGATCAGGACGCAACAGATCGACCCGAAATTCTTCTGGAGCGAGGCGTGAGATAGATCGTTCGTTCGTCTTTTGCAGGCGCCGCAACCGGTTCAACCGGCTGCGGCGCCTCTTTTGTTGTCGGTGCCGGCTCCGGCCATCGGTCGCCCCGGGATGGGCCTTCGTTCCGAGGGAGGTATCACTGTGGCTCCAAAGCAGTTGATTTAGGCACATAAGGCGGGTATAAGAAGCCCCGAGTGTCGGAAACCCTGAACAAACGTAAGCAGTGCTGAACCACCCTTGATTGCAGGTCGTGGAGTGCCTGGCCCCTTCGGGAAGGCCACGCGTCTTCCCGTAAAACTACGATGTAACGCAAGGTAAGTTTCCGAGGGTTTCAACATTTGATGCCCGCATCGCACCGCAGCAAACTATCCGTCGACCGAAATGATCAGATCGATATCGCAGTCTGTAAGGAGCAGGGAGTTTCCGTTGTCGCAGGGACCGCTGGGTCTCGTGTGGCCAGGCCCAACTCATTCACCCCAGAGGAATCATATGTCACTGCCACGTCGTTCACTGAAAACAGCCTTCATCTCACAGGCACTTGTCGCCGCGATCCTGCTGCTGGGGTGGCAAGTGGCGCAGGCCGTGGTCTCCATTACGCCGGCCACCGGCGGGGGAGCCATTTCGGCCGCGACGGCTTCCAACGCTCCCGCTCCCGCCTGGACCACGCTTGGACCGATTACCATTGCGGAAGGGGGCAACAACGATTTCTCGACCGGGGCCGGTGTCACTCTCGTCCTGAAGGTGCCCGCTGGTTTTCAGTTCGACACGGGGACGACGCCTGACGCCGATTTTACCGCAGGCCAGAACATCACCTCGGCCTCGGTGGCGGTGACGGATGCGAGCACGTTGACCATCACCCTCACGGTTGGTGGCAACAATGCGATCGACTCGCTGACCATCGGCGGTGTCACTCCCATTCGCGTTCGTCCGATTGCCAAGACTCCCCTGGCAGCGGGCAACCACATGTATCGCCCGACCACGGGCGGGGGCAGCGCCGTCATGAGCGGCATGACGACCTCGGCGAACGGTTCGAGCGGGAGCAATTTTGGCGATCTGAACGAAGTGCCGGCCGCGGCGGCGATGGTGCGCGTCGAATCGAAGGCCGACGGCACTGGCGTCGTCGTGCCGTCCTTGAATCTCACGGCCGGCGGCTCGACGAACGTCTTCGCCATCACGCGCGACGCGTTCTCCAATTTCGTGGCCAACGTGGCCGCCGACTCATGGACGCTGCCGTCCAAAACGAGTGGTGTGGTGGATGGCGATTTGGTGTCGGCGGGTGATAGCAAGAGCGCCACCTTCACGGGCCATATCGTGGGCACCGCCACCATTCGCGCCACCTCGGGCGTGCTCCCGACCACCGACTCCGGGACGCTGACGGTGGCGGCGGGCGCGGCGACAAAGTTGTTTGTCACGCTGCCGGGCCAGACTTTTTATGCGGGCCTGGGCAATTCAAACTCGCCCAACGCGCAGATTGCCGGCACGCCCTTCACCATCACCCGCCTGACTGCGGTGGATAACTTCACGAATATCGCCACCGGCTACGCGGGGGCCAAGACGATTGCTTATGCGGGACCGTCCGGCACGGCCACGTATGTGACCTCGGTGAATTTCACGGCCGGCGAATCGACCACGGCGCTTACGACCATCTTGCGCGCGGCGGAGACCACGACGATTTCAGCGAGTGCCAGCGGCGTGACGGCCGTGCCGAGTTCGAGTCTCACGGTGAATGCCGGACCGTTCACCCGGCTGCAATTGCTGGTGCCGGGCGAGACGGCGGCTCCGGGCACGATCGTCGGCAAGACTGGCACGCCCACGGCGCGCACCAACTCAATTGCCTTCGGCGTGGCCGTCCGGGCGGTGGACACCAACTGGAACGTCATCAGTCCGGTGACTGATCTTGTGGGAGTGACATCCTCTGATGCCAACGCGGTGCTTTCGGCCAATGCCGCTTTGAGCAACGGCACGAACCTCTTCAACGTGACGTTCAAGACCGCCGGCAGCCAGACTCTCACGGCCACGGACGTTACGGATGGCGCGAAGACGCCCAACACCAGCCCCGCCATCACGGTGAACACGGGACCCTTCGTGAAGCTGCAGGTGATCGCACCCGGCGAGACGGAGGCTCCGGGGACGGCGACAGGCAAGACGGGCCTTGCCACCAATCAGACCGCGGGTACGGCCTTCAACGTGACGGTTCGTGCCGTGGACTCGGACTGGAATCTCGTGACCAGCGCCAACGGCAGCGGCTTTACGATGCACCTTGTTTCATCCGACGCCAACGCCACCCTGCCGGCTGACGCCAACCTCAGTTCGGGCGATGTGATCATGAGCGTCACCCTGCGCACCGCAGGCAGCGCCACCTTCACTGCCACCGACGTGGACGACGGCGCGAAGACCCCCGGCACCAGCGCCGTCATCGGCGTGAATCTCGGCGCGTTCAACAAGCTGCAAGTGCTGGTGCCCGGCGAAACGGCGGCTCCCGGCAGCGCCACGGGCAAGAGCGGCACGCCCACGGCCCAGGATGTGGGAACAGCCTTCAACGTGATCGTGCGTTCCGTGGACTCGGCCTGGAACCTGATCGAGACCAACGACACCGTCCGCCTTTACTCGAGTGACCCGGCGGCGGTGCTGCCGCCCAACGCCGCCCTGGCGGCCGGCTCCCAGAGTTTTAGCGTCGCGCTCAACACGCCCGGCAATCGCACTTTCACCGCCTCGAACGTGACCCACTCCGCCATCACCACGAACCTGAGTTCGCTCATCCCGGTCAACCCCGGACCATTTGCCCGGCTGCAACTCCTCATGCCCGGCGAAACGGCGGTGCCCAACACGCCGACGGGCAAAACGGGCACACCGACGGCGCAGACGGCGGGCGCTTCGTTCAACCTCATCGTCAACGCCGTGGACACGAACTGGAACGTCGTCAGCACGGTCACGGACCTCATCGCGATCACTTCCTCCGACACGAATGCGACCTTGCCCGGCAACCTGGCTCTGGTGGCCGGCACCCGGACCATCGCGGTCACGAACAAGACTTCGGGCGCGCAGAGCTTCACCGCCACGGACGTCACGGATGGCGCGAAGACGCCGGACACCGGCTCCCTCGCCGTGATCAATCCGGCCGTGGCCAGCAAGCTGGTCATCGCCACCCAACCTTCGCCCACGGTCGTGGCGGGCGTCGCGTTGGCCCAGCAGCCGGTGCTCCAGATTCAGGACGCCTTCAACAACGTGCGCAGCAACGACACCTTGAGCGTGGCGGCGGCGCGGATCGCGGGCAGTGGCAACCTCCTCGGCACCACCAATCTCGCCGCCGTGGCGGGCGTGGTTACGTTCACGAACCTGTCCCATCGCGTGGCCACGAACATTACGCTGCGTTTTTCCAGTGGCAGTCTCACTGCGGCGACCTCGGCCGTGGTAGCGGTGACTTCCGCGCCGTTCACTCAGTTGCTCGCGCTGCTGCCCGGCGAAACTTCCGCGCCCGGTACGGCCACGGGCAAGACCGGCACGCCGACCGCCACCGCCGGCACGAACACGCCGGTGCTGGTGATTGCGGCGGATAATTTCTTCAATGTGGCCGGCGGCATTTCCGACACGGTCGGGCTCACCGTCACGGACACGAACGCCATCGCCCCGGCGAACGCACCGCTCTCCAATGGCAGCAACACCTTCAACCTCATCTTCAAGACGGCAGGCAGCCAGTCCGTCACGGCGACCGACCTGACGGATGGCGGCAAGACGAATGACCTCGTGGCCGTCACGGTGGACGCCGGCGCGTTTGTGCAGTTGCAGTTGCTGGTTCCGGGCGAGACCGCTGTGGCCGGGACTGGCTCTGGCAAGACTGGTTCTCCGAGCAGCCGCACGGCGGGCACGGCGTTCAACGTCACGATCAACGGTGTGGATGCGAACTGGAACCTGGTGCCCACGGCCAGCGGGGCCAGCTTCTCGATGCGGTTGCTCTCCTCCGACACCAACGCCACGTTGCCGGCCTCGGCGAACCTGACTTCGGGCACGCTCGTTCAGAGCGTGACGTTGAAGACCGCCGGAAGTGCGACCCTGACCGTGACCAATGTTGATACGGCCGCGATGGCTCCGAGTGTGAGTCCGTCGATCCCGGTGAATGCCGGAACGTTTGCCCGGTTGCAGTTGATTGTGCCGGATGAAATCGCCGCGCCCGGCAGCGCCTCGGGCAAGATCGGCACGCCGCTCATGCAGGGCGTGGGTGTGCCTTTCGCGGTCATCGTCAATGCCGTCGACACCAACTGGAACGTCATCAACACCAACGACACGATTCACATCACTTCGAGCGACGCGGGCGCGACCTTGCCCTTTGACGCCGCGCTTACCAACGGCACGCGCAGTTTCAACGTCACGCTCAACACCGCCGGCAGCCGCACCGTCACCGCCTGGAACGTGACGCATCCGTCCATCACCTCGAACACCAGCCCGGTCATCACGGTGAGCACGAACCCGTTTGCGAAATTGCAAATCCTGATGCCGGGCGAGACCAACGCGCCGGGCACGCCCTCGGGGCGGACGGGCACGCCTTTCGCCCAGATCGCCGGCACGGCCTTCAACGTCATCGTCAACGCGGTGGATACGAACTGGGCCGTGGTCAACACGGTCCCGGACACCATTGCGATCACCTCCAGCGACACCAACGCCATCCTCCCCGCCAATGCCGCATTGATCGCCGGCACGCGCGCCTTCAGCGTCACGCTGCGGACCAGCGGCGCCCGCACGGTCACGGCGGATGACATCCTGCATGTGGACATTGTCCCGGTGACCGGCTCGAACGTGGTCGTAAACCCGGCCGCCGCGAACAAGCTGGCCATCGGCACCCAGCCTTCCGCCACCGCCTACGTGGGAATTCCTTTCGCGCCGCAGCCGGTCATCTTCATCCAGGATCAGTACAACAACATCCGAAGCAATGATGCGTTGGTGGTTTCCGCCCACCGCAGCGCCGGGGTGAGCAACCTGCTCGGCACGACCAACCTCACCTCGGTCAACGGCGTGGTCGCTTACACCAACCTGGCGCACCCGACGATTACGAACATCACCATCCAGTTCACCAGCGCGGGATTGACCTCCGTCACCTCGAGCAATATCACGGTGAGCGCGGGCAGCGCGCCCATCATCCAGGCCATGCAAGCCATCACCGGCCCGTCGGTGTTTGTGGATCATCCGGCCCTGTATCGGTTCTATCTCTACGATGCGGAGACGTCCTCGAACAACTTGCAACTCAGTTTCTCATCCTCCAACCCGACGCTCTTCCCCACGGAGAACTCCTTGTACCGTTATTTTCGTTTCGATCCGGACGGAGAGCATTGGTTCCTGACCCTGGTCCCGGCGTTTGGCCAGACCGGCACCGCGACGAACACCGTGCAGGTGAGCGACGGAACCAATGTCACGACCACGAACTTTGTGCTCACGGTCAGTCCGCCTCCGGGCGGCGGCGTGCGTTTTGCCAACACCAATTTCATCAACATCGCTGCCGGAGGGCCGGCCTCGCCTTATGCCTCGACCAACGTCGTCTCCGGGCTGGGCGGGGTGATCACCAACCTCACGCTGACCATCAGCAAGATCTCCCACCAATGGATTCGAGACGTCCATATGCTCCTGGTGAGTCCTTCCGGCCAGGCCGTGCCGGTGTTCACCCGCGTCTCGGCCGGTCCCGTCACCAACATCACCGCCACGCTGACTGATGCGTCCTTCTTCCCGCTCCCGCCCAGCGATGGGTTCGAGCTTTGGTCGGAACAATTCTGGCCGCGTGATTTTGCGCCGAGCGACACGAACAATCCCGTGGCCAATCACTTCCCAGCCCCGGCGCCGCCTGGTCCGTACGTGACCTTGACCCCGACCAACGGCTTCAAGAATGCCTTCAACGGACTCACGGCCAACGGCGAGTGGCTGCTTTATATCTACGACGAGAACGCGCCCTCCTTCGGCACCATTGTGGGCGGTTGGAGTCTGATGATCTCCACGGATGGCGCGAGCGCGCCGCTGATCAGCGACATCCCCCATCAATCCACCACCACGGGCCTGGCCACCCCGGCGATCCCCTTCACCATCGGCGATCTGGACTTTCCGGCGACCAGTCTGACTCTGAGCGCAGCTTCCTCCAACCCAGCGTTGGTGCCGACCAATGACATCGTCTTCGGCGGGTCCGGTTCGAACCGGACGGTCACGATCACACCCACAGCCCCGCAGACCGGCACGTCCACGATTACGGTTACGGTGAGCAATGGGGCCAAGAGCACCAACGACACTTTCGTGGTCACGGTCAGCACGGTGAACACGCCGCCGGTGGCCGCGGGAGTTGCGAACCAGTCGATTGACAAGAACACCTCCACCGGCCCGCTCGCCTTCACCGTGGGAGACGGGGAAGCGGCGGCGGAGAATCTCAATCTCTCCAAGACTTCCTCCAACCCCACGCTGGTCCCGACGAACAACATTGTCTTCGGCGGGTCCGGCTCGAACCGCACGGTCACGGTCACTCCGGCCATCGCCCAGATCGGCACGGCTACCATTTCTGTCACGGTGGGCGACGGCCAGTTGAGCACGAACTTCAGCTTCGTCCTGACGGTCAACGCAGTGAACGCGGCCCCGACGATCAGCAATGTCGGCAATCAATCCACGCCTGTGGACACGGCAACCCTGGCTATTGCCTTCACCGTGGGCGACGAGGAGTCGTCGGCTTCGAGCCTGACGGTGAGCGGAGGATCGTCCAACCCCGCGCTGGTGCCGACGAACAACATCGTCTTCGGCGGTTCGGCTTCCAATCGCACCGTGATCGTCACCCCGGCCTTGGGGCTGCTGGGATCGGCCACCATCACCTTGACGGTGAGCGACGGGACGAACAGCGCGAGCGACAGTTTTCTGCTCACGGTCACGGCCTCCAAGATTTTCAGCAACGCGGCCGCGCTGACGATTCCGGCGGCGGGTGCGGCCTCGATTTATCCCTCCATCATCAACGTCTCGAACATGGTGGGATTGGTGACGAATGTGACCGTGACATTGCATGACCTGAACCACCAGTGGTCGCGCGATCCGGCGGCGGTGCTGGTCGGCCCCGGCGGACAGTTCGTGGGCCTGTTCAGCGGCATCGGCGGCGGCGGCGCCTTGAGCCACCTGACCCTGACCTTCTCCGACAGCGCGCCCAGTTTCATTCCCAACACGATCCTGCTCACCTCCACGAACTACCGATGCGCGGATTGGGAGTTCAACGATACCAACGGCTTCGTCAATCCCTTGCTGCCCGCGCCGGCACCCGCGCGCCCGCCCGGCCTGGCTTATCCGGCTTTGTTGTCCGCCTTCAACGGGCAGTCCGCCAACGGCAACTGGTCCCTCTATCTGGCCGATGGTTCCGCCGTGGCGCTTTCTTCCGGCTCGCTCGACGGCGGCTGGAGCCTGACCATTTCCACCGCGTCCACCAACAACGCGCCCACCATCACGGACATCGTGAATCAATCCACGCCCGTGAACACACCGACGGCGGCCCTTCCCTTCACCCTCGGCAGTGCCCGGACCAACGCCACCAACCTGGTGCTGACGGCTGGTTCCTCCAATCCCACCCTCGTGCCCACCAACAACATCGTCTTCGGCGGATCCGGTTCGAACCGCACCGTGACGATTACGCCCGCTTCAAACCTGGTCGGCAGCGCCACCATCACGGTGACGGTGAGCGACGGGGTGGAGACGGCGAACGACACCTTCGTGCTGACCGTGAATCCGGTGCCCATGGTCATCAGCATCGACAGCACGAACCGCACTTATGGCGCGGCCAACCCGGTCTTCACCGGTGCGCTGGCCGGCGTGCAACCGGGCGACGGCATCACGGCGACTTTTACCACTGCGGCGACGACGAACAGTTCGGTGGGTGCTTACGCCATCGTGCCAGTCCTGAACGATCCGAATGGCCGGCTGGGCAAGTACACAATTACGACCAATGGCGGGACACTCACGGTGACGGCGGCGGCGCTGGCGGTGAATGTGAACAGCACGAACCGCGCGTACGGCGCAGGCAACCCAGCGTTCACCGGAGCGTTGGTGGGATTGCAGAACGGCGACAATATCACGGAGTCGCTTGGCAGCTTGGCCACGACCAACAGTCCCGTGGGCGGCTACGCCATCACGGCCACGCTGGTTGATCCCGGCGCGAAGCTGGGGAACTACTCGCTCACGATCAACGGCGGGACGTTGACCGTGGCGGCGGCGGCGCTGGCGGTGAACGTGAACAGCACGAACCGGGTGTATGGCGCGGTGAACCCGATCTTCACCGGGGCGCTGGTCGGCGTGCAGAACGGCGACGCCATCACGGCGAGTTTCGAGAGCGCGGCGACGACGAACAGTGCGGTGGGGGCTTACGCCATCACGGCGACGCTGGCCGATCCGGGCACGAAGCTGGGGAACT
>JANOQV010000236.1:0-1774 GCA_031414955.1 Pedosphaera sp. | reverse complement strand
GCGCCGGTGATGGTTTCGCGCAACCGGTCGGGATGAACTTCAAAGGCGAGGTAACGCCAGTTCAAGCCGAGCGCGGCCAGTCCGGCATTCTGCATCGCGGGCGAGGCGGAGTGGCGGATGGGATGGCCGAGCACCGCGCAGTAACGCGTGGTGGCGCTGATCGGTGTGGTGAACGGCCCGGACACAGGGGCTTTATAGGGCGGGGGCTCCGCGATGTTCAACCACGACGTTGGAAAGGTTCCGATTCCCAAGCCCCAGCAGGGCGGAACAAACAAACGAAGGCGACACGACCGGGGCCGCCCGGTCCTGGCTACACCCGGATCGACTTCACCGAGAGATACTGCGCGCTCTGGCCCCCGTACTGGCCCTTGGCCGCCTCTTTGATCGCCAGCATCTTCTCCCGCAATCCGTCCGGCCCGTCATACAACTTGAGCCGCGCCACCTGCTTGTTCGTCAACGCCACGTCCGACACGCCCACGTCCCGGTTGGCCGAGCCAAAGCCATTGAGCAACGATTCGATCTGCGCGATCTGGATGTTGCTGTCCGCCGTGGGTGCGTAACCCGGCACCTTCTTCACCGCTTCGATCACCTTGCAGAACAGCCCCTCGGCATCCGCATAACTCTGCTCCCCCTGATTGCGTTTCGGGACGGCCGGCGGCGGCGTGCTGCCGGGCGGTGGCGGCGCGGGCTTCGCCTTGGGCGGATGATACCCCCGCACCTTGTCCGCCGCCTTCTTCACGGCGGGCAAATAATTCTTCCACGCCTTGTTGCTCTTCACATAGCCCACGATCTGGGTGGTGCGCTCCTTGATGCTCTTCAACAACCCCGCCCGCAGCATCACATCATTCGTGGCCTCGGCCTCCGCCGTGCTGACGGCCACGTTGGCGGTATTGACCGTGGTGAGAAACGCATCGAACGCCGCCGGCAACAGCGAAACGTCCGACGGCGCGAAGACCGGCACGAAGGCCGCGATGGTGGATTGCATGGTTTCGGCGCGCCCGTGACGGTCGGCGAAGGTGGTTTCGGCATTGGCCATAATATAGGAGGGGGTTGAGGGGGATTGTTTTACCGAGGAAATGCCCGCGAAAGTTCGTCGTTCAGTCCATGACAGGCGTTTTGACGATCACGTTTACCATTTTGAAGCTCAGGCCGGTCATCTGGACGCACAGGTTGATCATAATGAAGATCAGGCTGGTCAAAAGCATGGCCAGCCCGCTCCAAAGTATTATCAGATTGAGCGAAAGACCGGTGAAATCCTCTAAAAGCACAAGCAGACCGTCGATAAGCAACTCCAGATCGCCCACCCAAAAACAATCCGCTCAATCCTGCCCTCCAGATGATAATTCCTCCCCTGCTGGTTCCTGGATAAAACTGCTTTCCGTGAACTCGTAATGCCCGGACGACCGCTCTGTCCTGCCTCTGACTCACACGGGCAACTTACTCCGATGGTCCCTCCTCGCAAGTAGAAACTGAGATTGTCCCGCCCTTTCAGGGCGGGCATCCATTTCCCGACGTGACCCAGGGCGGCGCTCGTGCCTCGCTTGCCCTGGGCTGGCTTGGGGCCGGACCTTTGGCCCTGAACGCCGCCTCAGAACTTCATCCAGCCAAACTTGTTGCCGACCCAGACGAAAGCGAAGGCCATCAGCGCGGTGGCGGGGATGGTCATGATCCACGCCCAGATGACGCGCTCGACGACGCCGAGCTTCAACGCGCTGAACCGCTTCGCGCAGCCCACGCCCATGATGCTCGTCGTGATGGCGTGCGTGGTGGAGAC
>JANOQV010000235.1:0-3298 GCA_031414955.1 Pedosphaera sp. | reverse complement strand
GAGGTTGCTGCGGGTTGAAAACCCACGCGCCGGAATCTTCCCTGGTTCCCTTTCGTCCGCCGCCTGCTAACTTTCCGGCGTGCCCGACATTGCCGAGCCACGCCCAGCGGATCAGCAGGTGGATGCGTTCATGCAGCATCTGCGGAACGAGCGCGGGGCGTCGCGCTACACGGTTCGCAACTACAGCCAGACCCTGGGCGAGTTCGTGGCCTGGCACGAGGCCGAGCGCAAGATGTCGCCGGCCTGGGATAAACTTCAGCGCGATGATTTTCGTTTTTATCTCCGCCACCTCGGGCGTCACAAATTCAGCCGCGCGGCGACGCAACTTCGTTTCTCCGCGCTGCGCTCACTCTATAAATTCCTGATCCGACGCGGCCTCGTGGCGGCCTCTCCCATCAAGGGCATCCTGCTGCCCAAGCAGGAAAAACGGCTGCCCAAGTTCCTGACCCGGGATCAAATGGAAGCGCTGCTGGTCGCGCCGTTGCAAGAACTCGCCGCACGGCAGAAGGAAGCGGAACGTGCGCCCGAGCCGTCCGTGTTCCACCGCGACGTGGCCATTTTAGAATCCATCTACTCCTGCGGCCTGCGCATCAGCGAACTGTCGGGCCTGCGCGTGTGCGACCTGGATTTCACCGAGCAGCTCGTGCGCGTGCTGGGCAAAGGAAAGAAGGAGCGGCAGGTGCCCATCGGCGAGCCGGCGCTGGTGGCGATTCAGAATTATTGGAGCCAGTTGCTCGAACCGCCGTCGGGCGAACAGCCGGTGTTCCTCGCCCGCGCCCACGGTTTCGATCCGGTTTCGCCCCGCGTCGTGCAACTGCGCCTCAAGCGTTACCTCGCCGCCGCCGGACTCGACCCTCAGCTCACGCCGCACAAGCTGCGTCACAGCTACGCCACGCACCTGCTCGACGCCGGTGCGGACCTGCGCAGCGTGCAGGAGTTGCTCGGCCACGCCCACCTCGTCACCACCCAGGTTTACACCCATGTGTCCACAGAGAGGCTAAAGAAAGCCTACGACAAAGCGCACCCGCGCGCCTGAAGCTTCACTCCTCCGGCTTGCGCAGGATTACAATCGCGTTGGCCACCTCGCGCTCGCGGCCCGGCACCCTGTTCGTCGTGGCCGTGTTCTTCGCCCCGTCGCTCGGGTGGTTAATGATTTCGCCGTTCAGCCACAACGCCGAAGACTGCCCGCCATCCAGATCAAAGGATTCCTCGCAGCCCAGTTCGATCATGAAGTCCGCCATGACCTCCAGCCGCACGCCCACGGACCATCCGGGCTGCCGTCCGTCCGCCACGGCCAGGAAGAGGTGCTTGCCGTTCCAACCGAGGGCCGAGCGCGGTTGCAGCGTGTCGCTCATGCGCGCCGTGACCTTGTGCCGCTGTCTGTTCCGGACGAGCATCGGACCGCTGCCAATGGCTTCCTGCACTCCCGTCAGATCAGGCTCGGTGGCGGCAGTGATGGTGACCGGCGTTCCGTTGGTCAATTCCGGCAGCGCCGCGACCAGGTTCGAGCCGAGCATCAGCAGCATTTTTCCCGGCGGCACGTTGGTGAATCCATCGTGGCTTCCGATCACGGTGGCTTGATAAACCTGCCCGACGCGCAGCGGCAGCCACGGGCCGTCGCCGGCACGCTGCAAAATGTATTCGCGACCGCCCGGTGGCCGGATGAAGCCGGGCTTGGGTGGAAAATCCGAGGGCGGTGTTGAAGTGTTGGTGCGCGTGACAGAGGAATTCCGTGAGTTCGTCGGCGGGCGGTAATTGTAGAGCGTGCCCATTTGGGGCGTGAACAGCACCATCGTGTTCGTGCCCAGTTGCTCGTTCAACCCGGCCAGATTCATCCCGCCGCCCGGCCAGGCCACGGTCAGCCGGTTGCCCAGTGGTTCACCGCGCCACCGGCCATTCAGGTCCACCCAGAACGCCGCCGGCCCCACCGGCACGCTCACCAATTCCCCGCGCAAAATATGGACGCCGCGCGGGTCGCCCTTGGCCGCGCCGCTCATCATGAAAAAGTCCGCGTTGATCGCGGCGACGGGAGTGCCCATGTCCTCGGGTAAACGGGCGACCTGGCGCGACAAGGTTTCCATGCCCGCGACCGTGTTGCTGCCCAGCGTGGTGACGAGGCTGAGTTCCCGGCCAAACCGTTCACGCTCCACCCGCACCACGCTGTAGATGACCGGGCCGGGCTTGGTGACGATGGTCATGGCGACGCCGGGGCCGCTGGGTCTCCAGATGAAATCCTCCGCCCAGGCCGGGAGCCAGACCAACAGAATGGCCGCGAGCCAGCGCGTCTGCCGTGGTGTCATCACCGTCACTAGACGCGAATCGGGTGCTCGCTGCTCAAGAAAATCAGCGATTTGACAATCCTGGCCCAACCCGCGGAGCGCGACGCACCGGCGTCGCGCCAGGCTTGCTTTGGTTCACGACTGTCATTCACTCGCGCAGGGTGGCCGCTCGGTGAGATTCTATTCTGTCCTTCGTTTGCCAGCCCCACCGCGACGTCGGTGCGTCGCGCTCCGGCGGGGCTTGGTGTTTGGAGCTTGGAATTTGGAATTTGTTTGGGATTTGGGTTTTGGGATTTGGAGTTTTTCTTCGTAACCTCGCCCCGCCGTTGCCTCAGTAACCAGGCACGATGAAAACTGATCCGACCAAAGCCTGTCCCAAGTGCGGCGCGACCGTGCCCGCCGAAGCGCCGCAAGGCCTTTGCCCGCAATGCGTGTTCGCGGCGGCGGCGGCTCCTGAAGCCGCGCCCACCGCCACGTCGCAAATCCCCTCGCTCGAACGCCTCGCTGTTGCCTTCCCACAGCTCGAAATCCTCGAACTGATCGGGCGCGGCGGCATGGGCTTCGTGTTCAAGGCCCGCCAGCCGCACCTCGACCGCTTCGTCGCGCTCAAGCTGCTGCCCGATTCGCTTGCGCACGATCCACAATTCGCCGAGCGCTTCAACCGCGAGGGCCGCGTGCTCGCGCGCCTGAACCATCCGAACATCGTCAGCATCTTCGACTTCGGCTACGCCCCCAGTAGGACAGGCGTCTCGCCTGTCCAACAAACTTCCGGATCAGTTGGTGGGACAGGCGGGACGCCCGTCCTACGTGATGGCGGCTTCTACTACCTGATGATGGAATACGTCGATGGCGTGAACCTGCGCCAGGCCATGCAGGCTGGACGCTTCTCGCCCGCCGAGGCGCTGACCATCGTCCCGAAAATTTGCGAGGCGCTCCAGTTCGCGCACGAGGAAGGCATTCTCCATCGCGACATCAAGCCCGAGAACATCCTGCTCGACGCGAAGGGCCGCGTGAAGATT
>JANOQV010000234.1:0-9785 GCA_031414955.1 Pedosphaera sp. | reverse complement strand
GCGGGGACGACGGATTTATCCGCGCGCGAAACGAGAAGCATCTGCGCAGTGTCGCGCCACCAGCCGCTGGCGTGCGCGAGATGCGGGACGAGTTGGGCGGGTGTCTCGTCGAGCATGCGGGGCTGCGGACCGGGCTGCTTGCCCTCGGGCACCAGACGGTAGATGCGGCCATGGCGGACGACTTTAATCATGCCCCATTTTTTCACGCGGTGATAGCGGGCCACCCATTCCACGTTGTCACCTTCGGTGGGGAACCACGCTTTTTCCTGAATGATGCCGCGATACATGTCGGAGAAAACGAGCGTGCCGTCGGGTGCCGTCTCGGTCCACACGGGACGAAAATAGGCGTCCGTGCTGCGGATGAATTCGCTTTTGGGGAAGGAGTTTTCCGCCACGCCGAGGCCGTCCTTCCACGCGATGGTGCTCATGCGGAGGAAGCGACCGACTGGCTCGCACGTCACGACGCGCCCATAAAATTCCGGCATGAGGTGGCTGCGCAGGACGGTCTGCCCGCAGCTCGCGGTGTGCTCCTTGAGGATGCGCTGCTCGTCGGTCTTGTAGCCGCCGGAGGACTGGTCCCACACTTGGCATGAAGCATACGGAATCTCGTAGCCAGCGGCGTGTTCGGGCACTTTCAAAATGGGATAGCCAGCCGGGAGCTGGAAGGAGTGCGCGGGGTTCGCGCCGCCCGCCCACGAGCAGAACAGCCGGCCATCGTCATCCCGCGCGAGGCCCCACTGGCTGATGCGCCCGAGGGCGTGTTTGCCCATGCTCAACTTTCCGTCGGCGTAGCGAAAGCGGTAGTCGTTGGCGCAAATCGTGTTGTCCAGATTCCACACCATGCCGGAGGTTTGGTGCTCAATGTTGCCGTTGTTTTTTCCGCCCTCGAAGACGAGTTCGCGCCGGTCGGCGACGCCGTCCTTGTTGTCGTCGAAGTAAGCCCACACGGAGTCCGAACCGGTGAAGGTGACGAGCACGCGGTCGTGGAGCGGGAGCACGGTGCGAGGGAGGACGACGCCCTCAATGAAGACGGTGCGCTGGTCAATGATGCCGTCGCCGTTCGTATCCACGAGCTTCACCACGCGGCTCACGGGTGCGAGCTGCTTCGTGGCGAATTCATCCTGCATGTAAGTGCGCCACTCGCAGACGTAGAGCGCGCCGTTGCCATCGAAGGCAAAGCTCGCCGGCTCCTCGACCATCGGCTCGCTGGCGATGCACTCCAGCCGGTAGCCTTTGGGAATCTCGATGGTCTTGATGGCCTCGGCAGGTGAGAGCGCCGGGAAGGTGGTGTCGGGATTCCAGCCGGCTTCACGCTCCGCCGACAAAGCGCTGCCCGTGGCGAGAACGAGCATGGCGAGGAGCGCAGCGGTGATGAGTTTCATGGCGTTGGTGAGTTATTCCACGACGACAACGCGCGGGCCGAGCACGTCCAGCTTCGGCTGGATGCCAAGGCCGGGCGATTTCGAGGCGGCCATGCGTCCGTTCACGCGTTGCGGTGCGCCGGCGGCGGTGCTCACGGTGACGTAGCTGTTGAAGTCGGTGGTGCTGAAGAGGAACTCCGTGGGCGTGCTGTGCGCGAGATGCGCGATGGCCGCCGTGGCGATGTCGCCGCCCCAGGAATCTTCCAGCGTCATGCCGATGCCCATGCTCACGCAGAGGTCACGGGCCTGTTTGATTTTCGTTAGGCCGCCGAGCTTGCTGATCTTCAAGTTCACCACGTCCATCGCGAGATCGGCCTTGGCGCGGAGCAGGATGCCGAGGTCATCGATGTTTTCATCGAGCACGAACGGATGCGGAATCTGGCGGCGCACAGCCAGGCATTCCTCGTAGGTGAGACACGGCTGTTCGATGTAAACGTCCACATCACGCACGGCCTTCGCGATGCGCACGGCCTCGTGCTGGACCCAGCCGGTGTTCGCGTCGGCGACGAGCCGGTCGCCCGGCTGAAGCTTCGCGGCGACGGCGAAGATGCGCGCGATGTCCGTGTCCGGATCGCCGCCGACCTTGAGCTGAAAACGTCGATAACCTTCCGCGCGATAGCCCGCGACCTTCGCCGCCATTTGCTCCGGCGATTCCTGCGAGATGGCGCGGTAGAGGTGCACGTCTTCGCCGTAGCGTCCGCCGAGCAATTCGCACACGGGCAGGCCCGTCGCCTGGCCAAGGATGTCCCAGCACGCGATGTCGATGCCGCTCTTCACGTAGGGATGGCCTTTGAGCGCGGCGTCCATCGTGCGATTGAGCTTCACGAGCTGGCGCGGATCTTCGCCGAGCAGATGCGGCCCCAGCTCACGCAGACCGGCGCGCACGCCCTCGGCATACGCGGGCAAATAGAACGGCCCGAGCGGACAGACCTCGCCGTAGCCGATCAGACCGGTGTCCGTCTCGACGCCGACGATGGTGCTGTCGAAGACAGTGACGGACTTGCCGCCGGACCATTTGTAGGTTGTTTCGTAGAGCGGGAGTTCGACGCGATGAGCAAAGATGCGGGTGATATTCATGGAGAGATTGGCGACGTTAATTGAATCAAATTCTCCTCAAGACTAACCATCCGGATAGACCCCGTCTTGTCGCGAAAACGCACGGCAGCATGAAACTCAGCACAACTGCCGCCTGTCCCCCGGCATGTGTTTCACGCCTCGACACGATAGACCTGCAACCTTCCCCACGACGGCCAGGCTCCGTCCTTCCGAGGCGGCTGGCCGTTCACGCCGGAGAGAATGACCGACTGTCCATCCGCCGTGAAACGCGCGTGCGTGATGCGCTTCTTCGTATCCAGCGAGTGCAGCAGGCTGCCGTCCGCAGCGGAGAAGAGGGCGGCGTTCCAAGTGCCCTGAGCCTGGCGTCCGGCCATGACGAAGAGCTTGCCGTCCGGCTGCCACGCCACGGTTTCCATGAGACCGGACCCACGCTCGCCGTCCTTGATCTGGTCGAGGCGCTCGCCCTTCCGCCAGTTCCAGCGCTGCCACGTCATCTTGCCGTTGCCCGCCATCGGATCGGTCATCGGTCCCATGCCGCAGCAGAGCAGCGACGCGTCATCGGGCGAGAAGGCGAGGCCGTAGATGCCGCCGCAGTAATGGTGCGTCTTGACCGATCCCCACGACGTGAAGTCCGGCGAAGTCCATTGCGCGACGGGCTTGGCGTTGGTGTCTGCGGCAATTTCCCAGACGCGGACTTCACCCATCATGTTCGCCGCCGCGAGATGCTTCCCATCGCGGCTGAACGTGCAGCTCAAGACCGGCGGCGTGTGTGCGAACGACGCGACCAGTTCGCCCGTGACCGCGTTGAAAACTTTCACCGAAGGCTCCGTCTCAGCCGCCGGTTCATACTTCCAACCGCCCGGCAGATACTGGCCCGTGGTGGTGGCGAGATGACGTCCATCCGGCGAGAGCGCGAGCTGCCAATTCCAAAACGTGTGCGCCTGCACGCGGCGCGAGCAACGGCGCGTCTGCACGTCATGCCAGAGCAGCCGGCCATCGTAGCCGCCGGAAATAACGGTGCGCCCATCGGGCAGAAGCACGCAGCCGCTGGCGTAGGACTGATGCTTCTCCTCGAACGCCTCGGCCTTGCCGCTCGCGGTATCCACGTTGTAGAGCGCACCGTCCGCGCAGGCGGCGAAGGCGCGGCTGCCGTCCGGCGTGATGGCGAGGCCGAGCGCTCCCGTCGGCAGCTTGTGATCGTGGGCAAGGGTGAGTTTCATGAGTTCACGCCAGAAGATCGCGGATGGGTTCCGCCTTGTTTTCCACGCGATGGAACGTCGGCATTCCCGGCAGATCGTATTCCGCGTAGGGATCGATGCCGAGCGCGGTGAAGATGGTGGCGAACAGGTTCTGCTCGTTGTACGGCTTCTCGATCACGTCCACGCCGTCCGCATCCGTCGCGCCGGTGACCACGCCGCGCTTCAGACCGCAGCCCGTCATCATCATGCTCCAGGCGTTCGGATAATGATCGCGGCCGCGCGCAGGATTCATCCACGGCGTGCGGCCGAATTCACCCATCGCGATGACCAGCGTGGAATCCAGCAGGCCGCGCTGTTCGAGATCGTTGACGAGATGGAACAGCACGCGGTCCAGCTCCGGCACGAGCATCTGATGAATCTCGTGCTGGAAGACGTGGTTGTCCCAGTTCATGCCGTTGGCGACCATGACGAACGGCGCGCCGTTCTCCACGAGATGCCGCGCCATGAGCGTGTGCTGCGCAAAGCTGCCGGGGCCGTAACGCTCGCGGTCCTTCGGCGGAAGCTTGTTCACGTCGAAGAGATCCGCGCTGGCGGCCATGCCCTTCATGCGCTCGAAGGCGGCGTTCTGGCTGCGGGCCACGGTGCTCCGGCGGTCGCGCTCGTACTTTGAAGTCAGAAATTTTCGCAGCGTCTCGCGCGCCTCGCGGTCATGCAGCGGGATGGATTCCGCCGCCTTGTCCGCCAACGGCGTGTAGTCGCCGCCGAGCCGGACGGGCGCGTGCTCCGCTCCGAGCCAGCCCGCCCAGTTGCCTGCCTTGAACGTCTCGAACTCGTTCCCGCCCGGAATCGGATCGAGGAAGATGAAGTTTGGGATCGGCGAATCCAACTGCCCCATCGCCTGCGACAGCGAGCTGCCCAGCGTCGGCCGCGTGAAACCGGCGCGCTCAGGATTGCCGCGCTGCAACAGCGAGATGGCGAGGAGATGTTCCGGCTGCGCCGTCTTCATGCTGCGTACGATGTTCAGCTTGTCTGCGATGCCCGCGCACTTCGGCATGAGCGACGAGAAATGCACGCCGGGAATCTTCGTCGCAATGCTGCCGAACGGTCCGCCGCTCGGACGGCCGGGCTTGGGGTCCCACGTTTCAAACTGGCTCGGCGCTCCGCAAAGCCAGAGCAGAATGCAGTGTTTCTGCGCCTTCTTCGTCTCCGCCGCGAAGACCGGATTATGAAACAGCCCGGTGAAGCTCGCCGTCGCCGCCAGCGCGCCGCCGCCCAGCCCTTTCAGGAAAAGCCGGCGATGCATCAGATGCTCGTCCTTCGGGCATTGGCCCGGAGTCATGGCGGAAGATTCAGTTTGAAGATGTTTGTGCATTTCAACTTCCCCTCGTCCTTGCTGACGCCAAGCACTTCGTAAATGATTTTATAAAACTCGTTCACGGCTTCTCTATCAAAAACAGGAACTCCTTGTTCGGAGTCTCTGCGTCGGCAATCCACTCGTTCGTCCAGCGCATTCCCGCCATGACGTTCTTCCGGTAATCCACCTCCAGAACCTCCAGAACCTGTCCCACCGACGAAATCACCTCGTTCAATTCCTCCGCAGTCGCTCGCCCGCCCGAACTGTAGGAAAGAATAATATGCTTCACTCGCGCTGCTACCAAGAGACGCTCAATGGCTTCAACGGCCATGAAGCGGCCATTGCTGCTTTTGCGGAACTCCTCAAACGGAGAACATGTCACCTTGTCCGATGTGTCCGCACGTCGTTTAGCTTTGCCAAAGATCGGAGGCTTATCGTTCAGACAGACGGTCGTCCAGAGATGGTAATAGGCGGAATAGCGCACTCGGGATGGAGGCATTTTCTCGTTGTTCGAGCCATACGGCGGGTCGAAGTAAGCGAGGTCTGCCTCCACGCGCGGCAGCAGATCGAAAATGTCTCCACGGTGAACGGAATGCGCTTCGAGCCGAGGAAGCAGGCGCGGCACTTGCAGTCGCAGCTTATTATAGGAGCGTGGCGACCAGTCGTTCAGATAGGAGGCGAAATGACCGAGCGTGCTTTCCACTTCGTCCAGCGCGAGAACCAAGCTTGCCAGCAAGACGGCCCGCTCCAAGTCTGATAACGAAAGCCCGTTAATCTCCTCGCGAATTGCGTCCAGTCGCCTCGTGTTGTGTTTCTGCCACGGTTTCTTGAGACCATCTTCGCTGACGGAGCAGCCGCTGTTTGGCTCGCCGCCATAATGCTCAGTGAACCATCCGTCTCGTCCGGGCAGAGCGTTGAGATGGTCTATCAACGGTTGGTAATGCTCAGGAGAATGCTCGTTGAGCAGATAGCATTTCCCGAAAATCTCTGACCATGCGGAAAGGTCGTTGGCGATGACGCGATGGCCGGTTTGCGCCAGCGCCTGGGAAACCCGCGTCGTGCCGGAGAAGCCATCGAGGACGGTGCGCGGCTTCACCTTCTGAACAAGTTGGAGAATGTGAGGCAGCAGCTTGAGCTTCGAGCCGGCGTATTTGATGCCCTCCGTCTTGGGCGCATCCACGACAAGGTCTGCAAACAAGTTCAGAGTTTGCGTGCTCATCCGAGTTGCGACTTTTGTTTCAGCTCCTCGATGTCTTGCTTGAGTTTTTCCAGCGCCGCTTCGTGGCCTTTGCTCGTCGCCACGAGGGCGTGAGAAAACAGCTTAACGAGGACATGGTTGTGCGAGTAATCAATCCAGCCGTCGGTGGTGCTCTCGAAATACTTGAAACCGTTCTTCGTGTGCGTCCAAAGACCGCGCTGCAAGGCGTTGGCCGTGCCGCTTCCGTAGCGCACTTCACAAACGTAATCACCATCGCCGTCGTGGAAGCGATAGACGGGATGCTTGCGTCCGTGTCCCGCTTCTTCCAAAGCAATGCGCGCCACGCGCTTTCTGGCGGTCTCGGAATCAAAGACGAGGATGTTGCACCGCTGTTTCTTTTCGTCGTAGATGAGCGGCAGGACATTCAGGCTGCCAAACTCGGCGAAAACAGGGTCGGCCCAAACCTGTGCGAGCGCGTTTCCTTCGATCAACGTCCCGAGCGATTGGAGCTTCGGGAACATCTGGAAGTGCTTGTCGGTGGAAAGCTGAAGCGGCCCGTCTCCATAAGCCTTCAGGCTGACAGGAAACTCCGCCTTCGTGATTTCGTTGATGATCTTGATGTCCTCCTCGCGCTCCTTCGCGCGGTAGAGGTCTTTGCCGACATGCACCGACTTGAAGTCATACATGAACTGGTTGATGAACTCGGCCATCGCGATCTCCGCCAAGTCGCCGTGCGTCTTGTTCCCGATCAATCGCATCGTGAAAATGTTGCTCAACGTCGTCGTGATGAGATGCGGATTCTTGCTGATGAGCAGCTTCAGGCGCGCGGTGAAATCTTTGTAGGGCGACATGGTTGATGATTCGGCTTCCGGCTAAATACCAGACTCACGCCTTCGCGTAAACCTCCGCACCCTTTTCCCCGAACTTCTTCGACTTCGCTTCCATGCCCTTCTTGAGCGCATCTTCCTCAGAAAGGTCCAAGCGCCGCAGGATGACGGAGACGGGTTCGCCCTGGCGTGTCATGGTTTCGGATTCGGGCATGGTTACTTTCACGGGTTGAAGTTTATCCAGTGGGCGGGGCGGCGCAATTCTAGTTTCCGGCTCCGCAAACGCGCGGGAGTTTTCGATCATCGCCCGTTCCGCTCGTCCGAAAAAGAAAGGCGGCGGGAAGTGAAGTTCGTCATGCACTGGCCCGGAGTCGTGGTGGGTGATTCAGGCTTAATGTTCACGGCATGGTCAGGAATTCCGCGCTCGTCATCAGCGCCCACAATAGATCACGAACCGCTTCGGCCGGCTGGTCGGGACGCGCATCGAGAAACACCTTCGTCTGCTTCGCCTCCACCGAATCCGGCGCGCGCCCATGCACGGCGAGAAACGCCTCGCTGACCCGCGAACTCGACTTCGGCAAAGCGGCCAGCCGCACGACTGTGCTGTTCGTCGCCGGCTTCAGGACTTCCGCCAGCGCAGGCGAGTAAGAAAGGAACTGCGCCTGCTGAAAGGTCGCGTTGTAATCTCGCGGCAGGACATCCGGCATCGCCGTAATCACGCCTCGACGCAGCGTGTTGTCCTCCGCAGGCAGCCCGGCGGCGATGCGCCACGAACGCGCAATCTGCTCGGCGGTAAGCGGACGTTCCAGCGCTCCGGCGAACTTGTCCGGAGCCGCGTCCGGGGAGGCACTCAATCCATACGCCCGGCTGAGCACGATGCCGCGAATGAGACGACGGATGTCCTGCTGATTCGCGGCGAAATCCTGCGTCAGCCAGTCGAGCAGCTCCGGATGGCTCGGCACGTTGCGCGCGTTTATCTCGTCCGCCGGATGCACGATGCCGCGACCGAGCAGCACGGACCACATGCGGTTCACGAGGGCGCGCGCGAGCAGAGGATTGTCCCGCGTGGCCGCCTCGGCGAAGGCTTCGCGGCGCGAGAACTTCGGCACGCGCACCTTGGCCTTCGGGTCCAGATACAAGCCGTCGGCGTCCTTCTCCTTCTCGTCCGCCTTGGGACGAACCTCATCGACCACGCGGCCAGTGAGCAGCGAGACCACGGCAGGCTGAGATTCCTTCTTCAGGTTGGTGAAGTTCACGAAGCCACCAATCGCCGACTCCGCCACTTCGTTGCCCTTCTCCACGTTTTTGCTGCGGTTGAACGCGGCGACGAGGCCCCAGTAATGGCCCTGCTTGATCCCGCGCGCCAGCGGATGGTCATGGCATTGCGCGCAGTCGATCTTCGTCCCGTACACAATCGGCGCGACGGCCTCGGCGATGGCCTGATGCTCGTTGCGGCGTTCGTAGAGAAACCAGGACGCGCCCTTGCTCTCCGGCTTGTCCGCGCGGGCAACGAGGAAGTCACGCACCGTTTCGTTCCACGGACGGTTCGTGCGGAAGGAAGTTTCGAGGAAAGTCCACCAGCCATTGTCCTTGCGGCGATCCTCGCCGTTCCCGCGCTTGGTGCGCCCCATGAGAATCACGTCCCACAGCTCGCGCATCCGCACAACGTAATCTTCCGACTGAAGCAGCCGGTCCACCAGCGCGCTGCGTTTCGACTTCGAGCGCGAGCCGAGAAACTCATCCAGCTCCGTCTGCGTGGGAATGCGTCCGGCGAGATCGAGATAGACGCGGCGACACCAGGTCCGGTCGTCCACGGATGAGGCGGGTTTGATTTTACTCTGCTTCCAGCCGTCCGCGATGAACGTGTCGATGGCCTGCGTCACGGATTCAAACTTTCGCGCGGCCTTGGAGTCCTTGGAACTCTTCCCCGTCTTCGCGTCCAGGGCGGCGATCCATTCGCGGACCACCTCGCGCTGCGCGTCCGTAAGCTGCTTCTTCGGCGGCATGTGCGGATCGGAATCCGCCGCGAGATATTGATAGAGCCGGCTCTTCGCGGGATGGCCCGGCACCACGACCGCGCCTTCGTCGCCGCCCTTCATCACCGCCTCCGGCGTATCAAGTTCCAGCCCGCTCTTCTGCTCGATAGGCCCGTGACACTTCACGCACTGCACGTCGAAGAGCGGCTGCACCTTGCCCGACCAGAGCGCGGCGGCATCCGCACCGCCCGCGAGGCGGGCTGCGGCGAGGGAAAGAAGCAGTGGCAGTGCTGTTTTACGAAACATGTTGCGAGGAAAAGACGCTATCTGCTCGCGCTCCATTCGGGCAATCAACTCTTTCACCGCAACCAGCGGTGCCGCGTCCTGATGTCAACGGCCCGCGGAACCATGGTTGTTGCAACTTACTTGGCCGGTTCCTTGGGCGACGCTGCCGGGGCTTTCTCCGCCGCGTCACTTCGGGCTTGGGCCTTTTCTTTGATCTCGGCCTTCACCTTCGTCAGGCGTTCGGGCCAGGTGAATTTGGGCGCGGTCGCAGGGTCGTAGCCTTTAAGGTGATCGCGGATCCGGGTCGTGGGTTTGGTGTATTTCAACACGGTGTCGCCAAACACCTCGCGGCAAAGAGCGGCGAGGCCGGGGTCATATTCGAGGAGCTGCGAACGTAGATGAACATGGTTGTGATCGTGGTCGTTCACGCGGTTGTTGTCGAACCACGACTGCACGCCCTCGGCAAAGT
>JANOQV010000233.1:0-4562 GCA_031414955.1 Pedosphaera sp. | reverse complement strand
GCCCGCCCGGAAAATCCCTCATTCGCCACTTGGCTTGCCTGTCGGAAAACGCCACCCTGCACGTGTTTCAGCAGCACCATTCAACCCAAAAAACGAAGGAGACCCCATGAACGACCGAGACCAACGCCGCTACGACCGCCTGCCCCGAGTGCAAACATTCGGACGCGAAAACAACGCCGACTTCGCGCCCGCCAGCAAAGCCAAAACCCTTTTCGCGAGTGTGGACAAACGCATCGCCGATCTCGACGAAGCCAAGGCCGGTCAGACTCCCGCCCGCGTCAGCAAGGAAACACTGCTCGACGCGCTCGTGCTCGATTTCAAAAACATCTCCCGCACCGCCCGCGCCTTGGCGCTTTCCGAGAACGGTTTCGCCGAGCCCTACCGCATCCCGGATAATCCGAGCGAATCCGCCATCACTACCCACGCCGATGCGCTGCTGCTCCTTCTCGAAGACCAAACAGCCGACAGCGCCGCCGTAAAGACTGCGAAAGCCGCACTCCGCGCCAGGTTCGTCGCCTACGAACTCCCCACCGATTTCGTCGCCGACCTCCGCGCCGACCGCGAAGCCATCCGCGGAGCCAATCAGCACAACCAGAGTGAAACACAGGATGGGGTCGAGAATACCGAAGCCATCGGCCAAATCCTCGCCCTCGCCTCGCGGGACGTGCAGGAACTCGACACCATCATGCGTAACAAATACGCCCGCAACGCCGCCAAACTCGCCGCATGGGAAAGCGCCAGCCGCACGGAACGCGCTCCGCAGCGGGAGAAGAAACCCACACCGCCCGCAGGTGGCACCACCGGCGGCACTCCGCCTGCGCCCACTCCGAAACCGTAAGGGTCTCCGGTGCCGCACGGGAGGCGCGCTGAACGCCTACGCGTCCACCCCACACGCTCCGCGTTCCATGCCAGATTCCCGCACTGAAAAGCTAGCTACCTTCGTCGCTTGGTCGCAGGCCCACATCACGGGCGATGAGAAAGGGCAGGCGCAAATCTTCCTTGATCGCTTGATGCAGGCCTTCGGCCATGCCGGCTCTCTCGATGTCGGTGGTTCGCCAGAGTTTCGGATTCGCAAGGCCACGGAAGACGGAGGAGGAACAAGCTTTGCGGATTACGTCTGGAAGCCCGTCGTGCTCATCGAGATGAAGAAGCGCGGGGTGAACCTCGCGAAGCATTACCGTCAGGCCTTCGACTATTGGGCGCGCACCGTGCCGGGTCGCCCGCGCTACGTCGTCCTTTGCAATTTCGATGAGTTCCAAGTCTATGACTTCGAGACGCAGATGGATTCGCCCGTCGGCCGTGTCGCGCTGGTCGATCTCCCCGAGCACTTCGGCCCGCTGGCCTTTCTCTTTCCCGGCCAGCCGAAGCCCGTCTTCGACAATGATCACGTCGCCGTCACGCGCGAAGCCGCCGCCAACCTTTCCAAGTGCTTCAACAAGCTCGTGAAGCGGGGCGTCGAGCGTTCGCTCGCCCAGCGCTTCACGCTTCAGATGCTTGTCGCGCTCTTTGCCGAAGACATCGACCTGCTCGACAAATATCTCGTCACCCGTCTGCTCGACGACTGCGACGCGGCCAGTTCGTACGATCTCCTCGGCAATCTCTTCACGGAGATGAATACGCCCGGAACCACTCCGGGCGGGCGCTTCAAAGGCGTGCCGTATTTCAATGGCGGTCTGTTCGCCCAGCCCGCACGGCTGGAGCTGACCGACACCGAGATTGTCCTCCTCCGCGAATGCACCAAATCCGACTGGTCGAAAGTGCAGCCGGAAATCTTCGGCGTCATCTTTGAGCATTCGCTGGAAAAGGAGGAGCGCCACGCGTGGGGCGTCCATTACACCAGTCCGGAAGACATCATGAAGATCGTCACCCCCACGATCGTCGAGCCGTGGCGCGAGCAGATCGAAGGAGCAAAGACCTTGAAGCGCCTTCGCGAACTCGTGGATCGCCTCTCCCACTTCCGCGTCCTCGATCCGGCCTGCGGCAGCGGCAACTTTCTCTACATCGCCTATCGCGAGTTAAAGCGGCTCGAAGCCCGGCTCTTTGAACGCATGGAGGAGGAGTTCAAATCCGAGGCGAAGCAAGCCGGCCAGATGCGCCTTTCGTTTCTCTCCGCGCAAAACTTCTACGGCATCGACATCACGCCCTTCGCCGTCGAACTGGCGAAAGTCACCATGATGATCGCGCGCAAATTTGCCATTGATGAGCTGCACATTACCGAGGCCGCGCTGCCGCTCGATAATCTCGACCAAAACTTCCGCACCGCCGACGCGCTCCTCACCTCGGAGGGCCGCGCTCCCGCGCCGCCCCATCTCCCCGAGGGCGTGGGCCGCGCGGGAGCGCAGCCCTCCGAATGGGTCCGCACGCCGTGGCCGCAGGTCGATGTCATCATCGGGAATCCGCCCTTCCTCGGTGCGAAGCGGCTGAAGCCCGAGCACGGCCCCGACTACGTGAACCGCATCCGTGTCCTTTACCCGGAAGTCCCCGGCATGGCCGATTTCTGCGTCTATTGGTTTCGCCGGGCGCACGATCATCTTCCGGCTTGCACCGTCGCCGATCCCGTCGTGGGCCGCGCGGGCCTTGTCGGCACGCAGAATATCCGCAACAACCAATCCCGCGTCGGCGGCCTCGATCACGTCGTGCGCGACGGCACCATCGTCGAAGCCATCGATAACCAACCGTGGAGCGGCGAAGCCAACGTCCACGTCTCCATCGCGAACTGGGCGAAGACCCAAGACGCCGCGCTCTTGCCGAAGACCCGGCGGCTGTGGTTCAAAGTCGAGCAGTCTGCGGCGGCGAAGAAACTGCGGAAAGCCGCGGGCAAGTCGGCAACAAAGGATTACGAATTGAGCTTTCGCGAGGTGGCGCACATCAACTCGGCGTTGTCCGATGAAGCGGACTTGAGCGAAGCGCCCGCGCTTTCGTGTAACACCGAGCCGCAACGATGCTTCACCGGTCAAATGATCGGCCACGACAGCTTCCTCATCAGTGATGCACAGCGCACTGAACTACTCCGCAAAGACGCCAAGACAGCGGAGATCACGTTTCCTTATCTCAATGGGAGGGAGTTTTTGGCTGGCGACGGCTTACTGGATCGCTATGTCATCGACTTTAGCCAGCGTGACCAATTGCAGGCCGCGACTTACTCCGCGGCCTTCGAATGGGTGATGAAAAACGTGCTCCCAGACCGCGAGACGAATGCCAAGGAGGGAATGGATGCCGACGGCAACATGCGTCCGCATCACAAGCAGTTTCTCGCGCGCTGGTGGCAACTCGCATTTCCCCGCGTTGAGTTGATGGCGCAGGTCGGAAGACTCTCTCGCTTTATCGTTTGCTCACGCGTCACCAAGCGGCCCGTGTTTGTCTTCGTCTCGCCGCATATTCGCCCCGGCGACGCGCTCTCGTGTTTCACATTTGAAGACGACTACAGCTTCGGAGTTCTGCAATCATCGGCACATTGGCAATGGTTCGTAGCGAAATGCTCGAAGCTCACGGAGCGGCTTCGCTACTCGCCCGAATCCGTCTTCGACACCTTCCCCTGGCCGCAGACACCGAGCGCCGCGCAAGTCGAAGCCGTCGCCGCCGCCGGGCGCGAAGTGCGCCGCATCCGCGCCGAGGCCTTGCCGAAAATGAAAGGCGGCCTGCGTGCCCTCTACCGCACCCTTGAACTCCCCGGCGCCAACCCGCTCAAAGCCGCCCACGCTGCTCTGGATGCCGCCGTCCTCGCCGCCTACGGCTTCACCCCCAAAGCCGACCTCCTCGCCCAACTCCTCACCCTCAACCGCGAAGTCGCCACCCGCGTCGAGCGCACCGAACCCGTCACCGCGCCCGGCATTCCCTCAAGCTATTCCAATCCTAATTCCCTGCTGACAAACGACTGCATAGCCCCGGTCCCGTGATGCTCACTCAAGATCAACAACGCCAGTTCAACAGTTACGTTTATCGGTCGTTTCGCGATACAGCCGATGAGGATTATATTGCAGCGAGGTCTGCACATCGCATGGGATTGTATATCCCATTTCTTTGGTTGGCTTCCCAGGCGATTGAAAAATATTTGAAGGCTATACTCATTTTCAATGGGAAGAGCCTTGTGGAACACAAGCGGAATGGAAATATCACCGCGAAATTCAAACATGATGTATTGCAGCTATATCAAGCGTTAGGAACTATTAGTGACATCACGTTTGATTTCCCAAGGGAGCTAGAAGGTTTCATGAAGTATCTGGGCGTTTATGGGCAGGACCGATACTTTGAGCATGCTGTTCATTTGGATGGATATGAATTGCTCCGACTGGATCAGGCGGTGTGGTGTATTCGTCGCTACTGCCAGATGCTGCGCTGGCGGGAGAATACGGGAGATAACAACGTTCCTTCCTTGCCCGAGAGGTTGAAAGTGCTTCAGAGTTTGCAGACTATTAAACATCCGGAGAAATTCCGGCTTGCGAATGGCCTTCTCGAGAAGGTGCTGAAGGAGAAAGGCAGTTGTACGAGGTCCGTTTTGCTTTGGGTCTTAGCAGCTTTAGAGGGGTTTTGAACGGAGGTTTTTGAGTAATAAGAGATAAATG
>JANOQV010000232.1:0-2473 GCA_031414955.1 Pedosphaera sp. | reverse complement strand
GGGCCGGGGCTTGGGCGCGGGACTGGGTTGACTTGGGGGCGATGCTTTTTTCATGTGACGACACGACAGCCATGTTCTTGTTTTTGCCGGTCGAGGAACCGTGACCACCTCACTTTAAGAACAGTGTCAAGATGCACCCAGGGAGGAGCTTGGACAATGATTGCACTGGGCCGGCAAGCTCTCCAACGTCATAATCAGAAACGACTAACATTATGACGCTGCGCCTCGCCTCGATCACTCTGACCTCGTTACTCTGCGCGTTGTCCTTGGTGGCCGTCACCATTGCTGGTGCGGCGGAGAGGCCGAATGTCATCCTGATCATTTCCGATGACCACGGGTTCTCGGATTACGGGTTCATGGGCCACAAGACCGTCCAGACGCCGAACCTCGATCGTCTCGCTTCCCAGAGCGTGCTCTACACCCGGGGCTACGTGATGCCGGTGTGTTCGCCGTCCTTGGCCAGCCTGTTGACGGGGAAACTTCCGCACGCGCATGGCATCACCGGGAATGATCTGGCGAAGTCCATCGCGCCCGGACCCAATGGCAAAAAGCGCGATCCGCTGACCCAGCGACTCTTGAGTAATTCCCTGGTGCTGCCGAAAGCGCTCACCGCTGCGGGCTACCTCACCTTTCAAAGCGGCAAGCTGTGGAACGCCACTTATCAGGACGTGGGCTTCACCCACGGCATGACCGATACCGCCGGTCGCCACGGCGATGCCGGCCTCACCATCGGGCGCAAAGGCATGAAGCCCGTCCTCGATTTCATCGGCACCGCGCAGGCCGCCAAGAAGCCGTTCTTCGTCTGGTATGCACCGATGATGCCGCATCTGCCGCACAATCCCCCGCAGGAATTGCTGGCCAAGTATCAGGGCAAAGGTCTGACTCCCGCTGCGGAAAAATATCACGCCATGGTCGAGTGGTTCGATCAGACCTGCGGTGAACTCGACGACTACCTCGTCAAAAACAAACTCGCGGACAACACCGTCATTCTCTATCTCGCGGACAACGGCTGCGACGGGGTCAACGCCCAGAAGAGCCACCGCGCCAAGCTTTCCCCCTACGAACTCGGAGTGCGCACGCCGATGTTCGTCCGCTGGCCGGGGAAGGTGGCACCCAGGCGCGACGACGAAACGCTCGCCTCCATCATCGATTTCGCCCCGACCATCCTGAAGCTCTGCGGGGCCAAAGCTCCGCCGGATCTGCCGGGACTCGACCTGCTCGACCGCGGTGCGATGACCTCCCGGAAAACAATCTTCGTCGAGTCTTACACCCACGACATCGCCGACCTTGGAGATCCGGCGAAGAGTCTGGTGGCCCAGGTGGTCATCAACGGATGGTCGAAGCTCCTGACTCCCGGCCCCACTGTCCCCGACCGCAACTTCGGCTCCGCGCCCAAGACCATCGAACTGTTCGATCTCAAATCCGATCCGTTGGAGACCAACAACGTCGCCGCGAGTCGGCCGGATGAAGTCAAGCGCCTGCAAGCGATTCAACGGGGCGCATGGGATCTGGCGAAAGGCTCTGAAAGGAAAGCGCAGCCATGAAGCAGTTCGCAGTTCTCGCTGATGACACCGCAGAGACGGGAAGGGCGCAGAGAAGAATTAGAGATGCGCTGTCAGTTAAAACCCTCTGCGCTCATCCCGCCTCTGCGGTGCAAATCTCCGTCTTATGAAACCACCTATCCGGATTCTCGCCGCCATCCTGACCCTGCACTTGGTGGCCGGGGCGCGCGGCGCGGATTCCATCGCCGAAAAAATCCCGCTGCACGCGGCCGCGTCGGACCGGGTCTCGGCCCGGCCTCAACTGCTCATCACCACGTTCGGATTCGGTTCCTGCGCCCGGCAGAACCGGCCCCAGCCCATCTGGGACACCATCAATGCCGCCCGCTGCGATGCCTTTGTCCTCTGCGGCGACAACATCTACGGCGATTCCCCCGACCCGGCCGTGCTGCGCGAGAAGTACGCCTTGTTCGCTGCGATGCCGGGCTTTGCCAAGCTCCGCCAGACCACGCCGCTGTTCGCCACCTGGGACGATCACGATTACGGCATCAACGACTCGGGGGCTGGTTACCCCGGCGCGGCGGCGTCGCAAAAGGAATTTTGCGACTTCTTCCAGGTGCCTGCCAATTCGCCTCTGCGCATCACGCCCGGCGTTCACGACTGTGTGACGCTTGGACCGACGGGCAAACGAGTTCAGCTCATTCTGCTGGATACCCGGATGTTCCGCTCTCCGCTGAAAAAAGATCCAGCCAACCCCAAGGTCACCATCCCGAACACCGACGAGGGTGCGACTGTGCTCGGCGAAGGGCAGTGGGCGTGGTTCGAGCGCCGCTTGCGCGAGCCGGCCGAAATCCGCGTGGTGATTTCCAGCATTCAATTGATCTCGGCCGAGCACGGTTCGGAGAAGTGGGAAAACTTTCCCAAAGAACGCGCCCGTTTCCTGGAACTCCTCCGTCGCACCCAGGCCAGGGGCG
>JANOQV010000231.1:0-33712 GCA_031414955.1 Pedosphaera sp. | reverse complement strand
AAGCGACCGCACTCCAAACGCTGTCGCGCCAGGGCGGATGCCACAGACCTCGCGGAGCGTTTGGAGTGCGGTCGCTTCAGCGCCGCGTTTGGATAGTTGGACCTTCCAGATACGCCCGGCCGAACCGGAGCTTTCCATTTTCACGCCGCCGGAGCGGTTGGTTTCTCCGCCAGGATTTGAAACACCGGAACTTTGTTCACCTTGCCCTTGACCTCCAGCAGGCCAATTTCTTTCGACTCAAACTTTCCGTCGAGCAGATCGTGCGTCGGCGCGCCGATCAGGATTCGGCATCGATTGGTCAAGAGGTCGGGATCGGCCAGCGTCTTGTCATAACTTTCGAGTCGGGAAGCGGTGTTCACCACGTCGCCAATGACCGCGTATTCAAACCGGTCATCGCTGCCGACGCTCCCGGCCGCCACCTCCCCGGTGTAAAGCCCCGCGCGCATGCTGACGGGCGGCAGATCGGCCGCCTTCCATTCGCGCTGCAACTCAACCAGCCGCCAGCCCAGGGCCAGGGCGCACCGGACGGCGGCGGTGGCGTCCTTGGCCTGCTCGGCTGCGGTCGTATGCGGCACCGGCACGCCGAAGAGGGCCAGGATGCCGTCACCGGTGAACTGTTTCAGCACGCCGCCGTGTTCCTGAATCACCTGCGCCATGGCTCCGAGGTAGCCGTTGAGCCATTCGTACAAACGGGCCGGTTCCATGCGCTCGGAGATGGTGCTGAAGCCCTTGAGGTCGGTGAACAAAACCGTGACCACGAGCTTCTGTGCCAGCGGTCGGTGACCGGCGAGAAAGGAGTCCCGGTTCTCCCAGATGGCTTCCGCGATCTCCTTCGAGACATGGCGCGAGTAAAGTTTCATCAGCACGCCGCGCATGGAGCGTTCCTGTTTAGAAACATAGGAAATGGCGAGCACGGCCGCCGGCACGTAGCCCAGCGCCGGGGTGACGAATGGAATCCACCAGCCTGAGGCGAACGAAGTCCAGACGATGCCCGCCAGGCCCAGCAGACAGGCTGCGGAGATGAAGCCAAACCGCCAAGGCGACCGCGCCCAGTAACCGGTGGCCCCGCCGGCCACGCACCACAGCAACAACCAGGCGTCCTCCAGCCAGTCTTGCCAAAACTGAAGCGTTTTCTCGCCGTCGAGCGCATGGCGCAAGAGCTGGTTCACCGTCCCGGCCTGAAGATCGATCCCTCGATGGCTCCGTTGAACGGGAGTAACACGCTCGTCGGAAACACTCGGTGAATTCATGCCGACGAGAATGATCTTGTCGCGCAGGATTTCTGATGAAACTCGGCCCGAGAGAACTTCGCCAAAGGAGTACCTGGTGAAATGATCCGGGCATTTGAAGTCGAGCAACAACTGCCACTTTTCTTTTGCGTCCGCGACGACGTAAGGCCCGTCGTTCGGCCGGAACGCGCGCAAGCGCGCCTTCCCCAGCTGAAAAGCGTCCGGGTCATCCGGGTCTGCCTCCTGGTGGATGCCCCGCCGCTCCAGATACATCATGGCCAGTCGGAACGGCAGCGCATCGTAGGTTTGCCCGTCGCGGGCCAGACCCACCAGGTGGGTGCGGCGCACCTTGGGGATGGTGTGATCCACTTCATAATCGACGATAAAATTGTCGTTGAAGGCGATCCGATCGGGGTTGGAGCGGAGGATCGCGGGCGGGGCAATTCCTCCCATGGTGAAGATGGCCACGATGTTCGAATGTGCTTGCAGCACCTCATGAAACTTTTGGAGTCCCCCGCCACTCTTGGGCACCGGGATGTCCCGCCAGATGTCCAGGCCGATCACGGCGGGTTGAGCGGCCGCGAGTTTGCCCAGCAGTTCCGCCAGTCTGTCATCGTGGATCGGATAATCGAGCGACGGGCTGTGGATGTCCGCCTCGGTCATTTCCACCAGCACGATGGGATCGCTGGTGGGGGCGCTGGGCTGGCTCCGGATAAAAAAATCGTAGGCGTGAAATTCCAGAAATAGCAGCAGGCCCAAATGGCGGAGGAGGAGGATGCCTCCAAAAACCATCAGCACGATGCACAAGCTGGCCGAGCGAGGTGAGAGCTTCCAACTGAAGGAACGCGGCTTGGCAGGCGGGCCGGCACTCATGCGCTCAGAGCCAGTTCCCGATGATCAGGTACGGCGACCAATAACAGGGATGGCGATACCGGCGGTCATTGAGCAGTTTGATTTGCGCGGCTTGTAGCGCCCGAGCCTTGGAAACCGCCGGTGATTGGCGTAGCTGGCTGTAAACTTCGGTAATGAGCGCGGAGGTGGATTGGTCGTTCACGAACCACAAGCTGGCCAGGGCGCTGCGCGCACCGGCCTTGATGGCCACCCCGGCCAGTCCGAGCGCAGCCCGGTCATCGCCCGCCGCGGTCTGGCAGGCGCTCAAGACCAGCAACTCCACCGGCTGGCCCCGGTATTGGCTGGGACGGATCAGCGCTTCGAGATCGTTCAGGGTCAACTTGCTGTCGTAAGTGAGCACGAACGTGTTGCGCACGTCGCGACTGAATTTGCCATGCGAGGCGATGTGGACAATCGAGTATTGTTCGTCGGTGAGTTTACGTTTGAGCTGCGGCGCGGTGAATTCTTCGTTTAACAAGGTCGCACTCTTGGAAGTCGGATCGATGCTGCGCAATTCGTTGGTGACGAAGTCGAGGGAAGCGAAACCTTGCACTGGTTTGGAGAGGCCGTTCAGCAGCAAACGCGACTTCCCATGTTCGAGCGACTGCGGCGCGACCAGTGAAAGTCCGGGCACCACGGCCACCGCCAAATCTTGGATGAGGAACTTCTCCCCATCATGGAGAGCGGCGAAAGGAACAGTTCGGAGCGCGCCGTCGGGAACGAACACCAGCGTGTTGATCTGCTTTTCCACGAGCCATCCCCGGATGGGCCGGATCAGCCAGTCGTAGAGCTGTTGCGCTTGCGCGAGGTAGCCGTAGGTGGTGCGTGTTTCCAGGTTGTGACGAAAGTCTCTCACTTCCGCCGTCAGCGCATCAGCCCCCACTTCGACCGTGAACCGTTTCAGCCCGGAGGTCAGGCCGACCAGGATTTCCGTGCGGTTGGGCAGCGGAATCAAATAAACGACCGCCGAATGTTCATCCACGGATTCTACGGCGCGCGTCCGGAGTCGCTGGACGTCCACGCACTCGTCGCAGAAATAATCTTCTAGCTCGACCGCTTTGAGCAGTTCGACCGTGTCGCGCGCCTCGCGCAAAAGCTCCTGCTCCCGTTTTGGATCGGTCGCGGCCTTGGCTTGCTGTAAGAGCAAGTCCGCGAGTTCGGAGAAAAGCGGGCCATCGGACTCGCGGAATGACAACCGCGCCGTGGAGTTGCCGTAGCCGAGCGAGACATCGGCGCGGATGGGCTGCAGTGTTTGCACCGCGAGCCGATAGGCCGCGATGGCCGGTTCCGTCTCGCCACGCGCTTTGAGCAAACGACCGGCTTGCCATTCCCAGCGATAGAGAGCCTCCGGCATCTGAGCCTGCTGGGCCGCGAAGGCTGCGCGGCGGGTGAGGGTCAAGGCGGCTTCGGGCTGCTTGTCCTGCTCATAGAGTTGGCCCAGGTAGCCGAGCGCGTAGGTTTCCAGGGAGCGGCTCTGAATCTTCCCGGCGATCTCCAGCGCCTGCTGGAACGATTGATTGGCCCGGAGCAGCAGGCGGCGAGTCGCGTCGACGTCGGTAAGTTTGATCTGGCGATCCGTTTGACCAGCGGTCAGCGACAAAAACGCCTTGGAGTAGGAAACGTCCAATGACGCGATTGCTTTCAACGCTTCAGTGTTCAACTCATCGGCTTTGGGAAATTCCCCAGCGCGCGCCGCGGTCGCCGCGGCATTGCAAAGCGCCTGGGCCGTTAACCCCTTGTTGCCGGCCGGCCGGGACAGCGTGATGCATTCGTCATAGGCTTTCAGTGCTTCCGGGAATTTCTGTTGGCTCGCCGACAAGTTGCCCAGGTCGTTCAGGATGGCCGCCGCCAGCCGCGAGTCTTTGTCCGCCCGAGCGACTTCCAAAGTTTCACTCAACAAGGACTCAGCCCGCTCCGTCTCAAGGGTCAGGACCAAACCCGCGCCGAGTTTGCTTTTGACCAGGGTGACCCGGGAACGGTCCCCCGTACTTTCAGCGCGGGCCAGCGTATCCTGTAGAATCTGCACCGCGCGGCGTTGCTGGCCGATCGATTGGTAGGCGCTGGCCAGCGAGAGCGACGTTTGAATCTCGGCGTTGGTCTGCCCCTGGCTGCGGAAAGATTTCACCGCCTTTTGCCAGTGAGTAGCTGCCTCGCTGAAAGCACCCTTCTGGAACGCTCGCTGCCCTTGCTCAACGAGTTCTTGAGGATTTGCAAACGCCCCGGTGGTCAGGCCGAATAAAGTCAGAAGAAGCAGCAGGCATCGGTCGGATGCGGCTGTTGGGCGGAACGATGCAATCATTGCGGTGTTATTGCTTGGCCGTGATTTCAAGTAAAGCATTGCTCTTCTGGGTTGATCCAATCGGACTCTGACCATGATTCAGTCACCGGCTGCTTCGGACCTGCGAAGGTGCGACTTGGCGGAGGCATCGCCTGCCGCAGAGCCGCGCTCCCTGGCTCTCGATCAATAATCAAAAACGCTGAACTCCTGGTTTCGCTTCTTGAGATTCCGGGAAAGGCCCAACGCAAGATTTCGCATCATGACCAGGACGATGCGCGGATGGTTTTCACTCAAGCGCTTGAAGTCGGCGATTTTTAACAGATCGCACTCGACCTCCGTATCAGCCGTCACGGTTGCCGAGCGGGGCGATTCATCCAGTAAGGCCATTTCCCCAAAGGCCATGCCGGATGAAAAAGTGCCCAACCGCTTTGCCGTGCCTCTGGCTCGAGGCAGCGTGACGCTGGCGCGGCCGCGGGTCAGAAAATACAACTCTCCGGCCTGCGCTCCGAACGGGATGATGACTTCATCCGGCTGGAATTTGCGGCGTTCGAGGCACGCTTGAACGGCGGCGATTTCTTGCGAGTTGAGACCGGCCAGCAATTGGTAGTCGGCCGTTTGGATGGTGCGTCCGGTGACTGCGCCCTCCAGCTTTTGAGCCAACAGACGATTTTCACACCATTCGAGCGCGGCATCGTTGTCGTCGAAGGCATGGAATTGCGAGTCGAACTCCTCCTTCAATTTCAACTTCATATAACGGCGCAGTTGGGTCATGCGCGCGGTGTTGGTGAAAACCAATGGTGCGCCCTGCTCCCGAAGCTTGAGCAGGAGTTGATAGAGCAACCGGGTGGCACTCTCGTTGATGGAAAGCACATGCTTAAAGTCGAGGAGCACCACACTCAGTCGAGTGAAGGATGACAGCACATCATGCACTACGACCTCAGCGGTGGAGAGGACCAGATTGCCTTGAAGCTGGATGACTTGGATGCTGCTGCCGTGAACCCGCAGCAGTTCGGCCTCCTCGGAGGTGCGGATGCGGTTGGAATTCACTTCGGCGGCGGTGAATTTAAGCCGGATGACCGATTTGCTGGCGTGAGGTGTGTTAAACAGATGCAGGTCGAAGTGGCGCGAGAGGTCGTCGCACACCTTCAGGCCTCGGACGCTGTTCCCATGACCGTCGAGCGGGGGAGAGAAGACGCCGATGCCCAACTGCCCCGGCAACACGGCGATGACGCCCCCCGCCACGCCGCTCTTGGCCGGCATGCCGACGCGATACAACCATTCTCCTGCGTAATCATACATGCCGCACGAACCCATCACGCTGAGCACGCTCTCCACATATTCGCCCCGGATGGCCTGTCGGCCTGTGATCGGATTGACCCCGTGATTGGCGAGCGTGGCCGCCATCACCCCCAAGTTGCGACAATTGACCGACACGGAACATTGCTTGAAATACAGATCCACCACGGGGTCGGGCGGCTCCGTCAGAATATCGAAGTTGCGCAGCATGTGCCCGATGGCGCGATTGCGATGACCGGTCGTGCTCTCCGACTTATAGACCGGTTCGTCAATCGCCACGTCTTCCCCGACGTAAAGCGAAAACATCTCCAACATGCGCCGTAGCCGGGTTGGCGCCTCTTTGCCTGCGATGAGGCCGGCGGCGGCGATGGCTCCAGCGTTGATCATCGGATTGCGTGGGCGACCAGTGCCGGGCTCGAGGCTGATGGCATTGAAGGCCTCCCCGGTTGGCTCGACGCTGATTTTTTTCATCACCTCGGCGCGAGTGTTATCCTCGAGCGCCAAGCCATAAACGAACGGTTTTGAAATGGATTGGATGGTGAAGTGTTGCCGCGAGTCCCCCACTTCGTAAACATGACCTTCGGTCGTGACCAGACAGATGCCGAACCAGTCCGGGTTCGCCTTGGCCAGTTCGGGAATGTAGGTGGCCACTTGACCGTCACGCAGCGCGGCGTGACGAGCGTGAAGTTCCCGGAGATAGTCTTGGATCGGCGAATTGGTCGTGGCGGCAAATTCGTCACTCATGGCAACTAATAGGAATTGGGAATCATCCTTTTGACTTGGGCTTACCTAAGTCAGCCGCCGCATGCTGCTTACTTCCATCCTTGCGGTCAAATAATTAGAGCAAATTGACGCGAATTTGAGTCCCGATTCGGACCGGAGTCGGTGGCCGCGGAGCACTCAACGCCAGACGAAGGACGAGGCGAGGTCCTTTTGCAGTTCCTGATTGCGTTGTGACAATCGGGAGGCCAGGAGGCGCGCGATGTTGTAAAGCATCCGGGCCGCCAGTTGCGAATGGTTGGCTATCATTTCCTGAAAGCGCTCCGAGGTCAGCCGCAGCAGCCGGGTGGGAGCCTCGGCCACCACATCGGCCGAGCGGGCCGACTGGCTGAGCATCGCGACCTCTCCAAAGAGTTCGCCCGGATCCATCGTCCCCAGCGAGGTGTCGTGCCCTCCGACCCGGAGGCGTGCCCGGACCTGTCCGGACAGGACGAGGAACATGGAGTCGCTCAGGTCCCCCTTCTTGATGATCAAATCACCTTTCGCGGCGGTGACGAGCTCGCAGAAAGTGATCAGGACGGTGAGATCCTCGTTGGAGTAAGGAGCGAACCGTTCGAAGCCGCGTAATTCCTCAAGCGAGATTGCCGGCGAGTTCGCCTCGGTGGTCGATGCCGACTCCAGCGTTGCCGCCAGGGCCTCAAACTCTGGTTGCAGGTCATTGATCGCCCCGGCGGAGACCCAGTTGTTGGCCGTTTCGGAATGAACCCAGGATTCCCGCTGCACCCGCCTTTCCCGGACCCATTGCACGAGGGTCACAAGGTCGATCGGCCCATAAATGAGGTTGTCAGAGGACAAGACCTTGAAGACCGCCGCAGTAGACTCAACGTGCATATGGTGAGGCTAGAGAGATCTAGATCCTGGCTCAATCAAAATGCCCCGCGCAAGCCAGCAGCGTCCGGGAGCCTGACTGCGGAGCCAAGACCATACGTGTCCGCGCCACCCCGGCCTCCCCACGTTGCTTCGCCCGCAGGGGCGGGCTTGGACCAGGTTTGCACTGGCTCGATTATCTCTTCGGTGGTGCCATTGGCCGAGCCATTTAGGGGAACGTAGTGGAGCTTGATCAGTTGGAAACCCACGAGTTTTGATCAGTTGCCCCGCATCACCATTCGTATTTGGTGGTTTTCAGCCTTGTCACAACCCTCAGAGTGATTAGCGTGTTCCCAGTTAGGTAAATTGCTTCCCAAACCGATAGGAGAATATCTATGAAAAGCGGCAACCCAGTTCTGCGCGATTCAACCTTCACCGATGCCCAACCTGGGCGGGGCGTCATGACGCTCGACGGGGTGGTGAACAAAACCGGCATCTTGATCCTGCTCTGCATGGTTTCGTTTTGCTACGCCTGGTATCAGCCCGCCCCGGCCATGCCGCTGATCCTGGTCGGGGCCATCGGCGGTCTTGTGGTCGGCATCGTCACCTGCTTCATGCCGCGCATCTCGCCCTACACCAGTCCGGTCTATGCGCTTCTCGAAGGACTCTTTCTCGGCGGCCTCTCCGCCATGTTGGAACGGTCTTTTCCCTACATCGCGGCGCAGGCGGCAGGGCTGACCTTCGGCACGCTCGTCATCATGCTCACGCTCTACAAGACGCGCATCATCCGCGTGACCGAAGGCTTGAAGACGGCAGTCATCGCGGCTACGGCAGCCATCGCGGTGCTTTATCTCGTCGGTTTTGTGTTGAGCTTCTTTGGCAAACAGATTCCCTACATCCACAGCACGGGCTGGATTGGCATTGGCTTCAGTTTGTTTGTGGTGGGCTTGGCCTCGTTCAACTTGCTCCTGGATTTTGATTTTATCGAGCAAGGTGTCTGCAACGGCGCGCCCAAGTATCTGGAATGGTACGCGGGCTTCTCGCTCTTGGTCACGCTGGTCTGGCTTTATCTCGAACTCCTTCGTCTGCTGGCCAAGCTCCGTGGGCGCGACTGAAAACCTCAACCACCGATAACGACATGTACTACTTCTCACAAAACGGCGAAACCTCCGGGCCGATCAGTGAGGCCGATTTGCAGGCGCGCGTTGCCGCCGGATCACTCCTGCCGACGGTCAACGTGTGGCGTGAGGGCATGGCGGGCTGGCTTCCCTACAACCAAGTGAGTCCGGCGGCGGCCGCCCCGCCTCCGTTCCGAGTACATGTCACGCCAGTCGTGGCGGCCGGTCCGATGTCCGCCCAACCCGAGTATGCTGCGGCTGACCTGGAGGACCGTGGAACTGCCGACGTGCAAGGCAGCACTCGTCTGGAGTCGGCCAGTTCATGGGGCATGGTCGTGATCGTCGGTCTGGCCATGTTTGTTTTCATCGGCGTATTGGCCAGCCGTCCGCGCGATCTGGTTTATGCCAATGGCGCGATGGAAGCGGTGGACCTCGACGACGCTTTTGACGCCGAGGTGGAACTCAAAGCGGGGGTTCTACAGCTGGAGAACAGCAGCGACTTTCCGTGGACTGCGACCACGCTCACGTTTCGCTCCGGCGGCTCGCGCTACACTTATCAGTTCGCTGGCCTTCCGCAGGACGGCAAAGTTTCAATTCCGTTGAGCGACTTCGCCAGCGCGCGAGGTGGCAAGTTTGTTTCCACTTCTCCCTCGGCCCAGCCGCGCGAGCTGAACATTCGCGTCAAGGAACACGGCTCGGTTACGGCCTTGCTCGATTCCGCCCGGTAGCCACGGTGCTCGAACTTCTGGCTGCGCGGACGAAGGTGTCCGCGCTTTCATCCAGCCACGCTACCGGCTCCAGACTTCTTCCAGGATTCGGCCCAACTCCGGGTCATGCCCCTGCAGTTCCACGCGGATGAATGGATAGAAATCATTCGTGCCGAAAAACGCCTCGCTGGCCTCGGCAAAATACTCGTGATCGTCCGTCAAGGCATAGGCGCGTTCGGTCCTGCCGTTGTTGCGGCGCACGGAGTCGTAGCGGCTGTCGGCCTTGGCCCGCTCGTAGGCGGCGCGGATGGTCTTGTCGCTGAAGCCCAGCACCTGATCGTGATACGCGTGCGCCAGCTCGTGCAGAATCATCATCGGCTGTCGGGGGGACCATTCGAGAAATCGTTTCGCATTCCCGATCTCCACGCACTTCGCCTTGTCGGGGTTGTAGCCATTCTTCGCCAGCCAGTCCTTGGAGGGATGGTACTCGGCGCAAGGCGCGTGGCCATCGTTGGTGCCCAGCCAGATGGGCACGCGCTTCAACGCCTCGCAGGCGCGCGGCGGCACGGTGTTGGTGATCTCGCGCAGTTTTACCGCGAGCAAGGCCAGGGCGTTGCTGCCGAGTTCGTGTTGAGTGGTGAGCAACGCGCGATTCACCCGCACCGTCCAGCCGGCGACGCGAGTGGTGGCGTACTTGGTGGTGGGGACGAAGGGCTTGAGGGTGTTGGTGGATTCGGCGGCGCGGGCGCAGCTCCAAGATCCAAAAACCAAGCACCAGAGAAGCTCCAAACACCAAACTCCAACTGCCATGCCAGCGCGAGGGCGCATAGTTGGAGCATGGTGTTTGGAGCTTCTCTGGTGCTTGGTGCTTGAGGTGTGGTGCTTCATTGCTTCGTCTTTCAACAACTTGTCGGCACTTCCTGCAACACCTCGACACAGTGCGGAATGGCCCCGACGACAAAGCTCAGGCACTCGACCGCGCCGCTCGGTTTCCCCGGCAGGCAGACGACCAGCGCGTGATCCACGACCACGGCCAGGTTGCGCGAAAGAATGGCGTTCTTCGTGATCTTCATCGACTCCATGCGCATCACTTCACCGAAGCCCGGCAGTTCGCGAATCGCAATCTCCCGTACCGCTTCGGGCGTCACGTCGCGCAGGGCCACGCCGGTGCCGCCGGTGGTCAGCACCAGCGCGCAGCCTTTGTTGATCAGTTCGCGAATGGCGCGCTGGATCTCGCGCTTCTCGTCCGGCACGAGGGATTCGGCGGCGACCTGCCAGCCGTAGCCTTCCGCTGCCTTCTTAAGCGCCGGCCCACCGAGGTCGTCGTACTGCCCGCGCGAGGCGCGGTCGGAGATGGTGATGATGCCAGCTTGGATTTGCATAACAGTTCAGTCTTTCTTGCCGAGCAACTTGCCGCGGTTCTTGAAGCAAAATTTAATGAAGGATTCTTCACCGACAAATCGCCGCACCGGTTTGGGCAGGGTGTCGTAGGTGGCACCGAAAAGTTTGCGCAGGAAAGCCTCGTCCTGAAGTCTTGAGTCAATCGCGCCGGCGGTGTTGGACAGCGCGACTCCGACCGACTCCCGGATGCGGGGGAGATAATCCTCCAACAAGGGCGAGGCGGCTGCGACCAGCGCGGTGCGGCCCCGGCTGGTGAGGGCAACCAGTCGGGCGGTGACCTTCGCCGCCTGGGATCCAACGCTCGCGGCCGCTCCCTTCACTTTTTCCAGCCGGCCCGCCGGCTCTGGCCCGGCCTGGAAAATCTGGCTCAGGGGCTGCCACGGCGCTCCCTCGGCCGTGCGGAAGGAATCAGTCGGCCGGAGGAATCCCGCCGCCAGGAGTTCTCCCGCCTCCTCGCGAGAGAAGACGCCGAGTTCCAGCGAGCCACGGGCAATTTGGATGCAGTCGTACGCCATTCCAGCCTAGGTTTTCTTCGGGCGTTTCGTCTTCGAGACCAGCACCACGTCCGTGATGCGCATCTGTTTGTCTGCCGCCTTGCACATGTCGTAGATGGTCAGGGCGGCGACGGTGACGGCGGTGAGGGCTTCCATCTCTACGCCGGTTTGCGCGGCAATCTTCGCCGAAGCGGTGATTATGATGTGGTCGCGCGACGCAGGAATCTCGAACTGCACTTCGCAGTGCGTGATGGGCAGGGGATGACAGAGCGGGATCAGTTCGCCGGTTTTCTTCGCCGCCATGATCCCGGCCAGTCGCGCGGTCGCGAGCACGTTGCCCTTGGCGATTTGGTTTTGCTCAATGAGCGCCAGCGTCTCGCGCTGGAGATGAATTTCCCCGCGCGCGATGGCTTCGCGCAACTGCACCGGCTTGGCGGACACATCCACCATCGCCGCCGCGCCTGAGTCATTGATGTGACTGAGTTGCTTCATCTCTGGGTTCTTGGCGTTCTTTGCGGCCATTACAATTCCCCCTTCCATTCCGTCACGATGGCGCGCATCTGCTCCGCGCTGTTCAACTGCTTCTTCACAAACTTGGGCGTGAACCACGGGAAGGTGCCCCACAGATCGTGCGTGACCAGGATTTGCCCGTCGCAATCCGGTCCTGAGCCGATGCCAATGGTCGGAATAGTAATCGCCTGCGTCAGTTCCCGCGCCACTTCGGCGAAGACCAGTTCCAAGACGACGGCGAACGCACCGGCTTCCGCGAGTGCCTTCGCATCAGTGAGTAGCGCGCTGTGCTCCACATCGCTACGGCCTTTCTTGTGATAGCCGCCTTCCTCCAGCACCTGCTGGGGCAACATGCCGAGGTGCCCCATGAATGGAATCCCGGCACCGATGATGGCGCGCACGGTCGGAAGGATGGCGCGACCGCCTTCAGCCTTCACGAACTCGGCCCCGGCGGCGATCAGTCGTCTTGCGTTGGTCAGCGCCTGCTCGGGCGATCGGTAACTGTGGTAAGGCAGATCGCCACCCAGCAGCGCCTTCGGCTTCGCCCGAGCCGCGGCCCGGATGTGATGTTCCATTTCCTCCATCGTGACGTGCGTCGTATCCGGATAACCGAGCACGACCATGCCCAGGGAGTCGCCGACCAGCAGCACCGGCACGCCGCACTCATCGAGCAACCGCGTCATCGGATAATCGTAGGCGGTCAGCGCGGCGATCTTTTCGCGCCCCTTCATGGCGCTGATGTGCGCGGGAGTGAGTTTCACTTGGGTTTGAAACTTGCCACCAGTTCGTCCGGCGTGACGGTGGCCGTGCCGACTTTACCGACGACTACGCCCGCAGCGTGATTGGAAAAGATCGCCGCCTCAATGGGCGACGCTCCGGCGGCAACTGCCAGGGTGAAGGAAGCAATCACGGTGTCGCCCGCGCCGGACACGTCGAACACTTCCTGCGCCACGGTCGGGATGTGGAAAGGTTTCGCGCCGCGCTGGCAGAGCAGCATGCCCAAGTCGCCGAGCGTGATGAGGAGCAGGGCCGGGCGCAGATCGTTCAAGAGCTTTTCCCCGACCTTCATCAGGTTCCTGTCTTCCAACGGATTCGCGTGGCGCGTCTGGTCGCTGATTTCTGCCAGGCCAAAGGCTTCCTTGCGATTAGGCGTAATGAGCGAGAGGCCGGTAAGGTCGAGATGGTGAACCGGCTTCGGATCCACGCTCAACCAAAGGCCGCGCTCACGGCAAAGGTTCTTCACGCCATCGAGCAACGATTGCGTCACCACGCCTTTGCCGTAGTCGCCCACGATCACCGCATTGGCGGTGGGCAGGGCTTTCTCCAGCGCACGCAGGATGGCGCGAACCTCGGTGGCGTCCAGTTCGTGTTTGGATTCGCGGTCCACGCGCACGACTTGTTGCTGATGCGCGACGATGCGGGTCTTGATGCTGGTCGGGCGGGAACTCCGCGCCACCAACCCGGCGCAACCCACCCTTTGCTCGCCGAGCAGCGCCTTCAATTGGCGGCCTGCGCCGTCCTCCCCGATGGCGCTGAACATGTCGGCTCTGGCATTGAGCGCGGAGAGGTTACGGGCCACGTTGGCCGCGCCGCCGGGCATATAGCTCTCGTGGTTGAAGTCCACCACCGGCACCGGTGCTTCGGGCGAGATGCGCGAGACACTGCCCCAGATGAAATGGTCGAGCATCACGTCGCCCAGCACGAGAATGTGCGTCTGCGTCGCCGCGTCGAGAATGGCTTTAACCCGCTTGGGAGAAATGGAAGTGCTCATGAGTTGGAATTGAATGCTGGGATCATCGCTTGCCTCCGAGAAGGTTAATTAGAAAAGGGCCGACCAGGAAGCCGAGCGCGAGGCCGCCAATCCAAGTGGCAAGAAAGCAAACGACGGGATGAATTCTGATTTTTCGTGCCTTTTCGAAAATAAACATCAGAGCCGGAACCGGCGCGTGAATGATCAGTAAATAAATCCACGTTTTCAGCGTAAAATCATGGTTGCGACGGAAGACAACAAACAGCGCGAGGCAGATGAAAATCGAAATCTGATACTTCATTTTGCGTGTTTTGAATCCGTGTTCAATCCGTGTTCAATCGGTGGCAAAAATCTATCCGGTCACTCTAGGAACGCCGTCAGCGGACTGGTGGCGTGTGCCGTTTCTGAAATTTCTCCCAAGTCGATTTCGTAGGCGGCGCGGCCTGCTTCCACGGCCATCCTGAACGCCACGGCCATTCGATCCGGATCACGGGCAATGGCGATGGCGGTGTTCACCAGCACGGCGTCTGCGCCCAGTTCCATGGCTTCGGCGGCATGGCTCGGCACGCCGATGCCGGCATCGACCACCACGGGCACCGTGGCCTGCTCAATGATGATGCGAATCTGGTCGCGGGTCTGAAGACCGCGATTGGAACCAATGGGCGAGCCGAGCGGCATCACGGTCGCCGTGCCCACGTCCTGTAATCGTTTCGCCAGCACCGGATCGGCATTGATGTAAGGCAGGACAATGAAGCCTTCCTTCACCAAAATCTCCGCAGCCTTCAATGTCTCAATCGGATCGGGCAGCAGGTAGCGCGGGTCGGGATGAATCTCCAACTTCACCCACTTGGGCAGGCCGGCGGCGACGGCGAGACGGGCCAGGCGCACCGCTTCCTCGGCGTTCATCGCCCCGCTGGTGTTGGGCAGCAGCAAGTATTTCTCGCCGTCGATGAACTCAAGAATGTTGGCGAACGGATCGCGCTTTCCACTCAAGTCCGCCCGTCGCAACGCCACGGTGACGATCTCCGTGCCGCTGGCGGCGAGGGCATCGCGCATGGCCTCGGGAGAGGAGAACTTGCCCGTCCCAACCATGAGGCGGGACTGGAACTCGCGGCCTGCGATGACCAGCGGACGATTGGCAACTGACATTGGGCAAACTTTAGGGGCGAGGCCGCGCGTTTGTCGAGTTGTGCATCGAGTGCGCCGGGCCTGACCCGGCGTGGAGAAGCGAAATGTTCTGCAAGCCGAGCATGTCCGGCGCTCCTGACTCAAAACCGAAGCAACTCAATTTCGCGGGTTTGGTTCCCTGCTCCTTGCTCGGCGTAGGTGCTGCTGGCCTTGGCCTGCTTGGCCCACTGATGCGAGCCGTCGCGACCGATGAGTTCGACGGCATCGATCTCGTTCCAGCCGGGCACGCGCTTGGTGTCGAGGTACACTTTCACCGACCTGGTGGTCACGCTGTTCGGCACCTGGAATGACATCTCGACCGGCGCTTGCGAGGGCGGCTCGGTCCCTTCCCAGAGCGTGACCTCAGTTCCGTTGGCCAGGAAAGCCGTGACTTTCGAGATGGCCCCGGGATTGTGAGTCTCACGGACGCGTACCTCGGCGAGGTCCACCGCGTTTTCGTAATCGAGCTTCAACCACTCCTCGCCGCCGTCCTGTTCGCGCGGTGCCCAGGCCGTGGAAATGTCGCCGGCCTGATGCGTGTCGGGTTCGCCCGCTGCTTGCTCTGGACCCCACGAGCGCCTGGTCGTGCGTTGAGTGGTGTCCACGACGCCTTCGAGTTCAGGGGTGTCCTGGAGCATCGCGCCACCTGGCAACCTGGGGCGTCGTCCGCCGCCTTCCACTTGGCGCAGACGCTGATCCAGTTGCGCGATTTGGGCGTGGGCAGTGGCGAGTCGTTGGCCCGCGAGTTGAAGCTGAGTGCGCGCGTCAGTGAGTTGTTCCTCGGCCCGGCGGAGCCGCTCCACGGCTGCATCGGCGCTTTCGCCGGAGGCAGCATCGGCTGGGTGGGCTGCCGTGCGGCCCAGCGCCAGCCACTGCCGGTGCAGATGCCACTGGTTGGAAGCCAGTCCGGCCAGGGTGGCGAACAGCACCACGAGTGAAAGAATCTTGAGCGCTTTCATACGGGGAGGTTCGACGCTCTCCCGCGCCCTTTCCTCCCCAGTTTTTTGAAAAGTTCGCAGAGCGGCGAGCCGACGCTCACTGGCGAGTGCGATTGAAAGTGGCGGGCAACTGGAGCGCCGTAGGCGACTCTCTCGCCGCGCCTCCGGCGCTTAGGAACGGCGCACTCCGTCTTCTTGCCGTCTTGCCCGCCTCTTTCAATCCCACCTTTCACTGGCCGCGGTACACACAGCGAGACATGCAGGTCTCGGCCACGCTGATCTCGCTCAATAACGGGAGGAGCGGCTTGAGGTGGTCCCAAATCCATTTCGCTAGATTCTCACTGGTCGCGTTCTCCAGTCCGGCGATGTCGTTGAGGTAGTAATGATCGAGTTGATCCATCAACGGCTTGAAGGCCTCGGAGATGTCCGAGTAATCCATGAGCCAGCCCATGCGCGGATCGCACTCGCCGCTGACCACGACCTCGACGCGGAAGCTGTGGCCGTGCAGTCGAGCGCACTTGTGCTCGGCCGGCACATGCGGCAGCCGGTGCGCGGCCTCGAATTGAAACGTCTTTCTTAGCTCAATCTTCATAAGGTGAAATTTTGGAATTCAAGTTTCCCAATCAGTCCAGGTGATCAAATCCCCCAGCGTCGGTCGTCCGTCGTGCCGCCAGGTGAGCGGCGGGTTTTGCATCTCGCCCAGCCGGCAGATGCGCGGCACGCCCCAATGCGCCAGTTGCGTGGCCAGCACTCGCGCCTGGTCCGCCTCGGCGGCCAGGCCCACGGTCGAGACCTGTCCGCGCACTCGCTCGGCCTGGCGCAACGCCTCGGTCAAATCTGACACTGGCTTCACGTAGATGAAGCGGTTCAGGCACGAGATTTGGAATTGCGGGTCGGCCTCATACACCACCGTCCAGGCAGTCGAACCTTCGCTCTTCCATAGCTTGGTGTCGTTGGTCGCGGCGCGCACCTCGTAGAACCCGCGTTTCAAGGCGAGGGCGGCGGCCTCCTCGGTTGGCAACGGGCCGCGCGGCTCCGTGCCTTCCAGTTCGGCCAGCTTGGCCGCCAGCATTTCCGCAAAGCTCTCCGCCGACACCGTGCCGCCATGCTCGACGTAAAAAAGGTGCGGCGAAAGGCAGCCCAGTTGATTCCACGCCACCACGTCGCTCGCCGCGCGTTGCACGGTGTTCTTCAACTCGAACCGTCCCAGCGCTTCGCCGGTGATGTAGCCGAAGCTCACGCGATGGCCGTGGCCGATGAAGCGGACGCGCGGTGGAAGTTGCTTGCGGATGGCCGCCAGCGTTTCGTCCGAGCCGGTGGCCGTCGCGCAGTCGGCCTCGGCAAAAAGCGGCTGCTCCAAAGTCTCCGTGCCGCCCGGCCACTCGGCGATCTCCAGGCAGGCCGCGAGCTTCGGCTCCACCTCGTAGATGGAGTGCGCGAACAGCCGCGGCAGCAGCGAAGTCCCGCGCGCACACTTCACGAACTGCGCCGAGCGCGTGAGGAACCCGAGCACCATGCTGAACAAGGTTGGATTGGGAATGTTCCCCGCCGCGATGTGGACGAGCAGTTCTGGTCCGCGCGCCAGCGAGGCCGTGTTGCTCGCCCGATCGAGGGAGAAACGGTCCAGTCGCTCGACGTGCCCGAGGTCTTGCGTGATGAGGGCGTTGAGATTCTCGGTGGTGAACTGTTTGAAGAAGGAGTCGAGGCCGCGCGCCAGCGTCCTCTCCCCGAAACCGGTTTCAGCCCCGGCCCGTTCCAGCGCGAGCTTGCGAAAGGGATTGTCGTGCTCCAGCCAGCTTTGCGCCGTGGCGGCCAGCACGCCGACGATGTTCGCCGTGCTGCGCCCGAGCAGGTATCGCTCGCGGTTCTGCTTGAGCGCCTGGCAGGCCTCGGTGACGAGCTTCGGCGTCACGGCGTGCTCGGGCGGCAAATCAGCGATGAAGTAGTTGGGAAGATTCATTTGAGTGCGGAGCGCGGAACGGGGAGCGCGGAATGTGGAACGCCGGTTTCATCGCGTTTCCGAATCGCTCGCAAACATGGCAGCCCGGCCAGCGACGCGAGCAGGAAGATCGCGAGCCAGTTATAGAGCGGATAGTACGTCGCGACCTCGCTCCCTCGCGCACCAAAGCTCTCCACCCATTTGCCCACGATGTAATGGGACAGGTTGCCGAGCAGCCCGCCGATGGTGATGAACAATCCAAACACGCGTCCGCGCACCGCGTCCGGCACCGCCTCCATCAACGCGGCTTCCACGATGGGATAGCTGGCGAGGAAGAAGAATCCATAGACCAGCAACAGCGGCACGACCCACGACCCCGGCACATGCGGAAAGGCCGCCACGAACGCCGCCGAGAGAGTGATGAGCGCCGCCGCCCAGCGCAGCCTCGCGCGATCACTGAAGTGGCCGAAGAGCGGATTGCTGATGGCCGACGCGATGAAAAGCACGCTGATGGTGAGGCCGGTTTGCTCCACATCGAACCCGCGCGCCTTTTGCAGGAAGAGCGAGCCGACCGTGCTCATGCTGCTGCCGGCGAAGTCGCGCAGCAGGAAGACAAACGCCGCCGCGAGGAACATGAGCCAGAGCGCGGGGGTGGGAAACATCGGTTCTGGCCGGGGCGGGGGGCGTACAGGGCGCCCCCCCGGGGGGGGGGGGGGGGGGCCCCCTCCCCGGTCCGGGGGGGTGGGGGTGGGGGGGGGGGGCGCCGCCCCCGCCCCCTTGGTTTGTGTTGTTCTTCCCCCCCCCCCCCCCCCCCCCCCCCCGCGCCGATGCTTCATCCGCCAGCCAAGCGTAGAGCGCGGCGGTGATTAACCCAATCACGCCCAGTTCCCAAATCGGCGTGCGCCAATCGCCAGTGGTCTTCGCGCGCCAACCTGCGTAGAGTGGTCCGAGACAAAATCCGATGCTCGCGCCGATGCCGAGAAAGCCCAGGGCGCGTCCGGTGTTGCCCGGATATAACCTCGCCACCAAGGCCGTGGCCGCCGGATGAAAGAAGCTGCCGCCGAAGCCCGCGATCATCACGCACGTCAGCGCCAGTGCGTAGCTCGGTGCGAAGGCCAGGCCGATGAAGCCGACCGCATTGATGGCCAGGCCGACGCTCAGGAGTTTCTTGCGGCTGAAGCGATCGGCCATCACGCCCATCACGTAGCTGGGCAGGAAGTAGGCGACGAGCAGCGCGGTGACGAGGAGAGTGGCGTCATCGACTGTGTCACGATGGAAGTATTTCTGGATGGGCAGATACAACGGGATGAGCGCCATCTGGTAGATGTGCGTGAAGGCGTGCAGCACCGTGGTGAGCGCGAGCGTGCGGTGGCGGTGATGGTGCTCGCTCATGGCGTGGGCATCGCGAGCAGTTGCGAGTAAATCTCCTGATACAGCGCCATGGTCCATTCGAATGTTCCCGCCACGGGCTGAATGTCGCGGGGCAGGCCCGCTCCCTTTCGGAAGTCCACCGGGCTGCAAATCACCTTCACGTTCTTGAGACCCACCTCCGCCGCCAGCGTGAACACGTCCTCCGCCGCTCCATCGCCCAGCGCGAGGCAGCCGATGGAAGCCGACTTGCCGTGAATCATGATGTCGCCGCCGAGGTCAGTGCGTCCGTCCTTCGCGGCCTGCGCGCGGTCAAAGGCGTTTGGGTAGTTCAGCCGCAGCGCGACGTGATAGGCGCTGTTGGGATTGAGCGATTCAATTTCGTAAATGCCCTCCGGCACTTGCTTGTCGCCCTCGCGCAGCTTCGGGCCGGGACCGCCGCTGGCCGCGAGGATGGGATAACGCTTGATGAGACTCAGGTTGGTCGTGCCCGCTGCCCACACTTCAAACATCCGCTCCTGCTTCAGCGCGACGAACACGACCCGCGTCGGAGGGTAGCTCACTCCAGCGGCCTTGAAGTGTGGTGCCCAACGATCCCGCGCCGCGCCGCCGAACTCCTTCAGGCGATCATTAACCGTGCGTTTCGCAATGCGTTTTTGGGTCATGTTCCAGCCAGTGCTCATCCGTTCCCGGAAGTTCAACGCCAGGACCACCACCACTGAAAGCACGGCGAAGAGAATGGTTTTGCGGCGATTCATGCCTTCGCCTCTGCATTCAAACTCAGCAACGAGCACCCGCGTGGCTCGGCTCGCGCAACCCGGCCCAGCAATTCAAAGCCCGCGCCGCGTCGCATCGCCAGATCCTCCGTTTGAATCGCCATCACGCTGCGCACATTCGCCAAGTCAAAAAGGCGAAGTAACCCGGTTTCCCCCTCCGCGACTTCGCGGCCCGTCTCGGGCGAGATGACTTGAACGCGGCACCACGGCGGGAAGTGGAAGATGCGCTCAATAGGTTCTCCCTCTCCGCTCCCGGAGGGAGGGGAGAGGGCCGGGGTGAGGTGAGGGCGATCTTGCCGAGAGCAAGTTTGAGTTGCGGTCTCACCCCTCACCCCAACCCTCTCCCCTTTGAGGGGAGAGGGAGCCAAACCCGCCACTCGATCATACGCCTGCGAACTCAGCTCGCTCATCCCGTACTCCGTCACGATGAATTCCGGCGCGATGCCGAGGTGCTTGCTGATGAGCGCGTGCAACTCCCGCTTCGGCACCTCGCGCGACTGGCCTTTGTAACCGCCCGTCTCCAGCACGCGCGAGCCGCGGGCCAGCCGATAGCGCATGTTGTGCGCGGCGAAGTGGTCGAGCAGATGGACGAAGTTGAACGCCGTGCCGAGCAGGACGAGCGGACGGTTGGCGCACATCGACTTGCGAATGGCGAAGAGCGCGGTGTCGAGATCGAGCGTCCAGGAACCGCTGGCGTCGGTGCGTCCGGCGAAGAGCGAATCGCGCGCGCCGAACTCGCGGCGCACGGTGTCGAACATGTGGACGAGCGACGAGTGCGGCGCGGCGGTGGGCGGAGGAGTGAGGGCGAGGAACGGCAGCTTGTCCAGCGGACCGAGCAGTTGCTCCTCCACCAGATCATTCACATCGGCCAGCAGGTGGCGTTCAAACCACGGCATTAACGAAGCTTCGTACAGAGCGAGCGATTCGGCGGAGTGGAAGTGGCGGCTGCGCGCCTGTCCGGTGGTGCCGCTGGAATGAAACACCGTGGTGCGCTCCTCCACCGGCAGGCTGGTGAGTTCCAAATCCTTGAACGCACTCGCGGGCACGGCGGGGATTTCGCTCCAGTGTTGAATCACCTCCGGGTTCACGCCGCGCGCCAGGCACAGCCGCTGATAGGGCACGTTGTGTTGGAATTGGAGATCGAACAGGGCCAGCGCCAGCGCCCGGAACTCCGCGCTGGCCGACGGGGAGGTTCCCGAAGCAGAGGCGATGAAGCCGCGCAGGCGCGCGGCGTAGTCGGCGAAAGTCAGTGTCTCAGTCATGCGGTTTTGTTCGTGATTGAACCGGCTGGTTTTCCGCAACAGCCGGACGGGCAGACTGTGCCGGCCCGCCCGGATGATTGCAACTGGCGAGCCGACGTTGGGTGCGGATTGGAAGTGGCGGTCAACCGACGAGGTGGAACCGGTCGCGCTGCGCAGAGCGGCGCAACGACCTGGCGCGACCATCCGGTTTGGCCGCCCGCTGAACGCGGGCTTGTTTTGTCGCAGCGCGACAAAACCCACCTTTGCCCGCCACTTTCAATCCCACCGCCGACGCTGGTTGCAATGCTCCCGCCGCCTCGCCTAACGTCCCGCCCATGAAGCCACCCCAGCAGACGCGCGCGCTCAACGCCGCCGTGAAGGCCGCCCAGGCCGCCGGCGCGTTGATGAAGAAACACTTCCACGAACCCAAGAAGGCCAGCGAGATCGCCCAGTTCGACATCAAGCTCGAGCTGGATGTGAAGTGCCAGCAACTCATCGAGCGAAGTCTGCTCAAAGCCTTCCCCAAAATCTCCGTGCTCGGCGAGGAAGGCGACAGCGGCGACGCCTCCGCTCCGCTTCGCTGGGTCATTGATCCCATCGACGGCACGGTGAACTACGCCTACGGCATCCCGCACGCCTGCGTCTCCATTGCGCTTCAGGAAAAAGTTTCTGGTCCGGGGGGCAAGGTCCAAAGTCGTCACAGCGTCTCGACTGATGGATACGCCACGGTTGTCGGCGTTGTTTATGATCCCTTCACCGATGAGTTGTGGACGGCGACCCGCGGTGGAAAAGCCTTGCTCAATGGCCGGCCCATCTCCGTGAGCGGGAACGCCACGCTGGGCGAATCGATCGTCGCGATGGGTTTCTCCAAGCGCCAGGATTCCCTCACCGAAATGCTGCCCGTGCTGAACCGCCTCATCCATCGCGTGCGCAAGGTCCGCATGATGGGTGCCGCCGCCCTCTCCCTCACCTACGTGGCCAGCGGCCGCCACGACGCCTACCTCGAATCCGGCGTGCGCCTCTGGGACATCGCGGCCGGCGGTCTCATCGTCGAGTGCGCGGGCGGGGAGTTTTTTCATCAACCGTTGCCGGGCGAACGCCACGCCTATCGCCTGGTGGTGAACAATGGGTTGTTGAGGAAGCAACTCACGGCGCTGATGTGAGAGCCAACGTCGGAGGACAAAGATCCAAGACCCAAGATCCAGCGAAGCACCAAACACCAAGCTTCAATAAGGAACGCGTCGGATTGATGTTTGGTTATTGGAGCTTCTCTGGATCTTGGATCTTGGGTCTTGGATTTTGGATCTTTCCGCCTTCATATTCCGCCCCGCATAAAATGAAACCACTTGGCATTGCCATCATCGGCTGCGGCGGCATCGCGCTACAGAATCATCTTCCCGGACTCGCCCTCTGCCCGGACGTGAAGGTCGTCGCCCTTTGCGACACCAACCAGGCCTGTCTCGACACCGCACGCTCGCAGACCGGCGTCACCGTCACCTCCACGGATTATCAGGACATCGTGCGGCGCGATGACGTCCACGCCGTCATCATCGCCACGCCGAACCTTGCCCACCCGCCTATTGCCCACGCCGCCATCGCCGCCGGCAAACATGTGCTGAGCGAGAAGCCGCTCGCGCTGAACTACCCCGACGCCAAAGGCATGGCCGACGCCGCCGACCGCGCCGGTGTGCGCCACATGACCGCTTTCACTTATCGCTTCGTGCCTTCCATGCGCTACCTCTCGCATCTCATCACGCGCGGCGATTTGGGCACGCCCTATCATTACCGGTCGTGCCGGTTGCAGGACTGGGGTACGCGCAACCTCGGCTGGCGACAGGTCAAGAAACTTGCCGGCACCGGCGAACTCGGCGACATGCTCTCGCACCGCATCGATTTCGCGCACCACCTTGTCGGGCCGATCAAGCGTCTCGTGGCCAACACCAAAAACCTCACCCCCATGCGCGACGGTTTTCCCAATGACACCGACGACTGGGTGGCCATTCTGGCCGAGTTCCAGAACGGTGCGACCGGCGTGCAGGAGAGCAGCAAGCTCGCGAGTGGCCGCAACGAAAGCTGGCGCAGTCTCGACTACGTGGAGATTAACGGCAGTGAGCGTTCCTACGTCTTCACCACCGGCTCGTGGAACACGCTTCAGACCGGCAAGGCGGGCGGTCCCGGTCTTGAGACCATCGAGATTCCCCGCGAGTTCTGGAAGATTCCCGGCTCGCCGCGCGATCCGGGGCAGGGCGATCCCCTCATCACCTTCCGCTACGATCAGGCCTGGGAATTCATCGACGCCATCCGTGCCCAGCGTCCCTGCACGCCGGACTTCCACGATGGAGCGCGCGCCCAGCAGGTCATGGATGCCGCCGTGCGCTCGGCGGAGTTGAAGCAATGGGTGGATTTGTGAGCCGGGAGCGAGTGCCCCGTGCTCCGTGAGGCGCATGGGTTTCCACCACTTTGCTTTCCCTGCGCGCTTTGGCTCCCTAAAGTCCGCGTCTCGTGGCAGCGACACTTTCTGATTTTCTTCCGCCTCCGGGTCCGGCCAGCAGCGATGCGTTGCTGGGCCGGTTTCTGGATTACGTGACCGGCCGCAAGCTGGAGCTTTATCCGGCGCAAGAGGCGGCGATCCTGGAACTATTCGAGGGGCGCAACGTGATCCTGAACACGCCCACCGGTTCGGGAAAATCGCTGGTGGCCTCGGCGCTGCATTTCCAGTCGCTGGCCGAGGGCAGGCGCTCAGTTTATACCTGCCCGATCAAGGCGCTGGTGAACGAGAAGTGGATGGCGCTGTGCCGCGAGTTCGGTCCCGACAACGTGGGGCTGAGCACGGGCGACGCGACGGTGAATCGCGATGCGCCCATCCTCTGCTGCACGGCGGAGATTCTGGCGAACATGGCTTTGCGGGACGGCCCGGACGCGGACGCGGACGACGTGGTGATGGATGAATTTCATTACTACTCGGACCGCGAGCGGGGCGGAGCCTGGCAGGTGCCATTGCTCACCCTGGCGCGGACGCGATTTCTGCTCATGTCGGCCACGCTCGGGGAGACGGCGTTCTTCGAGGGGGAACTGACGAAGCTGAATAGCCTGCCGACGGTCACAGTATCATCCAAGGATCGTCCGGTGCCGTTGGAGCATCGTTACTCCGACCTGCCACTGGCCACGACCCTCGAAACGCTGGTGGCGGAGAAGAAGGTTCCCGTCTATGTCGTCCACTTCACGCAACTGGAGGCGGCGCAAAGCGCGCAGGATTTCACGAGCATCAATGTCTGTTCCAAGGAGGAGAAGGCCATCCTCGCGCGCGCTCTCGATGGGTTCAAGTTCAACAGCCCCTACGGGCCGGAGCTTAAACGCTGGCTGCGGCACGGCATCGGGCTGCATCACGCCGGGCTGCTGCCGAAGTATCGCGTGCTGGTGGAGCAACTGGCCCAGCAAGGTTTGCTCAAGGTCATCTGTGGTACGGACACTCTGGGCGTGGGCATCAACGTGCCGATTCGCACCGTGCTCTTCACCAAGCTCTGCAAGTTCGACGGGCAGAAGACCGGCCTCCTCACCGCGCGGGATTTTCATCAGATCGGCGGACGCGCCGGGCGTAAAGGGTTCGACGATGTCGGTTGGGTCGTGGCGCAGGCACCGGAGCATGTAGTCGAGAACTTGAAGCTGGAGGAGAAGTCGAAGCGGGACGGGAAGAAGACCGTCAAGCGCCAGCCGCCGGAGAAGAACTTCGTGAACTGGGACAAGCAGACCTTCGCGCGACTCATCGCGGCACCGCCGGAGCGGCTGCAGTCGCGCTTCGCGGTCTCGCACGGGATGCTGTTGAACGTGTTGAGCCGCGAGGGCGATGGTTGCCGGGCCATGCGAGAGTTGATTGCGCGCTCCCATGAATCGCCGAAGCAGAAGCAGGCGCACCTCAAACGTGGCTGGCAGTTGTTTCGCGCGCTGGTGGAGCAAGGGATCGTGGAGTTCATCAACCCGCGCCGCGCGCCAGGCCTGGCTCGGCCGGAGGGAGTTGACGACCATCGGGCCGAGCCAGGCGTGGCGAGCGCCCGTAAACTGCGCATTAACGTCGAGCTGCCGGAGAACTTCTCGATGAACCAGACCTTGTCGCTCTATCTGCTGGAGACAATTCCGCTGCTCAACCCGGATTCACCCGGCTACGCGCTGGAACTCGTCACGCTGGTGGAATCCATTCTCGAGGATCCGGACTTCGTGCTGCGCAAGCAACTCGACCGGGTGAAGGATCAGAAGATGGCCGAGATGAAGGCGGAGGGCGTCGAATATCAGGACCGCCTGGAGGAGTTGGAGAAGTGCGAGCATCCCAAGCCCAACCGTGAATTCGTCTATGCCACCTTCAATGCGTTCGCGCTCAAACATCCGTGGGTCGGGCAGGAAAATATCCGGCCCAAGTCCATTGTGCGCGAGATGTACGAGCAATTCCGATCCTTCGGCGACTACATCAAGGAATATGAGTTGCAGCGCGCGGAAGGCGTATTGCTGCGCCACATCAACAGCGTGTTCAAGGTGCTGATCCAGACTGTGCCGGACGCGGTCAAGAACGAGCCGTTGCGTGAACTGGAAGAATACCTGCGGCTGATGGTCCGACAGACCGACTCCAGCCTGCTGGAAGAATGGGAGCGGATGCGCGATCCGAGTTACGTGCCGCGCTCCGAGCAAAAAGAGGTGCGCCCGCCTGGGGCCGAGGAAGCAGCCCGTGATGTGACGCGCGACGCAAAGGTGTTCACATCCGCGATTCGGACGCGAGTGTTCAGCTTCCTGCGCGGCGTGGTGAACGACGATCTGGAAGGGGCGCTGGCGCATCTCAGTTCCTTGGAGAAGCCCGACGGCCTGCCGTGGACCACGAGTGAATTGGGGCAGCGACTCAAGGACTATTACTCCGGGCACACCGACATCCGCCTCGACCCCGAGGCCCGCAACGCGCGGCACACCTATGTGATTCCGGCCGAGGACAAGCAGTCGTGGCGGGTGGAGCAAGTGCTGGTCGATGCCGACGGGCACAACGACTGGGTGGCGGAGTTTCAGGTGGACCTGGCGGCCTCGCGCGCCGCTGCCGAGCCGGTGCTAAGGCTGGTGGTGATTCGCGGCGTGGCGCGTTAGTCGGGTTGCCTACGTGCGTCCTTCCCAGCCTCCATAGGTCATCCCTGGCATCACGACCACTGCCCAGTTGGTGCCGGTGGCGGGACTCGAACCCGCACGACTTTTTACAGTCCCGGGATTTTAAGTCCCGTGCGTCTGCCATTTCGCCACACCGGCCACCTTATGTTTGCGGGTCATCAGTGAATGTCTGGGACCACGATTGAAGCCTGGGCAACTGATGGTGCTGCAGTTTCGGCACGCCAGCAGCCGGAACCGGTTCAGACAGAACAAGGGGCAAAAAAGCAGCCGCACAGACCTTCAATCTCACGGAGCTAGGTTCACCAAAGTCCTCGACGGGCGCAAGCAGTCGATTCTTGGACTTTGGAAGCGGAACGGGCAGAACGACGCCAGACTGAATTCGCGGACGTGAAGACCAAACAAACAAGATGGGTTCGTCTCTTACTCATGAGTAACTTTGAATGGGTTTCATTGATTCCTGTCTTCGACCTGGTCCCACTGCGCTGGACATTCAGGCGAGTGATTGCAAAAGCACTTCTGCGGTGCAAACTGTCGCCATGCCTTACGTTCCCGGCCTCCGCAGTTGCTACGCCAAGGTTGGCCGCCTCATCTACTTTGGCCGGATGCTGGATAAGATTCGCCTGCATGCCCAAGGAAAGCTGCCGGCGGATTATGTCCCCCTGCTGGGCGACGCACAGTTCTATACGCTAGATGGACGATGCTGCCGTTTTCTCGGGGTGACGTATGCCGAGATCCAATCGCGCGCCCTCGAAGGCGGGACCGACGATGACATTCTTGCCTGGGTCCAGGCCCGCGGCACGGTGCGCACCGATGAGGAATGCCACATCTGGAACCGTTTCATCGCGAAACTCGGCTGGCGCGACGAACGCTCCGCAGTGTTGCCCCAGCGCATCCAAGACAGCGGCCTCAGCGGCAAACCCATCGAGACCATCATCGACCACATCGAGTATGACGAAGGCCGCGACCCGGTGGCTGAACGCGCTTGGGAGAAGATCTAACTTTGTATCGTTCGATGGGGCCGCAGCCGATCACAGCGTGCCGGCTTCGAGTTGTTCGAGAAAGATGAACTCCGGGGCCTTCACCCCAGCCTCGTGGCGGATTTTCACCAGACGCGGGGATTCAAAGAAGGCCTTTGCCTCCGCAATCGAAGTCCAGGCCGAGAAGTGAACGATCTTGTTCGCGTCCGTTTCGAATTTCAAAACCTGATACGAACGCTCACCCGCCTCTTTGCGGATGCCGGCGGCGGTATCGAAGACTTTCTTCCAAGCCGGATAATCGGCGACTTCATGGATGATGAGCACGTATGGCATAAACGGATCTACACTCTCTTCGCGCCGGCGATGGAAGTGATTTAATTCAAGTGCGCTTCAACCCTTCGGCGGCCACACCACGCCCGCGAGTTCCTTGGGCAATTGCGTTGGGTCCGTCGGGTAGATGAGCGAGAGGTCCATCTGGGACTTTGAGCCTTGCAGAAATTCCAACTCCTCCGGCGCGCCGATGATGAGCCAGAGCACCTCGGCATCGGTGTCGTTGAACACCTGGCGCAACTGGTCTGGGCCGACCAGCACGCCGCCGTATTTGGGCACCGTCAAAGTCTCGTCGCCAACACGCAGGCGGCCTGTGCCTTCCAGCACGAAATAAAATTCCTCGGTGCGGATGTGCTTGTGCAGCGTGTTCGCGCGCCGGGGCGGCAACCGCCAGAGCCGCGCGCCCATGTTCTCGCTCCCGGTGCGCTCCAGAAAATCCGCGTTCGGAATCTTCATCAGATTGGACGGCCGCCAGTGCAGATCGCCCGGTGTGATGAGTCGATAACCTTGAAGTATTTTCATGTGCACAGAATGTCACGGATTAACCTGAAAGGAAATGAGGGGAGCCACAGAGGTGCCGAGACACAGAGTTCACTGCGGACAGGTGCAAACATTCTCAACTATTCCGGAAATACCAATGCGGCCCAGATCTCTGTGCCTCTGCTTCTCTGTGGCAAATGGCTCAGACCTTCAGCGCGCCGCGAAATCCCCGCACCGCATAGTAAGACTGCGCGCCGTTGTGGCCGATGAAGATGCGGCCGTAGCGGCGCTCCGCATACAACGCTCCGCCGCGTTCGCGGATGTCCGCCGGGGTCGCGATCCAGCTCGAAGTCTTCGTGTCGAACTCGCCAAGCTTTTGCAGCGAGAGGTATTCCTCCTCGGTCAACAGCGCGATGCCCATCTCCGCCGCCAAGTCCATCGCCGTGGTTTTCGGACGCGCCTCCTTCCGCGAGAACCAGCCCTCGTGATCGTAACAAACGCCGCGCCGCCCGGCCGGACTTTCCGGCGCGCAATCCATGAAAACGAATTCGCCCGATTTCTTGTCATGACCGACAATATCCGGTTCGCCGCCGGTGCGTTCCATTTCCGCGAGCGACCACAGCTTGTCCGGCTTGGCCTCCAACCGCGCCTGCACCTTGGCCCAATCCAGACCTCTAGGGCGGTTCAGGTTGTTCTCAAAGCGGTCTTTCAACGCGCCGAGCAGTTCCTCCCGTTGTTTTGGGGACAGCTGCATTTTGTTGCTGGTGCGAGCGGCCATACTCTCATTTCAGCGGACGCGAGTCGCTAACATGAGGTTTGGGCGCTTTGATTTTCGAGTTGTCGATCCCCTTGATCTGCCGGGAGAGCATGACGCTGTTGGCGACGAGCTCTTTGAGGGTGCGCGTCAGGTATCGGCTCTTCTTGAACTGAGCGACGTTGTTCTCCATGTCCTCGGCGATCCAGCCGCGGCTCCAGCCGACAAAGTTGAACGGCGGAAAGGTGAATCCCAGGTCGGTGAAAAACGTGCTCAACTGCCCGACCACGGCCTGGATGTTGTCCTGTCCGCCCGTGACAATGAAAGCGGCCACCTTCGACTGGATCAGCACGCGGTCGTTGAGGGTGATCTGGTTTTGCACGCAATTTAGCCGCTCGGCCATCTTGTAGTAGAGCGACGAGGCGTTGCCCCAACGGATGGGCGTGGAGAGGAGCACCACATCGGCCCACAAGACCATGTCCCGGTAGACCTGGCTCATTCCGTCGGTGGCATCCTGCTCCATGATGGAACACGGCCATGTGCAGGCGCTCGCGGAATGGCTGTAGTAACCCTCGCAATGACGGAAGCCCAGTTCGCGCAGTTTGATCATGCGCGTGGCTGCCCCGTGTTCGGCCGCAGCATGCTGGAGCGCCTTTTCCAAGGCCGCTTCACTTGTCGAATAGCGTTCCAGTTGCGTCCCCATGTTCGTGGTGGAAATGCCCAGAACATTCAGCGACGTGGGCGTAGTTTGGTAGGCCAGATTCCGCAGGTCGGCCAGCGGATCGTCACGTTTCGGAGGGAGCACAGCAGGGATCGAAGGCGTGTCGGACACGGCGATCATGCCATCCTCGATCTTCACGTCATGCACCGCCTGTCGCACCGAACCGTCAGGCGAGTTTCCAGTCGCGATATCGAACTGCCAACCGTGCCAAGGACACACGACGCGGCGCACACCGTCCGCTCCCTGTTCCACGTTTCCTTCGGCCAGTGGGCCGCCCTTGTGCGGGCACGGGCCGCAGAGCGCGGTGATTTTCCCGCCGTGATGAAAGAGCGCAACATCCTGTGCCGCGATCGACACGGTTTTCTGCGTTCCCTCGGCCAGTTCGGATACGGGAATGGTCTTTGTGTGGCTCATATTGTCTTGGCGCTTCGCCGGGCGTCACGCCTTCGCGTAAAGCTCGCTGCCTTTCTCGGTGAACTCGCGGGACTTTTCTTCCATGCCCTTCTTCAGCGCCTCTTCCTCGGCGATGCCTTGTTCGGCGGCGTATTTGCGGACGTCTTCGGTGATCTTCATCGAGCAGAAATGCGGGCCGCACATGGAGCAGAAGTGCGCGGTCTTCGCGCCTTCCTGCGGCAGCGTTTCGTCGTGGAACTCGCGCGCGGTGACGGGGTCGAGGCTCAGGTTGAATTGATCTTCCCAGCGGAATTCAAAGCGCGCCTTGCTCAACGCGTTGTCGCGGTATTGCGCGCCGGGATGGCCTTTGGCGAGGTCGGCGGCGTGCGCGGCAATCTTGTAGGCGATGACGCCGTCTTTCACGTCTTTCTTGTTCGGCAGGCCGAGATGTTCCTTGGGCGTGACGTAGCAGAGCATCGCGCAGCCATACCAGCCGATCATCGCCGCGCCGATGCCGCTGGTGATGTGGTCGTAGCCGGGCGCAATGTCGGTGGTGAGTGGCCCGAGCGTGTAGAACGGCGCTTCGTGACACCACTCGAGTTGCTTGGCCATGTTTTCCTCGATCATGTGGAGCGGCACGTGACCCGGGCCTTCGTTCATCACTTGCACGCCTTTGGCCCACGCGCGTTTGGTAAGTTCACCCTGCGTTTCTAGTTCACCGAACTGCGCGCGGTCGTTCGCGTCAGCAATGCTGCCAGGGCGCAGACCGTCGCCGATGGAGAACGCGACGTCATACGCGGCCATGATGTCGCAGATGTCGTCCCAATGCGTGTAGAGGAAATTCTCTTTGTGATGCGAGAGACACCATTTGGCCATGATGCTGCCGCCGCGCGAAACGATGCCGGTCATGCGGTTCGCCGTGAGCGGCACGAAGCGCAGCAACACGCCGGCGTGAATGGTGAAGTAATCCACGCCTTGCTCGGCTTGTTCGATGAGGGTGTCGCGGAAGAGTTCCCAGGTGAGGTCCTCGGCTTTGCCGTTCACTTTTTCGAGCGCCTGATAGATGGGCACTGTGCCGATGGGCACGGGCGAGTTGCGCAGAATCCATTCGCGCGTGGCGTGGATGTTCTTGCCGGTGGAAAGGTCCATGACGGTGTCCGCGCCCCACTTGGTCGCCCAGCGCATCTTCTCGACTTCCTCCTCGATGCTCGACGCGACGGCGCTGTTGCCGATGTTGGCGTTGATCTTCACGAGGAAGTTGCGCCCGATGATCATCGGCTCGTTCTCCGGATGGTTGATGTTCACCGGAATGATCGCGCGACCAGCGGCGACTTCCTCGCGGACGAACTCGGGGGTGATCTCCTTCGGAATGCGCTGGGGAAATTTGCGGAAGACGGATGGGGTGAATTCGCTGCTGGCGAGTTGCTGCGAACCGGCGTGCTGCTTGTCGAGCTGGTTGCGGACAATGTCGTTCGCCATGTCGGCGATGCGGGCGCGGCCCATGTTCTCGCGGATGGCGATGAATTCCATCTCGGGCGTGATGATGCCGGCGCGGGCGTATTGCAACTGGGTGACGGTCTTGCCGGGCTTGGCGCGGAGTGGACGGCGGCGTTGCGCAGTGAGGCCGGGGAATTCGATAAGGCGGTTCTTCTCCGCCTGGCTGGCGAACTCGGCGTGTTTGCCGGAGAGATAGCCGTTGTCCATCGGCTTCACTTCGCGGCCGTCAATCTCCTCCACGTCACCGCGTTTGAGAATCCAATCGCGGCGCAGGGCGGGCAGCCCTTGCTCGGAAGTGCCGGTGAACACGGGATCGCCCCACGGCCCGCTGCAATCATAGACACGCACGGGCGCGTTCTTCGTGACCGCACCCGTGTAAGACTTCGTGTCACTGACTTCGATCTCGCGCATCGGCACGCGGAGGTCGGGATGCAGCGCGCCCGCGAGGTAAATCTTTTTGCTGGCAGGCAGTTGTTCGCTGCTGTGCGGTTCGAAGGAGTCTTTGCTGGCGATCATAGTTTCAAAACGAGGAGCCGGAGAGTGGTTCAATCCTTGCGCCGGCATTATCCAGATCAAGTGACGGGTCATTCACGCTCGCACGCGAAACTCTCAGCGCCACCGTTCTGGTGGTTTGGCTCCCCGAGTCGGGAGACGCTAGGCGGGTGCTCCCAGAGCGTCAAGCGCGGGCGACTGAGCAGAAGCATCGCTATGGGGACGCCCAAGAGTTTGAGCAGGTAGCTGAATAATTCATCAAGCGCCATGTCGCAGTGACTGCGCGGAGGGGTGAGACTCTGTCGAGTCACCATTTCGAGCGCAGCGCGGCGAGTAACCGAGAGCACCGTCCCTTTGGCGGCGGCGGCGGCCCGCTTGGTGATGGAGGGGCGACCGCAGCGCCAGGCTCACAGGCAGAGGCGCAACTCCAGCTCTTGCAATAGTCGGCCCAACGCTTCCAGTCGGGGTGTGGGAACCTCCGCCGCGCGTGCCTGGCGCAACGGCTCCAGGAACAGGGCCTCCAGTTCGAGGGGTTGGCCACGCTCAAAATCAATCAGGGTGGAGGCGCGATACGCGCCCATGGTGCGCGTGCGCTCGATCTGATGGTCCGCGTAACCTGGATCAATCTTAAGCCCCAGCACGTTGGCCGCAGCGATTACTTCGAGCATCAGTTCCCGCACCAGCGTTTCCCAGCGCGCGCCGTCGAGCAATTGATCGGTGGGCCGACAGGAGGAAAGTGTCGCGTCAAGTGGCAACTCGCCCTCGAGACTGGCTTCGTATCCGGCCACGGCCGCGACCCCCAATCCGTTGAAAGGAATGTTCCAGACCAGTTTCTGCCAGTGGGCGCGCCGCAAGTCGTCGGTCACATCGCAGGGCACGCCGGAGTGGCGGAAGGCTGAGGCGAGGTCGTGGGTGCGCGGTTCGGGCCAGCCGGAGAATTCGCCGAGGACAATCTTGCCGTGCGCGAGATGCTGGATAACGCCCGGCTCCAGGCGGTTCAGGCAGACGAAGCAGAGGCCGCCGAGGATTTGCCGTGCGGGGAAGAGCTTCGCGAGTTGTTCCTCATTGCCGAGGCCATTCTGCAACGTGACCAGGGCGGTGTGGTCATCGACCAACGGCGGAAGAAGTTTGGCGAACTGCTCGTTGGCCGTGGTCTTGAGCCCGATGAGCACGACGTCGCACACGCCAATCTGTTCGGGCGCACGGGCGCACTTGGGGTTCACATGGAAGTCGCCCTCGGGGCTGCGGATGACAACTCCCCGGCGACGCACGACTTCATAATCACTGCGCAGGAGAAAGTGAACCTCCTGCCCGTCGCGATTGAGCTTCGCTCCGTAGTAGCTCCCGAGCGCCCCGCAACCCACGACCGCGATTTTCATTTCACGCCGAAGTTGATGCTCATGGCGCCGCCAATCAAGTTCACCACCCGCACGTCGTGGCAGCCGAGTTGATGCATCGCCTTAGCCAGGCCGCGCTGGGCGGGATAAGGTTGGAGCGATTCGAGAATGTAGGCGTGCGTGGCGGAGTCTCCGCAAAAGAGCTTGCCGAAGACCGGCACCACCCAGCGCAAATAAGTGAAGTAGAGGGCACGTAGCGCGGCATTGTCCGGCTTGCCGAAGTCGAGCACGAGCAGCCGCGCGCCGGGTTTGGCCACGCGGTGCATCTCGCGCAAGCCCTGTTCCCAACTGCGGAGATTACGCAGGCCGTAGCCGACCGTAACCAGGTCGAAGGAGTTGTCGGAGAAGGCGAGTTGCATGGCGTCGCCGTGGTGGAATTGAGGATGGCAGATTTGAGATTTGAAATTTGAGATTCGAGCGCTCGCCACGCCCAACATGGCCTCACTGAAATCAACGGCCTGCACTTCGGCGCCCGCCCTGGCCAGGGCGAAGGCTATGTCGCCCGTGCCGCAGCACACATCGAGCGCGCGTTCGCCGTGTTTTACGCTGGCCATGCGGACCAGGCGACGCTTCCAGACGCGGTGTAATCCGAAGCTCTGGAGATCATTGATGAGGTCGTAGCGCGGAGCGACCTTGGCGAACAGGTCGTTGACCTTCTCCCCGCGCTGCCCGCCTTCGACGTAGAATGGATTTGCCATGTCAACGGAGCGCGGGCCCCCCACGCCCCGCCATTGTGTGTGTGGCAATTACGGGGCGGAATTTTAAAACGCGGGCACGGCGGTCCGCCCGCGGGAAAACCAAACACACCACGGTCATTTTACCCGTGGGCGTGCCCCCCAACAAAA
>JANOQV010000230.1:0-78331 GCA_031414955.1 Pedosphaera sp. | reverse complement strand
ACCTGCCGCGTCTCGTTCACGCTGAAGAGATACGCCTCGTTGTTGAACGAGCTGAAATGATGCGAGCTATGGAACCAGCCCTTGTAGGCGTCCTCGTGGCACTTGAGGCAGTAGTCGTCCATCATCAGCGTGCGCGCGGGGATGAACTTGCCCGTGGCGGTGCGGGCGAAGGAGGGCATGAAGTAATTTGTGCCCTCGACCGAGCCCGTCTCGTTCTTCTTCGGGTGCATCGAGTGCATGGCCACGCCACCGAGCACGAGGACGCCAACGGCCACCGACCACTTCGCGCCCACGCGCCATTGGATGCGCGGCCCAGCCAGGCGGTGCAGCACATAAAGCCAGATGGCGAGCAGCGGCGTGATGACGTGCGCCCAGTAAATCGGCGAGCGCAGGCGCGGGTCTTTGATGGAGAACGCGTCGAAGCGCATCAGGGCCACGCCGTAGACCAGCAGCACAATCGCGATGGCAAAGAGCGCGTAACCCACGCGCACGGCGCGGCGGTTGGGCCGGTCGTGCGAATTCTTGATGTGGATGCAGCCGAAGATGATGACCGGCAGCACAATGATCAGCCCGAGCACGAGATGCGCGCCAAACATGACCATGTAGAAGTAATTCTGGTAGGTCAGCCCACGAGACCATTCGAGAAAGGTGATGGCCGACAGATAAACCGAGTTCGCTCCGAGCAGCGCGAACAAGGCGAACACCACGCCCAGCAACAGGCGCAGCCGCGGCCCCACGGCGCGGACATATTTCTTGCGCGCGGGATCAGAGTCCCCGGGCGGTTTCATCCTGTCGTCAGTCTCGGCCATTCAGGTTGTGGTTAGGAGTAAAGGTTTTCTCCCCGGGCGCGAAGCGGAAACCATCTGGGGTGAAGTGCTGGCGGGGCGGGGCGAAGTGCTCACGCCAGGCCGAGTTGGGGCAGCTTGTCCCGGTGACCACGGCTCAAGGTGAGCTTCGTGCCATCGCGCAGCATGACCGCGTACTCGCCGTGAAACAGCGGCTGCAATTCCTTGATCCGCTCCATGTTCACGAGGGTGGAGCGGCTGATGCGGATGAATTTCTCCGCCGGCAGCCGTTGTTCGAGGTGCGTCATCGTCTCGCGCAGCATGTGGGTCTCTTTGCCGACATGCAGGCTGACGTAGTTGTCCGCCGCCTCGACCCAGTCGATGTCATTGATCTTCACGAACACCACCCGGCCGTCGCCTTTGACCGCGAGGCGATCGCTCTGGGCTGGTGCCGGTGGACGCAACTCCTGGAGCAGCGCCGCGAGCTGCTCCTGAATCCGCGCGGGCTGCTGGGGCGCGAGCTGCTCCAGCGCCCGGCGCAGCGCGGTCTGGAAGCGTTCCTTGTCGAAGGGCTTGAGCAGGTAATCAATGGCATGAACCTCGAAAGCCTTGAGCGCGAACTTGTCGAAGGCCGTGACGAACACGACGGCCGGGCGCTCGCCCTTGGCCAGTTCCGCCAGCACGCCGAAGCCGTCCAACTCCGGCATCTGCACGTCGAGAAAGGCCAGCGCGGGCTTGGTCTCGCGGATCAGCGCCACGGCTTCGCGCCCGTTCTTCGCCTCGCCTACGATTTCGATTTGCGGCTCGGCCCGGAGCAGCTTCAAGAGCCGTTCTCGCGCCAGCGGCTCGTCATCCACGACTATGGTTCGCACTTTCATCGTTCGGTTTTTTTCAAATCACGTTCCTCGTCGGCTAGCAAAATTCCCGTCATGCGCTCGTGCCGGTCCAGAAAACTCTTCGTCACCTGGTAGTGCTCGGTGTCGGTGTAGTTCACCCGCGCGATGCCGGCCTCGGTAAATTGATAAATCCACGCCTGCGGATAAGCGAGCAAGATGGGCGAGTGGGTGGCGATGATGAGTTGCGAGTGGTGATAGACCAGTCGGTGCAGGTAACTGAGCACGCTCATCTGCCGTAGCGGCGAGAGCGCGGCCTCCGGCTCGTCGAGCAGATAGAAGCCCTCGCCCTGGAAACGGTTGGTCATGAGCGCGAGGAAGGCTTCGCCGTGCGACTGCTCGTGCAGGGATTTGTTCCCGTAGCCGCCCGCTCCGAGATCATCCACTTGGCTGGCCACGTTGTAGAAGCTCTCCGCGCGCAGGAAGTAGCCGTCGGTTGCGCGCGCCGTGCCTCGATCGAGGAAGAGATGCTCGTGCAGCTCGGAATGCGTCTCCCGGGTGCTGAAGTTGAAGTTCTTGCTCCCACCCTCGGCATTGAAACCGAACTTTACCGCAATGGCTTCGAGCAAAGTCGATTTGCCCGAGCCGTTCTCCCCCACGAAGAACGTCACCGCCGGATGCAACTCCAACTGCGTCAGCCCGGTCACGCAGGGCAGGTTGAAAGGGTAACGCTTGAAACTTGGCACCTTGTCGCGCTTCAAATTCACCGACCGGATGAAGGGATGCTTGGGAATGATCATGGCTCGGGCGTGTGAAAGGGCAGGATCACCGAGACGACCACTCCGCTGTCCGCGCCATTGGCCAGAACAAAGGACTGGCGCGCGCCATAAAGCTGCTTCAGCCGCGCGCGGGTATTCGCCAGCCCGATGCCTTCCACGACTTTCCCCTCCAGCCCGCCGCCGTTGTCGCGGACTTCCAGCCGGAGCGAATTCCCTTCGCGGCGCGCGCTGATTTCGATGCGCCCCGCGCGGGCGTGCGGCTCGATGCCGTGGCGCACGGCGTTCTCGAGGAGCGGTTGCAAGACGAGGTTTGGCACCAGCGCGTCCAGCGTGTCGGGCGCGATCTTCATTTCGATCTTGAGCCGGTCGCCAAAGCGCGTCTGCTCGATCTCGGCGTAGCGCGCCAGGAAATCGAGCTCTTCGCGCAGGGGCACTTCCTGCGTATCCGTGCTTTCCAGCGCGTGCCGCAACAGATCGCTCAGGCGCGCGAGCATCCGGTCGGCGGCCTCGACATCAATGTGCATGAGCGAGGAGATGGCGTGGAGCGTGTTGAAGAGGAAGTGCGGGTTGAGCTGCATTTGCAAAGCTTGGAGCCGCGCCTCGGTTAATCGTTTCTCCAGTTCCGCCGCGCGCAATTCCCGTTCGTTAAACTTGCGGTAATAATCGAACGCATAGCCCACGCTGATGATGACCCAATAGATGAGCAGGTTGTAGAAGAACGTGGTCACGAGCGCGCGGTTGAACGCGGCCAGGAAGGTCACGGCGGCGGCGCCGCCGCGCGTCAGCCCGACCTCGACCAGTGCGCGCAACGCCATCCAGCCAATGGAGAAGAGCGCGCTGGCCGCGAGGTGTGTGATGAGGTTGAGGGACCACTGTTTGTCCCCGAGCGAAAACCGCCGCGCCAGCCCGAGCGCGGGAATCGAGAGCAGAGCAAAGACATACCAGTCGCTCAGGGCCCGGCTGACCGCGAAGGACCACGGCACCGGTTCGCCCACCTTCGCCTTGGACAGATAGAGTTGCCCGGCGAAAGCCAGACCGATGAGGGTCCAGAACGCGAACGCGATCAGGAGGCGCGGCCAGGATGTCCGTTGGAGTTTCGGCACGGCGGATTTTTCAGGCAGAATTCCCCGGATGCACAGAATTAAAACAGTCGGGCTGAAAGGCTCGCTCCCGCCCGGTCCAAGAAATTCTGTTTCCCCTCTACCGAGGCTCGCTGGATACTTCCGACATGCCGCAGTTGCCCCCTGACCCGAGTGACACGCCGCCTTCGGACGACGCAGTGATTGGGCGGGCCTTCCAACGCTCGCTGATTGTGATCGCGGCCGTGGTCGTGGTCGCGGCCGTGGCCCTCGTCTGGTGGTCCGGCCGCCACGAGAAGCCTGGTGAACAGAAGACCGAGCTTGGCACCCCGGAGATGCCTCCAGTTCCTGTTGATGTGCCGGTGGCGCGATTCAAAGACATCACTACCGAAGCCGGGATCAAGTTCATCCACCTTAACGGGGCGCACGGGGAGAAGTTGCTGCCGGAGACCATGGGCGGCGGGGTGGCGTTTCTGGACTTCGACAACGACGGCGCACCCGACTTGCTGTTCGTCAGCGGCCACGATTGGCCGTGGCTCGCGGGGCATGACCCAAAGCCTGCGCGGGCGCTTTATCGCAACGACGGTCGCGGTCGGTTCACCGATGTAACCTCCGGCTCCGGCTTGGAAGCTAATTTCTACGGAACCGGTGTTGCCATCGGCGACTTCGACAACGACGGAATGGCCGACGTGTTCATCACGGGCGTCGGCGAGAATCACCTCTACCGCAATCTTGGCCGTGGAAAATTTGAGGACGTCACGTTGCCGGGCGGATTGATCAACGAGCCAACGCGCTGGAGCACGAGCACGGCCTTCGTGGATTACGACAACGATGGGCGGCTCGATTTGTTCGTCTGCAACTACGTGAAGTGGTCCCGCGAGATCGATCAGGGCGTGAACTACACGCTGGCCGGCATTGGCCGTGCCTACGGACCGCCGCTGAATTTCGAGGGTTCCTTCCCGTTGCTGTATCACAACGAAGGCAATGGCCTCTTTCGCGATGTCTCGCGCGCGGCGGGAATTCAAATCACGAACCCAGTCACCGGCGTGCCGATGGCAAAATCCCTTGGCGTGGCCCCGGTGGATTTGAACAACGATGGCTGGATTGATTTCGTGGTCGCGAACGATCAGGTGCAGAACTTCGTCCTGAGCAACCGGCACAACGGCACCTTCGCGGAGGTCGGCGCGCAGTCCGGCGTGGCCTTCGATCCCTACGGGCTGGCGCGCGGCGCGATGGGCATCGACTCGGCGCGCTTCCGGAACGACAACGCGCTCGGCATCGCCATCGGCAACTTTGCCAACGAACCGAACGCGCTCTACGTGGCGCAGAATGATTCGCTCCTCTTCGCCGATGAAGCCATCACCGAGGGCATCGGCCCCGCCAGCCGCCAGCTCTTGAAGTTCGGCTTGTTCTTCTTCGATTACGATCTGGACGGGCGGCTTGATGTGCTGACGGCCAATGGCCACCTCGAGGAAGAAATTTCCAAACTGCAAAAGAGCCAGACTTATCGCCAGCCCGCGCAGTTATTTTGGAACCGCAGTTCCGTGAAGGGGCCAAGCTTCGTGCCCGTGCCGCCCGCGCAAGCAGGCGAGGACCTGTTCAAGCCCATCATCGGGCGCGGCTCTGCTTACGCGGACATAGATGGTGATGGAGATCTGGACGTGGTGCTCACGCAGGTGGCCGGACCGCCGCTGCTGCTGCGCAACGAGCAGCAGCTCGGCCATCATTGGCTGCGCTTGAAACTGGTGGGTGCAAAATCAAACCGCGACGCCATCGGCGCCTGGGTCAGAGTCCGGGTCGCTGGGCGGACTCTCGCCCAGCAGGTGATGCCCGCCAAAGGCTACCTCTCGCAGTCGGAATCGGTCCTGACCTTCGGCCTCGGCGCAGCCCCACGCGTGGACGCGGTTGAAATCACCTGGCCGGGCGGTGTGATGCAAAAAATTTCTCCCCCGAAGGTGGATGCGTTGTTCGTGGTGCGGGAAGCTCCGTAGCGCCTGCAGCGGCCTCCTGGCCGAGTGCGGTCGCATCAGCGCCGCTTTTGCACCCGCCGGTCTGGCGGTCGAAGAAACACGGTGGTACCTGCCAGATGCGCCCGCCGGGTGCCGCCATCGGATTTTTTTGCGGCGTTCCCTCTGGACGCCGCTACACTCGCGCCATGCACTCCGAATACATTGAACGCGTTGTGGACCTGACTGACCCGGCGCTGAATCGCCTCCATAACATGGGCGTGGAGGAAGCCCGCGCCCGGGTGCTGCGCAATGACGCCGACGCGGTGCGCGAGATCGAAGGCTCCTTTGCCCTGCTGGCGCGCGATGGCAAGACCGTGCGCATGGCCCGTTCCCTGGATCGCCCGATGCGCTACTTCCTGGCCAAGCGTGCCGCCGGTCCCGCCCTCATCGTCGCCGACCGCATTGATGCCATTCATGAGCAACTCAAGCGCGAGGGATTGGCGGAGCAGTTTCATCCCAGCTACACCCGCATGGTGCCGGCGCACTACATCATCGAACTGCAACTGATCGGCTGCCCTGATCCCGATCCGACTTACACGAGGTTCTTCAATCCGCAGCGGAACAAGCTTTCCACCGACCTCGACGAAATTGGCCGCAGCTACATCGGTGCGTTGGCGGATGAAATCGAGAAATGCCTCCAGCGCATTCCGGCCAGCGAACCCATCGGCGTCTGCTTCTCTGGCGGCATCGACAGCGGTGCGGTGTTGCTCACCACGTATCACGTCCTGCGCAAGCTGGGCTTGAGTCCATCGCGCCTCAAGGCGTTCACGCTGAGTTTCGGCGACGGACCTGATTTGCCCCAGGCGCGCGAGTTTCTGAAACGTGTTGGACTCGAAATGCTTCTCGAACCCATCGAAGCCGACCTCGCCCGCATCGACGTGGGCGAGACGATTCGCGTGCTGGAGGATTACAAGCCGCTCGACGTGGAGTGCGCCTCGATGGGGCTCACGCTGTGCCGCGGCATCCGTGAGCGTTATCCTGATTGGAAGCTGCTGCTTGATGGCGACGGCGGCGACGAAAACCTCAAGGACTATCCCATTGAGGAGAACAAAGAACTGACCATTCGCAGCGTGGTCCACAACACCATGCTCTATCAGGAGGGCTGGGGCGTGGGCCGCATCAAGCATTCGCTCACCTACAGCGGCGGTTTGAGCCGCAGCTACGTGCGCACCTACGCGCCGGGCCGGCACTACGGCTTCGAGGGCTTCAGCCCCTTCGCGCAACCGAACGTCATCGAAGTCGCGGAAGGAATTCCGTTCATCGCGCTCACCGACTACAGCCTGGACAAGCTTTACGCGCTCAAAGGTGAACTCGTCTCGTGCGGCGTGAAGGCCATCACAGGGATCGACATGCCAGTGTTTGAGAAGCGCCGCTTCCAGCACGGCGCGCTCCGCATTGAGCAACTGCGCCAGTGCGTGCCCCAGCGCGAGGCGGAGTTCCGGACGCAGTTCCTCGCCATGTATCAGTGACTTCATTCACTCGGATTTCGCGCACCAGCCGCAATGCCGTCTCCCCTTGGCGACCGCACGGCTGGTTCCTCGAGGAGGAGCGATCTGAAATGGGCGTGGCGGTCTCCGTCGCCACCGTGTTTCTCACCAACCGCGAGTGCCCGTGGCGGTGCATCTATTGCGACCTGTGGAAGAACACGACGACGGAGACAGTGCCGCTGGGTGCAATTCCGGCGCAGCTTGATTTCGCGCTCGCGCAACCGGAACTCCGCGAGGCCCGCCAACTCAAGCTCTACAACGCCGGCAGCTTTTTCGATCCCAAGGCGATTCCGCCCGGTGATTTCCCCGCCATCGCCGCGCGCGTCGGGCCATTCGACCGGCTGATTGTGGAGTGTCACCCCGCGCTGGTGGGTGCTTCGTCCGTGGAGTTCCGTGATCGGCTGTCAGGGATCGGGGATCGGCCCAGGCCATTGGCCGGTAGCGAAGCGGAATCCAAACTGGAGGTCGCGATGGGTTTGGAAATTGCCGATGACGCCCTGCTCAAGAAACTGAACAAGCGCATGACGCTGGCCCTCTTCCGGCGCGCGACGGAGTTCCTCGTGAACCACGGCCTGGCTGTCCGCGCCTTTGTCATCGTCAAACCGCCCTTCGTCCGCACGGACGAGGAGGCTCTGGACTTGGCCCGGCGCTCCATCGACTTCGCCTTCGATTGCGGAGCCAAGGTGGTGTCGCTCGTCCCGGCACGCTTCGGCCCGGAAGCATTGGACACCCTGGCTCGGCGGGGTGAGTTCGCACCACCCAGGCTCGCTACTCTGGAGGCCGCGCTCGACTACGGCGTCCGCTTGGACCGAGGCCGGGTGTTCGCCGACCTGTGGGACGTGGAGAAACTCGGCGGTTGTCAGCCGTGCCTTGCCGACCGCGTGGCGCGTTTGCGCGCCATCAATCTCCGGCAAACCGTTTCGCCTCTGGTGAATTGCCCACATGGAGCGGACGTTCGGGCCTCGTCCAGATGACCGCCGCACCCTGTCTGGTCAGCAGAATTTGACAAACCGGTCGCCTTCCTGTTTCCTTCACCCGTGCAGTTGATGCCAGCAATTAAAATGATGTGCGCCCAGCGCGGCCAGGGACATTCGTCCCGTTGGGTCGTGGGGCGTGCCGTTGGCATCGTGAGGAAAGATTTCTAAACCACCCGAAGATTTTCCAAAACCCACGATTGCCCAGGCAATCGTGGGTTTTGTGCTTTTGAGGGCCAACTCATCCCGATTTTATGAAGACCAAGAGAATCAAACTACTGACCCGGTTCGATCTGGAGGCACGTTTCGACGTGGCTCCTGAGCCGGCTGCGCCCTTCCGCGGCGCGCGCGAAACGGAGTTGGAGCAATTCAAAGACCGGCTGCTCCGCCTGGCGCTACATGAATTGGAAGACACGGAACTTTACGCGCCCGTGCGCCGCGCCGCGACCGAGGCGGCCGGGATGGCGTGGCTGACGCCCTTCCCGTTGCTCTTTTTGCCCGGACTCTTTGAGGAGAAAGTGGTGGCAGTGCGGCGGCAGTTCGCGCGCGCGGCCAGCGTTCGTTCGCGCAGCCGGCGGATTCTGGCCCAAGTGCTGTGAGTTTTGGGGAGCCTCAAATGAAACACCGGCGGAAAACTGATGGTGAAACTTTTGGCTTCAAGTTGAAGGCTGGCCTGACTCGGATCGAAGAAATTTCGTACGGCCTGGGTAGTTCCAGGCATTCTCGGTTGACCGTGAACCGCCGACCTTCAAGACTCCGGCCATGCCCATTGCCAGTTCAAGATTGGTGCCGGCTGCGTCTGCTCCGCGTCTGACTCAGTCGTGCTGCCGCAGAAACGGCGGAAGGCGCGACCGCGACCAACGCGAGTGAAAACCGACCCGCGAAACCGAATGAACGAGCCAGTTTCAGGAACGGCTTTGACTTTGGGATTCCTGCTCACAGCGGCGGTTTGGGGTGTTTCGGGAGCAATCCCGCCGACGAATTCCGCGAGTTACGCCTTCTTCGAGAACCGCATTCGCCCGGCGCTCATTGAGCATTGCTACGAATGTCACAGCGCGACGGCCAAGAAGTTGAAGGGCGGCCTCCTCGTCGATTCACGCGCGGCGCTGCTCAAGGGTGGGGATTCTGGTCCCGCCCTCGTGCCTGGCGATCCGGCGAAAAGCCTGCTGCTCCGCGCGGTGCGCCATGAAGAGCCAGACCTCGCGATGCCGCCCAAGAAACCGAAGCTGACCGACGCGGTCATCGCCGATCTGATGACGTGGGTGAAGCAGGGCGCACCGTTTCCATCCGACGGCGCGGTGCCTTCGCAGAAACCCCACTGGGCCTTCGAGCCGGTGCGGAATCCAGCCCGCCCCGCCGTGAACTCGTCGTGGCCGCGCACTTCCGTGGACGATTTCATTCTCACGAAGCTGCGGGAGCACGGCGTGCAGCCAGCCCTTGCCGCCGACAAACGCACGCTGTTGCGGCGCGCGACCTTCGACCTCACTGGGCTTCCTCCCACCGCTGACGAAGCCGACGCCTTCGAGCGCGATCCCTCCACAAACGCTTTCGCGAAAGTTGTCGAGCGCCTGCTCGCATCGCGTCATTACGGCGAGCGCTGGGGTCGGCACTGGCTGGACTTGGTGCGCTATGCGGACACGGCGGGCGAGACCGCCGACTATCCCGTGCCGGTGGCGTGGCGCTATCGAAACTGGGTCATCGACGCCTTCAACGCCGACCAGCCCTACGACGAGTTTCTTCGCGAGCAGATCGCTGGTGACATTCTCGCGCGACGCGGACCGCGCGAGCGTTACGCCGGGCGCGTGACGGCGACCGGCTATCTCGCCATCTCGCGACGCTTCGGCTTCGACTCGGAGAACTATCATCATCTCACCATCCAGGACACGATCGACACGCTCGGCCAGACCGTGCTCGGCCTGACGCTCGGCTGCGCGCGCTGCCACGCCCACAAGTTCGACCCGGTGTCCATGAACGACTACTACGCGCTCTATGGCATTTTTGAGAGCACGCGCTATGCGTTTCCCGGTTCGGAACAAAAGCAAAAATCCCGCGCGCTGGTTCCGCTGTTGCCGCCGGAGGAATCGCAAGCGAAGTGGCGTGAGTTCGACACACGCGTTGCTGTGCTGGCGCGAAACCTGGAACGGCAGAAGCAATCGGTGCCCGCCGCCACGTTGCGTTCGCTTGATGACCTCGACGGCGATTTCGAAATGCAGGCGCCGGCCGCCGGCGGCAGCAAGGGCGTGCTCGTGCCGCCCTGGGTTTACGGAGGCCCCATCGCCGTGACGACCGACGCGCAAAGTCCGTTCAAGAACTGTCATCCGCTCGGCAAGGTCGGCGCGAGCCTTCCGGCCGGGACGAACGCCGGCCGCATCGCGCAGACGCTTTATCCGGCGCGCACGCACGCCCACGGCGGTGTGGCGCATGTGAATCTGGACTTTCGAGTGGGGACGAAACCTGAATCCGCGCGCGGCCAGCATCGGTTCTCCATTGGCACGCGATCGTCGCCCGCCGTGGAAATTCTGCTCACATCAGATTCAATTGTATTCCGTGCTGGTGAACGCACGGAGACCCTCCGCGCGCTCAAACCAAATCAATGGCATAACCTGCAACTTGCGCTCGACCTCGGTGCTCGCACCGTATCCGGCAGCGTCGGCCGGCCCGGCGACGTGAAGACCTTCCGCGATCTCCCGCTCGCGCCGACGTGGAGCGGCACGATGGATTTCGTGCTGCTGGATTCGCCCGCTGGCGAGCCCGTTCCCGCCCTCGCCATCGACAACCTCGCCGTGCAGGACGCGCCGATTCCCCCCGTCTCGACCACGCTGCCCGCCCTTGCCTCGGCGAACGAACTTGATTCAGCCGCGCTCACCGCGCAGATGCAGAGCCTCGCCGGCATCGACGGCGACTTCGAGTTGCAGACCGAGGCCGCGCCGCCCGCGACGCCGTGGGGTCCTGGGCCGAACAGTGTCGTGAAGATTCGCGCTACATCGCAAAGTCCCTTCCGCAATCTTTACGGCCCCGGCCAACTCGGCGTGCATCTGCCGAACAGCGGGGCCTACAACGGATTTGGTCAGACGCTCACGAACCGGTGGAAGTCCGGCCAGACCGCGCGCCTCTTCGTGGGTTTCGACTTCCGCTGCACCAGCGCCGACGCGGGCGGCGATGGTTCGTGGCGGTTTTATCTCGGGCACGGGCCGGGCAGTTCGGCCGCGATTGAACTGTTCTTCAACCGCGCTCAGTTCTTCCGCCGCAGCGGCGACCAGCGCGATGTCGTCCAGCCGCTCCGCGTGGGCGAGTGGTATCAGGTTCAGCTTGCGTTGAATCTAAAGGAGAAGAGCTACACCGGCTCCATCGCGACGACTTCCGAGCGCATGGAGTTCGCGGGCCAGTTCGCGAACGGTTGGGACGGCAGCATCGATTACACATTCATCGACAGCTACGGCCACCTGGGCGGTGTGAAGCCGGCGCTGGACGCGGACAACTTCGTCATTCGCGAAACCGCGCTCGTCCCACTGGACGCGCCGCCAATGACGGTCGCGGCAGGCGAAGGCGAATCGCGCCGGGCGAAGATCGATGAACTGCGCCGCCAACTCGTCGAACTCGCCGAACTCGCCGAGAAGTCGAAGCAGGAACTGGCTGCGCTGCTCGCCGACGGGCCGGTTGAACTCGCCTATGCGGTCAGCGAAGGCACGCCGCGCGACGCCCGGATCCAATTGCGGGGCGAACCGGACAAACCCGGCGTGGAAGTGCCGCGCGGCTTTCTCGACATTCTCGGCGGCGGCAAGCTTCCGAATGAAACTTCCGGCAGCGGTCGTCTCGAACTGGCCGAGTGGCTCACGCGCCCGGACAATCCGCTCACCGCGCGCGTGATGGCGAATCGTCTCTGGCAATATCACTTCGGCCAGGGCCTGGTGAAAACGCCCAACGACTTCGGCGCGCGCGGCCAGCCGCCCACGCATCCCGAGCTGCTCGATCATTTGGCGACGCAGTTCATCCGCAGCGGCTGGTCGGTGAAGGCGATGCACCGGTTGATCATGTTGAGCGCGACGTATCAGCAGGGGGCGGTAATGGCGAATGACGAATTGCGAATGACGAAGGACGACCGCAACTCGAAACTCCAAACGGTTGGGAGTAAGACAAGTCGAGGTTCGGGTTCAGCTATTCTTTCGTCATTGGACATTGGTCATTCGGATTTCCCCGCCTTCCCCCGCCGTCGCCTCAGCGCCGAGGAGACCCGCGATTCCATCCTGCTGGTCAGCGGCGAACTCGACCCAACGCCCGGCCGCGGCCACCCATTCCCGGCACCGACTGGCTGGGGCTACACGCAGCACGCGCCGTTCAGCGCGGTGTACGACCACAACCAGCGTAGCGTCTATCTGATGGCCCAGCGCATCAAACGCCACCCGTTCCTCACACTCTTCGACGGCGCCGATCCCAACGCCAGCACCGCTGAACGCCGCACCACCACCGTTCCCACCCAGGCGCTCTTCTTCCTCAACGATCCGTTCGTCCACACCAAGTCGCAGCAGTTCGCCGCACGCGTGGAACGAACCGGCACCGGCGAGGCGCAACGCATCGAAGCCGCCTATCGTCTCGCGCTGGGACGCTCTCCCACGGAGGCCGAACGCGCCGAGGCGGTGGAATTCCTCGCCGCCTATCGGGCTGAACTCCTGGCGGCGAAGAAGGAGAATGTCGAGACCGCTGCGCTGGCGGCCCTGGGACGCGTGTTGTTTGGGAGTAACGAGTTTCTCAGTGTCGATTGATGACGAGATGAAGACCCACTTTGCCTCCCCGTTTTCCCGGCGCGGCTTCCTCCGCTCGATGGTGGGAGGCTCGGTGCTATTCCCCGGCCTCCTCTCGCAGTTGCTGGCCGAGGATGCCGCGCGTTCCGGTCCGGCGGACCCGCTGCTGCCGCGCGCGCCGCATTTCCCGCCCAAGGCGAAGCGCGTTATCTTTCTCTACATGAGCGGCGGCGTGTCGCACGTCGATTCGTGGGACCACAAGCCAAAGCTTTTCGCGGACGCCGGCAAGACGGTCGAGGTGAACGAATTCCAGGGACGCAAGGGCGACTTCAAGATGTTCGCCAAGCGGCCGCAGTGGGAATTCGCGAAGCACGGAAAATGCGGCACGGAAGTCAGCTCACTGTTCCCGTACATGGCTGACTGCGTGGATGACCTTTGCGTCATCCGCTCGATGAAGTCCGATCACACCAATCATTACGAGGCGACGCTCGGCCTCCACACCGGCTCGTTCACCTTCGCGCGACCGAGCATCGGTTCGTGGGTCAGCTATGGCTTGGGCAGCGAGAACCGCAACCTGCCGTCGTTCGTCGTCATCGCGCCGAAGACGCCGTACGCCGGCGGCCAGGTGTGGGCGAGCGACTTCCTCCCCGGCGCGCATCAAGGCACGCTCGTGCTTCCAGGAACGGAGCCGGTCGCGAACATCAAGCGTCGCGTCGCCACCAGTCGCCTGCAGGAACTGGAGCTCCGGGCGATGGCGAAGCTGAATCAGCGGCATCTCGCCACGCGCGCGGATGACCCGCTGCTCAACGCGCGCATCAAATCCTTCGAGACCGCCTTCGGGATGCAGGCCGAGATGCCCGAGGTCTTCGACCTCTCGAAGGAAAGCGACGCGACCCTCAAGCTCTACGGACTGGAACGCGGCAGCACGAAGGGCTTCGCCTGGCAATGCCTCGTGGCGCGCCGGCTCGCGGAGCGCGGCGTGCGCTTCGTCGAGTTGATCGATGTCGGCTCGTCCGACAATTGGGACGCGCACGGCGACATGCTCACTCACACGCCCCTGGCGAAGAACGTCGATCAAGCGATTGCCGGCCTGCTGCGCGATTTGAAGTCGCGCGGGATGCTTGACGACACGCTGGTCGTGTGGACCACCGAGTTCGGCCGCACGCCCTTCAACGAAGCCCCCGATGCGAAGGGCCGCGAGCATCATCATTGGGTGTTCTCCTCGTGGCTGGCCGGCGCCGGAGTGAAGCCGGGAACGGTGTATGGCGAGTCCGACGACTACGGCATCAACGTCGCGAAGGATCCCGTCCACGTTCACGATTTCCATGCCACGATCCTGCACCTGATGGGCCTCGATCATGAGCGGTTGACCTACCGCCACACGGGGCGCGATTACCGATTGACTGATGTAGCGGGCAACGTCGTCCACGGAATACTCACATGAGAAGCATACGAAAATACGGAGTGGTGTTGATCTCGATGGTGGTGCTTGGTCTGTCGTCACGGACGGCAGAAGCCGCGGCGCTTGCTTCGCTGGAGCGCGACTTTGGCCGGCAGATTCAGCCACTGCTCAAGCAGTATTGTCTCGGCTGCCATTCGACCGAGAAGCAGAAGGGCGAACTGGACTTGGAGCGTTTCACTTCACTGAACGAGGTGATGAAGCATCCGAAGGTCTGGCCGGGCGTGCTCGATCAAATCTCGCTCGATGAGATGCCGCCCAAGGAGAAACCTCAGCCTAGTGCCGCCGAAAAGGAGCGACTCCAACAGTGGGTGAACGCCGCTCTCGACGCGGCAGCCCAGGCTCGCGCTGGAGATCCCGGCCCGGTCGTGCTGCGGCGGCTGAACAACGCGGAATACAAATACACGATTCGCGACCTCACGGGCGTGCCGTCGCTCGATCCAGCGAAGGAGTTTCCGGTCGATTCCGCTTCCGGCGAAGGCTTCATGAATGTGGGCAACTCGCTCGTGATGTCGCCGTCGCTCGTGACGAAGTATCTCGATGCGGCGAAGGACATCGCCGATCACGCGGTGTTGCTGCCGGATGGAATCGCGTTCTCTCCCAGCACATCGCAGCGGGATTGGGCGGAGGAGAAGCTCGCCGCCATCCGCGAGTTCTACGGGCGTTACTCCGTGCCGGGCGGCGGCTCGGCCGTGAACCTGCAAGGCATCAAGTTCGACACCAAGGACGGCGGAGTGTTGCCGCTCAAGACGTATCTGGAGGCAACGCTGGAGTTGCGTGCCAAGTATTCATGGGGCTGGGCAAATCCGTCTTTGGTGACGAACCACGCCGCCACTCATGGCATTTCTGGCAAGTATCTCCTGACACTCATAAATGCACTGAGCGCTACGAATGCTTCTCTGGTTCTCGACCCAATCCGCGCCCAATGGCGCTTGGCCAAGCCCGGAGATGCTGACGCGCTCAAGCTCAGCATCGCGCAATGGCAGCAGACCTTGTGGCGCTTCACGCAGGTCGGGCATATCGGCAAGCGCGATGGTCCGAAGGCATGGCAGATGCCGGTCACCCCGCTCGCCAGCGCACGAGAAGTGCGGATGAAAATTCCCGCCCCGGCCGCCGGTAAGAACGAAGTCACCTTGTATCTGGCTGCGTCTGATGCGGGCGACGGGAATGCGAATGATTTCGCGGTGTGGGAGAATCCCCGGCTCGTGGCTCCGGGCCGGCCGGACCTGTCGTTGCGCGATGTGCGGGCGGCGTTTGAGTCGCTAACGACGCATCGCGAGAAAGTTTTCTCCAGCGCGGCCAAGTGTCTCGCAGCGGCAGCGGAGGTCACTGGTTCGCCGGACAAGAACGCGGTGGCGCAACTGGCGCAAAAGCACGGCGTCGAACCGGCGATACTCACGGCGTGGCTGGATTGTCTCGGCATCGGCACGGGCGAGGTGCGCATCGATTCGCACATGACGGGGAAGTCGGAGAAGGCGGAGAGTTTCGACTTCGTCAAAGGCTGGACCGGCGCCGATGCGTTGAGCGTCTCCGCCAACTCCTCCGACCAACATGTGCGGGTGCCGGGTAACGTGAAGCCGCACAGCGTCGTCGTACATCCCTCGCCAAAGCGGCGCGTCATCATCGGCTGGCGCAGTCCGGTCGCGACGGCTGTACGCGTCGAGGGTGTGGTGCAACACGCGCATCCCGAGTGTGGTAATGGCGTGACCTGGACGCTCGAACTGCGGCGCGGCAGCTCGCGCCAGCGGCTCGCCACCGGCACGTCGCAAGGCTCGAAGGAAGTGAAGTTCGGTCCGTTCGAGAATCTCGCGGTGCAGTCCGGCGACGTGATGTCCGTGGTCATCGGTCCGCGCGACGGCAATCACTCCTGCGATCTGACGGCGGTGGATTTCAACCTCAGCGACGGCACGCGAACATGGAACCTGGCGAAGGATGTTTCGCCGAGCATTCTCGCCGGGAACCCGCACGCGGACAGTCTTGGCAACGCGGGCGTGTGGCACTTTTACAGCGAACCAGACAAGGGCGGTGGCGCGGAGTCGGTGTTGCCGGCGGGATCGTTGCTGGCGAAATGGCAATCGAGCGCGAGCGCAGAGGAGAAGCAGAAGCTGGCGGGTGAGCTCCAGAAGTTGCTGGCTGGTGGCGCGGCGGGCCTGGCGAAAGACGTGCCGGATGCCGTGCTTTACCGCCAGCTCACGTCACTGAACGGACCGTTGTTGTCCTCCATCCTTCGTAGCAGCCGACGTGAGGAGGCTCTAACTGAAACGCGAAAAGATCAGAGCCTCGTGACCTCGTCCGCCACGAGCTACGGCCTCGACCCCGCGATCTTCGGCAAACATCCGAATGGCGCGAAGGTGAACGCTTCGAGTCTGTGCGTCCGCGCGCCGTCGGTCATCGAGGTGCGGTTGCCCGCTGACTTAGTTGAAGGATGCGAGTTTGTGGCGACGGGCATGTTGCACAAGGAGACCGGCGCCGAGGGCAGCGTGCAGATGCAGGTGCTCACCACAAAGCCGGCCAGCAGTCCCGGTCTCGCCGCAGGTGTGGTGTCGGAACAAGGCGGCAAGAGCACTTGGTCTGACGGTGAGCGTCCGGTGGTTTCCGACTCACCCATCATCGTGATGGACGGCAGCGCCACACGGAAACGCATCGAGGGCGCGCTCGACGCGTTTCGCCAGTTGTTCCCCGCCGCGCTCTGCTACACGAAGATCGTGCCGGTCGATGAGGTCGTGACGCTCACGCTCTACTATCGCGAGGACGACGCGCTGCGCCGCCTGCTGCTCGACGAAAAGGAGACGGCGCAGTTGGAGCGACTCTGGGCAGAACTTCACTACACCAGTCACGATGCGCTCAAGCTCGTCGATGCCTTCGAGCAGCTCTGGCAATACGCCACGCAGGACGCCGACCCGAGCGCCTTCACGCCGATGCGTGAACCCATCAAGCAGCGCGCGGAGGAATTCAAGAAGCTGCTCGTGGACACGCAGCCGAAGCATCTCGACGCCATGCTGAAGTTCGCCGATGGCGCGTATCGCCGTCCGCTGACGGACGCGGAAAAGGAGGAGCTGCGCGGCTTGTATCGCAAGCTGCGTGCGGAGGAGATTCCACACGATCAGGCCATCCGCCTCACGCTCGCGCGCACACTTGTGGCACCTGCGTTTCTTTATCGCGCAGAGAAGCCGGGGCCGGGCGACAAGTCCGGGCCGGTGAGCGATTGGGAGCTGGCCACGCGCTTGAGTTACTTCCTTTGGTCCTCCGCGCCCGATGCCGAACTGCGCGCCGTTGCCGCGAGCGGCAAGCTACGCAAGCCGGACGTTCTCGTCGCGCAGACGCGCCGGATGCTCAAGGACGAACGCACACGTCGTCTCGCCACCGAGTTCGCCTGCGCCTGGCTGCACATTTACGACTTCGACGAACTGGGCGAAAAGAGCGACCGCCATTTCCCGACCTTCACCGGCCTGCGGGGCGCGATGTATGAGGAGACGATTCGTTTCTCCACCGACCTCTTTCAGAACGACGGCTCGGTGCTGAACATCCTCGATGCCGACTACACGTTCCTGAACGCCGACCTCGCAAGGCACTACGGCATCACGAACGTAAAGTTCAGCGGCACCAACGACTGGCAACGCGTGGAAGGCGTGAAGAAGTTCTCGCGCGGCGGAATTCTCGCCCAGGCCACGACGCTGGCGAAGCAATCCGGCGCGTCGCGCACCAGCCCCATCCTGCGCGGCAACTGGCTCTGCGAAGTCCTGCTCGGCGAGAAACTGCCGCGTCCGCCGAAAGGTGTGCCGCAACTCCCCGAGGACGAGGCGACTGAGACACTCACGATGCGGCAGCTCACGGAGAAGCACAGCAGCGACCCGAAGTGCTACGGCTGCCATCGCCGCATCGACGCCTATGGCTACTCGCTCGAAGCCTACGACGCCATCGGCCGCTTCCGCGAACACGACCTCGGCGGGCGCAACATCGACGTAAAGGCGAAGGTGATGGACGGCTCGGAGATCGACGGCCTCGAAGGCTTGCGCCGCTACCTGCTCACGACGCGCCGCGATGCGTTCCTGAAACAATTCTGCCGCAAGCTGCTCGGCTACTCCCTCGGCCGCGGTGTGCTGCTCTCTGACGCTCCGTTGATCACCGAGATGCGCGAGCAACTCAAGAAGCACGACTTCCACATCAGCGCCGCGATGGAGACGATTGTCCGCAGTCAACAATTGCGCGAAATTAGAGGTCGCGAAGCCGCCACAGACGAGTAAATACTGGGCTGCTAAAGAATAATGAAAAAGCATCGCACTCAGAACCGACTTCCAGCGGGTTTGTCAGAGCTTGCCAGTCATTTGCAGCGGATAAAAGCCGAAGCAGAGCGGCTCGGCGTTTTCACAGACAATCGCGAACTTCTTGAGTGTTCCAAGTGCGGGCTGAAAGAAGATGTTGATGTTCACGGTTTCCTGCTCACTTGTTACGAGGATTCGCTGGGTAAGGATACCGGCCTGCGTTTCAAGGAAGGCGTGGATTCAGAATTCGGTTGTCCCAATTGCCGCAGCAAGGTCTTTGCTGGCGAGCGCCAATTCTCACAAGGTTCACATTGATGTCCTCGTCAACAAAATACCCCTTACCAAAGGAGGACAGTGGCGTCCTCCTGCGATTGCGTGAGGACTACGAGCAAGCCGTGCTCGACATGTTTGAATCCGACAAGGAAGCCAAAGAAGTTCGACCGGCACTGGAGGCCGTCGGCCACACGTCCAATTTTCTCAACAACATGCGGCTGCCGATTCACCGGTGGTTTCGTTACAGCGCGGGCTTTTCGGCAGAGTGGGTGAAGTGGCTGCTGGCCGAACGCGATGGCCATGAACTCCGGGTGGTCGACCCGTTTGTTGGCTCGGGAACGACCTGCCTGGCGTGCGATGAGATGAGCGTTCCGTCCTACGGCATCGAAGCGCATCCGTTTGTGTATCGGGTGGCGCAAGCCAAGTTGAGTTACGCCACCGACCCGGAACGGCTCATTTCCAAAGCAGAAAGCGCCTTCGCGTTTGCGCGGAAGGCAAAGGCGGAAACGAAGCACTACCCGGAAATCATCGCGAAGTGTTACGGCTTGGAGACGTTGGATTATCTGGACCGTTTCCGTCAGGCCGTCGAGTCGGAGCAGGACGGATCGCCTGAAGCTGGTCTGCTCTGGATGGCGCTCGTGTCGTCGCTGAGAGTGGTTTCCGAAGCGGGCACGGCACCGTGGCAATATGTGTTGCCGGGTCGGCGCAAGTCCGTGCCACCGTCGCCCGAAGTCACGTTGCACAAGGCGGTGCAGATGCTCGCCGCCGACATACGTTTCATGGCGCGGCGGGCCAAACCACTGGCGAAGCTGCGGGTGGATGATGCGCGCAAGTGCGCAACTGTGCCGGACGGATGGGCCACGCTCGTCATTACGTCGCCGCCCTACGCAAACAATTACGACTATGCCGATGCCACGCGATTGGAGATGGCGTTCATGGGCGAAATTCGCGGTTGGGGCGACCTCCAGGAAGCGGTCCGCAAACATCTCGTGCGCGCCTGCTCCCAGCATGTCCCGCCCAAGTCGGTGAATCTTGATGAGATTCTGGAATCACTAGAACTCGCTCCGATCCGCGATGAGATTGTGCCGGTCTGCCGCGAACTTTCGGAAGTGCGGTTGGGGCGCGGCGGCAAGAAGACCTACAACAACATGATCGCCTGCTACTTTCTCGACATGGCGCAGACGTGGAAGTCGCTTCGGCGTGTATGTGCCTCGCCATCGGAGGTGTGCTTCGTCATCGGCGATTCCGCGCCCTACGGCGTTTATGTGCCGGTCATCGAGTGGTTCGGCAAGCTGGCGCTGGCGGCCGGGTTTGAATCTTGGACCTTCGAGAAACTTCGCGACCGAAACATCAAGTGGAAGAATCGTAAGCATCGCGTGCCGTTGTGCGAGGGGCATCTGTGGGTTCGCGGGTAGCAGGGAAATCTTATGGCCCAATCACTCGCCCATCGTTGGGGACAGATCATCGGGGACGGTTTCGAGATGTTCGTTCGCAACATTCTCGGCGAGGTCGCGCAACGGCATGGACTCCACCTTGATTTCAAGCGACCGCGCGCCACGCGAGGCGGCCAGGGCAAAGTGACGTGGCAGGATGGCTACGGTAATAAGCATGACCTTGACTATGTTCTGGAGCGCGGTGGAACAGAGGACACGCTCGGTGTTCCCATCGCTTTCATTGAGTCAGCGTGGCGACGCTACACCAAGCACTCGAAGAACAAGGTGCAAGAAATCGAAGCGGCGGTGATGCCGATTGCCCTGACCTTCTCGCGTCATCAGCCGTTCTGTGGCGCGGTGCTCGCGGGCGAGTTCACGCGGAGCGCCTTGCAGCAGTTGGAATCGAAAGGCTTCGGTGTCCTGCACATTCCTTACAACTCAATTTTGACTGCGTTCAAAGAACTCGGCATCGACGCCTCTTCAGAAGACGGCACGGGCGGCACCACCGAGAAGCAGTTCCGCGAGAAGATTGCGAAATGGGAATCTCTGCCGCAACCGCAAGCGTCCGACCGCCTGCTGGCGAAACTTCACGCACTGCACGGACGTGAGATTGCAGATTTCAAGCTGCGTCTGGAGGCCGCCCTCAACCGTCAGGTGTCCTTGATTCGACTGACGGTGTTGCGCGGGCATTCTGTCGAGTGTTCGGACGTTGAGAGCGCGATTGCCTATTTGATTGAGGAAGAGAAGTCGTATCGGTTGCGCGAAGACGGCGAGCAGCGGGAAGCGTTTGAAGTTCAGATTCGGTTCAACACTGGTGCCAAGATTGAAGCGACTTTCCCCAAGCGCGCCGAAGCCATCGCTTTTCTCAGAGGATTTGTGTGATGAAGTATTCGAGCGACCAGTCGTCAAACCCCAACTGATTATGACCACACACCAATTCTCTCGTCGCACGTTTCTTCGCGGGGTCGGCGTCACGATGGCGCTGCCGTGGATGGAATCGGTCACCGTCTGGGGCGACACGCCGCCCGCCGGGGTCAAGCCGGCCAGTGAAGCGCCGGTGCGGCTGGCCGTGCTGTTTTCGGGCAACGGCTTTCACTCGAAGGAATGGTGGGCCAAGGGCGAAGGCAAGCAGATGGAGCTCGGCAAGGTGCTCGCGCCGCTGAACGATTTCCGCGAGAAGATGCTCTTCGTGCGCGGCCTCTACAACGATGAGTCAACGAAGGGGAACATCCACAGCTCGCAGACCGGCAACCTGCTCTCCGGCGCGCCGCTGGCGTCCGGTGGCGAGATTCGTTCCGGCACGAGCATCGACCAGTTGATGGCGCAAACTTACGGACGCTCGACCAAGGTGCCGAGTCTCGTGCTGGGTTGTGAGAAGTCGAATCCGTCCGTCCACAAGAACTACTCGATGCTCTACAGCTCGCATATCTCGTGGAGTTCCCCGACCACGCCGACGCCGCTGGAGGTTTATCCCGCGCTGGCGTTCGACCGGCTGTTCAAGGACGAGGTGAGCCAGGGCGACAAAAGCGTGCTGGACGCGGTGATGACGGACGCGAAAGATCTGCGCCGGCACATCAGCGCAAATGATCAGCGCAAGCTCGACGAATATCTCGACTCCGTGCGCGACGTGGAGCAGCGCATCGAGAACGCCGGCAAGAAGGGTGAGCTCCAAGGCTGGCGTCCGACCCTGAGCGCGCCGAACATCCCGCGTCCCGCCGACGGCATCCCGCAGGACATCGCCGAACACATGCGGTTGATGTGCGACATCCTGGTGCTCGGCTTCCAGACCGATACGACGCGCATCACCACGCTCAAGCTGAACAACGATCACAGCTCGCTGCGGTTCCCGAACCTCGGCGTGGACTACATGATTCACCATCTGCTCTCGCACAGCGACACGGCCGACTGGCTGAAGGTGAACCAGTTCTTCCTCGAACAGGTCGCCTACATCGCGCGCAAGCTTGATGGCATCCAAGAAGGCCCGCGCACGCTGCTCGACAATACGATGCTGATGTATTGCTCCAGCATGATGACCGGCAATCACAACAATGATCAGCTCCCGGTCGTGTTGCTCGGCGGGGCAGGGGGGCGCATCAAAGGCGGGCGCATCATCGATTACAAGGGCAAGTCCGAGCGCCAGATGTGCCGGCTCTATCTCTCGATGATGGACAAGATGAACGTGCGCCTGCCGAAGTTCGGCGATGCGAGCAAGGCGTTGGAAGAGGTGTGAAGGTTCGCCTGCGCCGTGGCGGCAGCTTGCGCGGGTCACGGTCGTGAGCCTTCATGGCCCAGAGGGCAGGGGCATCGTCTGTTTCCACCTCATGGCCTGATCAGCAAAGTCCGCGCTTCCGCCCGCGTGGGCGGTGTGGTTCAGTCGCGAACCATGAAAATGTTTTCCATTGTTTTATCGCTGGCGCTGCTCGCTCTGAGTTTCGACCTGCCCGCCGCCGCGCCGGATGCGCCGGGGTACCGCAAGTACGCGCCGGACCGCGAGATTGACATCGCGCATCTTATCTTGGACGTGACGCCGGATTTCAAACAGCGCACCGTGTCCGGCAGCGCCACCTGGCGGTTCAAGCCCATCGCGCGGCCCTTTGCGGAGCTGAAGCTGGACGCCATTGAGCTCACGGTGGCGTCGGTGACGGCGACGGAAAAAATCCTCGGCTACCAGGTCACGGACGACAAAGTGGTCATCACCTTTGAGCAGCCCATTCCCGTCGGCAAAGAGGCGAGCGTGACGGTGCGTTACAGCGCGCAGCCGGAGAAGGGGCTTTACTTCCGCACGCCGGAGCTGGGCTTTGCGGAGGAGGACATGCACCTCTGGACGCAGGGCGAGCCGCACGAGGCGCGCTACTGGTATCCTTCCTATGATTACCCGAACGAAAAATTCACGGTGGAAGTGATCTGCCATGTGGCGGAGGGCATCGTGGCGCTGGCCAACGGGCGCAAGCTATCGGAGGACAAGGGCGCGGATGGCTTGATGGCGGTGCGCTGGCTCCAGGACAAGCCGATGGCGAACTATCTCGTGGCGCTCGTGGCGGGGCGGCTCAAGTCGGTCGAGGCGAAGCATCGCGACATTCCCATGAGCTGGTGGACGCCAGCCTCGGAGATCACGCACGCCATGAACTCCTTTACCAACACGCTGCCGATCATGGAGTTCCTCGAGCGGGAGATCGGCGTGCCTTATCCGTGGGACAAGTATGACCAGGTGTGCATCCAGGATTTTCACTGGGGCGGCATGGAGAACATTTCGCTGACCACTTTGAACATCAACACCATGTTCCCGCCGGGCTACGAGACCTTGCGCAGCAGTCAGGGACTGATCGCGCACGAACTGGCGCATCAGTGGTTCGGGGATCTGCTCACCTGCAAGGATTGGAGCCACCTCTGGCTGAACGAGGGCTTCGCGACCTTCTACGATTCGCTCTACACCGAGCACAAGGACGGGCGGGATCAGTTTCTCTACGAGATGATCGAGGGGCGCAAGACGCTCACGGCCTCGCCCAACATTCACAAGTCAATCGTCTGGCGCCAGTATGGCGACGCCAACGAGCAGTTCGACGGCTTTGCCTATGGCAAGGGAAGCTGGGTGTTGAACATGTTGCGGAACCAGCTCGGGCCGGAAATGTTCCGACGTTGTGTGCAGACCTATGTCGAACGGCACAAGTTCGGCAGCGTGGTCACGGATGATTTGCGCGCGGTGGTGGAGGAGTTGAGCGGCCGGTCGTTCGACCAGTTCTTCGACCAGTGGGTTTATCACACCGGCTTTCCGCGGGTGGAGGTGGGCTACAGTTGGGATGAGCGGACGAAGTCCGCGAAAATCTCCGTGCGCCAGTCCCAGGCCGTAACCGAGTCGGTGCCGCTGTTCCACTTCCCGCTGCCGGTGCGTTTCAAACTCAAATCGGGCGCGGTCGATCACGTTCTGGTGGTGAAGCAGCGCGATGAGGATTTCACCGTCGCGCTGGAGGCGCAGCCGGAGCTGGTGCGAATCGATCCCAACGTCAGCGTGCTCGGGGTGATCAACTTTCGCCCGCCTGGCTCAATGCTCCAGGCGCAACTCACGGACAAGTCAGATATGCCCGGGCGGTTGCTCGCCGTCGCGCAACTGGGCGAGCGCCGCGATCACGAGGCCATCGCCAAACTCAAGACTGCGCTGAACAGCGATGCGCATTACGCGGTGCGCGCCGCCGCTTCGAGGGCCTTGCGCGCCATGTACACCGACGAGACCTACGAGGCGCTGGCGGCTTCGTTGAAACAGCCGGACGCGCGAGTGCGCAAACAAGTGGTCGCGGACGTCACGGCGTTTTATCGACCGGAAGCCTTTGCCCAGGCGCAGGCCATTCTCGCCACGGAGAAGAATCCCGAGATCGTCGGTGTGGCGCTGGGCGCGCTGGCCCCGACGGGCACGAATGCCCGGAACGTGTTGCTCAAGTATCTCAACGGCGAATCATGGCGGCAGCACCTGGCCGAGACGGCCCTGACCACCATGCGGGCGCAGAATGATTCCTATTACGTGGAGCCGGTGCGCGAGTCGCTTCAGCGCCGCAAGGGCGAACTGCCGGGCCGGACGCTGGCCGTGGGGTTGGAGGTGCTGGCCAGCCTCGCACGAGACTTGGAGGACAAGACGGTGGTGCGGGAGTTCCTGGCGGGATTCGTGAACGACGTGCGCAAGAACGTGAAGCTGGCCGCGCTCAACGCGCTCGGCACTCTGCGCGATGAACGGGCCGTGCCGATCCTCGACCGCTTCGCCGCGCTGCCCAAGAGCACACCGGAACGCGCCGCCGCCGAGCGCGCCCTCGAGGCCATCCGCGCCCAGCGCAAGACCGCGCTCGAAGCCGGCGACGTGCGCCGTGAGGTGATTGATCTGCAAAAGCAAAACCGCGAACTGCGCCGGGACCTTGATGGCTTGAGGAAGAAGGTGGAGGCGGCGGGTCAGCCGGTGAAACCGGCCAAGAAGTAACTCTGCCTTCCGCCCGGCCGGTCCTGGAGGAACCGGCCCTTCGTGCCCTCAGGGCAGGCCGGGCTGCCGTTCGATCCCATTTCGCCTCGCCGTGGTGGGGACTTCGTCGTTCTCGGCGGTGGATGATCCACGAGCAGTGCCCGGCTTTCGTCCGGAAAAATTGTCTCCCTCTTGCCGCGCGCCAATCGCCCGCTAGAGTCTCGCGCCAATGGAATTGCCGATTGTGCTCGCCGACCCCGAGGTCGTGCGCCAGGAGATGGCCGCAATGTCGCCCGCGACCCGGGCGCGCGGGGAAAAGTATTTCCTCGGCGGCCGGGTGCGGAATTTGCGGTGCGGTGAGGAGGAGGGAGAGTTTCTCGCCGAGGTGCAGGGCACGGAACTATACACGGTCGCGGTGGGCCTGGATGCCGACGGCGTCTTCGACGAAGCCTGCTCGTGCCCGATGGAGGGCGACTGCAAACACGTCTATGCCGTGCTCAAGGCGCTGCTGGTCGAGCACACCCAGGGCAGCGTGCGCGCGTTGTCCGAGGGGGCGGCCTCGGGACCGGTCGAGCCGCCCCGGCTGAAGCCGGTCCGCGATGACCAAACGCCTTTTCCCGATCAGGTTGCGGCGGCGCTGGAGCGCAAGCTGGTCGCGGGGGAGAAAAGTTTTCTCCAGCGGCTGGAACGACTTCACGCCCAGTGCCGCCAACGCGGAGTGATCACTCAGTGGGATTTTCAGGAACTGGGCACGCCCATCGGGGGCTACGGCTGGGATGCGCTGAAAATCTGGCCGGCCTTTCCCGTCTCGCTACGCCGCTTCTGGCTCTACATCGCGCGCGAGTTGCAGCGTCGCGGCAAGCTCCTCCCCGAGTTTCTCCAACCCGTCACCGACTTCTCGGAGATCGAAGCGGAGTTGAGCCAGTGGCAGCGCGCCCAGGAGATTAACCGTTGGAAGACCGCGCTGGGCCAGGCGGTGAAATACACGCCCGAGCTCACGGCGGAGATCGCGGCGGCCGAGTCGGTTGATCTGCGGCTGGCCTTGCGCGAGAAGGGCGCGGAGTTGGAGTGGAAGCTGCCGGGGCAGGCGGAGTTTTCCACCATGAAACAAAACCAGATGCGCGAGTTGCAACGGCGCCTGCAGGCCGGCGAGTCAGAACTGGTCTCCGAGGCGGAATGGCTCTGGCCGATTTTTGAACAGCGCCTGCTCTACGGGGCGCGACTTGGGCTGGAGTATTACGAGGAGACGACCCAGCGCGCGCTGGTGCGCCTCGTGCGCCTGCCGACGGTGCATTCGCGACTGGTCAACCCGCGCGGCGAACCGTTCCAGTTCCCCGCCGAGTCGTTGCGCTGGCATCTGGCCGAGCCGACGGATGCGAATGGCGATTACATCATGCGTCTGGCCCGGGCGGATGGCACGCCGGCGGGGCCAATGCTCTGCGTTTTGGGTGGACGCCCGGCGATTTACGTGACCGAGACGGAAGTGCTGCGCGGCCCGGTGGTGCAGGCCGGGGTGCTTGATCCGCGGGCTGAGAACAGGATTCCCGCCGTGGCGCTTGAAAGTCGGGCCGGCGTGGCTCTGCTGCATTCGCTCGGAGTGGAGATGCCGACCCGGTTGCGCGCGCGTGTGCGCATTGTGCCGATGGTCTTGCAGTTTTCTTGTGCCTTGAAGCCCACTTATCCCGGCTCCGAAACGGAGTACTGCGCCATCCTCCCGCGCGCCCTCGACGAGCAAGGCCGCGTGCAGGACACCTGGAATGGCTTTTCCTGGGAACGCGGTCACTCGACTTCCGAGAAAGAAAAGAAGAGCGGGGCCATCGTCATCCCCGACCGCAGCGCGCTGGGCAATCCGTTCAACCTGCTGGCGGGCCTGGAAGCGAAGTGGGAGCAGTATCGCGGCGGGTTCACCCTGCGGGTCACGAAAAAGTTTCCCGCGCTCTTTGCGGCCTGGATCAAGTCCTTGCCACCCCAGGTGAAGGTGGAGTTGAAGGGCGATCTGGCCTCGCTGGCCGCCGAGGCGGTGGCCGGCAGTGTGCGGCTCGACGTGACCCAGGCCGAGGCTGAGATCGACTGGTTCGATTTGCGCGTGGTCCTCGACGTGGACGACACCACGCTCACGCAGGACGAGTTGAAGCTGCTGCTGAACGCGCGGGGCGCCTTTGTCCGTCTCGAAGGCAAAGGTTGGAAGCGTTTGCAGTTCAACCTGACCGAGGATGACGACGAGCAACTGGCTAAACTGGGCCTCAATCCGCGCGAACTGACCGCCGAGCCGCAGCGCCTGCACGCGCTGCAACTGGCGGACAAGGCGGCGAAGAAGTTTCTCGACGAGCCGCAGTATGAACAGATCGAGCGCCGCGCCGGGGAGATCAAGGCGCGCGTCACGCCGGAGGTGCCGGCCACCATCAGCGCCGAGTTGCGACCTTACCAGCGCGACGGCTATCACTTTCTCGCCTATCTCGCGGCGAACAGTTTCGGCGGCATCCTGGCCGACGACATGGGCCTGGGAAAAACCTTGCAGACCCTGGCCTGGCTTGAACATCTGCGCGCGCAATCAGCCCAGACCCCGGACGCCAAACCTCATCCCCAAACTTCCCTCGTCGTCTGCCCCAAGAGCGTGATGGATAACTGGCGCGCGGAGGCGGAGCGATTCGTCACCGGGCTGCGCGTGCGCATCTGGGGTGCGAACGAATCGAAAGACCTTCCCCAGAACCTCGCCACCGCCGATCTGCACGTCATCAACTACAACCAGCTCCGCCTGCTCGGGGAAAACCTCATCCAAGTACGCTGGCTGGCGGTGATTCTTGATGAGGGCCAGTACATCAAGAACCCAAGTTCCATCACCGCGCAGATCGCGCGCGGCCTGCGGGCCTCGCACCGGCTCGTGCTCTCAGGCACGCCGATTGAAAACCGGCTGACCGATTTGTGGAGCCTGATGACCTTCGCCATGCCCGGCTCGGTCGGCAGTCGCGCGCAGTTTTCCAAGATGTTTGAGGCCAAGGATGATCCGTTCGCCCGCCGCCGGCTGGCCGCGCGCGTGCGTCCGTTTCTTTTGCGCCGCACCAAGTCGCAGGTGGCCAAGGATTTGCCCGATCGCGTGGAGGAGGATTTGTTCTGCGAGATCGAAGGCGAACAGAAGACGCTCTACCGCGCGGAACTGAAACGCGCCCAGCAGATGCTGCTGCGCGTGCAGACCCAGAAGCAACTGGCCGAGCAACGCTTCCACTTCCTCACTTCGTTGCTGCGGCTGCGGCAGATTTGCTGCCATCCCCGGCTGGTGAAGCCCGACTCGAAGGCGGCCAGCGCCAAGCTGGAGGCGCTGGTCGATCAGGTCGAGCCGCTCATGGAGGAAGGCCACAAGGTGCTGGTCTTCTCCCAGTTCGTGGAGATGCTCGACATTCTGCGCGCCGAGGTCACGAAGCGGAAGTGGCCAATGTTTTATCTGGCCGGCGGCACGGAGAATCGCGGCGAGCTGGTGCAGAAGTTTCAAGCGGCGGAAGGTGCGGCGGTGTTTCTTATTTCCCTCAAGGCCGGCGGCTTCGGTCTCAACCTCACCGCCGCCAGCTACGTCGTGCTTTTTGATCCGTGGTGGAATCCCGCCGTCGAGAACCAGGCCATTGACCGCACCCACCGCATCGGCCAGACGCGCAACGTGATGGCGTACCGGCTCCTGATTAAGGACAGCATCGAGGAAAAAATCCGCGCCTTGCAGAAGACCAAGTCCGCGCTGGCCGACGACGTGTTGGGCGAGGAGAAGTTCTCCCAGAGCCTGACCTTGGACGATCTGCGCTACCTCTTCAGCGACGAGACCGCAGCGGCTGATTGATGGCGCGTGATTCGCGCCGGGAATATCTCTTGCGACCCCAAAACCTCTCGATTAGCTTCCGCGGCCCTCGGATGGGTTGGTAGCTCAGTTGGTAGAGCAGTGCCCTTTTAAGGCATTGGTCCAGGGTTCGAGTCCCTGCCAACCCACCACTTTTTCCAGCAAATGGCCTGGGTCTATATTTTGCGCGGCGATTCCGGCCGGCACTACATCGGCTCGACGAGCGACCTCGCGCGCCGGTTGGAGGAACATCGCCGCGGACAAACCCACACCACGGCGCGGTTGGGTCAGAATCTTGAATTGGTCGTCTCCTGGGAGACCGCGAGTTTGTCAGAGGCCCGTACCGTGGAGCGTGAACTCAAGCGCAAGAAAAACCCACAACTCGCCATCTTCCTGCTTCAACAGCGCGCTGAGGCGGTGGATGGTTAGAGCAGCCCCGAACCTTTTCGGGGTTGGTCCAGGGTTCGAGTCCCTGCCAACCCACCATTTTCTTGCGCCGGACCTCCGCCAGCTTCCGCCGTGTGACAGTTCATTCATTCGTGGATGCGCGATTGTCAGTGCTCGTGAGTTGTGCCACAATCCGCCATTCTATGTTTCGAATCGCACGTCTGACGTTGCCGGCTTTGGCCGGCGTTCTTGGATTGATCTCGGCCCACGGCCAGCATCTCACCGTTCAGGTGGGGACACCGCCGACCGCGCCCACTCCCGTGGTGAACCGAGGTGATGTGTGGCGTTATCACAAGGGGACTAATGCGCCGGTCCTCGGCTGGCAAACTAGCTCCGATGCGTCGCTGGGCGGGCAATGGCTGACCGGGCCGGGCGGCATTGGTTATTCCGCCGACACGGCGGCGGAGACGAATAACTGCAAGACGATCCTGAATGACATGCAGAACTCGTATCGCACGCTCTATATGCGCCATGTGTTCACGGTCGACAGCAGCTTCGATACGAATCTGCACTTGTTGCTGCGGATGGATTGGGACGACGGTTTCGTGGCTTATCTCGATGGCGTGGAACTTTGCCGCACGAATGCGCCCGGCGCGGCGGGCAATGAACCGACCAACACGGCGCTGGCGACCGCCAATCACGAATCCTCCCTCGGCTCCAGCGGCCTGCCGGCGGTGACGTGGGATCTTGGCGCCATCGGTTCACGACTGGATCTTGGTGACCATACGCTGGCCATCCTGGGATTGAACGGCACGTTGAATAGTTCTGATTTAATCCTGGTGCCGGATCTCTCCGTGAGCGCGCCGACGAATGGAGCGGCCATTCCCAACAACGGGATTTATGCGCTCACCACGGACAGCTCGGTCACTCTCTCGGGCTCGAACACCATCGCCGGGGCGACGCGGGTGACGATCAATGGGAATGAATCCAGTTTCAATCCGGCCACCGGAACCTGGACCAACACCGTGGCGCTGGCTCCGGGCTACAGCCGCTTTTTCATCGCGGCCCTGGATTCCGCAGGCAACCTTCTTTCCAACCGTATTCAGAACATCATTCGCGAGACCTCACGGACCACCATCAGCGGGACGTTGGGGGCCAGCGTGCTGGCCTCGAATCCGGGTACCATCCTGCATGTGACCGGCAGTGTGATCGTGCCCACGAACGTGACTCTGGAGGTGGCCAATGGGGCGGTGGTGTTGGTGAATCCGGGTGCGTCGATCGTGACGCAGAGCGGCGGGCGGATTTATGCCCACGGGACGTTCGAGCAGAATGTCTTTTTCACCATCGACGTGACTTCGAGCGGCACCTGGGGGCCGCTCTCGGCCACGGGCACGAACTCCACCTTGGAACTTCATTTCGCCGACATCGCCCGCACGCAGGTGAACGCCACCACCGGGGCTTATGGGTTGATCGAGGACACCGCGATTCATGACTTTGATCCCGGCGCGGGCGCGGGTACGACCGGCCGGCCCATCATGATGTCCAGCTTCGCCAGCCTCTTCGAGGTGCGTCGCGCCCATATTTATTCCTATTGGGAATGTCTGGTGCGGGACGGCGTCATCCAGGTCGAACAATCCATGTTCGAACTGCTGGAAGGCGACGCGCTGGATTTCGATGCCGCGCAGCCCGGATCATACACGCGCAACTGCACCTATCGCCACGGCAACCGCGGCAATGCTGACGCCGTGGACATTGGCCCCGGCGTCCTTCCCGGCTCCACCGACACGCGCATCGAGAACTGCATCATGTGGGATTTTCCGTTCGACAAGGGTGTGTCCGTGGGCGACGGCGGCTCTTCCCACGGCATTATCGTGAGCAACTGTTTGATCTACGCCTGCAACGCCGGAGTGATGTCCAAGTCGCTCTGCGATGTGAGCGTGCGCAACTGCACCATTGTCGGGAACGACTCCGGCTTGACCAACTACAACAAGGTCAATCCGGCCTCGCCGACCGGCGGCGGCATCACCACCAATTCCTACAACAACATCGTGTGGAACAATATCGCGGCCATCGGCCTGGCCAACGGCAGCCAGTTGTTCGCCGACTACAACATCTTCGGAAACACCAACTGGCCGGGCGACGGCAACATCAATGTTGATCCGCTCTTCGTGAATCCGGCGGCGCGTGATTACCGCCTGCAAGCCGGTTCGCCCGCGCTGACCGGCGGACGCGACGGCGCGAAGATGGGCATCACCTATCCGCTCGGCGGCATCCCGATGCCGCCCTTGGCCGTGGCCGTGATTTCCTCCGGCACCAACGCGCCGGTCGTGAAGTGGACGGACGATTCGCAGAACGAAGAGGGTGTGCTGGTGCATCGCTCCACCGACGCGGTGAACTGGGCGGTCATCGCCCAGCTTCCGGCCGAGGCGACCAATCACGTCGATGAGTCGGCCATCCCTGGGCAGAAGTATTATTACCGCGTGCAGCACACCAACTACGTGGCGCTGTCGCGCGTCTCCAACATGGCCAGCGGCCAGCGTCAGGCTCCGGTCATCTATGTCGGCGGCCAGATTTCCGTGAACACGATCTGGGCGGCGGGCACCACCATCATTGTGACCAGTTCCGTCACCGTGACGGTCGGAACCACTCTCACCATCGAGCCGTGCGCGCAGGTGCTGTTCAACCAAGGCTTCTCCCTCACGGTCAATGGTCTGCTCCTCGCCGAGGGCACGCCGGAGTGCCGCATGCTTTTCGGTCTGAATACCGGTGCCACGAGTTGGGGCGGCATCAACCTTACGGGCGGCGGCTCCACGCATCGCATTGCTTACGCGGACCTCGACAGCATTTTGGGCAAGAACATCGACATCGATAACACGGCGGCTTACCTGCGGAGCCTCTGGTGGACCAACACCGTGGATCAGTTGGTTGACTGCGTGGGCAGTTCGTTGACGCTGCTCGACTCCTACGTGCCTGGCGGGGAGACCATCGAACCGGTCCACTTCAGCAGCATGCCGGCGAACGGTTACGCTCTGATCAAGGGCAACATTTTCGGAGCACCGACCGGCTATAGCGACAGTGTTGATTTCACCGGTGGCAACCGTCCCGGCGCCATCGTGCAGTTCATCGACAATGTGTTTCTGGCCGCCGTGGACGACTGCATGGATTTGGATTCCACCGACGCGCACATCGAGGGCAACATCTTCCTGAACGTGCATCAGGACGCGGTGCGCTCCAGCACGGCCAACGCCGTCTCCACCGGGGAGGGCAGCGGCACATCGGAACTCGTGGTGGTGCGCAACATTTTCTACAACTGCGATCACGCCATGCTGTTGAAGGACATGGGTTCGGCGGTCTTTGAGAACAACACGGTCGTGACCATCGAGACCAACCAGTTCTCGGCCACGCGCGCGGCTTACGTGCAGTTCGGCGAGCCGCATCGCGGCGTGCCCGGCGGGCGCGGCATCGTCATGAACGGCAACATTCTCTGGGACTTGCACAGCACCACGCCCTTCATCGTCTTCACCAACGGCACCATGTTCATGACCGCGAACGACAACATCATCCAGGGCACGAACATGACCTTCGGCGGCAACTCGACCAACAATCCGATGTTCGTCAACTGGCAGACCGGGATTACGCACTTGAACATCAAGAGCAATCTCGCCTTGCTGCCGGGTTCGCCCGCCATCGGCACCGGCCCCAACGGACTGGATCGTGGCGCGCTCGTGCCCGGTGGCGCTTCCATCTCGGGCGAGCCGCCCTCCATCACGACCAGCACTTCGGCCATGCTCAAGGTCGCCGGTCCCGGCATGTATGCCTACAAGTGGAAGTTGAACAACGGCCCGTGGAGCGGGGAAGTTTCGCTGACGAATGACTTCCTCATTACCGCCACTTTGTTCTCCAACGCCGTGCCCATCTCCCTGTCCGGCCTTTCCAACGGCACCTACACCGTGTCGGTCATCGGCAAGAATTCCGCCGGCTTCTGGCAGGGCACCAACAGCGCCACCGTTTCCGATGCCTGGACCGTGGTGAGTCCCGTGGTCACGGACACCGACGGCGACGGGATGCCGGACAGTTGGGAAGATGCGAATGGCACGGACAAGCTCGTGAACGACGCGGGCGACGATGATGACAACGACGGTCTGACCAACCTCCAGGAGTATCTCGCCGGGACTGACCCTCAATCCTTTGGCAGCAAGCTCGCGCTCTTCTCGTTTGGATCGGCGGCCGGTGAATACACCTTCAGCTTTCAGGCCATCTCGAACAAGAGCTACACGGTGCAGTATCGCAACTCTCTCAGCACTGGATCGTGGCTGCGGTTGCAGGATGTGTCGTTGGAACCGGTTTTCAACCGGGTGATCAACGTGACCAACACCCCGGGACTTCCCTTCCGGTTCTATCAGGTCGTCACGCCCATCGCGCCCTGAACTTGGTTTCCTCGTCGAGGCGGCTCCCGCTCCCGGAGCCGCTTCGACAAATGGTTACAGTTGAGCGACAGTCCAGAAACAAAACCCTGACAGCCTATGGCAACAGACTCTTTCCGCACTGATCTCAGCTTTAAGCCGGCGAATTGGCTCCTGGCGCTGCTCGCGCTGCTGGCGGCACTGCTGCTGCCCGCGCGCGCTCAGAACATCCTGATTAACGAGATCATGTTCCACCCCTCGTCCGAGAATTCGCGCGAGGAGTATCTGGAGATGTACAACGCCGGGCCGACGAACGTGAACCTCGGCGGCTGGCGCTTTACGAAGGGCATCGCCTTCACGTTTCCGAGCAATGCCGTCATCAAAACCGCGGGTTATCTTGTGGTGGCGGCCCACTCGAACAGCTTCACCACCAAGTATCCGGGCGTGACAAACTTCGTCGCTGGCTTCCTCACCGTCCGCACCACCAACGTCGCCTCCGGCACCTACACGAATTTTGAGAACTCCCTGAGCAACGGCCGTGACCGTCTCACGCTTGAGGACGCGGCGGGGAACACCATTGATGATCTCACCTACGCCGACGAAGGCGACTGGGCCATCCGCCAGCGCGGCTTAGTCGATGGTTGCTGCCAGGGCTGGACGTGGCTCGCGCGCGCCGACGGTCTGGGTCGCTCGCTCGAACTGGTCAACGCGGCGTTGCCGAATGATCGCGGCCAGAACTGGGCCGCCAGCACCACGGTCAACGGCACGCCCGGCGTGGGCAACTCCGTGGCCTCGGGCGATGCTCCCGCGCTCGTCGTGGATGTCGGGCACGCGCCGCTTATTCCGCAGTCCACGAACACGGTGGTGATTTCCGCGCGCGTCATTGACGAGACGCCCGTCTATGCCGTGCGGCTGTTCTGGCGCGTGAACAACGGCGCTCCGCCCGCCTTCACCAGCGCGACGATGTTTGACGACGGCGGGCACAGCGACGGCGCGGCAGGCGACGGCCTGTGGGCCGCGAGCATTCCGCCGCAGGCGAACCAGGCCATCGTGGAATTTTACGTCGAAGCCGTGGACGACTCGAACCAGACCAACACCTGGCCGCGCCCCGCCGTGAACACCGACGGTGTGACCGTGATGGATCGGAACAGTTTCAGCGTGAACGCGCTCTACCAGGTGGACAACACGGCTTACACCGGCGTCGCGCCGCTCCACAAAATTATTCTCACCCCGTCGGAGTACACAGAACTCGCCACCATGTTCAGCAGTTCGCCGCAGAGCGATGCGGCGTTCAACCTCACCTTCATCGGGGTGACGGCGCAGGGCGTCGAGGTGCGCTACCTCTGCACCGTGCGGAACCGCGGCAACGGCAGCCGCAGTTCGTCCACGCACAACTACCGGATCGGTTTTACTTCCGACCAGCCCTGGCGGGGCCGGCCCAGCATCAACATGAACGCGATCAACCCGTGGGCGCAGCATTTTGGCTCGATTCTCGCGCTAAAATCCGGCGCGGTCGGATCGGATTCGTTCGCGGCGCAGTTGCGTGTGAACGGTGGCGCGGGGCCGGGCGGCACGCCGGCGAACAACCACTACGCCGCCAACGAGGACATTGGCGGCGACTGGGCGGAAAACCATTTCCCGAACGACAGCGGCGGCAACGCTTACAAGGTGCAGCGGAACATCACGCCTCCGAATTTTGATTATCGCGGCACCACGCCGAGTTCGTATCAGAACACCTACTTCAAGGAATCGAACGCGAGCGAGAACGACTGGGCTGACATGATCGCGATGCTCGATGTGATGGGCTAAAACCAGCCCGGCCTGTTCCCCAGCGCGCGCGCGCGCGCCGCTGTGAACATCGAGCAGTGGCTCACGCACCTCGCGGTCATGAACCTGATGGGCAACAACGAGACGGGTTTGAACTCCGGCTACAACGACGATTACTTCATGTATCGCGGCGTCAACGATCCGCGCTTCAATCTGGTGTATCACGATCTCGACACCGTGATGTCACAGGGCGGATCGATGGCCGCCAATTCCGCGAACCTTTTCACGGCCACGCTGGTGCCGGGGGCCGGATCGGGCACGGCCATGAACAACTTCATGCACTGGCCGGAGTTTGAGCCGTTGTATTACCAAACTTTGCAGCGCCTGCTGGACACCACGTTTGCCAAGACAAACTACGACGCGCTCATCACCCAGACGCTCGGCTTCTACATGCCCGTCGGCACCATCAACACGATGAGGACATGGATGGACACGCGGCGCAGCACCGTGCAGGGCCTGCTCAACACCTACTTCGCCGGAAATCCGCCGCCGCCCACCGCGACGGTCACCGGCACGCCGCGCTCGCCCACGCCGTTCACGACCGCGACGCTCACCGTCGGCGGGTCGAACGTGGTGAGCTACCGCTTCAAACTGAACAACGGCGCGTATGGCGCGGAGACCGCCGTGGCCACGGCTATTTCCCTCGCGAGCCTGGCGAATAACAGTACGAACACGGTGTCTGTGATCGGCAAGAGCGCGGCGGGCGCATGGCAGAGCACGAACTCGCCGACGGTTACCGCCGCGTGGATCGTGAGCACGGCAACGCCGGCCGTGCGCCTGAACGAAGTCCTGGCGCAGAACGTTAGCGCGCTGAATCACGCCGGAACTTTTCCCGACGTGATTGAACTGTTCAACGAAGGCGGCTCGCCGGTGAACATCGGCGGACTGCGGCTCACGGACGACCCGTTGATCCCGAACAAGTTCACGTTCCCCACGAACACCACGCTCGCAGCGGGCGGCTACCTGCACGTCTTTGCGAACAACGAGGACGGCAGCGGCGGGCTGCATACCGGCTTCAGCCTGAGCGCGAGCGGCGAGGGCGTGTATCTCTTTGCCACGAACGGCGCGTTGCTCGACTCAGTGGTGTTTGGTTTGCAACTCGCGGATTTGTCCGTGGGCCGCTTCGGCAGTTCGGGCGAATGGAAACTTTGCACGCCCACGTTCCCTGGCGCGAACAGCGCCGCCGCCACCGGCAGCCGCGGCGCGCTGCGCATCAACGAATGGCTCACCGCCGGCACGCCGCCCTTCGCCGAGGATTTCGTGGAACTCTACAACCCGCTCGCGCTGCCCGTGGATTTCGGCGGCTGCTTTTTCACTGACGAACTGATCGGCTGGCCCACGCGCCATCCCGTGCCGCCGCTCACCTTCATCCAGTCGAATTCATTCGTGGCCATGATCGCAGATGAGAACACCGGCGCGGGCGCGGATCATTTGAACTTCTCGCTGTCGAGCGACCTCGGCGAGATCGCGCTGTTCGATCCGTCGCTCGCGGTCATTGACTCGGTAAGCTACGGCCCGCAGACGCCAAACGTCTCGCAGGGCCGCTGCCCGAATGGCGCGAACAATTTTGTCTTCCTCGCCGCGCCGAGTCCGGGTGCGGGCAATCTCTGCCCGGCGGGCGGCGGCGGCTCGGGCACGGTGGCCGTGCTTCCTTACAGCGCGGTCTGGCAGTTCAACCAGTCGAGCAACCTGGATGGCGTGGTTTGGAACACGACGAACTACGATGATTCGACCTGGGAGTCAGGGCAGGGCGTGCTGGCCAGGCTGAACAGCGGTTCGATTGCCGAGCCGATTCGCACGACGCTCATCACCAACGTCAACCGCAACACGTTTTACTTTCGCACCCGGTTCACGCCTCCGTCCGCTTATTCGAGCCTGCTCCTCACGCACTACATTGACGACGGAGTGATCGTCTATGTGAACGGGCAGGAAGCCTATCGCTACTTCATGCCCGCCGGTGCCGTGACCTATGCTCAACTGGCCACGCAAAATTATTCCGGCGCGCCCTTGGAACTTGGCCCGTTCACGCTGCCCCTCACGAATGTTTTTGCCGGCACCAACTGGATTGCCGTGGAAGTGCATCAGGGCACGTCCACCAGCGCGGATGTTTTCATGGGCATCCGGCTCGACGTCACGACCAACAGCGCTGCCTCTGCCGGCGTCCGCCTCAACGAAGTCCTCGCCAACAACTCGAACGTCGAGGAACCCGACGGTTCCACGCCGGACTGGGTAGAGTTCTTTAACCCGTCGGTGAGCGCGGTGGACCTCGGCGACTCCAGCCTCTCGGACGACGTGGCCCTGCCGCGTCGCTGGGTGTTTCCGCCCGGCTCGGTGGTGCCGGCGGGCGGTTATCATCGCGTGTTCTTTTCCTCCAGCGCGCCTGTCTCCGCGACTAACACCGGCTTCGGACTCAAGGACACGGGCGACGCGCTCTACCTGTTTGCTCCCGCCGGCGGACTGCTTGACACGGTGACGTTTGGTTTGCAGGCCGTGGATTTTTCCATCGGCCGCGCGCCCGGCGGCACGAACTGGACGCTGACCGTGCCCACGCCGGGCGCGACCAATCTCTCGCAAAATCTCGGCGATGTTTCGCTCGTGAAGATCAACGAGTGGATGGCGAATCCCGCCTCGGGCGAGGACTGGTTCGAGCTGTTCAACGGGAATCCCGTCCCCGTGGCCCTCGCCGATCACTGGCTCTCGGACACGCTCGGCACGCCGGCCACGCGCATGTTGTATCTGATTCCGAAGCTCTCCTTCATCGGCATCGGCGCGTATGCCTACCGCACGTTCGACGCGGACAACGCGCCGCAGAACGGCGCAAACCACGTCAACTTCAAGCTCTCAAACGGCGGCGAAGCCATCGGCCTGTCGCAGCCCGGCGGCACACTGCTCGACGCCGTGAGCTTCGGCGTGCAGACCGTGGGTGTGTCGCAAGGCCGGCTGCCCGATGGCGCGGCGAACATCGCTAGCTTTTCGATCAGCGTGAGCCAGGGCGACTTGAACTGGCTGCCGCTGAACAACGTCGTCATCAGCGAAGTGCTGGCGCATACCGACCCGCCGCTGGAGGACGCGATTGAAATCCAGAACACGAATGTCGCCAGTGTAAACATCGCCGGCTGGTTCTTGAGCGACTCGAAAAACAACCTGCGCCGCTACCAGATTACCAACGCCATCACCATTCCGTCCGGCGGCTTCCGCGTGTTCTATGAAACCCAGTTCAACGACATCTCGGTGCCCGGCTCGGCCTTCTCCCTCAGTTCGGCGCATGGCGATGAAGTCTATCTGTCCCAGGCGACCAACGGTGTGCTGACTGGCTATCGCGCCCAGGTGAAGTTCGACGCGGCGGCCAACGGCGTGTCCATGGGGCGCTACCGCCGCAGCGTGGGTGATCACGACTTCGTGGCGATGAGCGCGCGGACATTTGGGGTGGATAATCCGGTGAGCGTGGCGCAGTTCCGCACCGGCACCGGCCTGGCGAATGCCTATCCCAAAGTGGGGCCGGTCGTGGTGAACGAGATCATGTATCACCCGCCGGACCTCGGCACGAATGACAACACGCGGGATGAATTCGTTGAAGTGAAGAACACCACGGCCAGCGCGGTGAACCTGTTCGATCCGGCGTACCCGACGAATCGCTGGCGGCTGCGCGGCGGCGTGGATTTTGATTTCCCGGCGGGTGCCAGCATCGGCGCCACCGGGACACTGCTGGTGGTGGGATTTGATCCGGTGGCCGATACGAATTCACTGGCAGCCTTCAAGGCGGCTTACGGCATCACTAACAGCCTGACCATTCTTGGCCCGTGGAGCGGTAAACTGGACAACAGCAGCGAGGGCGTGGAGTTGCAACGACCGGACGCGCCTCAACTGCCGCCCGCCAACGACGCCGGCTTCGTGCCGTTCATTCTGGTGGAGAAGATTATTTACGCGGACACCACGCCGTGGGCGACGAACGCCGATGGCTTCGGCTTCTCGCTCCAACGCGTGAGCCAGACCGGCTACGGCAACGACCCCACGAACTGGGTTGCCGCCGCGCCCACGCCGCAGCCCGGCAGCGCCGGGAGCGTTGATACCGACAGCGACGGGATGCCCGATGTTTGGGAGGATTTGTACAGCCTGAACAAGTTCAGCCCTGCCGATGCCGGCCTGGACAATGACGGCGACGGGATGACGAACTTGCAGGAGTACCTCGCCGGCACCAACCCACTGGTGGCGGGCAGCGTGCTCCGGTTAAATGTCTCCCTCACGCCCGCGAACGCCGCGCGCCTGCGTTTCGATGCCGTGTCGAACAAGAGCTACACCCTCCAGCACCAGCCTACGCCCGATGCCGGCGCCTGGACGAACCTGCAAAGCATCAGCGCCGCGCCGAGCAACCGCACCGTGGTGGTCACAAACGCGCCCGTTGCGAACACGCGCTTCTACCGCGTGATATTGCCGTAGCAAGGTGCGGCGGCATCCGGCGCATCTGGCCAGTGCCATCGAGCTGGCCTGACCGTGCCGTGGGCGGTGACGCGGGTAGGGCGGCGCTGTCCCCAGCGCGTCGGGCCGCGACTTAAAAAAGTGCCCGGACTTTGTGGCCGCCTCCTCACGGCGCGCTGAGGACAGCGACGCCCTACCCGTGCTCGCAATCTTGGTGGTAACTTCATGATGCACCCCGGTTGAACCCCGCCCCGCCTCGCTCCTTGAACTGTCCGGCCCTTCGTCTTAGCCTCGCGCCACTGATGATTCGTTCCGCCATTACCATTTCGCTCGTGCCGGAGTTGCGCGGGGGGCCGTTCGTGTATTGGGAGGATCTTGGGGCGGGCTGCGCGCGGGCGGCGGCGCATGGCTTCGATGCGGTGGAGCTGTTTTTTCAGGAAGCGCGCACGGTGAACGTGGCGGAAGTGCAGGCGGTGCTCTCGGCGCACAAGCTTTCCGTGTCCGCCTTGGGCAGCGGGGCCGGGTGGGTGAAACACAAGTTACGGCTGACCGATCCGGATGCCCGCGTGCGCCGTCGCGCCATCGAATACATCGCAAGGTTCATCGACCTCGCGGCTCAGTTCCAGGCTCCGGTCATCGTCGGCTCCATGCAGGGACGCTGGGAGGGCGGTGTTTCGCGGCAGCAGGTGCTGTCCTGGCTGGCGGATGCGCTCAACGAACTCGGCGATGGCGCGGCCAAGCACAAGGTGCCGTTGCTCTACGAATTTCTGAACCGCTACGAGACGAACCTCTTTAACACAGCCGAGGATTCGGTGGCGTTCCTCCGCATGTTCCACACCCAGAACGTGAAGCTGCTCTGCGACTTGTTCCACATGAACATCGAGGAGCGCGACGTGGCGGCGGCCTTGCGCATCGTTGGCGACAAAGTGGGTCATGTGCATTTCGCCGACACCAACCGCCGGGCCATCGGCTGGGGGCATCTGGACATGGAACCCGTGGCGCAGGCGCTGCGCGACATTGGTTACGACGGCTACATTTCCGCCGAGGTCCTGCCGCTCCCCGACGAGGAGTCGGCGGCGCGCCAGACCATCGAGAGCTTTCGTAAATTTTTTCCACGTTGAACCACCGACCTCGAACTGCTGACACCTGTGCTCAAACACCAACTCATTCATCCTGGCATCAACGAAGTGCTGGGCCGGGCCGGTCATCACGCGAAGATACTCATCGCCGATGGCAACTACCCGGCTTCGACCAAGAAAGGTCCCCATGCCAAGGTCGTGTGCATGAACCTGACGCCGGGGGTCATCACTTGTGCCCAGGCGCTGCGCGCGGTCCTCTCGGCCATCCCCATCGACCTGGTGTCCACGATGGGCATTCCCGCGGATGATCCGTATGCCAAGCTGGGTGAGCCGCCGGTCTGGAATGATTACCGTCAAATCCTCCAGGAGTGTGGCCTGAGCGTCGCGCTGGAACCGATCCTGAAGTGGGACTTCTACAAGGCCGTCGAGTCCTCTGACCATGTGCTGACCATCCAGACCGCGGATCAGGCGTTGTGGGCGAATGTGCTGCTCTCGGTCGGTTGCAGAACATCTTAGCCGTTGATGAAATCGCGCCCTAAAATCGGCACCACCGGCGAACTGAAGTTTGCCGTCGCCCAGGAACACGTCATCGACTTTGCCACCGGCGGGATGCCGGCGGTGTTGAGCACGCCGCGCCTCGTCGCGCTCATCGAGCGAACCGCACGCGAATCCCTCGGCCCATTCCTCGACGACCACGAGCGCACGGTCGGGGCCGAGATCGAGATCAAACACCTGGCCCCGACGCCGTTGGGCAAGAACGTCATCATCATCACCCGCGTCATTGGTGGCGACGGAAAGCTGTGGGACTTTCAATTCGAAGTGCGTGATGAACACGAAGTCATCGCCCGCGGCCTGCATAAGCGAGCCATCATCAGCGTGGAAAACTTCGCCCGGCGGGTGGCCAAGAAATCGGCCCTTTGATTACTGACCCACTGCGTACTGATTACTCGAAATGCAAACCCGCTCTCTTGGTAAAACTGGCCTCCAAGTCCCCATTCTCAGCTTTGGCGCGTCCTCGCTGGGCGCGGAGTTCCGCCAGGTGACGCTCGAGGAGGTGCTCAAGTCCGTGCGCGTGGCGCTCGACAGCGGTTTGAACTTCATCGACACCTCGCCGTTCTATGGTCGGGGCATGAGCGAGGTGCTGCTCGGCGTGGCGCTTAAGGGGGTGCCGCGCGCGAGCTACACGCTCTGCACCAAACTGGGCCGCTACGATTTGCAGCACTTCGACTTCTCCGCCAAGCGGGTGGCCGAGAGCGTGGACGTGAGCCTGCATCGCCTCGGCACCGACCATCTCGACATCGTGCTCTGCCACGACATCGAGTTCGTGGAGATGCAGCAGATCGTCGATGAAACCATTCCCGCGCTGCGGAAGATTCAGCAACAGGGCAAGGTCCGTTTCGTCGGCGTCAGCGGCTATCCGATGAAAATTTTCCGGTTCATTCTCGACCAGACCGACGTGGACGTGGCCTTGAGCTACAATCAGAACACGCTCCAGAACACGCGCTTTGCCGACGAGATGGTGCCGCTGCTCAAGGAACGCGGGGTGGGCGCGATGAACGCCGGTCCCTTCAGCGCGCGCCTGCTCACCAATGCGCCGCTGCCCGCGTGGCTCAAGGAACCGGCGGAAGTAAAAGCGGCCGCGCGCCGCGCCGCTGAGTTGTGCGCCCAGCGTGGCAACGACATCGCCAAGCTGGCCCTCCAGTTTTCCTGCGCGAATCCGGACATCGCCACGACCGTCGCCGGCAGCGCCAACCCCGAGAACATCCGCAAGTGGGCGAAGTGGATGGCCGAGCCAATGGATGAGCAGCTCTTGGACGAGGTGCGGGAGATTTTTCGTCCCGTGAAGAACCTCGGGCACACCGAGGGATTGGCGAAGAACAACTGATATGCCTCCGATCAATCGCCGCCAGTTTACCACTGGAATCGTCAAGACGGGCGCTGTGGTCGCATGTTCCGCGCCTTGGATTCAGAGTGCGTTCTCCGCGCCCGCCATCATCGAGAACCGCCCCATCGTTACTCACGGCGTGCAGAGCGGCGACGTCAGTTTTGATTCCGCCGTCATCTGGAGCCGGTCCAATCGCCGCTCGAGGATGCTGGTCGAGTGGGCCACGACCGAGTCGATGCGGAACGCACGGCTGGTCCGTGCTCCCTGGACCGGAGCGGAGCGGGATTTCACGTCCAAGCTTGATCTCTCCGGACTGCCGCCGGGGCAGAGAATCTTTTATCGCGTTCGGTTCGAGGATGAGCAGGGCGCGAGCGAGCCGGTGCCGGGTCAGTTTCTCACGGCGTCGCGAGACGAGCGCGATGTGTTCTTTGCCTTCTCGGGCGACACCTGCGGGCAGGGCTACGGCATCAACGAGGAGTTTGGCGGACTGAAGACCTACGAGTCGATGCGCCTGGCCCGGCCCGATTTTTTCATCCACAGCGGCGACAACATCTACGCGGATGGTCCCATCGAGCCGGAGATGAAGCTGCCGGACGGGAACATTTGGAGGAACCTCACCACGCCCGAGAAATCGAAAGTCGCCGAGACGCTCGCTGAATTCCGCGGCAACTACCGCTACAACCTGCTCGATGCCAATGTCCGTCGCTGTAATGGCGAGGTGCCCATCTTTTCGCAGTGGGACGATCACGAAGTGCTGAACAACTGGTATCCCGGCAAGATTCTGGCCGACTCGAGATACACGGAGAAAAACGTGAACGTGCTGGCGGCGCGGGCGCGGCAGGCGTTCCTCGATTATTTGCCGGTCCGGGGTGGTTCCGAGGCGAAGATTTTCCGGAACATTCCGCGTGGGCCGCTCTGCGAATTGTTCTTTCTCGACCAACGCACCTATCGCGGACCGAACACGGCCAACCGCCAGGCGACGGCGGGCCGCGACACGGATTACATGGGCCGCGCGCAGATGGACTGGCTCCAGGGCGCGCTGAAGCGCAGCCAGGCCGTGTGGAAGGTCATTTGCAGCGACATGCCCATCGGCATCATCGTCGGTGACGGGAAGGATGCCGAGGGTGCCAGCACCTACGAGAACTGCGCGAATGGCAATGGCCCGGCGCTCGGGCGCGAATTGGAAATCGCCAGTCTGCTTCGCTTCGTCAAGGAGCAGGGGATTCGCAACATATTTTGGCTGACCGCAGACGTGCATTACGCGGCGTCGCTCTTCTACGATCCGGCGCAGGCCCAGTTCCAAGACTTCCGCGGCTTCTGGGAGTTTGTCAGCGGCCCGTTGCACGCCATCAGCCTTGCGCCCGGCGGACTGGACAACACCTTCGGGCCGGAACTTCGTTGGGCTTCACGCGCGAAAGGCAGCAGGTCCAGTGGTCCCTACTCCAAAGAGCAATATTTCAGTACCGTGCGCATCGATGGGAAGAGCAAGGTGGCCACCGTTACACACCTGAATCGTGATGGCGAAAAACTATGGAGCCTGGAACTCCAGCCTGAACTGTAATCGGTGAAACGAGTCTAATTCATGAAAGCCATCCGACTTGAGCAACCCAAACAGTTCCGTCGCCTTGAAATCACCGAGGCTGCGCCACCCGCTGCGGGCGAAGCGCTGTTGCGGGTGCATCGCATCGGCATCTGCGGCACGGACATCTCCGGCTACCTGGGCAAGATGCCGTTCTTCAGCTATCCGCGCATTCCCGGCCATGAACTTGGCGTGGAAGTGATCGCCGTCGGCGCGGGGGTCACGAATGTGAAGCCGGGTGATCGCTGCTCCGTCGAGCCGTACCTCAACTGCGGCCACTGCTATTCGTGCCGGCGTGGCCACACCAATTGCTGCGAGACGAACCAGACACTCGGGGTGATGTGCGACGGCGGGATGTGTGAACGCATCGTGCTCCCGGCGCGCAAACTCCATGTGTCCGGCAAACTGTCGTATGAGCAGTTGGCCCTGGTGGAGACTCTCGCCATTGGCTGCCACGCGGTGAATCGCGGCGAGCCCAAGGCCAGCGAGCATGTGCTGGTCATCGGTGCCGGGCCGATTGGTTTGTCGGTCATCGAGTTCGCGCGTCTCTCCGGCGCGAAGACCATTGTCATGGACATGAACGAACAGCGTCTCGCCTTCGTGCGCGAGAAGCTGGGTGTGCCGGACACGATTCTCACCAAGGGCGACGGCGAGGAGCTGAAGAGGCTGGCGGAACTGACCAACGGCCAGCTCGTCGATGTGGTCGTGGACGCCACAGGCCACAACAAGTCGATGGCTCAAGCGCTGAACTATTGCGCCTTCCGAGGCCGGCTCGTCTATGTTGGAATCACCCAGGGCGAGATCAGTTTTCTGCAAGCGCCCGCGTTGCACCGTCGCGAGTTGGACATCCGCGCCAGTCGTAACGCGCTGCCCGCCGACTTCACCCGCATCATCAAGCTCATCGAGGACGGGCAGATCGACACCAAACCATGGATCACGCATCACGCAGTCTTCGACGAGATGATCGATGTTTTCCCAAGCTGGACCTGGCCCGAGACAGGCGTGATCAAAGCGGTGGTCTCGGTCTGACCAGGACGCCCATTCGACCCGCGGGCCGGGGCAGCCGCGCGATTGACACCGCGGCCGCCCTCTGGTCTAAAAGCCGCACGCATGACTTCCTTTCATCGCTTGGTTTTGTTGGCCGTAGTTTGGCTCATCCCGTTGCTGTCCGTATTCCCTGGTTCCGCGGCGGAAATTAAACCCGTCTCGGTCGAGGAGCGCGTGGCCCGTCTCGAATCCGCCGCCAGCGGTGTGAATACCGGCGACAATGCCTGGATGCTGGTCAGCGCCGCGCTGGTGCTGATGATGAGCGCGCCGGGTCTGATCCTCTTTTACGGGGGCCTGGTGCGGAAGAAGAACGTGCTGGCCACGATGATGCAGACCCTATTCCTCATGGCGTTCATCTCCCTGCTCTGGATGGTCTATGGCTACAGCATGGCCTTCGGCGAGGGGAACGCCTTCTTCGGCAACCCGATGCAATACTTCCTGCTCAAGGGTGTCGGGCTGGCTCCGAATCCCGACTATGCTGCGACCATTCCCCATCAGACGTTCATGCTTTTCCAGATGATGTTTGCCATCATCACGCCCGCCCTGATCACCGGCGCGTTCGCTGAGCGCATGAAGTTCAGCGCCTTCGTGCTCTTCACGTTCCTATGGGTGACGATCGTTTACTTCCCGCTCGCCCACATGGTTTGGGGCAAGGGTGGCTACTTCAACTGGGCGCTCGGCGGCAAAATCCCCGTGCTGGATTTTGCCGGTGGCGTGGTCGTACACATCAGCTCCGGCGTGGCGGCCGTGGTCTGCGCCGTGGTGGTGGGCAAGCGGATGGGCTTTCCGCGCGAGCCGGTCTTCCCGCACAACGTCGTTTACACCCTCATTGGCACGGGCCTCCTGTGGGTCGGTTGGTTTGGCTTTAATGCCGGGAGCGCGGTGGCGGCGGGCACGCTGGCCACGAGTGCGTTTGCGGCCACGCACTTCTCCGCCGTGGGTGGCGCGTTGAGCTGGGGTGTCACGGAGTGGATGCTGCGCGGCAAGCCGAGCGTGCTCGGGGTGGCCTCAGGCATGGTCGCGGGGTTGGCCACTATTACGCCCGCCTCGGGTTTTGTCTCCATTCCAGGCGCGCTGTGCATTGGGCTTCTCGGTGGCATCGTGTGCTATCTCGCGGTGGCAAAACTAAAATCCAAACTCCGTTACGACGATTCGCTCGACGTCTTCGGAGTGCATGGTGTGGGCAGCACGGTGGGCATGCTGATGTGCGGCCTGCTGGCCACGGCGGCGGTGAATCCGGCCATCGCCACCACCTTCCAGTTGAACGGCCAGGTCGTCTCGCTCGCGGGCGGCACCGCGCAACTGCTCAACCAGCTCAAGGCCATTCTCTTCACCGCCGCGCTCTCGGGCCTCGCGACCTTTCTCATCCTCAAGCTCATCCAGGCGACCATAGGCTTGCGCGTAGATCCGGATCAGGAGGACTTGGGCCTGGATCTTTCCGAGCACGATGAGAAAGCCTATAACGACTAATTTAATTTCATGAAAAAAATCGAAGCCATCATCAAGCCCTTCAAGCTCAACGAGGTCAAAGACGCCCTGAATGAAATCGGCGTGGTGGGCATGACCGTCAGCGAGGTCAAGGGATTCGGCCGCCAGAAAGGCCATACCGAGATTTATCGCGGCAGCGAATACACCGTGGACTTCCTGCCCAAGGTCCGCCTCGAGATCGTCCTGGCCGACGGGCAGGTCGAGGCCGCCGTGAAGGCCATCATTACCGGAGCGAAGACCGGCAAGATCGGCGACGGCAAGATTTTCGTCACCACCATCGAAGAGGCCGTGCGCATCCGCACCGAGGAGCGCGGCGATCAGGCCGTCTGAACGGCGTGTTCCGCTTCGTCACTTGAGGTGCGCGCGTTCCCGGATCTGTGCCATGGCCCAGGTGGCGTGTTCCTGAACCAACGGTTCCGTGTCTTGCGCTGCTTTGGCCAGGGCCGGCAAGGCGCTTTCCTGGCCGACGTTGCCCAGCGCCACGCACACGTTGCGTAGAAGACCGCGCCGTTTGGTCCGCAACATCGGAGTGCCGGCAAACTTCGCCTTGAAGCCGGCCGCATTGAGCGCGAGCAACTCGACCAAATCCGGCTTGGAAAAATCTTCACGTGTGTGTGGCCTCATCATCGCCCCCGCGCGCGCGAATCTGTTCCAGGGGCACGCCGCCAGGCAGTCATCGCAGCCGTAAATCCGGTCCCCGATGAGGGGACGCAATTCGACAGGGATCGCGCCCTTCAGTTCGATCGTGAGATACGAGATGCACCGCCGCGCATCGAGGTGGAACGGCCTGGTGATGGCCTGCGTGGGGCAGGCGTCCAAACAGCGCACGCACTTGCCGCAATGATTTTTCTCCGGCCCATCCGGCTCCAGTTCCAGGGTGGTGATGATCTCGGCGAGGAAAATCCAGTTGCCCAGCGTGCGGCTGATGAGGTTGGTGTGCTTGCCCACGAAGCCAAGACCGGCCCGTTGGGCGAGATCACGCTCCAACAATGGCCCCGTGTCCACGTACCAAAGAGAACGAACGTCCACGCCGCCCAGTGTGTTGATGAATTGGGTGAGTTCCTTGAGCCGTTCATCGAGGACGTCGTGATAATCAGAGAACTGAGCGTAGCGCGCGATGACGCCGGCTGCCTCGTGGCCTTGGACCTTGGACACCCGCTCGCGATTTATCGGAGTTGGACCTTGGACATAAGAAACCGCCAGCGTGACCACCGACCTGGCCCCGGCCAGGACACGCTCCGGGTCCACTCGTTTGGCCGCGTTGCGTTCCAGCCACGCCATCTCGCCGTGATGCTGATCTGCAAGCCACCGCTGAAATCCTGCGGCGTGCGCCGGAGGGTTGGCCGTGGTGATGCGGCAATCGTCGAACCCGAGTGTGCGGGCGCGTTGGCGGATTTGTTCCTTCAAGGCTGAACAGGCGGCGCGGTGCGCGCCATGCGGAACTGGTGGATTACCTGGTGCGCGACTTCGTGCGGCGAACGGATTTCTGTGTTGAGCAACACGTCCGCCTGCTTGTAGGCCGGGGTGCGTTCGGCGAGCAGTCGGCGGATTGTTTCCAGCGGCTGCGCATCCTGGAGCAGGGGCCGTTGATTCTGGTTTTTCACGCGCGCGTAAATTCCTTCCGGCGAGGCCCACAGGCAGATCACCAGCGCATGTTGCTTCAAGCTCGCCATGCTGGCGGGATTCACCACCAGCCCGCCGCCGGTCGAGATGACGGTATGGGCGCGCTCGGTCAACTCCCGGACGATCTTCGCCTCCAGTTCGCGGAAGGTCGCCTCACCCTCTGCGGCAAAAATCTCGGCGATGCTCCGGCCCGCGCGGGCCTCGATGACGGTGTCGGTGTCGAGGAAGGCGAAGTGCAACTGTTCGGCCACGAGCCGGCCCACGGAGGATTTGCCGGTACCCATGAACCCGCACAGCGCGATGTTCCGAATGTTTCGCGGCGCGTTCATGGCGCGAGGATGTTCCCCGCGCTGGGCCGATGCACGAGATTTCTTCAGCCGGTGCGCGGGCTTGGCAGTTCGCAAACACATGCGCCAACACGGATTCCGGCCATGAATTGATCCGGCCTTCGGTAGCACGTTGCGGCAGGCCGCAAGCTCGCGCTTCGTCAACTCAGCTTCCGCAGCCGGGTGATGCGGCCTGTGTCCACCCACTCCGCGACAAAGATGTTCCCCGCCCCATCGAAGCAGGCGTCGTGCGGGTGCAGAAATTTTCCCGAGACCCAGCCTTCGCCTTTCGGGTTGCGGCGAAGTTTGTTGCCGTCCTTCGTCACCGCCGCACGCCATTCCGGGTCTTCGCCGAGGTGGGTGATGACCTTGTCATCCTTGTCGAGCAGGGTGACGCGCGCGCTCAGGTCGGGCACGAGCAGCACGTCGCCGAGCGTGTCGAGGTTGGCCGGCAGAATGAAGCCGCCCAGCGTCTTGAGGTGCTGGCCCTCGAAGGTGAACCATTGCAGCCGCGCGTTCGCGCGATCCGCCACGACCACTGAGGCTTTGCGTCCCGGTCGGTTATCGATCCAGAGGCCGTGCGGCGTGTTGAACTCGCCGTCGCCCTTGCCCGGCTTGCCGAACATGGAGAGCCACTTGCCGTTCTGGTCGTAGCGATGGATGCGAAACGAGCCGTAGCCATCGGCGAGGAAGAACCCGCCGTCGGGCAGGAAGGCATAGTTGGTGGGCATGAAGGCGTCGCGGCCCCAGCGCTTCTTCGGCGCGGTGTCTTCGTCCTTCAGATAAATACCCGAGTCCATGGGCGCGTGCTTTTCCCAAATGCGTTCCCCCTTGAGGGTGAGCTTGGCGAAACTCTTCACCTGCTGGTAGGCGGTCACATAGAGGAACTGCTCCTTGCCTTCAGTGCGCACTTCCAGCCCGTGGCCGCCGCCTTGAAACTGATTTCCGAAGGCGCGGACGAACTTGCCCTGGCCATCGAATACGAAGATGGACGGATGATCCTTCAAGTTCTCGCGCCCCTCATGAATGACGTAGAGCAATCCTTCGCGATCCACCGCGACGTTGTGGGTTGTCTGCCACGAGTATTTGTCCGGCAACTGGGGCCAGTGGTGCTGCACCTCATAGCGATGCGCGCCGGTGCCGATCACGAGCTGCGGGTCGGACTTTTGCGCCGTGATGATACGCGGCATGGCCAAGGCGGCCGTGGCGGTGGCGGCGGTGGCAATAAAACGACGGCGGGAGACATTCGATAAATGCTTCATACATTTGCTGGGCACGAGTTCACATCTTGGAATTGCCGGCAGTCTAGGGCCGGGGGCGATTCACGCAACTCTGGTGTTGCCCTGGGCGACGTTCATGATGGGGACGCGATGAGCGAATTTATGGCCAAGGGCGGGCGGTGGGTGGTGGCGCAGAATCTGGCGATGTTTTGCGCCCTGGCGGTCGCGCCTTTCCACCACGGTGTGTCCTGGCCCTGGGGTTGGCGGCTGGGCGCGGGGGTGTTCGTGGCCATCGGGGCCGCCTTCGGGATCGGCGGCGCGCACGCTTTGGGGCGCAACCTGACACCGTTTCCGAAACCGCGCGCGGACTCACAACTGGTTCAGTCTGGCGCCTATCGGGTCGTGCGGCACCCGCTTTACAGTTGTCTGATTTTCGGAACGCTCGGCTGGTCGATGCTGTGGTCAAGCGCGGCGGCGGTCGGGATTTCCCTCCTCCTCGCGGTCATTCTGGATGCGAAGTCCCGCTTGGAAGAGCGCTGGCTGCGCGACCGGTATCCCGAGTACGTGGGCTACGCCGCCCGGGTCCGGCGATTGATTCCAGGAATCTACTGAACAGCACGAGCACGGCGCGGAGCGTTTACGCTGGCCGGTGTTTTTCCTGCCACTTTGCGCGCAAGGTGGAGTGCAGCTTCGCGCGGAAGGCCACGGGCAGGGTGCAGGCCTGGCCCTCTTTGTAGAGCGTGATGGTCTGCCGAATGTTGTCCACGACGACCTGGCAGGGATTGCAGCCCGCAAGATGTTGCGCGAATTGATCGCACACGCCGGGATCGACCCCGCCGTCCACGTAGTCATTCAACATCGCCAGTAATTCTTCGCACTTCATGGCTGCTTCCTCGATTGAGCCGCGGGGCCGGAAAAAGTTACGCCCGATGCGCTCATGGTTGCGCCTCCTCGTGGCGGTGCGGTTCCTGGCGCCGGGCCGGGTCGCCGAATTTGCGCGTCAATAGTTCGCGCAACTGGAGCCGCGCCCGCAGCAGGCGCACTTTCACATTCGCCTCGCTCAGGCCAAGCGCCTCGGCGGTCTCCTTCACCGACAATCCTTCCACGTCGCGGAGCAGGAAGATAACACGATGCTTTTCGTCGAGTTTGGCCAGCGCTTCATCCAGCAGCCGGCGCGTTTCTTCACGCTCGACCAACTCCGAGGGCGATTGCTTCCAGTCGGCGATGAACTCCGGATGCGGCACCGTGTCGTAACCTTCCTGCGGTTCCGTGGCGGCCTCGAGGGAAACGGTGGGAAGCCCCTTGCGCTTGCGCAACACCTTGAGCGCGGCGTAGGTCGCGATGCGCTGCAGCCAGGTTGCGAAACTAGCCGCCTCGCGGAAGCTCCCCAACCCTTCCAGCGCGCTAAGGAACGCCTGTTGGGTCACGTCCTCGGCATCCTGATCCTGCTGTACGATGCGTCGGGCCAGCGAATAGACGACGCGCTCATGCCGGGCGACCATCGCTGCAAACGCCTCCAACTCGCCCGCCTTGGCCCGGCGAACGAGTTCGGTGTCCGTCAACTGTTCCAGCATTGCGCGCCCAACATGCCGTTGGCCCGATTTCCAGACAAGCCACCACGTTTGTAACCTTTCCCCGGCTCGCGGCTCAAACCGGGCAGGAACGAAATGATATGACTATGGAACGCTACATCCGAATGTTCGCCGGCTTGTTTATCCTCTTGAGCCTGGCGCTCGCTCGTCTGCACAGCCCGCACTGGCTCTGGTTTACCGCCTTCGTCGGCTTCAACCTGCTTCAGTCGTCCTTAACCCGGTTCTGTCCGATGGAGATTTTCCTCCGCAAGCTGGGTGTGGGAAAAGCAAACGGCGGCTGTTGCTCGTGAGTCATTCACGGCCGTCTCTTCTCGTATGCAAGGTTTGAAATTTTTCGGCGCTCTGGCCGTCCCGGTGTTGCTGGCCCTAACCGGCTGCCGCGAGAGTCAGCCTGGCCCCGGAACCGCGCAGAAAATTCCCGCCGCTTCCGTGCGCGTGCTGAGGTTGGAAACCAAATCACTCCTCGCCACCGAAGATGTGGTCGGAACCGTCCAACCCAAGCTGCGCGCCACCATCGAATCAAAGGTGAGCGGGCGCATCGACCAGATGCTGGTCACGCCGGGCCAGTCGGTCAAAGCCGGTGAACTGCTCGTGCAGATCGAGGCCAAGGAGATTCAAGCCCGCCTCGATCAGGCGCTGGCCACGCGCGAACAATCAGCCCGTGATGCCGAACGCCTGCGCAGTTTGCTCGGGCAGAAGGCCATTTCCATTCAGGAATTTGAAACCGCCGACTCGCGCCACCGCGTCGCCGTCGCCGCCGTGGCGGAGGCCGAGACGATGCTCGGCTATACCAAGCTGACTGCGCCCTTCCTCGGTGTCGTCACCCGCAAGCATGTTGATGTCGGCGACCTGGCTTCCCCCGGTCGCGCCCTGCTGGAGATGGATGACCCGAACACGCTGCGCTTGGAAGCGGGCGTTCCCGAAGCGCTCATTAACCGCGTCCAACTCGGCGCGCGTTTCCAGGTGCGTGCTGCGGCCGAGGATGCCCCGGTCACTGCGGTCCTGAGCGAGATCGCGCCCAGTGCCGATGCGGGTAGCCGCACCTTCAGCGTGAAACTCGACCTGCCGGCGAACGCGGGTTTGCGCGCCGGACAGCTCGCGCGCGTAGCCATCCCGCTTGGTGAAAGCAAGGCCTTGTTGGTCCCATTCGAAGCCGTGATTCAGCGCGGCCAGATGGAACTGATCTTCGTGGTCGTGAACCAGCAGGCACAGTTGCGGCTCGTGAAAACTGGTCGGCGCCTCGGCGGGGAAGTGGAATTGGTGTCCGGGATCAGTGCGGGCGAGCAGGTCGTGGTCGAGGGCGCGGCCCAGTTGCGCGAAGGTCAACCGCTGGAGGTGAAGTGAATCCTGCCTCATCGCACTCCACGCCCGGGTTGGCCGGGCGCATCGCGCGCACCTTCATCAATTCCAGGCTCACACCGTTGGTCATCATCACCTCGGTGTTGCTTGGGGTGGCGGCGATCTTTCTCCTCCCACGCGAAGAGGAACCGCAGATCAAGGTGCCGATCGTGGATGTGATGGTCTCGATGCCAGGCTTCAGCGCGCGCGAAGTGGAAGAGCGAGCCACGCGCCCCATGGAGAAGCTGCTCTGGGAAATTGCCGGCGTGGAATACATCTACTCCACCTCGCGCCCCGGCGAGAGCCTGGTCATCGTGCGCTTCAAGGTCGGCGAGGACGTCGAGCGCAGCCTGGTCAAACTCACGGAGAAGCTTCGCGCCAATTTTGACCGCATCCCCCACGGTATTGCCTTCCCCCTGATCAAGCCCAAGTCCATCGATGACGTGCCGATTCTCGCGCTCACATTTCACAGCCCGCGCTACGACCATCTCACGCTCCGCCGACTCGTGGCCCAGGTAGATGACTCGGTGAAGCAAGTTCCGCTCGTGGCGGAAACCACGCTCATCGGCGGTGCGCGGCGGCAGGTGCGCGTGCTGCTCGATCCCGTGAAACTCGCCTCGCGCAACCTCAGCGCGGCCGGCCTCGTCCCGATGCTGCAACAAGCCAACCGGCAGTTCGCCGCCGGTGGGTTGACCAGCCACAACCAGGAAATTGTCGTGGAAACCGGCGCCTTTCTGGAGCGCGCCGGCGAGGTCGGCAACGTGGTCGTGGGCGTCTTCGGCGGGCGTCCAGTTTATCTGCGCGATGTCGCCGCCATCGTGGATGGGGCCGAGGAACCGAGCCAGTATGTGTTCTTTGGGAATGGGGCGGCCAGATCCGGGGCAGGAGATGAACAACCCGCCGCCACCCTCAGCATCGCCAAGCGTCCCGGTGCCAACGCGGTCTCCATCGCCCGGGAAGTGCTGCGTAAAGTCGAGACCTTGCGCGGTTCGCTCATTCCCGCCGCCGTGCAGATGACCGTCACGCGCCATTACGGCAAAACTGCGGCCGAAAAATCCAACGAGCTGCTCTTCCACATGGGCCTCGCCGTGGTCAGCGTCTCGATTCTCATCCTGCTCACGCTCGGCTGGCGCGAATCGGGCATTGTGGCCATCGCGATTCCTTCCACGCTCGCCCTTACCCTGGTCGTGTTCTACCTCTACGGCTTCACCCTCAACCGCATCACGCTCTTCGCGCTCATCTTCAGCATCGGCATCCTCGTCGATGACGCCATCGTGGTGGTGGAGAACATCGTTCGCCATTTTCATCTGCCGCAAAACAAGGGGCGGAACTGGTCGAGCATGGCCGTGGAAGCGGTTGGTGAAGTCGGCAACCCCACCATCCTCGCCACCTTCGCGGTCATCGCCGCCGTGCTGCCGATGGCGTTTGTCGGCGGGCTGATGGGCCCGTACATGCGGCCGATTCCCCTCGGCGCCAGCGCGGCCATGTTCTTCTCGCTGGCCATCGCTTTCATCGTCACGCCCTGGGCGGCGATTCGGATTCTGCGCTTGGGCAAGAAATACACCTCGCTCACGGCAGGTCCGGGTGCCGCAGGAGAAGACAACAACCCCCGTCCACATTCAGAGCACGCCGAAGACGCGTTCACTCGCTTGTATCGCCGCATCATGAGTCCGCTCCTCGCGCGCGCGCCCTGGCGCTGGGCGTTCCTCGGCGGCATTACGGCGCTGCTGCTAGTGGCCATGTCCTTGGTCGGAATCAAATGGGTGAAGGTCAAGATGCTGCCCTTCGACAACAAGTCGGAGTTCCAGATCATCCTGAACATGCCCGAGGGCAGTTCGCTTGAGCGCACCGCACAGGCCGCGCGCGAAATGGCTGCGGCTGTTCGGGTCGAACCAGAGGTGACGGACTATCAGGTTTATGTCGGTGCGGCGGCGCCGTTCAACTTCAACGGTCTCGTCCGCCATTACTTTATGCGGCGTGGTGCGAACGTGGCCGACGTGCAGATCAACCTTGTGGGGAAACACGAGCGCAAGGCCCAGAGCCACGACATCGCCAAGCGCATCCGTCCGCGCGTCGCAGCGATTGCCGCGAGGTTCAACGCCCGTGTGGCCGTGGCCGAAGTGCCGCCCGGCCCGCCCGTGTTGCAGACGCTGGTGGCGGAGATTTACGGGCCGACTGAGGAGGCACGGCACGCCCTGGCCGGGAAGGTGCGCGAGATCTTTCAGCAGACGCCCGGCGTAGTGGATGTGGATTGGTATCTTGAAGCTGACCAGCCCAAGACCAAGTTCGTCATCGACAAAGAAAAAGCCGCGCTGCATGGCATCAGCGCCGAGACCATTTCCCAGACACTGCGCCTCGCAGTCGGCGGAGAGAACGTGGCCCTGTTGCACGATCAGCGCGAGAAGGAGGACGTGAACATTGTCTTGCGTCTGCCGCTGGCCAGTCGTTCTTCGCCCGGGGATTTGCTGGCCCTGCGCGTGCGCTCCGGAGACGCGAATGCCTGGCCCGAGCCTGGCCTGGGTGGCTCCGCACCGCTCGTTCCGCTGCGCGAATTGGTGAGCATTCAGTCGACGATTGCCGACAAGAGCATCTACCACAAGAACCTGATGCCGGTGACGTACGTGATTGGCGATGTGGCCGGTGTGATTGAAAGCCCGGTCTATGCGATTCAGAAGATGAACAAGGCGCTGGAGCAGATCGATACCCGGCAATTTGCCGGTGACGGCACGCAACTGAAGATTTTCAACGCCACTCAGCCTTTCACCGATGACCAGCCGGCGATCAAGTGGGACGGCGAATGGCACATTACCATTGAGGTGTTCCGTGACCTCGGTCTCGCCTTCGCCGCGGTGCTGGTGCTGATCTACGTGCTGATGGTCGGCTGGTTCCGCTCTTTTCTCATTCCACTGGTGGTGATGATGGCCATCCCGTTCTCGCTCGTCGGCATTTTGCCCGCGCATGGTGCGCTGGGCGCGTTCTTCACCGCCACTTCGATGATCGGCTTCATGGCCGGAGCCGGCATCGTGGTGCGCAACTCGATCATCCTGGTCGACTTTATTGAGCAACGCCTGGCAGAGGGAATGCCGCTCGCCGAGGCCGTGGTTGATGCCGGTGCGGTTCGTTTCCGCCCGATGCTGTTGACCGCGCTGGCCGTTGTCGCCGGTGCGGGCGTCATCCTGTTCGATCCAATCTTCCAAGGGCTCGCCATCTCCCTCATGGCGGGAGAAATTGCCTCGCTGCTCATCAGCCGGATGGCCGTGCCGGTGCTCTATTTCATGGTGGCGAATCGTCGATCGAATGGCCCCGCAGTGCCCTGACCTTTAGCCGAAAAACGGGGCGAGCGTCTGGCGCGCAACCCGGATGGCGCGTTTCCGGCCGGTGAGGCTCTGGCCGAACGTCTCATCCTCCACCTCGATGCACACGGGACCGTCATAGCCGCTGGCCCGGAGCGCGCCCATGAATTTGCCCCAATCCAGTTCGCCGAAGCCGGGAATGCGCGGTTGATGATAGTGTTTGGGCAGGCCGAGCACGCCCCAGTCATCGCACGCGGTTTGGTCGAAGAGGACGTCCTTGGCGTGGAGGTGGAAGAGCTTGTCGCGAAACTCACGGAGCGGTTTGAAGGCGTCGAAGCGCAGCAGCACCGGATGCGACGGATCGTAGTTCAAGCCAAAGTTCTTCGAAGGAATGTCATTAAACATGCGCCGCCAGATGGCCGGGCACATGGCGAGATTCTTTCCGCCCGGCCACTCATCATTGGAGAACAGCATCGGGCAGTTCTCGATGCCCACCTTGATGCCGTGGTCCTCGGCGAAGGCGATGAGCGGCTTCCACGTTTTGAGGAAGCGTGGCCAGTTGTCGTCCACGCTCTTTGTCCAGTCGCGGCCGACGAAGGTGTTCACGTTCTTCAGGCCGAGCTTTTCCGCCGCCACGATGACGCGCTTGATGTGATTCACCGCCGCTCGCGCCACGTCGGGATTCGGGTCGAGCGCATTCGGATAATAGCCGAGCGCGGAGATGCTCACGCCGTAATGAGCGCAGAGTCCGTTCACTTCCTCCGCCTGCGTCCGCGAGAAACGAGCCACGTCAATGTGCGTGATGCCTGCATATTTACGCTCGGCCTTGCCCACCGGCCAGCACATCACTTCGACGCAACCGAAGCCTTCGTCACGCGCGAGGGTGAGCACTTGCTGGAGCGAAAGTTCCGGGACGATGGCGGTGACGAATCCAAGTTTCATGGTTGGGCCAGGGGTTTGGTCGTGGTGAAAAGAAATTCCAACAGGTCCGCCGCCTCCTGGGCCGTGAGGGGCGCGAGCATTCCCTCCGGCATGGGCGAAATCGCGGACGCGCGTGACTCCTTGATGCTGGCGAGCGGAATAACGTGGTCCGTCAGCGACGCGTCGCGCAGCACCAGTTCCGTGGCGGTGCGGCGGCGGACGAAGCCGTTCAGTTCCGCGTCATCGCGCAGGGTGAGCGAGAACAGCTTGAATTCGGGGGCCACCGACTTGGATGGATTCAGAATCTGATCAAGCAGTTGCGCCCGGTCATACTTGGCCTGCAACCCGTTCAACTCTGGCCCGAAGTCGCGCCCCGCTCCGGCGGCGACGTGGCAGCTTGCGCACTGGGCCGCGCCCCCGAAAAGTTCCCGGCCGCGGGCCAGGTCGCCGCGAAGCGCGAGAATGATGCCCGGCTCGAATTCGTAGCCCAGGGTCTGACGCCGTTGTTCGAGCGGAAGGAAACGCTGGAACAGATCGCGCACCAGGGCATTGGTGTGGGCGAGCGCGGCGGGCGGAACTCGAAACCCGGGACTCGAAATCGAACTGGCCAGGGCCAGCGCACCGTTCATGGAGGAGAGGAGAATGGCGTGGTCCTTGGTTTGGAGGGCGGTGTCTATGTCCTTGGCCAGTTTGCTGGTGCCCGTGGCCTTGGCCGGCAAAGTGCGAATCCAGTCGCGCACCAGGCCCAGGCCTTGTTCATCCGCCAGCCGCGAACCGATGTGCGGCATGTGGCCGGAGCCTTCGGTGCTGATGCGGTAGAGCAGGGCGGAGCGGAATGGATCGCCCGGCGCGATGACACGCGCGCCCGTCAGTCCGAAATCGCCGCGCGTGGGTTTCTCGTCCAGCGCCCGCCAGTCGCGCGTCGGCTTGTCGTAGTTCAGATGCACCGCCACCGCACCGCCCGCGCCGTTGCGATGGCAGCCCGCGCAATTCACATGCAGCCACGAACGCGCGCGGCTTTCGAGGGGCGCGGTGGTGTCGTGTGGATTGGTCAACAGGCGCAGGTCACGCGGGCGATTTTTCACGCTCAACACATCCAGTTTCGCCAGCCGTTCCAGTTCCTCGTTCGGCAGTTGCAGCCAGTTGAAAGACAACAGCTCGCTCGCCCAACTGTTGTGGCAGCGGAAGCACTCGGCGCGGCCGTGGAAACGCCACGCTGTGGCCCGCACGCCACCGGGCGCGCTCGGATCGCGAAAGTTGAACATCACGTTTGTGCCGCCGGCGGGAACGAGGTCCGCATCCGTCTGCGCATCGTTCCATCGGTACGTGTAGCCGTTCCACGCCTGACCATCGAAGTGCATCAACTGTGTCTCGATGCGCCGCGCCGCGCCGCTGTCGTTCATCGTCGCGGTCCGCGCCAAAACCGTGTTTGCCGGATAGTCCCACATTTTGCCCGCGATGGTCTGGCGCGTCGGCAGAGTTGTAATGCGCGCGGTGCCCGGCACGCCCAAGTGATGGCTGACGCCCGCCTGGTCGCTCCACATGGTTGCGGCGGGTTGATACGTGACGACGCCTGGATCCGGCATGAGCTTCGGTGTGTCGGCAAAGATACCGGTCTTACTCAGTCGGTGCGGGAAGGCGAGATTGGCCGCCGGCGCGTTGTTGGGAACAAACGAATACAATCCGCCGAGGTAATCGAGAACCAGCACTTCGCCGTCCGGTGCGCTGGTGAACGAAACGGGCTGCAGCGTGGTGTCGCACAGTTCCTCGTTGCCGATCAGCTTGTCGCCGTCATGACGCAGCGCCCAGAACTTGCCCGTCTCCCAGTCGCCGTAGAGATACGCGCCTTTCAGCTTGGGCAACTTGTGCCCGCGATAAAACTGCCCGCCCGTGATGCTCGCCGCGTCGCTGTGGGGCAGCGCGACCAGCGGAGGCAGGATTGGCCCCGGCCCTTGCTGCACGTCAGTGCGGACGTGCGTGTTCGGCCCCTCCGTAATGCTCCAGCCGTAATTCCCGCCCGGCTTCACCCGATAAATCATCTCCCACTGCTCGAAGCCCACGTCCCCGACCAGCAAGTCGCCAGACACGCGGTCGAAGCTCATACGGAATGGATTGCGCAGTCCGAACGCATACACCTCGGGCCGGGCCCCCGGCGTGCTCACGAAAGGATTGTCGCGTGGGATGGAATAATTGTTCGTGCCGTCGTCCTGATCTACGTTGATGCGGAAGATGCACCCCAGCAAGTCGCTGATGTCCTGCCCTGTCTTCCTCTTGCCGTCCGGCGGATCAGGGTCGTCGTTGTCTCCGGTGGAAACATAGAGCAGCCCGTCGTTGCCGAAGGCCAGGGTGCAACCGTTATGCCCGCCACTGACCCAACGAATGATGACCCGCTCGCTCGACGGATCAATGATTGGCGGGTTCAACGACGACAACGTGAAGCGCGAAACATGCGCGCCGTTGGGGCGCCCGCCCGGCTCGTTGTAGTTGATGTAGATGAAGCGGTTGGTCGCGAAGCCGGGGTGAAACGTAAACCCGAGAATGTTGTCGAACGGCTGATGATGTCTGCGCAGATCGATGGCCAGTTCCCGCGCCGCGCTGTTCGATCTCGTGTCGAAGGACCAAATTATCCCACCCTGTTCCGCCACGAACAGCCGGGTCGAGCCGGGCATAAACGTGAGGTCTACCGGGTTCTGAAAATTCTGCGTTGTATGCACCCGTTCGACCGTGAAAGGCGCGGGCGGATTCGGTGATCCGATCACCCGGTTGGAAGTCCACGGCTCGCGCGCCTCCGCAGCCAAGGCGCCGGCGGCCAAAACGCCGCCCCAGCAAAGTCTCCGGCCCAGGGAAAATATCACGGCGAAGTTTTGACAGTGAGAGCGCGCTGAAGCCATCGGAAATTCACCGGACTCCAAGCACGACTGCGCCTGGGGGATTCCACCGTGGCGCAGGCGTGGACGGATGGCCGCCCAGCCGCCGCGCCGCGATCGGCCTCTCCTGCCAGACGGTGGTGACTGTGGACGTGCCCGGCTTTCCTGGGCGGAAAAGCGGCCGTGGGCGGCCCATAGAACCACTCCGGCGAACCCAGTCCGCAGGCCCGGCAAAAAGCTCGAAGCGCCCGTTGACAAAGTGTCTTCGGCCCGTAATCTCGACCGCTCTTGGTCGCCTCGGTAGCTCAGTTGGTAGAGCAGTTGACTCTTAATCAATTGGTCGAAGGTTCGAGTCCTTCCCGGGGCACCACTTTTCCCTCAGCAAGTCCCTTAGTCTCTCCGTTCGCTCGAACGCTCCTCACGTCGAGGAGCGAATACCGCAATGTCGCCGTACATTTGGCTTCGAGCGGCAGGGTAACTTCCCTCAATTCGAGCCATGCTCGGCGCTTCATCCGTACCAGCGGAGGGTAAACTGTACCGTCACCAATGTTTTCAACTGACAACGAGCCGACAACCGCCGACAACTTTGGTCATGGCGAAGTCATCTCTCCGACAACTGGCCGCGTATTGCGACACGCTTTTGCGCGTGGGCGACATCCATGACTACGACGGCGCGATGAATGGATTGCAGGTCGAGAATCGTGGCGGCGTTGCGCACATCGCCGCCGCAGTGGACGCCAGCCTCGCCACCGCGCAGAAGGCCATCGCCGACGGAGCCAGCTTGCTCCTCGTCCACCACGGACTGTTCTGGAGCAAGCGTCAACCGTGGACGGGGAAGAACTTTGAGCTGATGCGCCTGCTGCTGGATCACGACCTCGCCGTGTACAGTTCGCACCTGCCGCTCGACATGCATCCGCGCTTCGGCAACAACGCGCAACTCTGCGCCTCGCTGGGCCTGCGAAACTTCAAACCGTTCTTCCGCATGAAGGAACAATTCCTCGGCCTTCAAAGCGTCACCTCCATTCCCCGCGATGAACTCGCCCGTCGTCTGGCCAATGTCACGAAAACGGAAGCGAAGCTCCTTCCTGGCGGGCCGAAAGTCTGCCGCCGCATCGGCGTGGTCACAGGCGGCGCGGGTGCGGAAGTGAAACTGGCCGCGAGCGAAGGTGTGGACACATTCATCACCGGCGAAGGTCCGCACTGGACGTACGCGTTGGCCGAGGAGTTGGGCGTCAACGTCCTCTACGGCGGTCACTACGCCACGGAGACCTTTGGGGTGAAGGCGCTGGCCGAACACCTGGCCAAGAAATTCCGCGTCCCCTGGGCCTTCATCGATCATCCGACGGGTTTGTGAATGGCACCTGGTCCGAGTGAGATGGTTGCCTTTGCTTGCGCCAAGGCCGTCGGAAAAATGTTTATTTCCGTGGTGTGGAGAGTCCTGTTCCTTCAGTGAAGTGCAGAGGATCTGCGGGCGGCAGGAAAACTGACATTCGAGTGACGGGGCCGGTGAAGTCTCCACGCCTCCGCCCGTCTCGCGGCCTGCGAGAGCCATCCGCCCACTTCTTCCTGGCTCGTTCGTCGGGAGGCGACGCTAGAATTGCGGCCCAATAAACCACGGCGCAAATTCCTCGTCGCCGATGCCGCTGAGTTCGCTTTTGGTCTTCTCGCCGCTCGCCACGGAAATGATTTTCTCGAAGATGCGCTGGCCGACTTGTTCCACCGTTTCCGTGCCGTCGAGAATGGTGCCGGCGTTCAGGTCCATGTCTTCCTGCATCCAATTGTAGAGCGTCGTATTCGTCGCCACTTTGATGCAGGGCGCGGGCTTGCAGCCATAGACACTGCCGCGGCCCGTGGTGAACACGCCGATGTTGCAGCCGCCCGCGACGAGGCCGGTCATGCTCACGGGATCGTAGCCGGGCGTATCCATGAAGCCGAAGCCGGGCGTGATGATGTCCTCGGCGTAATCATAAACGGCGGCGAGCGGAGCCTGCCCGCCCTTGGCAATCGCGCCGAGACTCTTCTCGTAAATGGTCGTCAGCCCGCCCTCCTTGTTTCCGTAGCTCGGGTTGTTGTCGATGCTGGCGTTGAACATCTTCGCGTAATTTTCCCACCAGTGAATCTGCCGGATGAGTTTGTCGGCCACGGCCTGACTCACTGCGCGCTGAATGAGCAGATGCTCCGCGCCGTAAATCTCCGGCGTTTCGGCGAGCACGGAAATGCCGCCGTGACTTACGAGCATGTCGCTGGCGACGCCGAGCGCGGGATTGGCGGTGATGCCGCTGTTGCCGTCGGAGCCGCCGCAGTTTTCGGCGAGAATCAGTTTGCTGATCGGCTGGGCAGTGCGGCGCGCGGCGTTCGCGATCGGGAGAAGTTTCGCCATCGCGGCCACGCCGGCCTCGACGGATTTGCGCACGCCGCCCGTGCCTTGAATGGTCATGAAGGTCGGCGCGTTTTCGCCGGGTTTCAGTTTCGCCAGATCGTAATTCTCGCGCAGCCCGCCGACCTGGTTCATCTCGCAGCCGAGACCAATCATGACGTAGCCGGAAATGTTCGGATGCCGCGCCATGCCGACGGTGACGCGCTCCAGCAGTTTCAAACTCTCCGCCGCCGGGATGCCGCAGCCGACCTTGTGCGTGAGCGCGATGACGCCATCGACGTTCGGGAAATCGCGGCGCAAACCTTCTTCGCGAAAGCGTTCCTTGATGTAACGCGACACGGAGGCCGAGCAGTTCACCGTGGAAATAATGGCGAGGTAATTGCGCGTGCCGACCTTGCCCCCGGGGCGCAGGAAACCTTGGAATGTCCGCGAATCAACGGCTGGAGCAACAGGCCGCACATTCGTCCCCGCCGTGTAATCGCGCGTGTAGGCCTGGCAAACCAGGTTATGCGTATGGACATGCTCGCCCGCCGCGATGTCGCCCTTTGCGAAACCGATGATTTGTCCGTAGCGCCGTACCACCGTGCCGTTCGTGATGGGCACAAGGGCCATCTTGTGTCCGGCAGGAATGGTCTTGCCCGCCACGAGGCACCTCAGGCCATCAAGCAACTCCGTGCCCGCCTTCACCGTGCGCTTGGCCACCGCCACCTCGTCCTCGGGGTGCAGGCGGATGAGGAAATCATCAAACTTTTCGGACATGAGGAAAGGGTGCCGGAAAATCGCCCCAGACCAAACACCAAACCGCAAAGCCCGGACTCCCACGCGGCCCGTCCTGAACCCGAACACTGCAAGAGAGAATCACGGCAGACGCTGAACGCACGGAAGGGAGTGGAGTTCGGCTGCGCTTGCATTGGACCGGATTGGGGTCGGGCAAAACGTCACTCGACTAATATTTCGTATCCTCGGTGTCCGCCGTAGTTTCAATTGTCAGGGACCATTCAGATGTTCGGCCACTCTGTTGGTCGAACCTATTTGATCCTCGATCCATGCATGGCCAGCCGTGAGGGGGGCGGACTGATTGTCTCCGCGCTCAGGGAGTCAGCGGCGGAGATTTGGCACCACTGAGTGGATACGCCAACGCGTCAACCTCCGAGCATTTGCAGGGCCGACGCATCAAAATGTTTGGTTCCACGGGCTAAAACCCAAAATCCAAATCCCCAATCCCAAATAAGCTCTCAATTCCAAACTCCCATGGGCGTGCGAACGCCTGGTTTTGGAATTTGAGTCGTTGGAATTTATTTGGGATTTGGGTTTTGGGTTTTCGTGCGAGACACCGCGAAATTAGATGCGTCTGCCCTCCGAGCATTTGTTTAATCCATTGCCAAGCTCCGGGTTTGCCGGGTACGACTAAACGCGTGCTGATTCCGCACTCGATGGAAACGGAGTGAACGTCCGGCTGAGCACAGCCGGACTTATGGGGTCGCCGCAAACTAAACTAGAATCAACTCATGAAAATTATGAAACCTCTCCGTCGTCTTGGCCTGCTGGCCGTTTTGGTGTCCACCGCCGCGTTCTGCACTCTTTCGGCTTCCGCCGACCTGTTGACCAACACTTGGTTCAAACTCATCCTCACCGCCCACGGGCATACGCTCGGGACCAATGATATCACCGTGCGGCCGCTCCAGTTGACCCGCACCGTCTACGCACAGTTCCCCGCTGAAGCCACGCCTTCCGGGTCCCAGACCTATCAGGTCAAGTTCTGGACCAAAGGCGACACTGGTTGGTCGAATTCCGCCACTTCCACCAAGTCCGTCATCGGATTGAAGGAGAATTTTATCTCGGACTGGTTCCTCACCTTCAGAGGAGCCAACAGCAACTCATTCACCAGCTTTCACACCGCCTTTATCAACACCAAGACGAACTCCGCCGGGAGGTTGCGCAGCGCGACCTATTCCGGTCGCGGCGAGATCACCGGCGGCAACATCAATGGCAAACGGTACTTTGGCGGTTTCCGATTGCTGGGAACCACCGTGCGCCCGGCCCGGCTGCCTTTCGATCCTTAACTGCAACCTGATCCAGAATTGGCTCCGCTGGAGGACGCCAGGGTCGGCCCTCCCTTGAGGAAAGATTCCATGACTCCACCAGGGTCCCGCTAAGTGCTCGCAGAACAGCCCGCCGATCTTCTCATCGGCGGGCTGTTCCATTTTAATCGCGCCTGACGATTTGGAAATCACCGCCTCGGATCGGCGCGGGGCGTCGGGTGCTGGGCGCTTGAGCAGTGGTTGCGCTGGCCCGATGTCGTTACCTCCCGACCCGAGGCCCATTGGCGTTTTGCAATCGGCTCACGGTCGAGATGGCCCCGTAGCGGTTCTCCACGCCGATCTTTGGGTAGATGCGCAGGGCGTGGGTTTCCGCCGTCCGTCCGGCGATGCCGAGGATGGTTCCAATCTCGTTGTTCGTCTTGCCCTGGCACAGCCAGTAAAGAACCTCGATTTCGCGGCGCGACAATGGCCAGGGCGTCTGCTCGCGCAACCAGTCTTGAAATTGCAGTTCATCAGGTTGCGCCGCCACCTGGGCCGTTGGGGGAGACGAACGCGCCACCAAACGGTGTTGGGCGTTGGCAATGTGGGGCAGCAGCAAGTTCAGCAGCAGTCGATCTCGCTCCGTGAAATCTTCGCCGCGCCGTTGCAGGCTGAGCAGGAAAAATGTTCCCGGCATTTTCCTGTTCGGGAGCACAGCCGTGATTTCGCAATCCAGCCGGAGCGGACGGTAAAGCTCGGCATACAGTTCGGTCCTCCGGAATTCCTTTCGCGACACCACGTCGGAGAGCATCCAGGCTTGGGCCGGCTGCTGGAAGAGCAGACGGTTCAACGGGTGCTGCTGAAAGAAGGCCCAAAAGTTCTCGTGCGCAGCCGGTAAGGGACGGCGCTGCGGCTCGTACCACGCGGCGATTTCGTGCCGTGAAGGCTGCATCCAGTGGCACGCGCCCAAGTCGTGGGGGATGAGCGATTGCAAGCTTTGAAGGAGTTGACGTCGGAGAATTTCGCTCTGGCCCGGGGAATAGAGCACGCCTGCCAATTCCAGCAGCTTCGCGCCGTCCGCCGGTTCGATTTGTTGCTTGGGTTCGCAATTCAACATCAAGGGTGGGAGGCACGAACTGGGAGGTTGGTTCCCGAAAATCTTAACGCCTCGGTCCAACGTGGCGTTGAAGGCAACTGGCCGCGTCCTTGCGCCGACGCCGCGAGACAATCACCTCACCTCTTCAAGGAAACTCCACCCGATAGAAGCGCAACGCCGCATTGGTCGCGCCCACGTCGATATGCTGAAAGATTCCCGAGCCATCCGTGGCGCTGGTTCCAATCGACGGCCAGCCATTCAGGTCACTCAAGTTGGTCGAGGCCCGCATCGTGTAGGTGAAGTTGGTATCGCCGGTGCCACCGATCCGAATGCTGTTATCGGCCAGTCGGATGATGGAGGTAATGCGCACGCTGGTCAGCGGAGTGATAGTCAGCGTGCCGGGAGACAGGTTGAATTCATAGTTGTTGTCGGCACCGCCCGTCAGCGTGATGGCATATCCTCCCGGCGCGCTGGCCGTTGTGGCCGTGGTCCCGACCGTCGGCAAGTTGTCCAGCACGTTCGTTCCTTCGCCGTTCACAAATCCGGCGTAAGCGATGGTGAACACTGGGTTGGTCTGGCCGAAGATTCGGCTCTGGTCATCAGCGCGAACCAGCAACTCTTTCTTGAGAACCTCCAAACTGCCGCCCACGTAGCTGATCGTGTAGTTGCTCAAGCCCACGCCCACCGCGTTGGTCACCGTGATCGCGTAACTTCCCACCGTCGCCGTCGCGTTGGTTCCCGCGCTCTCCAAGATCACGCTGCTCACGCTGTCGTTGTTCAACAGCCCGTTCGCCGTGAACCCCGTCAGGCTCAGGCCCGTTCCGTAAATCTTGTTCGTGCTCGCCGCCGTCACGGTCAGGGCCGCGTTGCTCACGGTCAGAGTGCCGTAGTTGGTGGTGACGACGTATTTGGTGAGCTTGTTGGCCGGATCGTCGAGCGTGAAGGTGATCACGTAGTCGCCGATCGGACTGTTGGTGTTGGCCTCCGTGGAATGGAGGGCGGTGATGTCGTCACCAGGCAGAAGGCCCGCCAGCGTGCCAGTGAAAATGGGGTTGGTCGCGCCATACACCCGGTTGGTGCTATTGACCGTCACGGTCAAGGCGGCACGGTTGACCGTGAAGACAAAGCTGGTGTTCGTGCTGCTTGTGCCGTCGCTCACGCTCAAAGTGATGGTGGCGAAACCCACTTGGTTGGACGCCGGGATGATGGTCACCGTGCGGTTCGAACCCGAGCCGCCCAAGACAATGTTGTCCGTCGGGACCAGCGCGAGATTGGAGGAATCCCCGCTCATCGTCAGGCCCGCCGCCGGGGTTTCCACGTCGCCAACGGTGAAGTTCAACGGTCCGGCCGTTCCACCCACGGTGATGGTCTGATTGGAATGGTCCGTGATCGTCGGCGCGTCGTTGACGCCATTTACCGTCAACAGGAAATTGGTGCTCACGCTGTTTGAGCCGTCGCTGACCGTGAGCGTTATGACCGTCGAGCCATTTGCATCCGGCGCGGGAGTGATAGTGACGGTGCGATTGCTGCCGGAACCACCGAGGACAATGTTGTTCGTCGGAACCAGCGATGGGTTCGACGAACCCTTGCTCAACAGCAAGCCATCCGCGGGAGTCTCGACATCACTGACGACCAGTCCGAGCGCGGACGTCTGTCCGTCCTCGGCGATGATCTGATCGGCCAGCCCGGTGATGGTCGGCGCATCGTTGATCGCATTCACCGTCAGGAGGAAGTTCGTGCTCGCGCTGTTGGTGCCGTCGTTGACCGTGAGCGTGATGACCGTCGTGCCGTTCGCATCCGGGGCAGGTGTGATGGTCACGGTTCGGTTGGAACCGGAGCCGCCGAAGATGATGCCGTTCGTCGGCACCAAAGCGGGATTCGACGAGTCGGTGGTCAGGGCCAGGCTACCGGAAGGCGTCTCCACATCATTGATGATGAACCCCAGCGGGCCAGTCGCAGTGTCCTCGCTGACCAACTGGTTCGCGACCCCGGTGATGACCGGTACGTCGTTCACTGGCAGAACGGTGAGAACAAAATTGGTGCTCACGTTGTTGGTGCCGTCGCTCACCGTGAGACTGATGGTGGCTGAACCGCTGGCGTTGGCCAACGGCGTCACAGTCACGGTGCGATTGCTCCCGCTGCCACCGAGCACGATGGCATTCGTCGGCACCAGGGCCGGATTGGAAGAACCGGACGTAACCAGGAGGCTGCCGGCGGCCGTGTCGGGATCGCTGAGCGTGAAGTTCAGCGGGCCGGCGATGGTGTCTTCATTGATGCTCTGGCTGCCCGGACTGGTAATCGTCGGAGGTTGCGTGCCATCCGAGACCGCCGTGATGCTGATGCTCCAGCCACCGGCGAAGGTGCCCACATCATTGTTCCCATCGTCAGATACGAACAGCGACCAGGTGCCGTTCGGTGTCTGCCCGTTCAGAGTGGAAAGCACCGATGCATAAGGCCCGGCTGGAGCTGGAGCGGGCATGATCTCGGCTGGGTCATAATCATCCGGCCGGTAGGTGCCCGAGACGAGCTGCGACAACGGCAGAGCTGCCGCCGCCGCGTCCGAGAGAGTGAACGTCACGTTGTTCGCGCCGCCGTTTCCAGCATCGGCACAAATCATCACGGCTTGCCCGGTCGGCCCGACGAGCAGCACGTCAAGGTCTCGCGTCCAGGTGTGAGTCAAGCCGCGCAAAGTCACCGTGACGTTGCTGACCACGCCGGCCAGGCCACTGACCTCGATGGTGGAGGGATACGGATTGGCCGCCGACGGAAGGGGGTTGGTCATGTAAATCGTGGCGGCATTGGTGAAGGAGAACGTGCCACTGACCAGCGTGGAGACGGTGATGATGAAATTCGTGCTCGTGGTGTTGGTGCCGTCGTTCACGCTTAACGTGATCGTCGCCGAGCCGCTCAGTCCAGCCACGGCCGTGGCGGACACGGTGCGATTGCTGCCGCTGCCGCCTAACACAATGTTGTTCGTCGGGATCAGGGTCGGATTCGAGGAGGCAACGCCCAGTTCCAGACTGGCCGCAGCGCTCTCCGGGTCGCCGATGGTGAAACTCAACGGGCCGACCGTCCCACCGAGCGTGGTGCTTTGATTCCCAATGCTGGTGATGGAGGGCGCGTCGTTCGCGGGATTGACCGTGAGGAGAAAGTTGGTGCTTGTCGTCGCCTGACCGTCGCCCACCGTGAGTGTGATGGTGGCGCTGCCGTGTTGATTGAGCGCAGGTGTGATGGTCACGGTGCGATTGCTGCCGGAGCCGCCGAAGACAATGCTGTTCGTCGGCACGAGCACGCTGTTCGAGGAAGCTTTGCCCAGGGTCAGGCTCGCCGCCGCCGTCTGGCCATCGTCGATGGTGAAGTTCAACGGCCCGGTCGCCGTGTCCTCGTTGAAAATTTGATCCGCAATTCCAGTGATGGTCGGCGGCGTGTTCACCAAATTTACGGTCAGGAGAAAATCATCGCTCGTGGTGTTCGTGCCGTCGCGCACGCTGACCGTGATGGTCGCCGTGCCAGTCAGGCCGGTGGCGGGAGTGATGGTCACGGTGCGATTGGCGCCGCTGCCCCCGAAGACGATGTTGTTTGTCGGCACGAGCGTCGGGTTCGAGGAAGCGCGGCCCAGCGTGAGGCTGGCGGCGGGCGTCTCCGCGTCGCCGATGGTGAACGGAATCGCCGCCGTCGGAAGGTTGACCGTCGTGGCTTGATTCCCAATGTCGCTGATGGTCGGGGACTGGTTGGCCGACCCGGTGGTCAGGACCATCAGACTCCAGCCGCCCGCGATGCTCCCCGTGGCCCCGTTGGCATCGTCATACACATACAAGGACCAGGTGCCATTGGGCGAGTGACCGCCAAAGGCATTGTGGAAGGCTTCCGACAGCGGCACCGATCCATACGGCGGCGCTGGTGCCGGCGCGGGAAAATTATTGGTTACTGCATTAAAGGTTCCAGCCCGATCGGTGGGACGAAATTGTTCCGACCAGATCTCGAATTCATCCGGGAGGGGCGCAAAGTCAAACGCCCGATCCGTGATCGTCGCATTGACATCGGTCGCTGGAGTTCCCCGGCCGCACTTGGACCAGAAGACACACTTCTGGCCCGTCGGCGAAACCAGCATCATGTGGATGTCGCCGGGATGGGTGTGACTGAACCGTCTCACCGAGAGCGTCACGTTGGTGACCGTGCCACTCATTCCCGAGACGTTGACCGTGGACGGGTAGAGCGTCGCCGGCCCAGCGGTGGACGGAATCCCAATTGCACTGGCATTCGCGAACCTGGCCCCACCAGACGGAGGTGGATTGACCGTCAGCACGATGTTCGTCGTCGCGACGTTGATCCCATCGCTGACATGCACCGTGAAGGTCGCGGTTCCCGTCTGGCCAAACCCCGGGGCCAGGGTCATGTACCAATGCTGGCCATCCGGATCGAAAGGAAAGTACTGAAAGACAACATTCGCCGTGGGGAACAACGTGGGATTCGAGGAGGAAAAGCTCAGTTGCAGGTTGTTCGAGGCCGTTTCCAGATCGTGCAGGTAGAATTTGTACAGCGCCGGATGGTCCACCAACACCGCCGGACCGGTCACGGCCACAACGGAATCAAAGACCGGCGCCGTGTTGGCCGCCCGGGCCGCCCCGGCCAGCAGCCCACCACTCGCAAAAACAGCCAGCCATTTCATCGCCGCACGAACCGCCCTGCGAGTGTTCACCCAGGCTCCTACAGAAGTTGTCAAATTCCTCATTTTGCGAGGGCCAGCTTATCGCAGGACAGTGACCAGTAAATATCGATGCTACTCGGAATCCTACGGGACGATGATCCGTAGATTTACCGGAAGGAGCGGGGGGTGCCACCGGGCCGTGGGTCCGAATGAAACTTTGACCTCGCCTCGGAGCCGGTGGCCCAAATAATCGCGGCGCTTCCCAAAAGTGCGGGAACCGGACGGCGTTCCAAACCTCTAACAAACGGCAGGTCACATGCGCGGCGACATGGATTTCGATGGGCTGGTGGCCCGGCATTACGCCGCGCTCTACCGGTTCGCCGTGAGCCTGTGCGGACGCGAAAGCGAGGCCTGTGATCTGGTGCAGGAAACTTTTTATTTGCTCGCGACCAAGGGTCATCAGTTGGAGGACACCTCGAAGGCGAAGAGCTGGCTCTTCACCACGCTCTACCGGCAGTTCGTCGGATCCAGGCGGCGGTTCGCGCGCTTCCCACACCAGGAACTGAGCGAGGTCGAGGATGAAATTCCTCCGGCCCCCGTCCCGCCGGATCGGGCGGATTGGGAGACAGTGTCCCGCAGTCTGGCCCGGGTGGATGAGGTTTTCCGCGCACCGGTCGCGTTGTTTTATCTCGAGGATTATTCGTACCTGGAAATCGCCGGCATCCTGGACGTGCCCTTGGGCACCGTGAAGTCACGTATTGCCCGGGGCATCGCTGCGCTGCAAAAATTATTGGTCGAGCCGGATCGCGCCGGGCCAAAAACAAATCGTGAATAGCGCCGAAGCAAAAAAGATTCTGATCGCCTGCCGTCCGGGCACCGACGATCTGCGCACGTCCGAGGCCGTGGAAGCCTTGGAATGGATGCGGCGCGACGCGGAATTGTTGCGTTGGTGGGAACAGCAACGGGCCTGGCACGACCGCGTGAGGGAAAGCTTCGCCGGCATCCCCGTGCCCTCCGGGCTGCACGATCGCATTCTGGCGCGCGCGAAAATCATCGAGGTGCCCTGGTGGCGGCAACGAGTGGTTTGGCCGGCGGCGGCGGTGCTCGTGTTGCTCGCGGCGCTGGCGGTTTTGCTCTGGCCTTCTCGCGATGAAGCCACCTTCCAGACCTTCCGCTCGCGCATGGTCCGCAATGTTCTCCGTCAGTACTCGATGGGCATCGTAACCAACGACCGGGAGCAAATCCGCTCGTATCTCGAAGCGCAGCAAGCTCCGGCGGATTACCTCCTGCCGCCGGGCCTGGAGAGATTGCCGGCGTTGGGCGGTGGCGCGCTGGGCTGGCAGGAGCGGCGCGCCTCGATGGTCTGCCTCGATTCCCAAACCCAGGGCACGCTCTTTCTCTTTATCGTCGAGGGCGCTTCGGTGCGGGGCGCCCCGGTTCGCCCTGAGTTCGCCGCGATCAAAAGCCTGATGACGGTCAGTTGGAGCAGTGGCGGAAAAACCTTTGTCCTGGCCGGGACGGGTTCCGAGGACTGGCTGCGGTCGTTCCTCTGAAACACTCCGGCGTTTGTGCCGGGAGAGAATGGGTTCAGCTTGCCGGTGCCATCTTGTATCGCGCCAATCGTCCGCCCCGCCTTATCGGGGGCCGGGTCTGAATAATGATTTGCGCGCGCCCGGCCGCTGCGGAAACATCCGCCCCAATGCGCGCACGAACGGTGCTTTGGTTCCTCCTGGCTGTGAACGTCCTCTGGGCGGCAGCCTTCGTCGGCTATGTTCGGCGCGAGCGTTCCACTCTTTCCTCTCCTCCGCCGGGCCACAGCCTGCCACCGGTCGTGCCCCGGACGGTCGAGTTGACCCAGGTGACGGCGGCGGTTGTTTCAACCATCGCGCCCACAAATGCACCCGGGCCATCGAACGGGTTGGTGGTGGCGCGGCCCGGTCCGCGCCCGTACGGCTGGCAGGACGTGACGAATGACGTGTATGCGCGTTACCTCGCGGACTTGCGCGCGGCCGGTTGTCCGGAGAAACAGGTGCGTCAGATCGCCGCGACGGACGTCGGAGCATTGCTCGACCAACGCCGGCTCGAGCACGCGGTGAAGTCGGATGCGCAGTGGTGGAAGTCGGAGACGTTTCTCGGCGTGCTCCCGATGCAGGGCGTGGGCGGGCCGGATCTGGACGAAGCTCGTCGCGAGTTGTTGTCGAAGTTGCTGGGGGAGAACTGGAGCGAGGGGCTGAAGTTGGTCTCGTTGAACGCCACGGCCGTGAACCTGAATGGCGCGGTCCTGGGCGGATTGCCGGCGGCCACATGGAGCGAGGTGCAGGAGATTTGCGCGCGCTCGGTGGAGCGGCATCAAGCCTATCTGAATTCGCGGGTGGATCAGGCGGCGGTGCCGGACAATGCGGAACTGGCCCGGTTGCGCGAACTGACGCGTGCGGATCTGTCCAAGGTGCTTACGCCCGAGCAGTTGGAGGAATTTCTGCTCCGCTATTCCCAGAACTCCAGCCAACTGCGCACCGACCTGGCGGGCACTGAGGTCACGCCCGAGGAGTTCCGCCGCATTTTTCGCGCCCTCGATCCGATGCAGCACCGGATGCAGGTGGATTACGGCGGGTTGGAGGCGCTCTCGGCCCGGCAGCGTGAACAGCTCGAGGCTCTGCGCGACCGAGCCATGAAAGAGACGCTGACCTCCGAGCGTTACGCCGTTTACCTGACGACCAAGGATCCGATCTACAAGCAGGCCCAAATCATGGCGTCGCAAGCGGGCTTGAATGCGCTCGCCATTCCGCCCTTGCGGGAGATGCAACGGAGCCTGGAGGCGCGGCGCAACGAGGTCTCCCGAAACACTCAACTCAGTGCCGAGGATAAAAAGCACGCGCTCGACGCCATCGTGGTAGAGCACCAGCAGGTGATGCAGCGCATCCTGACGGATGCGAAGTATCGGCGGTGAATTTGGTCGGGAGCAGGCCGGCGGGGCGCGCCCTCTTCGAGAGCGCGGCTGAAAGACCCTTTGACAACCCATCGCTTTCGCCAAGAATCCTGGGCCATGAAATCACTCGCGCTCCTGTTCTCCGCCGCATTGCTCTGCTTGCTTCCGGCCTTGGCCGCCGAGAATCCATACCCGCCCGGGCCTGACTCGAAGGCGCAGGAAGGCGTGCCGAAGGGCGAACGCATCAAGGGCGAGTTTGATCAGAGCAAGATCTTTCCCGGCACCACGCGCAGCTACACGGTTTACATTCCGACGCAGCTCGACCGCTCCAAGCCCGCACCGTTCATGGTGCTGCAAGATGGTGGCGGTTATCGCGCGGATGTCGTGTTCGACAACCTGATCGCCCGGAAGGAAATCCCCGCGCTGATCGGCGTCTTCGTCATGCACGGCCGCGTGAAGGCACTGACCACGAACGCGCTCGACCGGTTCAATCGCAGCTACGAATACGACGGGCTGGGCGATGCGTACGCGCGTTTTTTGATCGAGGAACTCTTTCCCTTCATCGAGCAGAAGCACGGGGTGAAGCTCTCCGCGAATCCGAACGATGGATCGATCGGAGGCGCGAGCAGTGGAGCGATTGCCGCGTTTACGGCGGCCTGGGAGCGGCCGGATCGTTTTCGGCGCGTCTTCAGCAGCATCGGCACCTACGTGGGACTGCGTGGCGGGAACGATTATCCGACGTTGATCCGCAAGACCGAGCCGAAGCCCATCCGTGTCTTCCTCCAGGACGGCGAGAATGATTTGAACATCTATGGCGGTGACTGGTGGATGGTGAATCAGGAGATGGAGCGGGCGTTTCAATTTGCCGGCTACGATGTGAATCACGCCTGGGGCAAGGGCGCGCATGACGGAAATCAGTCCACCCAGGTTTTTCCGGATGCGCTGCGCTGGCTGTGGCGCGATTACCCGGCGGAGCTCAGGGCCAACGCCGAAGGCAAATCAAAGCAACCCGTCGCCAAGCTGCTCGTCGGCGACTGGCAACTGGTCAGCGAAGGCCACGGTTTCACTGAAGGTCCGGCGGTGAACACCAAAGGCGAAGTGTTCTTCACCGACATTCCGAAAGGGCGCATTCACAAGGTGGCGCTGAATGGAAAAGTCTCCGTATTCGCCGAAGACACCGGCAATGCCAATGGTTTGATGTTCGGTCCCAATGGCAAGCTCTACGCGGCGGCGAACGGCAAGAAACAAATCGTGGCCTACGATGAGAATGGCAAGGCCAGCGTGGTGGCGGAGGGCATCGAATCGAACGATCTTTGTATCGGGAACAACGGCAACATTTACGTCACTGACCCTGGGCACAAACAGGTCTGGCTCGTGAAGCCCAACGGCGAGAAGCGCGTGGTGGATTCCAATGAGCGCGGCGGATTGCAGTTCCCGAACGGCGTCCGCCTCACGCCCGACCAGAGCCTGCTCTACGTCGCGGACATGAGGGGCCGTTTCGTTTGGTCGTATCAGGTGCAGCCCGATGGAGGTCTGGCCCACAAACAGCGGTATTTTCATCTGCACGAGCCGGACACCGACTTCAGCCTGGCTGATGGCATGTGCGTGGATACGAACGGAATGCTCTACGTGGCCACTGCGTTGGGCGTGCAGTTCTGCGACCAGCCGGGGCGGGTGAACGGCATCATTTCCAAACCGCAGGACAAGTGGCTGGCCAACGTGGTGTTGGGCGGGGCGAACTTTGATGAGCTTTACGCATGCAGTTCGGACAAGGTTTACAAGCGCAAGGTCCGGGCGGTGGGCGTGAATTCATTCCAACCGCCCATCAAGCCGAGGGTGCCGGGGCTATGAAATGGGCGCAGGCGCAGGCGAACCAGTCACTCATTCCCACTGGTTATTTTGGTAGCACCATGCGTTTCCACCGGGAGGACGGAAAGGTGATGGTGAATCCCGTCTCAATGACGAAGCCATCGGCCAGGGAGTCTCGGGTGGGGTAATGGTCGTGGCCGATGCCGAGAAAGAGGCTGGCCAGGTGCATGCCCCATTCCACGCGCACGGTCTCAAAATCCCCCCAGCCGCCCTCCAGTCCGCTGCCGGAATAACCCGAGTGGTAACGCATCCCGGCGATGAGACTGATTTCCGCGTTGATCTGCGGCCAGGGCACCAGCACGCGCCCGAAGAAACCGTGCCCTTGCTCCTGTGTGTCCGCCACGCCGCTATAGCCGGCGGCCAGCGCGATCTGGTCCGGATACCAGCGCGGCACGTCCCAGTCTGGTCGGGCCTGATCGTAGCGCCGTCCCCACAGGACCGCGCCCGCCTCCCAGAATCCGCGCACATGGGTGTCTAAGTCCGAACGGTCGTTCACCACGACGGTTTGCAGTCCGACCGAGAATCCGCTGGCACGGTTGCGTAAAGCATCGGGGCCGATGGTCTCGGTGATGGGATACGACAGACGCATCCCGGCCAGCGGATCGACGCTGGTGGGTTGGTAGAGAAAGTCATTCGTGTTCATGGTGCGGGGATTGTCCTCCGCGGTCAGACCGCCATAGCTCAGGTGGAAATCGAGAGCCTCGACCCTCGGCTGGAATTGGAGCGGGAAAAACTTCACTTCCCACCGGTAGGTCTCGAAGGAGTTCACCATCTTCTGGCTGAGGTAGGATTCGACGACGTCCGAGATGGCCCGCGCGCAATAAGTCACGACGAGCGGAAGTTGAGCCGGGTTCCTGGCGATGTTGGCGTCGCCGTGGCACTTGATGCGCGCCGGTTTGCTCGTAAGCGCCTCCACGAATGCGTTCGCCGAGCTGAGGGTCAGCGTGAGTTGCTTGGGCGTCACACCCTTCTTCGTGGCGGCGGTCAGCGGGCCGTTGGCCAGGGCCGCTTGCAAGCTGCGGGCCACATCGGCCAGTTGCGAAGGTTCGCCCACCAGATAGGTCAGCCCGCGCTCGTTGTAGAAATCATGCAGGGTGAGGGTGAACATGTCGTGGTCCGTGTCGTCGCGCGGCGCGAGGAGATGGCCGGGAGCGAAGGCGTCTTCCAGAAAATGGTTGGCATAGGCCTCAAGCATGAGGCCGGCGAAGAGGTTGTCCTCCCGGGCCAGTTGCACCGCCTGCTTGTGCCAGAACCAGAACGCGAACAACGCCCGGCCTTGAAAGTGATCGAAGTTTGCGTGGCTCGCGCCATACATGGCGAACGAATCGCGCGAGAGAGTTTCGAGATACGCCAGATTGCACGTCGCGGCGTTGCTCGGCCAGAAGCTCCCCGTCCGCGCCGGATGCGTCATGCGGTAGGGGTCGCGGAAAAAATCCACCAGCATCACGATGCGGCCGAACGTGACCGGAGTCGCTTTCCCATCGCGCTGGAGCCCGTGGATGAATTCGTCCGTGATGTCGCGCGCGTGCCGCAGCCGACCAGCCAGCGCGGCGTCGTTCCCGTGGACTCGGGCCACATGGTGGTTCGCCACCAGCAGGCTTAGAACGCTGGTGGTTTCGTGTTCCCACCCCTCGAAGGCCGGGGCAGACCAAGGCAGCAATAGGGAGAGCAGCAGCAGACAATAATGGGGCCGAGGCCTGGAGTTAAACGATGGCATGGCTTTCATGGTTGTTTCGTGGCGGAACATTTTGCTTGGGCGACTACCCGGCAGTGTCAGCCAATCGTGCCGAAGAAGGAAAAGGAAATTTGCACGGCGAATCTTCGCCAGGGATGGGGCACCGTTCTGCGATCGGCAGGGGCGCTAGCCCTGCGTTATAACCGGTCATCCTGCTGGAAAGTGCTGCGAGCGGGGCAAATTCCGCGCGTTGACGCTCGATCATGCGGCCGGTAGTTTTCTGCGGCATGATTAACGTCACGGAACTTCAGCCTGGTGGAGTGGATCGATTCGAAACCAAGCGGCGCTCGCCGCCGGCGAATCTCGACGCGCTCTCCCGCGACATCCTCGCGCTGAAGAAGAAGCTCAACGCCGTCATCCTGGCCCATAATTACCAGGTGGCGGAAATCCAGGACATCGCGGACTACGTGGGCGATTCACTCGGACTTGCCCAGCAGGCGGCCAAGACGCCGGCGGACGTGATTGTGTTCTGCGGTGTTCACTTCATGGCCGAGACGGCCAAGATTCTGAACCCGAACAAGATCGTGGTGCTGCCGGATGCCGATGCCGGCTGTTCGCTCGAGGAGAGTTGTCCGGGGCCCAAGTTGAAGGCGTTGCAGGACACGAATCCGAATTTCTGGACCATCGCCTACATCAATTGCAGCGCGGAGGTGAAGGCGTTGTGTGATGTGATTTGCACCAGCGGCAACGCGGTGAAAATCGTCAACGCCGCCCCCAAGGATAAAGACCTCCTCTTTGTGCCCGACGAGAACCTCGGCTCGTGGGTCATGGAGCAAACGAAACGCCCGATGACCCTGTGGAAGGGGAACTGTTACGTCCACGTCGAGTTCACCCACGCGAGCATCACGCGCATCCGCCGCGAACATCCTGACGCGCCCCTGGTCGCGCACCCCGAATGCACCAAGGCCGTGCGCATGCTGGCCGACGAGGTGTGCTCGACGGAGAAGATGGTGAGCTACTGCAAGGGCGTGGCGTCCAAGGCCATCATCATCGCCACCGAGGCGGGGATGCTGCACCGCCTGGAGCGCGAATGCCCGGACAAGATTTTCATCCCCGCGCCCACCGACAACTGTGCTTGCAACGATTGCCGGTTCATGAAGATGAACACGCTGGAGAAGTTGCACGACTGCATGGCGAACCTGAACCCACGGGTGGAACTCAAGCCGGAGATCATCGAACGCGCCCGCCTGCCCATTGAGCGGATGCTGGAGATTTCCGCGCGTCCCTGACGGTGGGTTGGTCCGCTCCGGTTTGCCCCCACTCCTCCGCCCCGTCCGAAAAACAAAGAACCCCGTTCCTTGCGGAACGGGGTTTTGAGCACGGCTGACTGAATTAGAGCGTGTGGCCGAGGACGGTGCAGGTCGGCTTGGTGATCACCGAGAGCTCCGAGTAGGTGCCGGCGGCCGGGCAGACGGGCTTGGAGCGGATGTAGAGCGTGCTGCCATACAGGTCGGTGTCAACCGGCACGCTGGTGTTGATCTTCTTCTCTTCGAGCGC
>JANOQV010000229.1:0-10690 GCA_031414955.1 Pedosphaera sp. | reverse complement strand
CCCAAACCCCCGTTAAAAAAAAACCCCCCGACGTTTTTCCAAAAGTCGTCGCGCCGAAATCGTTGGGGGGGGTAACGGGCCCGAAAATAATCGTGCCGCATGTTTTGGGGCGCTCCGCCAAACAGGGTGATGCAATCGGCTCTCCAAACCTCAAACCGCCACGGAGCCTCCAAGCCACTGGCCGGGTCGGAGCCGGACCACCGCTTGGAGCTTGGAGCTTCTCTGGGGTTTGGAGCTTGGTGTTTGATGCTTTCCACCTTCGGTTCCCGCCGGATTTAGATGCGTCTGCCCGGCTCTACGGTCGGTTCTTCCCGCGCGCCTGTTCCGTCAGTGCGCGCCATCGCTCCACGCGCTCCTTGATTTTTTTCTCCACGCCTTGCTCCGTCGGCTCGTAGTAACGCTTGTTGGCTCCAAGGTAATCTTGCGGAGTGAAATGTCCGGGGGCGTCGTGGGCGTATTGGTAGCCCTCGCCGTGCCCGAGTTGCTTCGCGCCCTGGTAGTGTCCGTCGCGCAAGTGTGGCGGCACCGGCAGGGTGCGGCCGGCGCGCACGTCGGCCAGCGCGGCGTCGATGGCGAGGTAGGCGCTGTTGCTCTTGTTCGCCGTGGCGAGGTAGATCGCCGCCTCGGCAATCGGGATGCGCGCCTCCGGCCAGCCGACAAATTCCGCCGCCTGATGCGCGGCGGCGGTGAGCACCAAGGCCATGGGGTCGGCCAGGCCCACGTCCTCGGCGGCGGCGATCAGCATCCGCCGGGTGATGAAGCGCGGGTCTTCGCCGGCGTGGATCATCTTGGCCAGCCAGTAGAGCGTTGCGTCCGGGTCGCTGCCCCGCATGGATTTGATGAAGGCTGAAATGGTGTCGTAATGCGCGTCCCCATCGCCGTCATAGACGATGGCCTTCTTCTGAATGCTCTGCTCAGCGACGGCGAGGGTGAGGTGAACGAAGCCGTCGCCGTCCGGCGCGGTGGTGAGGGCGGCGATTTCCAGGGAGTTGAGCGCCTTGCGCGCGTCGCCGTCAGAAATGCGCGCCAGGTGTTCGAGCGCGCCCTCGTCGATCCGTGTCTGGACGTGACCGAGTCCGCGTTCGGCGTCGGCGAGCGCGCGCCGAAGCAGGGTGAGGATGTCGGCTTCGGTGAGCGGCCGAAGTTCAAAAATCTGCGAGCGCGAGACAAGCGGGGAATTGACGAAGAAAAACGGATTATGGGTGGTCGCACCAATCAGCCGAATCACCCCGCTCTCCACGTCCGGGAGCAACACATCCTGTTGTGATTTGTTGAAGCGATGAATCTCATCAATGAAGAGGATGGTCGGTTGCCCGGTGTTGGCCAGGCGATGGGTGGCCGCCGCCAGCACGCGCCGCATGTCGGCCACGTTGGACTCCACACCGCTGAGGCGCTCAAACTTGTTGCTCGTGTGGAGCGCAATCAGTTGGGCCAACGAGGTCTTGCCCGTGCCGGGCGGGCCGTAAAAAATCAGTGACTGGATGCGATCCGCCTCAATGGCGCGACGGAGCAACTGACCGGGGGCGAGGATGTGGTGTTGTCCGGCGTATTCGTCCAGGCTGCGCGGGCGCATGCGGGAGGCCAGGGGAGCGGACGCTGCCGCGCTCGAGGCGTGGGGCGGCGTTGCTGCCGATTCGGGCGGCGTTGAAAATAGATCGTCACGGGCCATGAGGCGGCAGCGTAAAATCCAAATCCCAAAATCCAAACTCCAAATAAGCTCGAAACATAAATTCCAAACTCCAATCGCCATCTCGGCGACGCAGCATTTGAAGTTGGGAGTTGGATTTTCGATCGGGCCAGTCTTGAGGCGGGCCAGGCGCGGCGGTCTCGCTTCATCGTCTCAACCGGCCAAGAAAAACCCCGCCGTGAATGCCGTGGGGAGCAGTTCCGTTGAACATCTTCTGAACAAGTGGGGCCGGCTTCGGCAGCGTTCGACTTCCAGTCAAGGCCTGTCGGCGGCTGCTGATAATGAAGGGCCCCGTGTTTTGCCATACGGTCCAAGGACATAGCTTCGATACACGAGCATGGGCAGGGTAAATTGAATTCCTGCTTTCGCAGTCAAAGAGCGACGTCACCTCGCGGCGACACCGGAAATATCGATGCGGGGCGTGACCGACTCAAGACCGAACATGGTCTCGGGGAAATAATTTTGCCCCGCGCGCTCAATTCATCGCCGCCGGGCGGCGGGACTTTTTCTTGGTGGCGTGATGCGATTTGTCGGCCCGCACGCGTTGCTGGGCCGCGCGGCTGCGCCCACGCTTTTGGCGGCGCAATTTCTCCACCTGGGCGCGCTCGGCCGCAGCGCGGCTTTTCTGCCGGGCCTCAATCTTGTCGAGCAAGAGTTTGCGGGCCTGGTTGCGATTGAGTCCCTGCTGGCGCGTGTCCTGGCTCTTGACCTGGACGCCGGACGGGCGATGCAAGAGCCGGACGCAGGTCGCGACCTTGTTGACGTTCTGCCCGCCGTGGCCGCCGGAGCGGACGAAAGTCTCCTCGAGGTCGGCCTCGCGCACGCCGAGCGCGGTCATGCGTTGCGCCAGTTGCTCTTCCTTCATGGCGGCGTTGTAGCACGTCTGTTCCCGGCCAGGCAATCTCACCCACGGCCGCACCCAGGGCTGGCGCATCTAAATCGGCGCGCCACGAACCTCCGAAACCCCAAACCCCACGCACCAGAGAAACACCAAGCTCCAAACCTCAAAGAGCCCCGGAGTCTCCCGGCCATCGGCCCAGTCGCAGCCGCCACCGCTTGGATCTTGGGGTTTGGAGCTTCCCTGGTGCTTGGGGTTTGAGGTTTTCCCCGTCGGATCTCACCAAATTTCGATGCGTCTGCCCTGCGGCCGCACCATGCCCCGCCGCGACCCACGATCGGATCGGGGGTTGAAGAATCCTCTTTGTCCGCCCGGCCACTTTGGGAAGACTGCCCGCCATGCAAAGCAAAGCATGAGCCTGAACATCGAAGTCATTCTCACTCCGGCCGAGTTTCCCGCGCTCGCGGCGCGGGATCTCCGCGCCACCACCTGCGTTGTTTTCGACGTCTTGCGCGCCACCTCTTCCATGCTCACCGCCTTGCACCACGGTGCGGAGGAAATTGTTCCCGTGGTGGAAATCGCCGAGGCTCTGGCCGTGAAACAGCGGCGGCCGGAAGTGTTGCTGGCGGGGGAACGGCAGGGCTTGCGCATCACGCGCGAGTTGACCGGCAGCGTGGATTTCGACTTCGGCAATTCACCGCGCGACTTTATTCAGGAGAAAGTTCGCGGCCAGTCCATCGCCTGGACCACGACCAACGGCACGCGGGCGTTGCGCGCCTGCGCCCAGGCCGAGATGGTGCTGCTCGGCGCACTGGTGAACCTCCGCTCCGTGAGCGGGGTGCTGGAGCAACTGCGGACGAGGAAGCTGCTGCTGGTCTGCGCCGGCACTTTCGAGGAGGCGGCGTTTGAGGATCAGTTTGCGGCCGGCGCGCTGATTGATCGACTGCAACACTTGATCGCGTGGGCGGGCTTGAGTGATTCCGCGCAACTGGTCTGGCACGCCTTCCGTCACCTCTCTGAGGACAGCGCGCTCCTGGCCGCATCCCTTAATGCCCGCCGCCTGCTCGCCCAGCCGGCGCTCGCACCCGACGTGACGCTTTGCCTGCAGCGCGACAGCATCCCGCTGAACGCCTGCATGATGAAGGACGGTTCAGTGCGCCCGATGCGCGGCTTTGGCGCGTTGCTGGCCTGAGGCGGTGCCAGGGTGCGGCGGGCAGGCTCCGCGGCCAGCGGGGCGGACGGCAAGAAATCCAGGACCTCCGGGCGGCGGCGGCCTGGCTGGACGGTTACAAACCTGCGGGACGTTCGCTCTGCCGGTAGCTCGCGGCCACCCATGCACTCAAGGCCTTCTCCGGCGCCTCGACCACGGCTCGGTCGATGATGAACTCGATCTGGGCGGTGTTCTGCGAGAGCAATTTCAGACCGAACTGGAAGTCCTTGAACTTCTCCGCGCACAGGTCGCGCACCGTCTTGTTCTGCTCCAGCGCCAGTGTGACCAGATGTTCCGCCGCCTCGTCGGTGAATTTCATCCCCAGGCCGAAGCTCTCCTGGAAACGCCGGGCAAACTCACTCACCACCTGCGCCATCACCGCGTGCTCCTGCCGCGCCTGTTCGGCCAGCAGTGTCCGCAAGGCCGCCGCGGGCTGGTCCACCAACTCGCGGGTGATGACGACCTGCTTGACCACCGTGGACGGCAGCTCAAACTTGAAATCGCGGAAGACGCGCTCGCACACGGTCATCAAGCCGCGCGCGCCCGTCTTCTCCTCGGTCGCCAGCTCGGCGATGCGCCGCAGCCCATCATCCTGGAAAAGTACTTCGATGCCGTAGGCCGCGAAGTCCTGTTCGTACTGTCGGATGATGCTGCCTTCGGAGCTTTTTAGGATCTGAAACAAATCATCCGTCTTCAGCGCATGGCAATGCACACGCACGGGCAGGCGTCCGATGAACTCCGGCTCGAATCCGAAATCGATGAAATCCCGGGTCTGGGCCTCGGCCAACACTTCTTCTTCCGCGAACGAACCGCCCGGTGCGGCGAATCCGATGGCGCTCTCGCGCAACCGCCGCTGCACGATCTTCTGCAAGCCGTCAAACGCGCCGCTGACGATGAAGAGGATGTGCTTGGTGTTGATCGTCTCGGGCGGGTTTCCGCCTCCGGCCCCGCGTTGCGAATCCAACATGGCCTGCATCTGGCCGGCGATGTCATTTGGCGCCCGCACCGCCACGTCCGTCTCCTCCATTAGCTTGAGCAGATTGGTCTGCACGCCGCGCCCGCTCACGTCCCGCCCTCCAGCGCCCGTGGCGAAGGCGGCGATCTTGTCAATTTCGTCGATGTAAATAATGCCGTGTTCCGCGCGCTCCAAGTCGCCGTCCGCGCGGCGCACCAGTTCGCGCACCAGGTCTTCCACATCGCCACCCACGTAGCCGGTCTCGGAGAACTTGGTCGCATCGCCCTTCACGAACGGCACGCCGATCAAGTCAGCCACGCTGCGGATGAGATACGTTTTGCCCACACCGGTCGGCCCCACGAGGATGATGTTCTGTTTGGCGTAGTTGGCGGTCTTGCGGCCCGCGCGGGCCAGCCGGACCTGGTTGTAATGATCGCAGAGCGCCACGCTCAGGACTTTCTTGGCCTCGTGCTGCTTGATCACGAACCGGTCGAGATGAGCCTTCACGGCGCGGGGCTTGTGGGCAAACTGGAACTCCTCGCCGGAACGCGAAGTTCTCCCGTCCCCCGCGCCCGACTCATCCGTGGCGAACTTGGGATTGGTGACGCCGGGGAAATGCTGTTTCATGAACAGGGCCAGTTGCCGTTGGAAATCATCCGGTGAAGGCGGTCCACTGCGTGCTTGTTTCATGGCGGGGAACATCCATGACCGCCGCCCTCGCGCAATGTAAAATCTCGACCGCCCCACCGGGGCACGGGTGGGATTGATCGTGGTGGGCCCGGAGTGCGCCCGTCCTCGGGCGCAGCAAGGTGGAGCGTGGCGAGGTGCTGGGAATTTCCCCAAGGCATCGTGCGCGCGGACGTGGCTGCCCCCGGGACGGGCGCACTCCGGCCCGACGGCTTCCGGCCCGGCACTTTCAACCACCCCACCGGGGCACTCCCACCTTGAATGCCAGGCCCGCCTCGGTAGTCTTGACCCCATCACACCATGAAAAGTGACCGCTGCAATTTTACGATGGCTCCGGGCGCGCTGTTCTTCGCCCTGGCGTCTGCTCTTTTTCTGACCAGCCTGCACGCTGAGACCAACGCGCCCGCCATCCGCGCGCGCGACCTGCCGCGCGACCTGCCGCGCGACACCGTGCGCGTCGAGATTTTCGAAGGCCTGCCCGATGAAGCGAAGTGGACCTTCACCAACCCGCCCGTGAGCGAAACCTATTCCGAGCCGGCGTTCGGCTTCATGGTCTTGCCCACGAAGTATTCCGCCCACGGGATCAAAGTGGATCGCAAGGCTCCGTTTTTGTTCCGCGCCTCGGCCCGGGTCACGCTGCCGCCCGGCGAGCAACAACTGCTCCTGCGCGTCCGCACCAGCGCGCGTGTGTTCCTCGATGGACGCCAGGTGCTGGCGACGAAGTTCCAGAGCCTGAGTTCGGACGGACACGAGGAGGTGCCGGAAGTGCCGCTGCCGCTGGCTCCCGACGTGCGCTACGTGCAGGCCGGCCAGTCCGAGTCCATCACCAGTTTGCCCGGCGACGGCCGCGAGCACGTCCTCGTGGTCGAGACGATCATCGGGCTGAAGGAACGCCGGCCCGAAGTGGGCGAACTTACGGTGAGTCTCGCCGCCAAGGGCGCGGAAATGTTTTACGTGCTCGCGCCGGCGGGCGGACCACGCGTGGCTCTGGCGGACGATTCATGGCTGCCCTACGCCGCGGCGCGGCGCACGCACCACACGCAAGCCGACGCCGCCCAGCGTCGCAAGCTCGCGGCGAGCGAAGATGGCTATTGGGCCATGCGTCACGAGCGGGCGCGGGAACAGTCGGCGAAGTTGCCGCCCGTGAAAATTCCTTCGGTCAAAGGCGTGACGGCGCTCGACGCCATTGACCGCTTCATCAACGCGAAACTCGAAACTTCAAACTCGAAACCTTCACCTTTGATCGACGACTACGCCTTTCTTCGCCGCGTCGCGCTCGACACGGTGGGCCGCGCGCCGCTGGTCGGGGAGCTGAACCAGTTCCTCGCGGACTCCACTCAGGATCGGCGCGCGCAAGCCATCGACCGCTACTTGAAAAATCCAAGCTGGGCTGACCACTGGGTCAGCTACTGGCAGGACGTGCTCGCGGAAAATCCCGGCATCGTGAAGCCTATGCTCAACAACACCGGGCCGTTCCGCTGGTACGTCCACGAGGCGTTTAGCGACAACAAGCCGATGGACCGCTTTGTCACGGAACTGATTCTCATGGAGGGCAGCGCGAACTACGGCGGGCCGGCCGGCTTCGGCCTCGCCACTGAGAACGACGTGCCGCTGGCCCAGAAGGCGCAGATCATCGCGCAAGGTTTCATGGGCATGCAGATGCAGTGCGCCCGCTGCCACGACGCGCCGTATCACGATTTCAAACAGCGCGATCTGTTCAGCCTCGCCGCGATGCTCAAGCGCGCGCCGCAGGAAGTGCCCTTGAGCAGTTCCATTCCCACCAACGCCAATATCGTCGTGGGCCGACTCGTGAAGGTGACGCTGGCTCCCGGTTCCAAGGTTCCACCCACCTGGACCCTGACCAACACCGTATCGGACGAACTCGCCGCCGGTGTCTTGCGCAAGGCGGGAGATTCGCGCGAACGGCTGGCCGCTCTCATTACCGACCCGCGCAACGGACGCTTCGCGCGCGTGATCGTGAACCGCTTGTGGAAGCAGTATCTCGGCAAAGGCCTCGTCGAGCCGGTGGATGATTGGGAGACGGCGAAGGCGTCACACCCCGAACTGCTCGACTGGCTCGCGCGCGAACTGACCACGCACGATTACGACCTCAAGCACGTTGCGCGGCTCATCCTCAATTCGCACACCTACCAGCGCGAGGCGCGGCCCGACACGGGCGACAGGCCGGAGCAACGCCTGTTCGCCGGTCCTGCGCGCCGCCGCCTGAGCGCCGAGCAGATTGTCGATTCCCTCTTCTCCGCCGTGGGCAAGAAGTTTGAGTCCGAGGAAATGAACATGGACGTGGATGGCCGCCGTCCGGTGAAAGAGTTCAACAACCTCGGCACACCGTATCACTCGTGGGAATTCGCCTCGCTCTCGAACGAGCGCGACCGTCCCGCGCTGGCCATGCCGAGGGCGCAGATGATTTCTGACACGCTCACCACCTTCGGTTGGCGCGAATCCCGCCAAGGCCCGCAGACCTTGCGCGATGACTCGCCGAACGTGCTCCAGCCCGCCGCCCTCGCCAACGGCCTGCTCGCCAACGGCCGCATCACGCGCCTCTCCGACGACAGCGCCCTGACTGCGCTCGCCACGCGCGGCGACGTGACGCTTCCGCAACTCACGCGCGAAACCTTCCTTCGCCTCGCCTCGCGTCCGCCCACCTCCGCCGAGGAAAAACTGTTCGAGAGCTATTTGCAGGACGGCTTCGAGTCCCGCCTCGCCGTGAGCGAAAGCGCCACGCCCAAGCCACGCAAAGCCACGCGCCCCGTCTCCTGGTCAAACCACCTGCACCCCGAAGCCACGAAGATCAAACTCGAAGCCGAGCGCGCCGCCCGCGCCGGCGACCCGCCGACCGACCGCCTCGCCCCTGCCTGGCGTGAACGCATGGAAGACGCCGTGTGGGCACTGGTCAACTCGCCAGAGTTCATGTTCGTGCCGTGAATGTTTTGCGAACATCGCTTGAATTGACCCCTGCGGTTCGCCTCGCTACGGTTCAGCCATGACCGTTGATTCCAAAGAGCTTGGGACTCACCTCGATGAGTATCTCCGCCAGATACGCGAAACGGGCGAGACGCTGACCGTTTGCGAACACAGCGAGCCAGTCGCCACGCTTTCGCCCGTCACGAGCAAGCATCACGGCCACGGGTCGAACCTGATCGACCAGCTTCTCGCCCATCCGATCAAAATCGCCGGCTTCAAACCGCTGACCCGCGACGAGGTTTATGAGCGATGAGCCAGCGGCGAATCCGCGCGTCTTCGTGGATTCCAACATCTGGCTCTACGCCTTCATCGAAGGCAGTGACCCGCAGAAAACTGCGGTGGCAAAGTCCGTCGTGGCGCAGCCGGGTGTTGTCACCAGCGTTCAGGTAATCAACGAAGTCTCGCGAAATCTGTTGCGCAAGGCCCGGTTCACCGAAGATCGCATCCAAAACCTGATCGATTCGTTCTACGCCCGGCATGAAGTGGTGGCCTTTGATCAGGCCCTGCTGCGGCGCGCTTCGGAGCTACGCGGCCAGCGCCAGTTCGCCTTTTGGGATGGACTCGTGGTTGCGGCGGCGCTCGCCGCCAACGCCACGATTCTGTTTTCGGAAGACATGCATCATGGTCTGGTCGTGGAGAGCCGCCTAAGAATCCAAAACCCGTTCCAGCAGCCGGTGACGAAGGATTTCTGAAACGACCATGATCAGCGTAAAAACAGATTTGCCGGACGCGCTCTATGAGCAGGCGGCCACGCTTGCGCGAAACGAGAACACGACCGTCGAGGAGTTGGTTCGGCTCGCCGTCGCCCAGGAGCTGGGAGCGTGGACAAGCGAGAGCTACGTCGCGCGCCGCGCCAAACTGGCAAATCGCGAGGAATTCCTGCGCGTCATGGCCAGGGTTCCTGATGTTGAGCCGATCCCCGAAGATAAAATATAGAATTCCAGAAAACATCCTGAACGGATGAGTAACGAGGCCACGAAGATTAAACTCGAAGCCGAGCGCACCGCCCGCCTCGCCCCCGCCTGGCGCGAACGCATGGAAGACGCCGTGTGCGCACTGGTCAACTCGCCAGAGTTCATGTTCGTGCCTTGAATCTGCCGGGCTTCTTTTGAGTGGCGCTTCAAGCCCCACTCCGAGCGCACAATGGCCACCCCTTCACACCTCGGGCCAGCCTCGGCGTCCTGTTCCATGACTTCTTGAAGGGAGGCTCGACAGGCGTTTCAGCAGTGGGCAACTATCCCGCCACCAGCCACTACGCAACCCGGTTCAGGTTGGGCGATGTCTTCCGAACACGAAATTGCCAGTCCGGCGAACGAGCCGCACCAGTGGTTCACCACCACGCATTGGAGCGTGGTGCTCTCCGCGCGCGGAGGATCGTCCGAAGCCGAAAAATCACTCCAGTCACTCTGTCAGGCCTACTGGCCGCCGCTCTACACCTTCATCCGCCGCTCCGGCCATGCCGAACACGACGCCCAGGACCTCACGCAAGAATTCATCGCGCGGCTGCTGGCCCGGGATTTCCTGGCCAACGTCGCGCCGCACAAGGGCAAGTTCCGCTCCTTCCTTCTGGCCTCGCTTAAGAATTTTCTCGCCGATGAACGCCAACGGACAGGCGCGCTCAAGCGTGGCGGCGGCGTGGATTTCGTGCCGCTCGACGCCGAGCCCGAGGAGGGTTTTCTCCGCGCCGAACCGGCCACCACCGAGACGCCCGAGTCTATTTTCGAGCGACGCTGGGCCGTGGCCTTGATGGGGCGGGCCTTTGAAAAACTGCGGGGCGAGTTCCACGCCGCCGGCAAGGCCGCGCAGTTCGACCGGTTGAAGGAATACCTCCAGGCTGACGCGGGGCGCGGTGATTACAACGCCGCCGCCCGCGAACTGAACCTGTCCGCTTCCGCCGTGGGCGTGGCCGTGCATCGCCTGCGCCATCGGTTCGGTGAACTAATCCGGCGCGAGATCGCCGAGACCGTCGCCGCCCCGGAGGAGATCGACGAGGAACTGCGCCACCTCGCCGCAGTGCTGGGAAGGGGTGCCTCTTGAAGATGAGTGGTTCCAACCTTCGGAGCGCGGACCGCCGAGTCCGCGTGTTCATACGAATTTCAAATCCGCCCATGTTTCGCCGAGTTTTGATCGCGCGGACTCGGTGGTCCGCGCTCCTATCAAACTTGGTCCGCGCAGTCTCCAGTAGCCCTCCACTGAGAGCCTGTCTGAAAAGTCGGTTGGGCTGCGAAGTCTGCCCGCCCTGGAGTGCGCCCGTCCTCGGGCGCAGCCACGTGTGCCAGCCTGCGGGCCTAGATTTTTCCCACGCGCCTGGAGTTATCGCGTTGCTGCGCC
>JANOQV010000228.1:0-2679 GCA_031414955.1 Pedosphaera sp. | reverse complement strand
CCTTCAAGCACGGCGAAGGCGCAAGCCAGCGCACGGCCAAGAAAGATGGCTTCGCGCTCTTCGACTTCTTCGCCAACTGCGAATACTTCGAGGAGGATTTCGATTACGACCAAAAACTGTCCTTGCCCAAAGGCCCGCCGGTGGAGGGTGGCGAAGGTGGGGAAGGCGGCATTCGCATTGAAGATTTCACGAACACCTCGCTTGACCCGATGGCGAGCGTCTTGCGTGACGAGATCGGTTTGTTCGGGATGAAGATTGACCGCGAGATGTATCGCGAGCGTTTCGCGCAACAGGCCGGCGAAGCCGTCGCCAGCGACGCGGTTCTGCGGCAGGCTTACGACGACGAGGACTGGCCCGCCGTCGAGGAGCGCGTCCGTCGTCTGCTGTTCGAGAAGCCGCAAGAGTTTTGGAATCTTCCCAAGCTCCAGGAGGTTTACAAATCCGACCGCTTGCCGAGTCTGCGCGAAATCCTCGCCCGTGTGTTCGGTTTGATTCCCGAGATTCCGACGCGCGGCCAGCTTGCGGACGAAGCATTTGAAAGATTCGTCGCCACGCAGCCGACCAATGCGGTGCATAGCCGCGAGTTGAAAGTGGTGTTCGTCGCGTTCCTGCTCGACGAGGGAAGCCGGTTTCTTTTGCAGGAAGGCAAGTTCGCCGAACTCCGCGCTCGCGACGCCAGTCTCTACGGCTCGTTGTCGCAACTTGAACCGCAGGAGCGCGAGGCGTTGATTGGTTATCTGCAATCGCAAGTGCCGCTCAAGGATTTCGAGCAGGCGGCGTAGCCCATTGCCTTCGGCGCGACCAGCACGTTGCTGCGCGAGAAGAAGGGCGACTCAATGCGGGCAACATCAGCAGACCGCCGAACGCCCAGAGGCGGCATTCAGCAGGCCTAAAACTTGTCTTTGCGCAAGACGCGCACGTCGGACTCGAAGGCGACCATGCCGTAGCGCGGGAAAAAATCCTGGCCGAGCTTCTGCAGGAGATGGTCGGCGGCCTCGGGCTGGACGATGACTTCGATCTGGATGTTGGCGAACTCCGGGATGTCCGCCGGACGCTGGCCGCGCGAGCCGTCGCCTGCGACGGGGAAAAGCGTGTAGCCGTGCGCGCCGACTTCGTGGAGCAGTTTGATCACCGTGTCCTTTGCGTAGGCTTCGCAGACGATGGTCACCAGCTTCATGGGGTGGAGGTTCATGGCTTCAAGAGTAGAGGCGGCGGGCGATCTCGAGGTAGATCGGAATGCCCAGGGTGATGTTGAAAGGAAAAGTGATCGCGAGCGAAGCGGTGAGGTAGAGCGTGGGATTCGCATCGGGCAAGGACATGCGGATGGCGGCCGGCGCAGCGATGTAGCTTGCGCTCGCCGAGAGCACGCCGAGCAAAGTCGCGCCGCCGAGGGTGAGGCCGGTGAACTGACCGAGCCAGACCCCGAGTGCGCCGTTGATCAGGGGGACCACGATGCCGAAGGCCAGCAGGAAGGGCCCGACCTTTCTCAAATCGCCGAGTCGTCGCCCGGCCACGATGCCCATTTCGAGGAGGAAGAGCGCGAGCACACCCTGGAACGGGGTCACGAAGAACGCTTCGACTTTTTTCATTCCGGCCTCGCCGCAGAGCGCGCCGATCACAAGAGCGCCGACGAGGAGAAAAATGCTGCGACCAAACAGCGCCTCGTGCATCGCGGTCTTGAGGGAGGTGAAGGAATCGTCGCCGCTCTTCTTCGTCGCGAGCTTGCCGAGCACGACGCCAACGAGGATGGCGGGGGATTCCATCACGGCGAGGAAGGCGGTGGCGTAATTCTCGAACGGCTGGTTGATGGACTTGAGGTAATTCGTGGCGGCGATGAAGGTGACTGCGCTGACCGAGCCGTAGTGCGCAGCGATGGCCGCCGAGTCCACGGCGGAAATTTTCCCGCCGAAGCGCAGCACGGGATATGTCCACAGCGGAATAAGCGCGCCCAGCAGCATCGCGGCGCAGGCGGGCAGCCAGACCTTGGCGATGCCCGCCTCGGCAATGGCCACACCGCCTTTGAAACCGAGGGCCACGAGCAGGTAAATCGTCAGTCCGGTGTAGAGCGGCTCGGGAAATTTCAAGTCGCTCTTCGTGAGCGCGGCGATGAGGCCAAGCGCGAAGAACAGCACGGCGGGCGAGAGGAGATTGGCGCGAATGGCGTCGAGGATTTCCATCAGTGGTTTTTCTTCCGGAGCGTGTGGTCAGTTAAAAATGCGCTGCCACACTTCCGAGCCGCCGAGGCAGAGTGCGGCGAAGAAACCGAGGCAGAAGATGAACTGCACGCAGCCGGCGATGAACACCGCGCCGTCGCGCTCGAGGCCGGCGGCGGCGAGCAGGATGATGGTGAAGGCGGGGAAGGCGTTGCTGAACGGCACGGGCAGCGGCAGCAGCAGGAGCAATCCGCAGATAACAATGATCACGCCGCTGGCGCGCTGAAACGCGGCGGGATATTCGGGGTAGAACAGGCGCGGCTTGAGCAACTTTTCCAACCGGCCGAACGCACGGCTCGCCGCGAGCAGCAGCTTCGGCAGAAAACGCGCGGGGAGGATGCGGGACGTGACGCGTTCCGGCAGCCAGGGCTTTTGCCCCAGCACCATGCGCATTCCCAGCAGGGCAATCACGAGCCCGAACGCCGTGGAAACTCCGGGCAATGGTATGGGCGTCACAAACGGGAAG
>JANOQV010000227.1:0-3052 GCA_031414955.1 Pedosphaera sp. | reverse complement strand
CTTGGGCTTGGCCGCCGGCTTGTCTGCTGCCCCCGTTGGCTTGACTGGACTGACGACAGGGACCGCAGCGGCCGCAGGTGAGATATTCTCCGCCGCGAAAAGCGCGGTGTGCAAAACGGAGGCAAGGAGCGTGAAGGTGAGGCTGGTTCGGCGCGTGTTCATGGATGTTTTGATAAATGAATGAAGAGAATATGCAAGCGAGGCGTGAGTGTTCGCATCGCGGTGTGGACGGTGTTGTGCGGTCTTTTGCGTCATGGGAGCACAATCTTTCCGAGTGTGAGCCAACCGGGGCGGTCGCGGTCCTGGTCCGCGTTGGCGAAGCGAAGCGGGCGTCCGCCTTTGAGCGGATTTGGGATGCCGAGGAGAAGCGTGACTTCGCCAGAGGAGACCTTCGTGAGATCGAGCGTCACGGACCGGGTGTCGGTGGCAGTGGGCAACAACGTGTTCAAGGCAAACGGAAGTTCAGCGACTGACTCGCCACCGTCGGAACCGACCGCCATGAGCCGCACCGGCCAGCCCGCGTAGAACGGCGCGACGCCACGGTTCGTGATCGTAACGGAGACTTCCAGCCGGCGGCCCGTCAACGCCGCAGTGGCTTGGACGACCTGCAACTCGTAGCCGAGGCTTCGCGCCGCTGCGAGGGCGCGCTCCCGTTCCTCGGACGGGAGCGGGCGGGATGTGCTGGAGTCCATGAGCCAGGAGGCATGAGTTTCGCGGACGCATTGGGCGAAATCCTGGCCCTTGGCGCAGTCCTTGGTCGTCCACAGGCACGACCAGAGTTCGGGGCGAATCTCGCCGCCAATCGGCGCGGTGCGCCAGCGGTCCATCGCAGCGGGTCCGGCTTTCCGCAGTGCGGTGAGATAGAACCAGTCTTCGTTCTTGCGGCCCGTGTCCAGCGTGGCCCAGGCGAAAGAATCGTCGTGGTAGCCAAAACTCCGCCGGGCGTTCGGAGCATGCGCGGAGTGGTTGTCACCAGCCGGATAGCGCAGCACCACCGGCGTCTTTTTGAACGCGGCTTCGTAGGCGTCCATCACTTCCGCCTGGACGGCCTTGGACGCGAACCATTCCGAATGTGGATAGCAATGCCACTCGCCCCAGGTGCCGAGCAGGCCGGCGGTGATGAAACCGATGCGCGGGTCGCCATCGTAACGCGCGCCGAGAGCGGCGATGAAATTCGTGAGCGCCGCCCGCAGACGCGGGTCTTCGTAGTCCGGGGTGTGGTCGAGCGCGGGCGGGAGCGGCTGCGTGTTCGTGTTGGTCCACGCGCGCACCTTCACCCCGGCCGCGACGAGATACTCCGGCACGCCGCTGGGTTTGCGTGGGAATTCCATGTAGATGCGGAAGACGCTCTGGCAGCCGCGCGAGGCGATGCCATCGAGCAGACGTTCCATCGGCGTCCAGTTGAAGTTCGTCGGCCCGGTCATCATCGAGGCGAGCGACAGATAATCGAACTCCAGCGAGTGCGGGAACTTCCGTCCTTGTCCCGCGTAGGGAACGAAGCCCTTGAGCGGATTATCCGCCGGAGCAGGCGCGTAGGCCGGCCGGAAAACGGCCGGCGCGGCAGCCAGCACCTTCCCGCTCTGAAGAAAGACAACGGCGGTCAGCACAGCGGCGAAGTGCGCAAGGGTCGTGCGGAAACAATGGGGCAATGGAATCATTGGATTTTCATCTCGGCAACGCGGTCGGTGTAGCGGACTTCTTCAGCAGATGCACGTCGAACCAGTCCGCAAAAGTTTCCACGTCATCTCCCATCTTCTTCCAGCCGTGCGGCTGGCCTTTCTTGATGACGACCTCAGCTTTACCACCGGCCTTCTTCGCGGCCGCCACGAAGCTCGTCGCCTGATGCAGCAGCACATGCTGATCTTTCTCACCATGAATGATCAGCGCCGGGGCCATGTTGGAACTGACGGAGTAGATGGGCGAAATGCGGCGGCCCAGTGCATCGCGCTCCTGCTCGTCCGCCGGGACGGGGCCGATGAACTTGCTGAAGTTCTTCAACACACTCTCGTCCATCGCGTTGAGGTTGGGCTTCACGTAGTTCAGAAAATCCGTGGGCGGAAAGAAGCACGCCACCGCCTGGACCGCGCTGCTCTCGCGCTCCACCGGGTCCGCCGCGTCCACCGCACCCGGCCCACCGTGCGTGGCGAGGAGGAACGCGAGGTGCCCGCCGGAACTCGCCCCGGTGACGCCGAGCTTGTTCCCGTCCACGCCAAACTTTTTCGCGTTGAACCGGATGAAGCGCACCGCGCGATGCAGGTCGGGAATGATTTCCGGGATGACGAATTGCGGATGCGACCCATGCACCACGGCGAAGACGGTGTAGCCGCGTTTGAGAAAATGCGCCGCGTAGTTCGTGTTGATGGCTCCGCGCGACGACGCCCACCCGCCGCTCACGATGAGGATGACCCCCGCGCCGTTCGTGGCCCGCGCTGGATGGAAAACATCCAGCGTCAGCTTCGTGCCGGTCTTTTCGCCGTAGGTGACACCCTCTTGGCGCGTCGTCGCGCCGGGTTCTGCTGCGACCAAGGGTGTGCATGCCGCCAGCACCAGGAGACTCTTCAAGAGGGTTTTCATTTTACGGGATCGTGACCAGCGGTGCATTTACGCCCTGACCATCGTGGGGGAAAGCACGCAGCGGGCTGTCTTTCGTCCGCGGGTCCATGTTCTCACGGCTTCTGCCTTCGCTCCGTCTTCCAGCCGTCCACGCGCATCTCACCATCCACGCCGCACTCGAATTTCAGCGGTGCCTCCAGTCCGGCGGTGTCCTTGGTCGGCGCATTGCCGTAGCGTGCCGTGTCGCTGATGCCGGTCAGGCGGTTGTTCGTCACGGTGGACTTTCCGCTCGCGTCGTTGCGGAACAACGGACGCTCCTTGTCGAGGCACTCGATGATGTTGTTCTCAAAACGGAACGTGGTGAAGTCGCACTTGGCGTTGAACCCGAACAGTCCGTCGCCCCGTCCCTTCGCGGTGGGCCGCGTGATGATGTGATTGTTGCGCACGGTGAGTTGCGCGTACGGCTCGTTGATCCAGATGACGCCGCGCCCCGGATTGG
>JANOQV010000226.1:0-13944 GCA_031414955.1 Pedosphaera sp. | reverse complement strand
GACCTTGTTCGTGGCGGACATGTCGGGCGGGGACGTGAGCACGTTGGTGAGTTGGGAACTGGAGCTGACGGTGGTGCCGGAGCCGGCGACGTGGGCGCTGGGGATTTTTGGTGGGCTGGGGCTGGCGGCGACAGGGCTGCGAGCCTGGCGGCGGCGGGGCCAGGGCTGAAGCGGGCCCGATGATTTGCGGAAGCAAGGCCGGAGGAATTTTCCTCCGGCCTTTTTCATGGTCGAGGCGCGGCCACCGCCGCCCTCCATTCTCGACGGAGCGCGGGTTTTTAACCCGCCGCAAGCCGCTTACGCCGGAGATCAAAATAGTTCCAACGCCTTCCGCCTCGGCCCGCTGTAGCGGGTTGAAAACCCGCGCTCCGGGGAAAGGCCACGGGCCGGGCTGAAGTTCGACTTCGGAGTTCCGGCTTCAACGGCCGGGTGTGTTTTTTTGGGGGTGCGAGAGCGAGACGTCCTGGCGGCGTGGAGCGTTCAGGTTTAGCGGCGGCGCAGATCCAGAAGCTCGAAGGCCGGCAGACGCACCTCGCCCAACGCGGACTCGCGCAAGCGGATTTCGCCCTCGGCCAGCGTGACTTCGGACGCCAGCAGCACGGAGCCGTCGGTCGTTTCGATTTCAAACGGTGCGCTTTGGGCCTGGCGCGGTTGCAAGACCACGGCCAGCACCTCATCGTCGATGTCGAAGGTGCGCAGGCCGTAGAGTACGGAGCTGATGGTCAGGCGGCGGTTTTCGATGCCCCGGAATTCGCCGTCGAAAAAATCACCCGTGTTGACCCATACGCCGGAGCGGCTGACGCGGGTCTTCCACGCCATTTCGCCGGAAAGCGGCGCGTAAGCGAGGCGGGCCACGCGGTCGGTGGGGACGCGCAACACCTTGGGCGTGCCGCTAAAATGCACCTCGCTCTGGCTGGCGCGCTCGGGGCGTCCGGTGAAAAGGGAGCCGCTGACCATTTCGACCTCGGGGTTGTGGTCCTCGTTGAAGAGCCGGGCCGCTTCGCGGACTTTGCTAAAAGTGGTCCAGTTGAGCAGCGTGTCGTTGCCGCTGGCCACGGCCAGACCAACGTAAAAATTCTCCGCCATGGGCAGCAGGCGTTTTTCCACTTGGGTCCAGAGCCGGCCGTTGGGCGAAATGGAGGCGGTGAATTCATCGCCCTGCCGTTTCAATTTCAACCAGTGGGGCGCGAAAGCCGGGAGGGGCGTTGAAGTCTTGGTGATGGATCGCTCCGTGGTGCGCGCCAGGCTCAGGCCGCCGCGCATCGCCGTTAGCGCGAGCATCACATGACGCGAATAATCATTCAGGTTCTCGCGCATCATCAGGCCGGCCCTGGCGTTGGGATGGGTGTATTGAATGCTTACCACTTCGGCCACAATTTCGCTGTCCCCGCGCACCGGTTTGAAGACGTAGTGAAACGAGTCAGCCTCGCCCTCGATGTGCGGGCCGGAGCCGCGCACGGTGAAGGTGTTCCCTTCGTGGCGCGTGCTGCCGGGAATCTGCGCTCGGCCGATGTCCGCCTCCTGCCAGCCCTCGGGCACCGCTTCGACCAGCGGCCCGGGGGACGTGCTCGGGCTGCCGTTGGTGGGAAAGGAGAGGCGAGCCACATTGGTCATGTCGATGCCGAGCATCAACCCGGCCGTGGCATTCACCACCCGGACTTGACCGGGTACAAAACGGATCTGGCCCTCGTAGGTTTCACCCGTGAGGGTGCGCACGATCCCCGTGCGCGCGAAGGAGGGCGCGGCACACAGCAGGACGGCAGAGGCGATGAACAGGGAACGCACGCGCCGAAGATTCCTCAACTCCTCGTCCCTGCCAAACGCAAAGTCGCTTCGCCCCGGACCCATCTGGCGGGCCGTGGATCAAACCAGCGCGCCTGGGTTTGGAAAACAAGCCCTGGCAGTTACCACCATTGGAGTGGGGACAGCGTTAGAACCGGTCTGAAAATTCGGCCCCGGAGTGAGCCCGTCCCCGGGCACAGCAAGGTGATGACGCCGAGCGCGTTGGAAAAATCCACACCGGCCGCCTTGGCCAAGTGGCTGCGCCCGGGGACGGACGCACTCCGGGGCTAGTGACCTGCGCCGCCCAAACGACTTTGCAGACAGGCTCTTACGAGCGTGTCGCGCTCCGCGCGCTGGCGCGGCATTTTGTTGTTTGGAACTTTCCCGGCGTTTGCGTTTGATTCGGGCATGTTCACTGCCCAACTGGTTTGGACTGCATTGCTGGCCTGTGCGGCGGCAGCAGCGGAGTTGCAGGTGCGCGAGGCTGACCTGCCGCGGGTGCCAGCCACGGAGCCGGCCCAAGCCCTCACGACGATGCAGGTGCGGGATGGCATGCGCATGGAACTGGTGGCGAGCGAGCCCCTCGTCGCCAGCCCGGTGGCGATCACTTTCGATGAGCATGGGCGGATGTTCGTGGTGCAGATGATTGATTACTCCGAGCGCCGCGACGAACGGCTTGGGAGCATCAAGCTGCTGGAAGACACGGATGGTGACGGGCGCTTCGACCGGGCCACGCTTTACGCCACGAACCTGCCCTGGCCCACGGCGGTGATTTGTTATGACGGCGGCATTTTCGTTGGCGCTTCGCCGGACATTCTCTACCTCAAGGACACCACTGGCGACGGCGTGGCGGATGTGCGGCAGACCGTGTTCACCGGCTTCGGCAACAGCACGACGAAGCTCAACGTGCAGCAGCTTTTGAACAGCTTCACCTGGGGAATCGACAATCGCATCCACGGTGCGCTGGGCGGCAATGCGGGCGTGATCACCAACCTGATGCGACGCGAGGCGAGGCTGGTCGTGCTGCGCGGGAGGGATTTCTCGTTTGACCCGCGCACTTTGGAGATGCGCTCTGAGGCCGGCGGCGGCCAGTGGGGTCTGAGCTACGATGACGAGGGAAACAAATTCATCTGCAGCAACTCGCGCCATATCGCCGTGGACATGTATGAGGAGTTTCCACCCGCGCGGAACACCATCGCCATTTGGCCCCCGCCCGATGTGAGCATCGCGCTCGATGGTCCGGCCGCCGAGGTGTATCGCCTCAGTCCCGACGAGCCGTGGCGCGTGCTCCGCACCAAATGGCGCGTGGCGGGTCTGGTGGCTGGTCCGGTCGAGGGCGGCGGACGTGCCTCGGGCTATTTCACCGGCGCGGCGGGAGTGATGATTTATCGCGGCGATGCCTTCCCGCCCGAGTATCGCGGCGATGCCTTCGTCGCGGACTGCGGCAGCAACTTGATTCACCGCAAAAAGATTCGCCGCGACGGCTTGAACTTCATCGCCGAGCGCGCCGCGGATGAGCAGAAGCGCGAGTTCATCGCCTCGCGCGACAACTGGTTCCGGCCCGTTTCCTTCGCCAACGCCCCCGACGGCACGCTCTACGCGGTGGACATGTATCGCGAGACCATCGAGCACCCGTGGTCGTTGCCGCCGGAGTTGAAGAGCCGGCTGGACTTGGACAGCGGGAACAGTCGCGGGCGGATTTATCGCATCGTGCCGTCCGGCTTCAAACCGAGGGTGTTCGCGAGTCTCGGCTCCTTCAGCACGGCCGGTTTGGTGCAGACGCTCACGCATTCGAATGGCTGGCATCGCGACACGGCCGCGCGACTTTTGTTTGAGCGACGTGATCCGGATCAGACCCCGGCGCTGGAGTCGTTGGTGCGCGAATCCGCTTTCACCCTCGCGCGGGTTCACGCCCTGCATGTCTTGCACGGTCAGCGCGCCTTGCGTCCTGAACTGGTGCGCGAGGCGCTGGCTGACCCCAACGCGGTGGTGCGCCGCCATGCGGTCCGGCTCGCGCCCGCCGTGTGGGGGTTGGAGGCTGAAGTCTTCCGCACGCTGGTCGAGGATCCGGATCCGACCGTGCGTTTTCAGCTGGCTCGGTCGCAGACCGACTGGGTGGTGTTGATGAAACTTCTCACGCGCGATGGGGGCGAGCCGTGGATTCGCGCGGCGGTGCTGAATGGAATGTCACTGGCCGAGGCCGGGGATTTCTTCGCCGGGCTGGTCGCAAATCCTGACTTCACCGCCCAGGTTCATGCTGCCGAAGTTTTGTCTGAGCTGGCCCGTCTGGCCGGAGCGGGCGCGCCGTTGGAGCGCGTGGCGCTCGGCCTGCGCGTGGCCGCAAACTCGCCGGAGGCGTTCGCCTGGGCCGGTGCTTTTGCGGCCGGTTTGGAGCGCCGCAATCTCACCCTGGCCTCCGTGGACGCGAGGCTTGCCGCTGATTACATCCAGCAGGCGTGGACGCTGGTGACGGACTCCGCAGCGGAGGACGGGCCGCGCATTCAGGCCGTCGAATTTCTCTCCACCGCCAACGACGCCAAATCTCGCGGCGTGGTTCTCGCCTTGCTGGCGGCCTCCGTGCCTGCCCCGGTGCAAAGCGCCGCCCTCGCCGCCGTGGTCAAACGCCGCGACAGTTCCATCACCAACCTCACTGCCCGCTGGGTGCAACTCGCGCCCTCCGCCCGGCTCAAAGCCATCGCCTTGCTGCTCAGCCGTCGCGACGGAGCCATGTCCCTGTTGCAAGCGGTGGAGCAGGGGATCATCGCCCGCCGCGAACTCGCTGCCGCCGATGTGCAGCGATTGACCACTCACGCGGATGGTGGCGTGCGCACCGACGCGCGGCGCATCCTCCAGTCCGAATCCGCCCCTCGTGAGGCAGTGCTGAAGACATTCCGTCCCGCCCTCGACCTGGTCGGGGACGCCGTTCGCGGACACGGACTCTACCAGCAGCGGTGCGCTTCGTGCCACCGCTCCGGTCGCGAAGGCTTTGCCGTCGGCCCGGATCTCGTCGGGGCTGCGGCGGGCGGCAAGGAAAAGTTGCTGCGCAGCATCCTCGATCCGAACGCGGAGATCGCCGCCGGCTTCACCGCCTATACCGTGGAGACCAAGGCTGGCGATTCGTTCCTCGGGGTGCTGGTCAGCGAGACGACCGCGACCATTTCCTTGCAGGTGCCCAATGGCGAAAGGCAGAACTTGGCGCGCGAATCCGTCGCCAACCTGAAGGCCAGTGAGCGTTCGCTCATGCCCGAGGGTCTGGAGGAAGGTCTTGGCGTGCAACCCATGGCCGACCTGATCGAGTTCATTCTCCGGGCCGGGCCGGCGCGATAAGTTGAAACGGTTCGTCGTCGCGGATCGGCCACCGTCGGGATGCTCAAGCCTGCGGTTGGACAGCAGGGCAGACGCATCTAATGAGGCGATTGCAAAAGTCGGAGCGCCGCGATCCTTGCGGCGCTCCGCCAAACAGGGTTTTACAATCGCCTCTAATTGCGCGGTGTTTCGCACGAAAACCCAAAACCCAAATCCCAACTAAATTCCAACGGCCCAAATTCCAAAACCAGGCGTTCGCGCTCCCATGGGAGTTTGGAATGGAGAGCTTATTTGGGGTTTGGATTTTGAGTTTTAGCCCGTGGAACCAAACATTTTGCTGCGCCTGCCCTGGGCTGGACAGCCGGGCGGCTTGACTTCAACCCGCGCCGAAGATACTGAATCAACATCATGGCAAATACCTTGGCTAACTTGTCGATCGCCCAACTCAACAGGGCGGCGGCCATCAAAGGGCGAATCCAGAAGCTCGAAAAGAAACTTGCGGCCATCTTGGGCGTTCCTGACTCGGCCCCCGCAAAGGGCCGGGTGGTGCGTCGCCGCCGGAAGATGTCGGCCGAGGCCCGGGCCAAGATTTCGGCTGCTCAGCACGCCCGCTGGGCCAAGCAGAAAGCGGCCAAGAAGTAATCTGGGCGCGAGCGGTCGCCCCGGTTTTATTTTCAGCCTGCACGCAAATCACCGGACTGGGCGCGTTTCCGGCCTCTGGTTAAGGCGAATTCTGCCTGCGGATTGCCTCGCTTGCGTTTTTTCTGTCCGCAAATCTTTTTCCAGGCCTCTCTGCTCCGGGATTGGCAAGGTTTCTTGGAGGGCTGCCCGATGCGCGACACCGCGAATTTGATCGGGGATATGGAATTGGCGGACGCAAGATTTGCGGACAAAATGAGACCGAGGATCAGGGCTGGTTCGTGATGGCCCGCGAGTCTTGGTCAGGCCGAGGCATGGAAAGAACCGCCGTTGCTCAAACATCTTAGCCGCACGGAGATTCGCATCGTCGTTGGAGTCGCGCATTTCTCCTCATTGACACCCCCACCTTCACTGATAAGGTTGCGCGCCTTTTCCGGGCACGTCGTGCGCGCCGACCCGGACGCCGCCACGCGGCGAAGGAAATATTTCTATGAAACGCCAGTATCAGCCATCGAAGATTCGTCGCAAACGCCAGCACGGATTCCTCAACCGGAATTCGACTAAAAGCGGGCGCGCGATTTTGAGCAACCGTCGCCGCGTGGGCCGCAAGCGCCTCACGCCGGTCGGCACCTGATGGCTATGAGCACGCCCTCCGGTCCGCTTCGGCTGCCGCGAGCGCGGCGCGTGACGCGGGGACGGGATTTCCTGCGGGCCAAGGCGGAAGGTCGGCGTCTCGCCGTGGGTTGCCTGGCGCTCAACTGGCTTGATGTTTCCAACGGTTCGAGCCGTCTTGGCGTGATTACCAGCAAGCGAATTGGCGGTGCCGTGGTTCGTACTCGGGCCAGACGGCTGCTGCGGGAAGCATTTCGGCGGCATCAATATCGCATTGCCCGGGCCGTGGACGTGGTGCTCGTCGCCCGTCAATCAATTGTTGGTCTGACATTTTCCGGGGTGGAGTCGGATTTCCTGACCGCGCTGAAACGCGCGGATCTTTTGCGAGCGGAATGAATCTGGGTCAATACATCGCGATAAGTGCTCTGCGGATTTATAAGTTCGCCATTTCGCCAGCTTTGCATTTGATGATTGGGCCTTGGGGCGGTTGCCGTTTTCATCCCACCTGCTCGATTTACGCCTCGGATGCAGTGCGTGTTCATGGGGTGGCAAGTGGTTCCATCCTGGCTGTCGGGCGGATTTGCCGATGCCATCCGTGGGGTGGATGCGGCCACGACCCTGTGCCGGGGAAACGTCCTGCCAGCCCCGGGCCGGGCCAGAAAAGCCACCCGCCGGTGGGCACGCCCTCGACCTCATAGCTGGCCCGTCGGGGCCGAAAGAATTTCATGGATCGAAAAAGTATCATCATGTTGGTGACGTGCATTGGGCTGTTGTTGCTCTTGCAGACCGTCATCGTGCCCAAGTTCTTCCCTCCCATCCCTCTGCCCAAGACCAATACCGTCTCGGCCGTGACCAGCGCCGGGTTGACCAACGCCGCCCCTCTTCCGGCGGTCATCACCACCAACGGCGCTCCCGCCATTGCGGCCCCTGCGCCGGGCATTGTCCTCCCGACGAATCTGGTTGAGCAGTTGGAGAGCCTCACCAACAACGAGGCCATCTACACGTTTACGAGTGTTGGTGGAGGGCTGAAGCAGGTCGCGCTCAAGAACTATTTGGAAACCGTCGGTTGCGACATTGCCAGTGGCTCCAATTTGATGGCAACCCTCAACGACCACGCGCCAGTTCCAGTCGCGGCTCTCCAGGCTGGCGACTTATTCGGCGACAACATCTTCAAACTCACCGCCACCTCCAAGAGTTCCCTCACGGCGGAGAAGACGCTGGCTTCCGGTTTACGGGTGCTGAAGCGGTTTACCCTCGGCAGTAATTTCCAGAACACCGTCACGGTGACCATCGAGAATCCCACCGCGCAGGCCATCGCGTTGCCCGAGCAAAACTTCAGCGTGGGCACGGCCACGCCCATGGGGCCGCGCGATGACATGCTGATGATGGGCGTCTTCTGGTTCAACGGGTTGAAGCCCGAACACATCGACCACGCCTATTTCGACGGCACCGGCGGCTGCGTGCGCAAACACGTTCCGCGCCTGAGCTACAGCGAAGGGTCCAACAACGTGCTGTGGGCGGCGGTGCATAATCAGTTCTTCACCATGGTGGTGGTGCCGGGCACTAACTCCACGGGTGGCCGGTTCACCGCGCAGCGCATCAACCTGGCTCCGCCCAGCGCGCAGCAGATTGCCGCCGATTCCAAAGTGGTCCGTGAACCGCATGGCCTCGAGGCGACGATCAGCTACCCCGCCTTGACCCTCGGCCCGAAGCAGAGCCTGGAGCGAGAGTTCACCATTTACGCCGGCCCCAAGCAGGAGAAGCTGCTCTCCAAGGTGGGTCGGCAGACCGACTCCATCATGGACTTCGGTTTCTGGGGCTTCATCTCCAAGCTCATGCTCCGGGTGATGAACGGCATCCACGGCGTTATCGCCCCGATCATTCCTGACAAGCTGGGCGACTACGCCATCGCGCTCGTCATCATGACCATTCTCATCAAACTGCTCTTTTGGCCGCTGACCCAGAAGAGCACGCAGTCCATGAAGCGCATGCAGGCGCTCTCTCCCGAGATGAAGAAGCTCCAGGAGAAGTACAAAGATGACCCGATGAAGATGAACAAGAAGGTCATGGAATTCTGGCGCGAGCACAAAGTCAGCCCCATGAGCGGCTGCTGGCCCATGCTCATCCAGCTCCCCATTTTCTTCGCCCTCTTCCGCATGATTCCCAATGCCATTGAACTGCGCGGCACGCCGTTCCTCTGGGCCTGCGACTTATCGAAGCCGGACACTGTCTGGATGATCGCCGGGAGCTATCCCCTCAATCCCCTCCCGCTCCTCATGGGCGTGACCATGTTGGTCCAGGCCCGTCTCCAGCCGCCCTCGCCCGGCATGGACCCGGCCCAGCAGACCATGATGAAATACATGCCGCTCATGTTCATGGTCTTCCTCTACAACCAGCCCGCCGGGTTGACCCTTTACTGGACCGTGCAAAACCTGCTAACCATCGTGCAGACCAAGCTCACCAAGGCCAAAGAGGAACCCAAGGCTCCCGCGCCCGTGGTGCCGGTGAAAAAGAAGAAGTAACGGACGGCCGCATCAATAGACGAAAAAGTTTTATGTCCGCGCAACCCAGCGAGATCCTGCAAAAATTGTTGCACCTGATCGGTTTTGACGCCCGCATCGAGGAGCACGCGACGGAAGACGGGCTGACCCTCGACGTGGTGGCCGAGGATTCCGACCGGCTTATTGGACGTCAGGGCCAGACTCTTTCTGATCTGCAATACCTGCTCAACCGCATTGTCTTCGAGCGCGACGAGCATGCGCCCAAGATCACCGTCGATGTGGGCGGCTATCGCGCTGAGGCCCGCGCGTCGCTCCTCAAGCGGGCGCACGAGGCGGCGGAGGAAGTTCGGCGCTCGGGCCAAATGGTGGAACTGGAGCCTATGACCGCCTACGACCGTCGCATCGTCCACCACGCCCTCCGGGACGACCCCGATCTCGAGACTGAGAGTCTCGAGATCCCCGGCACGAGCAAGAAAGTCATCCTGCTGCGCCCGCGACGCGCGTAATCCCCAATAGTTTCTGGCGGGAAAATCACTTGGCTGCCATTTTACGGCGGCAGTTACCAGCGTTGAAGGTTTCGGCTTCGGGATGGGAATTGCGGGCCAGTGGCTCGGCCCGGAGCGCGTTCTCCAGTTGTTCGGCTGTTTCCACGCGCTCGGAAATGACGTCCACTCCGCTTTTGCGAACCAGACTGGTCACCATCTGGGCGTAGAATTCTGAGTCTTCGACCACCAGCACTCGAAGCACGGGTTTCAGGACACGGGAAACTGGAAAAAGTCAGGCGGACGCCGCCCCCGACACCAAAAAACGTGGGGCGTGAAATCAGCCACGGCCCAGCCCTGATGCGTGACGCCTCGCGCGGCTCGAAAGCAACCGCGCCCCGGTGCGGGTTCATGTCCAACCTCCCCCAGGCCCCATTCATTGGCTCCGTTTTCCTCCTCGCCACCAAAACTTTTTGGCCCAAACTCCGCCCGCTTCCCGCATGATTGAGTAGAACACCATGAACACGAACCAGCAGCCGGATCGCGAAAAGGCAATTTTCGAGCAGGCGATGGACATCGCCGCGTCCGCCGAACGCGACGCCTTCTTGAACGGTGCCTGCCTCGGTAACCCCGCGCTCCGCGAACGCCTCGACGCCCTGCTGCGCGCTCACGAGGACGCCTCACAATTCCTCGGTGATAAATGTGCCGCCGCCGCCACGCCCACTCTCAAAGTCGGCATCGCCGAAGAACCGCCCGACGAAGCCGTGGGCCAGACCCTCGGACGCTACAAGCTCCTCGAACGCGTGGGCGCAGGCGGCTGCGGTGTGGTCTATGTCGCCGAGCAAACGCAGCCCGTGCGCCGCCGCGTCGCGCTCAAGGTCATCAAGCTGGGCATGGACACGAAGGAGGTCATCGCGCGCTTCGAGGCCGAGCGCCAGGCGCTCGCGATGATGGATCATCCGAACATCGCCAAGGTGCTCGACGCCGGCACCACCGACGTGGGCCGCCCCTACTTCGTCATGGAACTCGTGCGCGGCATCCGCATCACCGACTACTGCGACCAGGCCAATCTCAGCACCAAGGAACGGCTCGACCTGTTCATCAAGGTTTGCCAGGCCATCCAGCACGCGCATCAGAAGGGGATCATCCACCGCGACATCAAGCCCTCGAACATCCTCGTGACGCTGCACGACGGCGTGCCGGTGCCGAAGGTGATTGATTTCGGCATCGCCAAAGCCACGGAAGGCCGGCTCACCGAGGCCACGGTGTACACGCAGTTGCACCAGTTCATCGGCACGCCCGCTTACATGTCGCCGGAGCAGGCGGAGATGAGCGGGCTGGACATTGACACGCGCTCGGACATCTACAGCCTCGGCGTGCTGCTCTATGAACTGCTGGCCGGCAGCACGCCCTTCGACGGACGGGAGTTGCTGGCCTCCGGTCTCGACGCGATGCGCCGGACGATTCGCGAGAAAGAGCCGATGCGTCCGAGCACGCGCTTCGCGACGTTGAAGGGCGCGGAACTGACCGCCACCGCCCGCCGCCGCTCGGCCGAAGCGCCCAAGCTCATCAATCTCCTCAAGGGCGACCTCGACTGGATCGTGATGAAGTGTCTGGAGAAGGACCGCGTGCGCCGTTACGAAACGGCCAACGGACTCGGGGCCGACCTCACGCGCCACCTGACCAACGAACCCGTGGTGGCCCGCCCGCCGAGCACGGTTTATCGGATGCAGAAGTTGATGCGGCGGAACAAGGTGGCCTTCGCCGCCGGCACGGCCATCGCGACGGCGCTCGTCATGGGCCTGACGGCGAGCGTGTGGCAGGGAGTGCGAGCCGAGCGCGAAGCCAAGCGCGCCGTTGCTGCGCTCAATGAGTTGCGCGCCGCTGCCCCGGCCTTTGCCGAACAGGCGCGTGGTCTCGCGGCCAGGGAACGTTTCGACGAGGCGTTGGAAAAACTTACTTACGCCGCGAAGCTGCGGCCCGACGCGCCGGAGCATCTCATCGCGAAAGGCGACCTGCTCCAGTGCCAGTTCCATTTTGCCGAAGCCGCCCCGGCCTACCGCGCCGCGCTCGCGCTCCGTCCCGACGACACCCGCGCTAAAACCAGCGCCGCGCTCTGCGAAGAACTGCTCGCCGCGCCCACCGGCCCGAACGGCAAGCTCACCCGCGAAAGCCTGAGCAAGCTCCACCTCGCCATGCAGAAACAGCAGCGGCCCGCCGCCGAGTTGATGCCCGTGGCCCGCCTGCTCGGCGAGGAGAAGGCGCTGGTCGTCGCCCTCTGGCTCGCGCGGCTCAAAGACCTGCCGGTCTCCGCCGACCAGCCGCTTGAAAAACGCCTCACCGTGCGCGACGACGGTTTGCTCGCGCTCGACCTCAGCGGCACGAAGATCAATGACCTTTCGCCGCTGGCGGACATGCCACTCGGGACGCTCAACCTCAACGGTTGTGACCAGATCACTGACTTTGCAGCCTTGAGCGAGTGCCGTGGGCTGACTTCGCTTCAGCTTGCACACACAAAAATTGACGACCTTGCTCCGCTGCGAAACCTGCCGCTGACCGACCTCGGCCTTGGCAACACCGATATTTTTGACGTTTCTGTGCTGCAAGGAATGAAGCTAAACAAACTCGATATTCAAAACACCGAGGTTGCCGATCTGAAACCGCTCGCCGGCATGCCTCTCAAAGTTTTCGACGCGACGCAAATTCCCGCCACGGATTACACTCCGCTCACGGGTGCGCCATTGGAGAAATGCACTTTTCAAAGCTCCACATTTCGCGACCTGTTCTTCCTGAGAGATTCACCGGTCAAGCAACTCTCGCTCACGCGTTGCTACAACGCGCGCGGGTTTGCTGTGCTTGAAAGTTTGAAATCACTTGACCTAATTGTTTTGCCATCAAATTTCCAAAGCCTGCCAGAGGAGGAACTGGCTGCCATTCTGGCGCTTCGTAATCATCCAACGCTGAAAAACATTTGGGTTGGCCGCAGTGAGGAATCCAGGGTCGCGACGACCACGCAGTCCAAAGAGGCTTTCTGGAAGGATTGGGATCAAGAGCACGCTTTGTTTCCGGCTCTCCTTAAAAGTGGGTTGCGGTTCTGGCTTACCAAAGGCTCAGACGGTGCTTACATGCTGCAAATCGAGAACCAGCGAACAGACTTGTCCATACTCAAGGGCACGCCTATCACTGAACTTTGGCTTCGCGGATGCAGCGTCACGAATCTGACTCCAATCCAAGGTCTCCATCTACGCGTGCTGAACCTGTACAACAATCCAGTGGCAGATCTCGCCCCCTTGCGCGGGATGCAGATCGAAGAACTGATTCTCAGGGAAACAGCAGTGAGCGATCTGTCTCCGCTCGTTGGCATGCCGCTAAAGAAACTTATTTTAGACGGATGTATTAACGTGACCAACGTCTCCTCACTCGCGGAAATCCCGACATTGGAAAATGTCACCGTGCCAATTAAGGCTCGAAATATCGCAATTCTGCAGAAACTCCCAAAACTGGAAGGACTGGCCTTTGCCACAAAAGGTATCTCCTATGCTCCAACCACCACGAGTGAAGAATTTTGGAAACTTTGGCCCGGACTGTCCTGGTCCGCTGCCTTAAACGATGCTGGGATGACATACTCTGCGATCAAGGACTCGATCGGGATGTGGGCAGTTACCGTCAGCACGACCAACTTCAACGATTGCTCCATCTTCAAAGGCGCGCCCATCCACAAACTGAATTTCTGGGGTGCGAAAGTGACCAATTTGCACCCACTCGAAGGACTTGCTTTGAGCCAGCTCGGCATCGGGCGCACGCCGGTGACTGATCTCGCCGTTTTGCGAGATCCGGCCTTGAGCATCAACATGCGAAGTCTTTCTCTGTACGACACGCCAATCACCGATTTTTCGCCCGTCTCGGCCTGTACTAACCTCGAGATTTTCAACGCCTCCAAGAGTGCATTCAGCGATCTTTCCGTCCTGCGCGGGAACAAACTTCGCAGCGTATTACTTACAGATACCAAGGTCACAAATGTGAGTCACCTTCGCGGGATGCCAATAACGTTTCTACATCTTGCTGGCACCAAGGTGGCTGACCTTTCAGCGTTGCGCGGAATGCCCCTGCAATCCTTGCGCCTGCATGATTGCTCCGAAATCACTGATCTTTCGCCACTCGCGGACGCATCATCACTCCAACGACTCACCTTGCCGCCAAACGCGAAGAACTTTGAGTTTCTCCGTTCTTTGCGCCGCATTGAGAAGATTAGCTTTGAGGAGAGTCCGACGACTTCTTTACCGGACAAGACAGCCGCAGAATTCTGGAAGGAATACGACGCGGCGAAGAAAGCGGAACTCAAGCAGCCCTGAACGAATCCGCGCCGTGGCTCCACGCCAGCCCGGCGGAGCAGCGGACCGCCGAGTCCGCTGTGGGTGTTCCCGCGCGCGCGGCCCGCGTGGCTGAGGTTTGATCCGGCGAACTCGGCGATCCGCTCGCCGTGGGTGGCACGGGCTACCAGCCAATAGTGTTCGGCATCGCTGGGCGGGAGGTCGCGTCACCCGTTCGCGATCTCGTTGTCACACGGTTGTCACTGGTACGATCGTCCGCCTTCTGTTTTCCTCTGGGGCGTGGCTCCAGTC
>JANOQV010000225.1:0-25895 GCA_031414955.1 Pedosphaera sp. | reverse complement strand
AGGCAGAGCATCGGGCGGTGCTTAAGCTCATGGAGCGCGTGCTTGGTCCCGAACATCCCGGCACGCTGACCAGCCGGAACAACCTGGCCAGTGCGCTGGGTGCCCAAGGCAAGTCTGCGGAGGCCGAGGCAGAGGGTCGGGCGGTGATCAAGCTCAGGGAGCGCGTGCTTGGTCCCGAACATCCCGGCATGCTGATAAGCCGGAACAATCTGGCCAAAGCGTTGTATGCCCAAGGCAAGCATGCGGAGGCGGAGGCAGAGTTTCGGGCGGTGCTTAAACTCAGGGAGCGTGTGCTTGGCCCCGAACATCCCGACACGCTGATAAGCCGGAACAATCTGGCCATGGCGCTGTATGCCCAAGACAAGTATGCGGAGGCGGAGGCAGAGTTTCAGGCGGTGTTTAAGATCAGGGAGCGCGTGCTTGGGCCTGAACATCCTGACACGCTGATGAGCCGGAACGATCGGGCCAAGGCGCTGCATGACCAAGGAATGTCTGCGGAAGCGAGGGTGGAGTTTCGGGCGGTACTCCAGATAAGAGAGCGTGTGCTTGGTCCCGAGCATCCCGAAACGCTGCGCTCCTGTTACAATTTAGCCCGCAGCCTGCGAAGGCAAGGCAAGCTGGAGGAGGCCGGTGAATTGGCCCGGCGGGCGGCGGAAGGCGGACGGAAGGTTTTGGGCACCAACCACCCGAATACCAAGGGCTATGAGAAGCTCTACCAGGAACTCACCGTGAAAAAATGACGGACGCTGGTAGGGCGCGTCTTTCCTCAGCGCGCGGGGTGGGGCCAACGGCGCAACTAACATGGAACAAGGTGGCAAGCCTCGCGCTGCGACGCGATCGGGTTCGGAACTGCGCTCGCAGCACGAGCGCTTCTACCAGGACGGAGCACAGAAGCGACTTGTGAGGTGCCAATGCTGCCGACGTGGGCTACTCTCCTCCTCCGCGCTGCGGCTACTCCCGTTCCACGCCGTTGTTCCAGACCTGACGGAGTTCCTCGGGGGAGGGCACCTTGAGCGGGCGCACGACGCGGATGCCGAGGAATTGCGCGTCGGTGAGATACCAGATGCTCTTGGGGAGCTGCGGGTCTTGCTGCTTCCAACTCTTGTCGGAGAAACGGCGCGCGGCGCTGCGCAGTTTGTCGCCGGTGTCGTCCCACGAACCGCCACGGGCGACGTGCGGGTAGGGCTTGGTGCCGCGGATGAAGGGCGAGGCGGCCACGGCACTGGCGAATTGCTGGTAGGCGGCGGGGTCGTAGCCGTCGAGGGTCCACTCGGCCACGTTGCCGTGCATGTCGTAGAGGCCCCAGGGATTTGGTTTCTTGCGCCCGACCTTCTGGTATTTGAAATCACCGTTCTTCTCGAACCACGCGTATTGCCCGAGCTGGCTCTCGTCGTCGCCGAAGGAATACTTGGTCGTGGTGCCGGCGCGGCAGGCGTATTCCCACTCGGCCTCGGTGGGCAGGCGGTAGTAGTGGCCGGTCTTGGCGCTGAGCCACTGGCAGAATTTGTTCGCGGCGTGGTGGGTCATGCTGATGGCGGGGTAGCCTTCCTTGCCCATGCCGAAACTCATCTCAACGTAGGGCTTGGTGGGACGCGCCACGGCGTCGGAGACCTGGTCCACGGACGGGTCGGTGGGAATCTCCTTTTTGAATTTCCGCTCCTCTTCCTGATACATGAACATCTCGTACTCCGGCCAGGTGACTTCGCAGGCGCCCATCCAGAACGGCTCGATCTTCACTTTGTGCTGCGGGCCTTCGTCGGCGTTGCGGCCCGCCTCGCCGGCGGGACTGCCCATCGCGAACTCGCCGCCCTTGAGTGGCACCATCGCATAGGTGACTTGCGAGCCGGGAATGGTGTTGGTGTAGAGCTTCATGTCGGACTCGATGGTGGCGTCGAGCTTGGCGATGATCTGTTTGTGGATGTCGGCGACGACGACGAGTTCGTTGGCGCCGGGGGCTTCCTCTTTCTTCTTCTGCGTGAGGGATAATCCGGCGGGCCACTCGGCACCTTGCTCGATCCAGGCGGCGAGCAGATCGATTTCATCCTTGGGCAGCGGGCCGTTCTTGGCCAGGGGCGGCATGAGTTTGTCGTCGTTGGTGGAGACGGTGGTGCTGGTGTAAACGAGGCTGTCCTTGGTCTTGCCAGGAACGACACCCGCGCCGCTGTCACCGCCTTTGAAGGCGAGTTCCTTGGTGTCCAGGCGCAGGCCACCCTTGCCGTGGCCCTCGCGATGGCAGGCCACGCAGTTGAACTCCAGGATGGGCTGAATGTCCTTCACGAAATCGATGCGCTTGATGGCGGCGAGCTTCACGCTGTCGGGCCACGCGGCGCCTTGCTCAATCCAGGACTTGAGCGCGTCGGTCTGCACTTTGGTCAGCAACTTTTCCTTGGGCTGCGGCGGCATCACGTTCTCGTGCTCGGCGGAGAGGATGGTCGAACTGTAGAGCGGGCTGTCGGCGGCTTTGCCGGGCACGAGCGAGGTGCCGTTGTTGCCGCCCTTGAGGGCGTCGGCGCGGGTCACGAGGCTGAACTTGCCCTTGGGCTTCTCGCCGCCGTGGCACTTGAGGCAGCTTTGTTCGAGGATGGGTTTGATGTCCTTGGTGAAATCCGGGGCGACGGCGGCGCGGTTGAGGGACACACAACCTGACAGCACGAGCGCGACGGCGATAAAGTTCAATTTCATTGGTGGTAAAACCTGCCAGCGATAGTTGGACGGAGGCGGAGCGGTTGTCAATTCAGGGAAGCGCGAGGGGTGGGCCGGTTGGAAGGCAAACGAAAGAGTTTCGCGCGAAATGTTCCGCCGGACCCACGGCCCAGCGCATTGGTATCTACACAAGTCCCCTCTCCCCACGACGCAGGAGTGGGGAGAGGGTCAGGGAGAGGGGAATCCCCAGCAAAACAGGCCTCCTCTCCCCGGCCCTCTCCTCCTTCCTGCATCAGGAGGAGAGGGAGAAAGATCAATGAAATCGGACACTTCCTGACTTGTGTGGATACCAATGGCCCAGCGCCAGGGATTGGTGGGGATGGATGAGAAAACTTGCAACTTTCGGCCCGCAACCAGCAACCTTCCCGCATGACTGACGCACGTTTCGGGAAACTGGCCAAGCTCCTCATCGAGTACTCCACCAAGCTCAAGCGCGGGGAGCGCGTGCTCATCGAGGCCATCGACGTGCCGGACGAATTCTCCGTGGAGTTGATGCGAGCCGCGCGCAAGGTCGGGGCCATCCCCGTCATCGAAGTGCGCCATAGCCGCGTGACCCGCGAGATCATCCGCGACACGGACGAGAAGCACGCCGCGCTGACCCGCGACATCGAGTTGGCCCGCATGAAGAAGGTGCAGGCTTACATCGCGGTGCGCGGCGCGGCCAACGCCAGCGAGAACAGCGACGTGCCCAGCACCAAGATGTCCCTTTACTCGCGCCTGCTGCGCCCGGTGCTCAACCGTCGCGTGAACAAGACGCGCTGGGTCGTGCTGCGCTGGCCTTCGCCCAGCATGGCGCAGAACGCCGGGATGAGCACTGAGGCGTTTGAGAATCTTTACTTCGACGTCTGCACCATGGATTACGCGAAGATGGCCAAGGCGATGGACCCGCTCCAGCGCCGCATGAAGAAGGCCGGCGATGTTCACATCAAGTCGCCCGGCACCGACCTGCGCTTCAGCATCAAGGGCATCCCCGCGATCATGTGCGAGGGCATCCGCAACATTCCCGACGGCGAAGTTTTCTCCTGCCCGGTCAAGGACAGCGTGCAGGGCCACATCACCTTCAACACGTCCACAATTTATTCCGGCACGAAGTTTGAGAACGTGCGGCTGGAGTTCAAGGACGGCAAAATCGTCCACGCCACCTCGAACAACACCAAACGGCTGAACGAGATTCTCGATACGGACGCCGGCGCGCGCTACATCGGCGAGTTCTCGCTCGGGTTCAATCCCTACATTATGAACCCGATGTGCGACATCCTCTTCGACGAGAAGATCGCCGGCAGCCTGCACTTCACGCCCGGCCAGGCTTACGAGGTGGCCGACAACGGCAACCGCTCCGCCGTGCATTGGGACATGGTGCTGATCCAGCGCAAAGAGTGGGGCGGCGGCGAGATCTGGTTCGATGGCGAACTCATCCGCAAGGACGGGATGTTCCTGCCGCGCGATCTGCGCGGGCTGAATCCGGAGAACCTCAAGTAGGGCGGCAGTCCGGCCCTCGGCAGATTGTGGCTCATGTCCCGCACCGAGTTGCCGATGTTTAGACCAGTCGCAGTTCACAGTAACCCCGTGGCGCAGGCACCTCGGCGGCGAATCCCCGGACTGCGATAACCAAACCAGGGGTTCGTCGGAAACCTTACCCGCTGCGGGCGCCAGCGATCATGTCTGCCGCGCCCTCCCTCTTCTGCCTCGGGTGGCCGCCCGCAGGCCGGCTGCCATCGCAGAAGGGTGCATCTCGACACTGAGGTCGCTCCGACTGCGGAACGCGGTGGAACTGGTCGCGCCGCGTCCAGCGGCACCACGAACCGTCGGCCACCAGCCTGGGCACAAACCCTGGCCTCACCGCCGGCAGGCGATGTCGATGAGGTGGCGCAGTTCGTCGTCCACGTCGTCGGGATGCGAGACGGTTTGCTCGACCTCGGAGCGAATCAGTTCGGCCAGCCGCTTCTTCATGCGATGCACCTCCTGCTTCACCGCGTTCTCGCTCAAGCCGAGCTGCTCGCCGAGCACGGCCTGGCTGGACGACGGCTGCTCGCCGGGCAGAAATTGCGAGAGCAGTTCATACCGCCGAGCCTTCTCACCCTCGACGTACTCCTGCTCGAGCCGGGCGCGGGCGCGGGCCAGCAGGTCGAGCGCCCAGCGGCGGTCGTAGATGAGGTCGGCGTTCATTGTGTCCGCCGGTTCGTGTGCGTAGCGTTCCTCGGCGGTCATCTGGTCGAGGGACAAGGGGCGCTCTCCGCCGCCGCGCTTCTGCGCATGAACGCGGTCGAATTCGTTGGCTAGGAAACATTTGAAGGCCGTGATCATGAACCAGCGGAACCGCCCGCGTTGCCGGTCCGCCCCCGCGAGATAATTCTTCTCGATGAGCTTGGCGGAAAACTCCTGGGTCAAGTCCTGCGCCGTATGCGGATCGAAGCCCTGTCGCCGCACGTAGGCGTAGAGCGGATACCAGTAGCCACGGCAAACCTCGGCCAGGGCGGCATTCGCCTCCGGGCTGTTCTCCACGGCGGCGCGCAGCACCACCGTCCAGTGCGTGGTCGCAAAAATGACTTGTCGTGCATCGTCCATGCGGCAGGCGCTTGGCCTTTGGAACGCCGCCAGCGTAGCTTCGAGGTCAGAGGGAGACCACTGGTTTCAACGTCGTTTCAACGTCGGGGTGCGGCAGGGATGGGAAGATTAGCCGGTGTCCCCGGTCGCGCTGCGACCATTCTGACCACGTTCAGCAGACGGCCCGCGCGAGGCACCCGAAATGGCGAGGCATTCGGCGAGATCGTTGTGCCGCTCTGCGCCGCGCGCCCAGTGCTACCTGCATGTTCCGCCCTCAACCCTCAACCGCCTCCACCCCTCGCTTGATTCTGACAATCGACACCACCTCGTAAAACCTGGGCCGGATCGAGACCGGTTCGCGGTCGTAAGTGTCCGGCGGAAACACCGTCGCTTCGTCGCTCGGTTGCCTCGAGCCGACAAGACTGTGCAACTCAAGCCCCTGCGCATGCGCCTCGAACCCGCCGCCGGTGGTTCACCTGAAGTTCAGCGGCTACTTCCTTGACGCTGTAATCGTGGGCGGTGACCAGCGTGCGGCCGCCCAGGCGGGAGTATTGTCGATGGTGAGGATCGATCCCCTTCTCGACTTCTTTCCTTTCGGCGACAGGCGGGTTGGGGTGAAGGATCACGATGAGAATGAATCGGGTGCCACGAGCTCACGGCAAACGCAGGGTATTGCGCTTGTTGCGAGGTTCCTACGGTGCCAGTTCCACGGCGCGATAGAAGCGCTGGTGCAGAAGTCCGGGCGCATCGATAAACTCCAGCGCGCAATCGGCCGCCGTGTTCGTCTGAAGCCGCAGCCAGTTCACCAGGTTGGTGGAGCTTTCCAGCGCGTAGATTTTTTCCGGCCGGCTGTCGAGACTCAGGCGCGTGAGGCCATTCGTGCGCGACAACTCACGCACGCGCGGAATCGGATCGCCCTCTACGCGCCTAAGGCCAGTGTTGAAATCGCTGACTAGAATCCGGCCATCAGTTTGCAACGCCAGCGCCAGCACGTCGTATTGCTCGGGCGCAGGATCGAAGGAGGAATCGAGCGAGCCGTCTAGGTTCAGCCGGGCCAGTCCGTACCGCAATTGCCCCTGCACGCTGAGAAAGGTGCCGCCGATGACGATTCTTCCGTTTTGCTGCACGACAAAAGTTCTGATACCGCCGCCGGAAATTACGCCGGGATCAAATGTGGTATCGAGCGAACCGTCTGGAGCCAGACGCGCAATGCCAGCGCGGGGCGCACCACCGTATTCAGTGAAGCCGCCGGCAATCAGAATTCTTCCATCTCGTTGAAGACCAATCAGGCTCACGTTGGCCGCGGATTGATTAGTTCCGAGTTGGTGCGTCGATCGGGCACCGGCATTGAATGAGACGTCCACTTGGCCGTTCGTCTGAAGCCGAATCATTCCGTCGCAGGGAACGCCGCTGAAATTGGTGAACAAGCCGCCCAATAAAATCTTGCCGTCCGGTTGCAAGGCCACTGTTTGAACGCCCGCGCGAGGAGAGTCAAAAAGTGCGCCGGTGCCTGGCGCAAAGCCCGGGTCTAAAGTGCCGTTAGCGAGAAGTCGTCTGATACCGGGATGCACGGTCGGGTATTCAGAATACGAATCGCGCGCCATAAGGATACAGCCATCCGGTTGTTCAAGGATGCATGTAACTCCGCGAACGCCAATTCCTGGGAGCAGGGTATTGAACTCGGAGGGTGGCTGGAAACTTGTGTCCCAATCTCCCGACGGCCGAAGCAGGCGCGTCCAACCAATCGAAATTTGTCCAATCAAATAAGCCGCTCCGCTGGCGAGGATTCCACCGTTCCGCAGAACGGCCACGGCAGGGCCAGGGCTGCTGAACGGCAGTCCGGGAATAAAAGTGGAGTCGAGCGAGCCGTCCGATGACAGCTGCTGCAAGTTACCGAATGCGACCCACAAGAACTGATCGTCGGGTAACATGGCAATCGTTCCAAAGTACCTTGCACTCGGCGAGGGCGGCGTCTCCATCACGCTGCGATCGCGGCGACCAGCACGATCGTTTCCCTCAATTGTCACGACGGCGATGTAATTTGAACCCAGCGCCGCGCCCGCTGATGGATTCCGCAGCCGCACCGAGAACACACGGCCGTTCGTCAGTCCGCATTCGTCGAGCAAAGGAATGGTGATCGTGTTCGTCGCCAGGGAAGTCGGAAAATTCAAGACGCCGCTTCGCATGCCATAGTTCCGCCCGGTCATAGCCGTTCCGTCGCTCGTGAAATACTCCACGCTTAACGGGCCGGAGCCATCATCGAAGCGGCGAACGGTCAGCCTCACCGACGGAGATCTTTCGCTGACGACGAGATTTGTGGTGGTGAACCCAAGTCCCCCATCATTGTCTACAATGTTCGCAATGACGTTTGTGGCCGGACCAAGTCTTGAGCCGGGGCTCGGATTGCTTAACCGGAAAGACAGGTTCTCATCGCCCTCCACGAGCCCGTCGTTGAGCACAACCACTCCAAGGAACAGGAATTCCGCAAACTCGTATCCTTCACCCGGCCTGAAAGTCACCGTGCCACCGTCCCCAAGGTAATCCAACCCGCTAGTCGCGGTGCCGTCCACCGTGAACCAATCGACGGTCGCGGCGAGGTGCATGTTGCCCGTGCGAATGATGCGGCCCCAAACGGCAGCGCCAGCCTCGGTGTCAGCAGATATCGCGTAGTACCAGTCAAACGTGCTGTCCACGTCATCAATGGTAAACGTGGCGTTGCGCCTCTCTCCGAGTACCGCAGCGGCGCTGGCGTTGGTGAGGGAAAGGAGCGCGGTCTCGGAGCCTTCGGTCAATGCGTCCGCCAGGATGATCAGGCCAAATGTCTTCTGCGTCTCGCCCGGTTGAAAAATCAGCGTGCCATTGGTCGAAACAAAATCCGCGCCCGCCAGCGCGGTGCCGGACAGCACGGCAAAATCCACGGAAACTATGCCGCTCCCGGTGCCGCCCCTCCAAACCGTGATCGTGGCGACACCCTCCGGCTCGCTGGTGGCAAAAGCCCCTGCGGCGAACTCGAAGCCAGTATCATCACTCTGAATCGTGATCGTTGCGTCGGTGGTCCCGACCAGCACGGCGGTCGGCGCGGGATTGGTGAGAGCCAGCGAGAATGTTTCATCCGGCTCCGGCAGGCTGTCGTTGATGATGAGAACGCTGACCAGCTTCGCTGTTTCCTGGGAAGCGAAGATGACCTCACCTGTCACCGAATGATAATCCGCGCCCGCCGTGGCCGAGCCATAGCGTGTGATAAAATTCACCTGAGCGATTGGGGTGTAATCACCGCGCCGCATCACCGTCACGGCGACCTGGCCCGCCCGCTCGTCGGCCAAGACATCACCGGCTGCCAGTTGAATGCGCGGTACGGATGGTCCGGTGTTCAGTCGCGCGATGCGCGGGGTGGCGCGACCGATGATGCTGCCGAAATCGCCCGCTACCAAAGTCTGCTCATCCGGTTGCGTGAGAATGGTGTCCACTTCAAAGCCCGCGTCGGCGCTGAACGGATCGGCCAGGCCGTTCGTACCGAGCAGCGCGAGATAGGAACGGGGCGCCCCGCCCGCGAAGGAAAAGTTGCCGCCAATCCAGACCTTGCCGTCCGGCGCGGGCGCGACCACGCGAATCTGGTCGTTGGTGGACGGGCCGGCATCAAAACCCGGATCGAGCGCGCCGTCGGAGAAGAGCCGCGCCACGCAGGAGCGGAGCGCGCCGTTGTAATTTTCAAATTCGCCGCCGATCAGAATTTTCCCATCCTCCTGCACGGCGACCGAGCGCACCTGCTTGTCCGCGCCCGTGCCGGGATCGAAGGCCGTGTCGAGCGTGCCGTTGGTCAGCAGGCGGGCGAGGCGGGTGCGTGTTACTCCATCGAAGTTCGTGAACTGCCCACCTATGAGCACGCGGCCATCCGGCTGCAAGGCCATGCCACGGATGGCATTATCCGCACCGCTGGCAGGCGCGAAGGTCAGATCAAGGGAACCGTCGGCGTTGAGCCGCGCCACGCGGTTGCGCGGTTGGCCGCCGACTTGCGTGAAACGTCCGGCAATCAAAATCTTCCCATCCGGCTGGACGTTGATGGCGCGCAGGCCGTTGTTGATGGCGGCCGGAATAAAGTTTGTGTCGGTCCCGCCGCCCGGCTTCACGCGCGCGAAGTAGGAGCGTGCGATTCCGCCGACCGAAGTGAAGTCGCCACCGATGAAAATACCGCCGTCGGCGGTTGTGGCTACGGCATAGACGGTCGAGTCCGGCACACTGGCTGTCCCGGCAAAGGCCGGGTCGAGCGCGCCATCCGGCTGCAAGACGGTGAAGTTCGCCAGGCCGGTGATGTTGTTCCATTTGGTAAACTGCCCGCCGACGAGGATGCGGCCATCCGCCATCAACCCCAGCGCAAAGATGTCCTTGTTCGCGCCCAGTCCGGGGTCAAACCACGCGTCGAGCACGGCGGAGGTTTGATCATCGAGGATCGTGACGGTCGCGTTGCTTTGCAGGCCGGGCACGGAGTTGGATGGATTGAAGAGGAAGAGGTTGAAGAACCGGCCCGCCTGCGGTGCCGCATTGTCCAGCAAGGGAACGCTCACGGTCTGGTTCGTCTCGCCAGGGTTGAAAGTGAGAGTGCCAGCCACGCCAGTGTAATCCACGCCTTCTACCGCCGTGCCATTGGTGCTGGCAAAGGAAACGACACTGGTTCCCGAAAGTTCCCCGCTGCGCGCGACGCGCACCGCAACTGTGCCGGCGTTTTCCGCCACCGCGTAGGCGCGTGCGCTCCACTCAATGACTGGCACCGCAGCCCCGGCCCAGCTTGGAGGATGCAAAAGCCCGAGCGCGAGCAGCACACATGCACCGAGCCGCCGGACGATGGCTGGAGATGGATTCATGGCCGAACGAAGTTACTCGCACCCGCAGGTGGCAGCAAGGAGTGAGAGAATTCATGCCGCGTAGTTTTCGACATAGGAATGGTCATTTGGGGCGGTTGGTTCAGAGCAGCGCGGGTTTTGTTTTGGATCGAGTGGGGTGGCGAGCACGGGACAGCACGGAGCGACGAATCGTGGAATGGAGACAAAGCACGACTTTGCTGCCCGAACGTCTGCGCCGCGCGACGGAGGCGTGGTCGTTGAATGAAACAACCCCGCCCTCACCGCCGCATCCGCCGCCACAGACTGGGCATTGGTTCCGGCCCGAAGCGGAGGCCGCGCCGCAGCTTGCGCTTGTCCACGAAGTAGAGATTTTCACGTTCACCACGCAGGGCAATGCGCTTGCTGGTCAGGAAGGCGAGGAGGTTCTCCGGCAAGCGCGTGGTCGCGCGTTCGCCGAAATAGGCCGCGTCTGGAAAATACTTCCGCGCCACCGGCGGGCGGGCGACGGAGGCCCGACCGTGTTCCGTCTTTAACGCGCGCGTCTCTCGGATCCAGTGGCCGGTAATGGTGTTCACGGCAGGGTAGGGGGAGGGATTTCCCCAGAGCACGAACTTCTTCGGCCCGTTGCAGTTCGAGAACCACGGAAAGAGCGTGCGCAGGAAACAGACGAAGCGCGCGAACTCGGTCCGGTCATAATCGCGGTCGCGAAAGAGCGTCACCGGCTCGCGCTGTTCCTCGCGCACGAGGCGCTGGAATTCGGCGGCGAACTTGGGATCGGAGAAGTGCCGGATGGCGTCGGGGAAATCGTTGAAGAGCAGCCACACGCCGTTGAAGTGAACGGCTCCGTGAATGTAGAGGATGCCCGGTGGCATGGGCGCGGCGTGGCCGTGGGGATGTCCCTCGCTACGCGCGGCCATGAGCACCTGTTTGCACAGATGGTCGCCGACTTTGCGAATGATTTCGTCGTCCGGATCGGGAGCGAGCGGCGAATCCGGCCAGCGCTCCCGGCGTGGCGACTTGAACACGACGTTGCGCAACCAGATGGATTCGCCCGTGGCCGGATCGATGCCAGTGCAGAAGGGATGATGTTCATCAATCAGTCCGCCGCGCATGGGTCGCAGCCAGATGAGGTCGAGCACGTTGAGGATACCCCACGAGTTGTGCAGCGTGAGCGCGGTCCAGGTGATGGGCACGCGCAGGTAGTAGAGGATGAGGCGCAGCCCGGATGAGAGTCGCCGCGCGGCTTCTCTCCCTCGCCCCTCCACGGGGAGAGGGTCGGGCTGAGGAGTTGGGCTGCGGACCGTTGTCATTTGGGAGGCGAACGCATGGGCGGCAGCACCCCTCACCCTCAATCCCTCTCTCCGTTGAGAGGCGAGGGAAGCCGGCCGTCGGGCGCCGGGCGCTTGAGGAACGCGTCTCTCGATTTCAGCCGCCAGCACGACGGCATCGTTGCGCAGGCCGCGCAGAAAGCGGCTCTGAAAATTGCGCAGCATCTCGAAGCCAAGGAAGAAAAGATTCGGGACGGCGATGCTCTCCATGTTGCGCGTCAGCGGCACGCCCGTAACCGGGCACGCCTCGAGGGCCAGCGGACGAAGGTAACTGAGGCTGGGGGCAAAGCCGGTCGCGTAGAGAACCACCTGCGGCGCAAGCGTGGAGCCATCCTCCAGCACCACGGAGTCCGGCTCGAATCGAGCCAGAGCGGGCACGGTTTGAATCGCGCCCGATTGGATCAACTTCCGCACGCGGCCACCCGGCATGGGCACGTCGAGTTGGCCGGCATTGCGACCGGGAAATCTCAGGCGCACCACTTCGGCCAGGTCGAAGGTGCGATAGACCAACGGCCACAGCCAGTCATCGACGCCGAATCGGATCGGCGCCCGATGGGAAATGGCCACGCGCAAGCCCGCGTCGAAGAGGGCCAACGCGGCCTGACCGGCTGAGAGCCGTTGGCCGACGATGAGGACCAGAGCATCCGGCCCGGCCAGCGCCGCGATCTTTTGCGCATCCCCGAAGTTGGCGTAGTGGAGGCGACTGATGCTGGTGCGCTCGTCGCCTGGTAGGCGCGGCAAGCATGGGTTCGAGAAATAACCGGTCGCATTCACCACGAGGCCGGCCCGGCAGTTCCCCTGCGAGGTGCGGATATCAAATCCTTCACCGCTCCGTTCCACGGACGAAATTTCACAGCTCCTCACCACCGGCAACTCGTGTTCAACCGCAAACGCGCGCAGGTAATCGAGGAACTCGGCCCGGGTCAGTTGAGCGTGGGGTGCGAATCGATGGGCCGTGCCCCGGGTCAGCCAGTTTGTTTTCCATGGGCTGACGAGCTTGAGTTGGTTTGGCATCCGACTCCATGAATCACCCACGGAACCCTTTTCCAAAATGATGAAGTCAACCTGGCGGCGGTGCAATTCAGCCCCCAGCGCCAAACCGGCGGGGCCTGCTCCGATGACGGCGACCGTGGTATGACGGGGCAGGCTCACTGGGTGGCCGGAATCAGCCGCAGCGCCCCGATGATCCGCAATGTTTCTTGGCACGCAGTCGTTTGGTCTTCATGGGCTGGGGAGAAGATGGCAGACGCGCCTCGGGGGTCAAGCGGCGCTTGGTCAGGGAGCAGGGCAGACGCATCGAATTTCGCGGTGTTTCGCACGAAATCCCAAATCCCAAATCCCAAACCCCAAATAAATTCCAACGACCCAAATTCCAAAACTAGGCATTCGCACTCCCATTGGATTTTGGGTTTTAGCCCGTGGAACCAAACATTTTGATGCGTCTGCCCTGGGTCAGAGAGTGCGATTGGAAGTGGCGGTCAGTTTTTACTGAGTTGAGGCTGGGTCTAGTAAGAGTTCCAGCGTTGATGGGCGCGGGCCGCACGCAAACCCAGCATGGCCTCGGCATTGTTTTGCTTCCACCAGCCTCCCGCCAGTTTGAGCCGTTGCTGAATAACGTGCCGATGGCCGCTTTCGATTTCGCCCGAGCCGATGGGCAAGCCGGCCGCGCGCACGGGGGCCTCGGCTTGGGTCTCCGGTTCCAGGTGCGCGACGAGGGCGCGCAGCACTCCGTCCACTGTATTTTCCAAGAGCCGCCCTTGTTGGCGCCGCCGCCGCGCCGAGGTATGCCCTGACATGCCAGAAGTCCACCAGATACTTTCCCAAGTCGGCGAACTGTTTTCAGTGCGACGGAACCAAAGCAATCGGGACCGGGATACAAGTTGCGGGACGTACGCAGATTTGATGTCACCGTGTCGGGCAACGTCGAAATTATTCGTCTTCCATAACCACGTACGGGCACACCAAGTTGCGGTCGCCCCAGCCATTGTCCACGCGCGCCCTGCTTTTGTATTTGTGCGCCTGGCTCCGCGTGGCGACGATTTGGTCATGGCTCAACAACAACAGATCGTGCTGTTCCGGGTTTCGCATGGCGGAGTGTTTGGACAGAAGGAGGCGCACAACCTGCCGGAGATTAACGCGCTGCTGGCCCAAGGCTGGCGGGTGGTGCAGATGTCGCCGACGAGCAGTCCGTCGGTCGCCGTGGGAGCGTCCACGGATGTCTATGCCTTGGTCGTGCTGGAGAAGGATTGAGCCACCCGGCACCCCGAGCGATGCGCACATTCCTCAGACAATCAATTTACGAGTTTCTGACACGTTTCGGATTCAACCCCGTCAATCTCTGCGCATGAAAAATCGTATCTCATCGGCGATGGATGATCTCAACAGGACCGTTGGATGTTTGGCCGTGGGAATGGCCCTTGCCCTGCAAACCGGTTGCACCACCCACCGACCCGCCGCGGCTCAACTGCAACCGCTCCAGGGTACATGGGAGGAGGTCAAGGCGGGCGAAAAAGCCACCGTCACGATCACCGGCAATTCACTCCACTTCCACCGAGACTCGAACTTTTGGTTTAAGACGAAATTCACCCTACCGGCCGGCCCCGGCCCGCAACAGCTCCACGCCACCATCAGAAGTTCTTCGCCACCGGAGGATTCCAAGGGCAAGGTGGTCGTCGCCATCTTCAAGATTGAGGGCGGGACGCTCACCCTGGCCTCGGAACCGCAGAAGGACTCGAAAGCCTTTGAAGAGCCTTCGATGTTTCACCACAAACTCCGGAAGGTTGGAGAACTGGAACGTCTCCAGGGAACCTGGGAGGGAGTCGAAGTGGGCTATGAGTCGCGCGGCAAATTGACCATCACGATAACCGGCAATTCACTCCACTATCAAGGCACAGGCACCAACGGAAACGATGTGTTTGACGCCACCTTTACCCTGCCGACGGGGACCAACCCTCAGCAGCTCCACGCCAGCCTCACCAGCGTTCCGCCGGTAGCGAAGCAAATGTCCCCGATGGCGATCGGCGACATGGTCCCCGCCGTCTTCAAGATCGAGGACGGGACGCTCACCATGGCCGACGAACCGGTTGATGGCGGGAAACCTTTTGTGAAGATCAAGAGGTTTCACTACAAACTGCGGAAGATTCAGCCCCAGGAAAAGCATGTCGAAGCATCCCCATCCAAATGAACGGGAAGCGCTCAACCATGCGCGGCAGCGAACGGCGTTGTCCACGCGGTCCCGACTCACAAATCCTCGGTGCGCTTGAAGGGCAGGCCTCGTTCGCCGTTGAACAGTTTGCGCAGGCGGCGATCGCTGGAGCTGCTCGGACGGCGGATGATTTCCGGCGCGACCTTGTTCCCGGTCTCGCGCCGCGCCCGCCGGCCCTTGAGCCAGTCTTCCCAGCTAATGGGCCGGCCCTTGCGAATCGCTGGGATTTGGTTTTCTGAGTTCATTCGATTGAATGACTCTGGAACTCGTCCCTCCAGCGGCTATGCCGCCAGCACGCGCGCGCAAAGGATTTCGTCCTCGCGCAGAGCTTCCAGGGCGGTTTCGGGGACGGCGGTTACGGCGATGGTTTCGCCCACGGCGTTGAAGACTTCGATGGAGTAGCCCTCGCTGCCGTCACGCGCCACATGGTGGTCAACAAGCTTGACGATGTCGCCGCGTTTGAGCCGGTGCTCAGGCACGTCGCAGGTCAGAACAGCGTCTCTGTAGAGTTCGAATTTCATCCTTTCTTCGATTTGTCCGGCAGCAGAGTAACAAACCGCGTGTCTCCGCTCAAGTGTTCGCGTATCCAGATGGTTTTCACGCGGAGGGATACGCCATTGGGGCCGCGAAGCGCCGCGCGAATCTCGAAAAATTCCCCGAACTTGGTTGTGCCAGCGGGCGTGGCGTCCAGCGGCAGAATTTGGGAGCGAATGTCCGCCAACAATTCCGGCGCGTTGTCTGTCGTGTAGCCGGCGCGGGCCAGGAATTTCGATTTGTCGGCTCGCGCGAGCGGCACGAGCAAATACTGCAAGAGCTTCGGCAAGGGAATTTCGGCGTCGGGCGGTAATTTCATTTCGACACCTCGCCTTGCTCCTCAGGAATGGTTTTCCATCCCCACGCACGAGCACATCACGTTGCGGTCGCCGAAGACGTTGTCCACGCGGCCCACGGGCGGCCAGTACTTGGCCTCGCGCAAACTCTTCAACGGATAGGCGGCCTGGGCGCGAGTGTAGGGACGGCTCCAGTCGTCGCCGGCGATGGTGTCAGCGGTGTGCGGCGCGTTCTTCAACGGATTGTTGGCTTTGTCCCATTCGCCTTTTTCGATGCGCTGGATTTCTCCGTGGATGGCGATCATCGCGTCGCAGAAACGGTCCAACTCGGCCTGGTCTTCGCTCTCGGTCGGTTCGACCATGAGCGTGCCGGGCACGGGCCACGACAGTGTCGGCGCGTGGAAGCCGTAATCCATCAGGCGTTTCGCCACGTCCTCGGCGGTCACGCTCTTGTAAGGGCGCAGGTCGAGAATGCATTCGTGCGCGACGGTGCCGTGGGTGCCTTTGTAGAGCACGGGGAAATACTTTTCCAAACGGCGCGCGACGTAATTCGCGGTGAGGATGGCGACCTTCGTGGCTTCGGTGAGTCCATCCGGACCCATGAGGCGGATGTAAACCCACGGGATGGTGAGAATGCTCGCGCTGCCCCACGGCGCGGCGCTGATGGAGCCGATGGGATTTTCGCCCCCGAGATTCACGACGGCGTGGCCGGGGAGAAAATCCGCGAGATGTTCGGCCACGCAAATCGGTCCCATGCCCGGGCCGCCGCCGCCGTGCGGGATGCAGAAGGTCTTGTGCAGGTTCAGATGGCACACGTCCGCGCCGATGTCGCCGGGCCGGCAGAGGCCGACCTGCGCGTTCATGTTCGCGCCGTCCATGTAAACCTGTCCGCCGTGCTGATGCACGATGTCGCAGATGTCCACGACCGTTTCCTCGAACACGCCGTGAGTCGAGGGATAGGTGAGCATCAGGCAGGCGAGGTTGGCTTTGTGTTCGCCGGCTTTGGCGCGCAAGTCATCGAGATTGATGTTGCCCAAATGGTCGCACGCGACGGCCACGACTTTCATGCCCGCCATGACCGCGCTGGCGGGATTCGTCCCGTGCGCAGAAGTGGGGATGAGGCAGATATTGCGATGCGACTCGCCGCGTGATTCGTGATAAGCGCGAATGACGAGCAAGCCCGCGTATTCGCCTTGCGAGCCGGCGTTCGGCTGGAGCGACGTAGCGGCGAAGCCCGTGATCTCGGAGAGCCACACTTCCAGTTCGGAGAAAAGCTGCTGATAGCCACGCGTCTGTGCGAGCGGGGCGAAGGGATGCAGCTTGCCGAACTCCGGCCAGGTGACCGGATACATCTCGGCAGCGGCGTTCAGTTTCATGGTGCAGGAGCCGAGCGGAATCATGCCGTGGCCCAGGCCGAAATCCTTCGCTTCGAGTCGCTTGATGTAGCGCAGCATCTCCGTCTCGGAGTGATGCGTGTTGAAGACGGCGTGGGTGAGGAACTTCGACGTGCGCGCGAACGGCGCGGGAATGTCCACCTCTGCCGCCGCCGCGAGATGGTCGAGATTGAAGGCCGTGTTTTTGTCGTTGTTGAAGACCTTGAGCAACTCTTCGAGGTCTTCCTGCGAAGTAGTTTCGTCGAGCGCGACGCCGACGGAGTGCGCGTCGATGTAGCGCAAGTTGATGCGATGCTTTTCGGCGAGCTTGATCAAATCTTTCGCGCTCTTGTTGCCGAGGCCGATGTGCAGCGTGTCGAAGAACACATCGTTGTTCACGCCGAAGCCGAGGTTCTTCAAGGCCGTGGCCAGCGCGGCCGCCATCAGATGCACGCGCTGGGCGATGGCCTTCAAACCTTCCGCGCCGTGATAGCAGGCGTAGAACGACGCCACATTCGCCAGCAGGGCCTGCGCTGTGCAGATGTTGCTCGTGGCCTTCTCGCGGCGGATGTGTTGCTCGCGCGTCTGGAGTGTGAGGCGCAGGGCCGGCAGCCCGCGCGAATCCTTTGACACGCCAATGAGGCGGCCGGGCATGTCGCGCTTGAAGGCGTCGCGCGTGGCGAAGAAGGCCGCGTGCGGCCCGCCGTAGCCGAGCGGCACACCGAAGCGCTGCGCGCTGCCGATGACCACGTCCGCGCCCCATTCGCCGGGCGGCGTGAGCAGGGTGAGCGCGAGCAAATCTGACGCGACGATGACCAGTGCGTCCGCCGCGTGCGTCTTCTCCACGAAGGCGCGGTAATCGTAGGCCGTGCCGTAGGTGTTCGGATACTGGATGAGCACCGCGAAAACCTTCTGCGCGAAATCAAATGAGTTAAAATTCCCCACCACCACCTCGATGCCCAGCGCCTTGGCCCGCGTCTGGAGCACGTCGATGGTTTGCGGATGACATCCATCGCTGACGAAGATGCGGTTGTTGTCCTCCTGGCCCTTGAGCGCATGCGCCAGCGTCATGGACTCGGCGGCGGCGGTGCCTTCGTCGAGCAGCGAGGCGTTGGCGATCTCCATGCCGGTGAGGTCCGTGACCATGGTCTGGAAATTCAGCAACGCTTCAAGCCGGCCCTGAGAAATCTCCGCCTGATACGGCGTGTACGGTGTGTACCAATCCGGGTTCTCGATCACGCCGCGCTGGATGACCGGCGGCGTGATGGTGTCGTGATAGCCGAGGCCGATGTAGCTCTTGAAAATCTGGTTCTGCCCGGCGATGCCGCGCAATTCCTGGAGCAGCCCGTATTCGCTGCGCGACGCCGGCAGGTTCAGCGGTTCGGTGCGGCGAATGGACTCCGGCACCGTCTTTGCGATCAAATCATCGAGCGACTCGTGGCCGCACACCTTCAACATGGCGCGCACCTCGGCGGCATTCGGCCCGATGTGGCGAGTCACGAAGCGGTCGGTCCACGCGAAAGGGCGGGGGACGGACGCATTCAAAGCGGTCGTCGAGTTGGTCAGGTCAGGAATAAGAGTCGATTCAGCCATAAAGGCGAAGACGTTAAACCGGGGCGGCGATGAGGCAAGAAGAAGATGTTTGCCGGGCTGCGCAAGCAAGCCGGTTTGGGCTGATGCCAAACGTGCGGCCTATTCGTGAAGGAGGCCAGCGCGTGGAGTCGGGAGCTTATTCGGGATGCAGGGTTTTGGATTTGGGGTTTTCTCCCAGGGGCCAACGCAAATGTTTCTCCAAAAACTGAAACGTCCCCACGCCGTTGATCGTATGCGGGCCGTCGAAGAACTCGATCTCCGTGCGCTCGCCGATACCCAGCTTGTCGTACATGCGGCGAATTTTCGCGTACTCGTAGGCGACCCATTGGTCGGGAGCCACGCCGTCGTCGTGGCCACGCTCGACCATGAACGGACGCGGCGCGATCAGGCTGGCCATCTCGGCGTAGTTGAAGGTGTGGCCGAGGTTCCACTCCGGCATCTCATATTCGCCGGTGAACATGTAGCTGTAGGGCGATTCGGTGGTGACGCACTTCTGCACCCACTCGTTGAAATCCGCCGAGCAGATGGACAGGCTGTAACGCTCCACCACCGCCGGCACGCGCATGGCCGTCTTGCCGCCGTAGCTCAGGCCGTAGAACGCGAGGCGCTGCGGATCGACGAAGGGCAACAAGGCCAGCCAGTCCGTCGTGACCTCGTGCTGCGCGATGATGAAGGAGAACAGTGAGAGACCCAGCGGGTTGGCCTTGCGCTGAAGCACGCGGAACTTGTCCTGGCCGCGATACGGATTGTGCGGCGCATAGACGATGAAACCGCGCTCCGCGAGTTTGGCCGCGAAACCTTTGTAAGCGCCGTAACCCTTGTGTTTCGGGTCATCGGCGACGGTGTCTTCCGGCACGCCTTCCAATCCATGCTGGCAGACCACGACCGGGCGCTTTTCGCCGGGCTTGAGATCCTTCGGCACCAACAAGTAGCCCCAGGCAGAAACATCCGGCACCACGTCGAGCATGACTTCGTAGCCGGTCCACTTCGGCTGATCGTAAATTTGCCGGGTGCGCGGATTCGGCGGCAGCTTGGGCGCATCCAGCTTCCCGATGACCTCGCGCCAGAAAAACTCGCGGTTCGTGCGGGTCGCTTCGAGAAACGCCGTCTTGTCTCCGAGTTGCGACCACACCCGCGCGTCGCGCACCCGCTCCGACTCCCGGAATAATTTCTGAGTGAACGACTCCCACTCACGCACGGCGGACGAGCGCTCGGACGGGTCGCGCTTCTTGGGCTGGTTCACCGCGGAGTTCGTGGTCGCGCCCGGCGGGGTGCTCACGCCCAGTGAGGCTAACAACTGAGTGAGAGTCTTGGTCGATCCGATGGGAACTTCCGCGCCTTCACTGCCGTGAACCAGAGCCACGAAAGGCGGTCCGGACAACCTGCCCACCAGCCCTCGGGCCCTTTCGACTTCCGCTTCCACCACGGCAAAATCCGCCTCGGCGATCTTGCCCGGTGCCGCTCCACCGCGACCCTGGCGCGCGGCGGGCGGTCCGTTGATCTTCGGCGTGGCGCTGAACTCCACGATCACTTTTCGCGGCGCGATCAGGCTGGCGATCTCCGCGTCGCCGAACTCGCGCAGCAGCCCGGCCACGTTGCGGTAAATCGGTTCCTCCCACAGCCGCTCGCGGGCGCCGAAGTAGCCGCTCACGGCGACGGCGTTAATTCGTGCGTCGAGAGCCGCCGCGTAGAGCGCGATCAAGCCGCCCTCGCCATAGCCGATCACGCCGGTCCGGATTCCCTTGGCGGCGGCGGACTGACCGTGGAAGGCATCAAGGCCCGCCTGCACCGTCTGCACTTCATAGCCAATGATGTGTCGTCCCATCTCGTAAGCCTGACGATAAATCCATTCGCGATGCGGCTGATTGGTGAAGCGTTTCAGCTTCTCATTCCCGGAGAATTCGTCGCGGCGATCCAGGAGCGCGGGAATCAACACGGTGCATCCAGCTTCAGCCAGGCGACGTGCGAACTGGGATTCTCCGGGCAATCCCGGCGCGATCCCGGCCAGCATCTCCGGCGTTTGATCGGCATCTGGAATCGCGACGATGAAACACTTCGGCGAGGTGGGCTTGAGCGGCGAGAGGAGCCAGCCCGATGCAGTCACTTCTTTGAAGACCAACCATCTCACTGGTTCGGCACGAAAGCTGGCCGTGACCACGATGGGCAGAGGCACACCGCCTCCGACGGGCAGAACTGAAAGCAACGACGTGTTCGGGTCGCGCTCATCCACCGCGCCAATCATGCGTCGCAGCCGCTCGCGATTCGGCTCCACGGATTTCTCGTAGGCGGCGGGCGAACTGAAATCACGCGGCCAATACCGGGCGCGGTTCGTCGCCGTTCGTGCCGTCTCGTGCATCAGCCAGCGGTCGATACCCTCGACCATTTGCGCGGAGAGATCGCCGGTGGCGGTGAGCGGGGCGGTGCCGGGCAGCGGCGCGGCGGGTTGGGCAAGAACCAGTCCGGCGCTGACTAGAAGTTGAACGGTGCCAAGCAATGCAGTGCGCATGGCAAATCTTTTTGCGCGGCTGCGGGCGTGTCGAGCGTCGTCTGCAAAAAAAGAGACCGGGGTTGCCCCCGGTCTCTTGCGATGACTTGGTTGCGCGGTCGCGAATTACGGGTAGACGAGGCGGAAGAAGCGCGGTCCCGGTTCCACCTGGCCGCGGATTTCACCACCACCGAACGCGGTGGAGTGAATGTTCAGATACCAGAGTCCGTTCCTCAGCTCCGTGATTTGCTGGGCGATGGTCTTGCCGCCGTAGGCCCCGTTCACCAGCGCGATGTCGCCGAGAATGGTCCCGGAGGTGGTGCCGGTGGTAATGGAGCCGAGGTTGTAGGCCACCCCCGCGTTCACTCCGCGCGGAGCGGGAGCGTGGAAGTGATCGGCGCTGCGGTTGGCAGACAGCCCGGTGTAGGTCGCGTCCACCTTGAGCACGTCGTTGGAGAGGGTGACGATGCCAATGCCCGTACCGGTTCGGAGGCCGATGGGATTGAACTCCTGGAAGGCGTCCGCCCGCACGTTGAATGAATTGGCCGGGTCCACGGAGTAAGTGGTGGCCCCGCCGGTGTTGAGGTCCACCCAGACGATGGGCGGTGTGAGGCTCAACGCGTATTGCAGCCGGAACGGCGCGGCCCACGAGAGGGTGAGGATGCCGCCGGAGAAGCTGGAGGCCAGCGTGGGAGCCGGAGGAATGACCGACACGGTGGCCGCAGAACTGGTGGCCGAGGCTCCGGGAATGAAGACGAGCGCGCGGTATTGCGAGCCGCTGTCTCCCACGAGCAGGGCCGGGGTGGTGTAACTCGCGGCATTCGCACCCGCGATGTCCACGAACACTCCCCCCACGAACTTCTGCCATTGATACGCCACAGGCGCGACGCCGGTGGCGATCAACCCGGTGGCCTGGACGGAGAAGGCCGCCGTCTGGCCCGCCAGGCGGGTCAGGTTGGTCGGTTGCTGGACAATCGCGAGGACTGCCCCCACGGGGTCGGCGAGCGTGGAGAGGAATCGTCCGCCAATCGGGGTCAGAACATCCGGGTTCGTCGGGTCCCCGATGTGTTTCACCACCACGCGTCCGTAATCGCCACCGGTGCCCTCCTTGTAGAGCAGATCCATGTAGTAAGACTGGCCCGCGACCAAGGCGTTGGTGACGGGATTCACGGAGTTCGCAGTGCAACAGGTGACCGCCGAGCGCAGGAGCACGCGGTTGGCCGGATTGCTGTCCGTGCTCATCCAAAACTCCGAGGCGTCATCCGCGCTGAAGTAGAAGACAAAGTTGGTCGTGGCATTCGCGGTAAAGAGGGCCGAGATGCGCGCGCCGTAGGCTTCATGGGTGTCGTTCGGGTAGGCGTTGCGCGAATCGAAAGTCGGGAGGTAAGCCACGTCCCGCGGATTGTTCGGATAACTGGGATGTCCGGTGAGCAGCACCACGTCGTTGCCGCCGCCCGTGTCGTAGGCCTCGAACAAGGCGAAGCCGCGGCTCATCACCCAGGATTGGAAGACGATGTTGGTCGGCACCACCGCGACCCCCGCCAGATCCGTGACGTTCTCGACCAGCAGGTTGTAGTATCCGCCCGGAGTCTGTGGATCGGTCGGGATGGTCACGGTCACGAGGTCGAGGCCGAGGGTGGGCGTGCCAATAGTCACCGGCGTGCCATTCGTGAGCGTCAGGGTGTAGTTGCTGACCCCGGTCGCGCTGCCCGCGGAGAGCGCCTCGTCGAACCTGACGATGATGCTGCTCAACGAACGCGTGCCCTGAACTCGCACCACCGTCGGCGGCACGGTGTCGATGTTGACGTGCAGCACGGCCACGGCGCTGGTGAGGATGAGGCCGGGCGTGTAGGCGATGACGCGGTAGAGGTTGCCTTCATTGGCCAATGTGCGCAGTCCGGTGGTGTGGCTCGGGCCGGTGGCACCCGCGATGTCGTTGTAACCGCTGCCGGTGTCGAGCTGCCACTGGAAGGCCAGGCCGTTGACGGCATTGGTCACGGCGGCGCTGAAGGTCGCGGCATGATTGTCGAGCACGGTCTGGTCCTGGGGCTGGAGCGAGAAATCGGCGTTGGCCACATTGGCCGGATCGAAGGCGATGGCCAGAAGGTTCTGCGGGATGGGCGAGTTGGTCAGGCCCGAGGGCAGAATCACGGAGAGGCCCGCATGATCGCCGCCGCCAAATTCGCGCACGATCAACTCGTAGTAGTAGCGCTGGCCGGCCACGAGGTTCACGTCCAGGGTGGGACCATCGAGCAGGCCGGTGCAACAGGCCGGAGCCACTTCCGTGAGCGTGCCGCTGGGGAGTTCCGAGTCCGAGATGCGCAGGCGCGCATCGTCGTCATGGTCGGGGTTGAAGAGGTACAGCCCCGTCTCCGGAGCCACAAACAAGCCGGAGAAGCGCATGGCATATTGTTCAACTCCGTTTCCGGGCAGCGTCTGCGGCCAGTACAGAATGTTGGTGTTGAAGCCGAAGGTCGCGCCGTTCGGGTAAATGGGCATGGCCACGAACTGGGCGATGTTCTGGCCCGTGGGCAGGCCCAGGTAGGCTTGGAAGCGCGTGAACCCGGACGCGAAAATAAACGTCTGCACGGCACTGGTCACGAAGTGATCCGGATCGCCGTTGGGATTGATCATGGTGCCCTGCGCGTCGGTCAGGTTGCCCACGAGATCCTGAATGAAGTCCGCTTGCACGCGGTAGGTCGCACCAGCCAGCATGGTCGGCACGGTCAGCACCACCACGTTGCCTTGCCACACCACGCCGGTGATGAACACTTCGTTGTCGAGTGCATCCAGCATGTAGTAGTTGCTCACCTCCTCGGCCGGGCCTTCGGCCACGACTTCATCCCAGGTGAGGGTGATCCGCTGGAACGTCTCATCCGTCTTGGCGCTGACCAGCACGGGTCCATTGGTGTCGTTGCTCACCGTGAGCCGCACCACTGAGCTGGTCACGGAGTTCAACGAATTGGTGGCGATGACAAAGTAGTCGTCCGTGTCCGCAATGGCCGTGTTGGTGATGGTGTAGGTCGCGTTGGTGGCATCGGTGATGGCCACGGCCGGATTCGTGCCCCGGCACCATTGGTATTGCGGGTTGCTGCCGCTCACCGCGACCACGAGATCGACCACGCGGTTTTCCACCGAAGTGATGTTGGTCGGCTGCACCGTGATGGCCAGAGGGGTGGGAATCACGGCCATGACCCGCGTGGCCATGACGAGATCGCTGCTGTTGTTGCCCGTCTGGTGAACTTCCACCGCGTAGGTGTTGATCCCCTGAATCAGGCCCGGGGTGTTATTGGTAAACCGGTCGTAGCCATAGGTGCCGACATCGCTGGCGGCCCGATCACCCGGGGTGAGGAACGTGACCACCGTGCCCACGTTGAAACCAGCGCGCCCCATCTCGACGCCATTGACCCAAAACACCGCCGCGTCATCGATTAGGTTGGAAAAGACCAGCGAGACGCCCGCCGGATCGTTGGTGAAAACAAACGTGGTGCGCAAGTAGTAGGTCCGCGGCTGGACGGCATTGGTCGTGCGGTTCAGCAGGGTGAAGACGGTCAGGCCGTCCAGCAGGGCTTCATTCGTGCTCAGGTTGTTAAAGCCAAGCGGGCCGATCCCTGTTCCCCAGCCTAGCCCGCTGTCATCGAAGCCGGGATTTCGCCAGGTCGTTCCTAGATCAATGTTCGATTGCTCGAACTTCCAAGTTTGATTGTAGGGCACGACGATCTGGAACTGCGCCTGGCACAACAAGGCGGCGGCCAGAAAGGCCAGCACGACGGGCGCGAACCGAACTTTTGCAAGGATTGGTATTTTACTCATAACGGTCTGTTTGGTTTTTTTGTTTATTGAGGAGACATGGATGGGGAAAGGGCCGCCGGTGCCAGGGTGAGGGAGCGAAATTCACGCGCGACTGAATGGGGGGCTGGACACAAGCCTCCACTCCGTCAGCAATCCGGTTCGCCGGACTCCTGGTTTTGCCGCACATGCAGTTGATCGCTTTCGACTCCACGGGTGTTACAAGACACACGTTTCCACGCCAATGAAGGCGGGGGACTTGGTTTCTGGGCTGGGCAGGAGCATTCATGAATCACCTGCTACAAGCAACACACTTTTCTTGGCGGATTTGATTTTTCTTTGGAGGTATCCGGAACTTTGTGTTTGGGTCGGTTTCATTTCTTACCGTTTCTCCGTCGCCGCAGGCGGGGAGATAAACCGCTCGCCAAAGCGCAGCGCAAATTGATGCGCCGCCGCTCCCCAATGCACCGGGGGCTTTTTCCACTGCGCCACGATCTTGCGCAAGGCCAAATAAATCAGCTTGCCCGCCGCCTCCGCGCTCGGAAAGTGACCCCGGTTCTTGAGCACCTTCCTTAACTGCATGTTCAGGCTCTCGATCGCGTTGGTCGTGTAGATCATCTTCCGCACCTCCGGCGGCCAGTCGTAGAACGGGATTACCTCCGCCCAGTGCCGCCGCCAGCTCGCCGCGATCATCGGATACTTCTTCCCCAACTCGCTCTGCGCAAACACCTCCAGCAGGCGCGCCGCTTCTTCCGCACTGGCCGCCCGGTAGATGTTCTTCAACTCTCCGGCCACTTTCGCCCGGTCCTGCCACGAGCAATACGCCAGACTGAAGCGCGTCAGATGCACAATGCACGTCTGCACCGTCGTCTGCGGAAAGGCCGTCGTGATCGCCTCGGGAAAGCCCTTCAGCCCGTCCACCACCGCGATCAGCAGGTCGTTCACGCCCCGGTTGCGCAGCTCGTTCATCACCTTCAGCCAGAACTTCGCTCCTTCAGTCTGCTCGATCCACAGGCCCAGCACGTCGCGCGTCCCGTCCGGCGCCACGCCCAGGGCCAGATACACGGCCTGGTTCTTCACCGTGCCATCGCTGCGGATCTTCACCCGCAGCGCGTCGAAGAACACGATCGGATACATCCGTTCCAGCGGCCGGTTCTGCCATTCCACCACCTCGGAGAGCACCGCATCGGTCACGGTGCTGATGAAG
>JANOQV010000224.1:0-2803 GCA_031414955.1 Pedosphaera sp. | reverse complement strand
GTGACCGTCTGCCCGGCCAGCCCCGGCGCGAAGGTGATGGTCCGTGCGCCGCCCAGGTTTTGCGCATACTTCAGCGCCTCGCGCAGACTGGTGCCGGTGCCGTTGGCCGGGTCGCTGGTGCCGTTGTCTTCATCCACGGTGATGGTGACGACGAGCGAGGGCGCCCCGACGATGCTGAACGCGGCACTCTGAGGCGTCGCCGCCTGGTAGTTCGCCGTCGCCGCGAGGCTCGCGACGACGACGTAGCTGCCCGAGTCGCGCGGTGGCCCGGCGAGCGGATTGGCAAAGCCGGTGTCGCTGGCGAGGTAGTAGGTGAAGGCGGGCGGGAAGCTCGCGGTGCCGACATCGATGAAGACGCCGAAGATTCCGAAAGTATCATCCACAAAAGTCACCACACCCGTCGGAGCCACGGGCAAGCCGGTGTTCGGAAATGTCGCAGCGATGGAGAGGTCGAGCCGCGTGGCGGCCTGGGCGATGGTGAAGCTCTGCGCCAGGCTGGTCGGCGCATAGGTGGCATCCCCGGCGAAGCTCGCCGTGGCAAAGTAGGTGCCCACATTCGTCGGCGTCGGAATGGGCGTGGTGAGGGAGCTGTCCGTGTAGCATTGCACGGGGACGGTGCCGTTCGGTCCCAGGCCGATGCCGAAATTTGCCACGAGGGAAGGAGGCTGGTCGCGATAGACCTTCGGGGATTGGGTGAGAACCAGGAGGGACGTGAGCCGGTTGACCGTCAGCGTGCCGCTGCCCGTGCTGGCGAGGTAGCCATTCTGCGCGGCGTAGCTGGCGGCGAGGCTGTGGCTGCCGGAGGGCAGGCTGCCGAGATTGAAGGTAGCCTGGCCACTCACCAGCGCCGCCGTGAGCGGTGCGCCACCGTCCACGCTCAAACTCACCTGGCCCGTCGGCACCGGGTTTCCAAGGCTGGCGACGGCGATGGTGACGCTGGCGGATTGATTCACAGCGACCGCCGGGGCGCTGACGGTGAGCTGCGTCGGGCGCGGTGCGACGATGGTGAGAGTTCCCGTGCCCGTGCTGGCGAGGTAGCCATTCTGCGCGGCGTAGCTGGCGGCGAGGCTGTGGCTGCCAGAGGACAAGATGCCGAGATTGAACGTGGCCTGGCCATTCACCAGCGCCGCCGTCAGCGCCGCGCCGCCATCCACGCTCAGGGTTACATTGCCCGTCGGCACCAAGCCCACGGCGGAGACGGCGACCGTCACCATGGCCGGCTCATTCGCAGCGAACGTCGGGGCGGTGACGGTGAGCTGCGTGCGGTGCTGCTGCACGAGCACCTTGAAGCCGCCCGCCAGATCAGCCACGACGACATCGGGCTGCCCGTCGCCGTCGAGATCGCCAGCCGCGACGCTCACGGGCGCGACTCCGACGGTAAAATACTGCGCCGTCTCCACGGTGTTGTCGCCATTGCCCAGATAGACGCCAATCGTCGGGGCATTCGCATCCTGATTGGCGACGATGATGTCTCCCTGGCCATCGCCATTCAGGTCCGCGACCACCAGACCGGTTGGAGTCACGCCAGTGCTGAGCGTTTGAAAGGTGCCAACCGTTTGCGGGGCGAGGAATACTTTCAGCCGTTTGGCCAGGTCTTCGGTGACTGCCACCGTCGGAAGTCCGCCCGGAGTCAACACCCCGGCGGCGACCCCGCCGCGCTGACTGAAGGCGTGAGTGAGGAAACCGGTCGGGCGGGGAAGCCGGGAGTCAAACAAGAACCCCAGCCCGCTGCTGGTGCTCCAGGCGAGATCGGTGAATCCATCGCCATTGAAGTCCATGGCTCCGATGACGACCGGCCCGCCCGGAGTGTTGAAATCCAACTGGTCGGCGACGGGAAACAATCCGCCCGCCGGGGTGGCGGTGCCTTGGAAAAGGCGGATGGTGTCGGAATCGAAATTGCCGACGGCCACATCCATGAAGCCGTCGCGATTGAAATCGCCGATGACGATGCTGCTCGGATTCGATCCCGTGGGATAGGTGGAGCTCGCGGTGAAGGTGCCGTCGCCATTGCCCAGGAAGACGCGCAGGATGTTCTCGACGGTGGTCGTCACCACGTCCGGCTTGCCGTCGCCGTTGATGTCGCGGACTTCGATGCTGACCGCTGTCCCGGAGACCGCCGTGACCGTGGTGCTGACGGGCGCGGCGAAGGTGGCGTTGCCGTTGCCCAGGTAAGTCACGAACGCGCTGTTCAACGTGCCGACGACCGCGTCGAGTTTGCCGTCATTGTTCAGGTCGGTGAGTTTGATTTGGAGTCCATCCCCCGGCCCGCTGACCGCCAGCGGAGGGCGGAACGAAACCGGCGGTCCTGCCGCAGGGCTCTGGACGGCGAGCGTCCCGAGGATCAGCAGGGCCAGAAAAACCGCGCGCGCCCCGGCGGGCCGGGCCAAGGAAACTGCGGCCCGGAAAAGCAGAGAAGACGTTTTCATTCACCCTGTTCTTACCGGCCCGGCGCGGAACCTTACGGGGATCGTGAATTTTTTTTGGGGGGGGCGGGAGTCGCGGCGCTCACAGCCCAAGTTTCCGAACCGTGTCGAGAGGCATCTAAACTTGTCGGTCCAGCGCAGCGGTCTTCATTCCCCTGACAATCATTCCTCTGACTTCATCCCCAGCCGACGGAGGGTGCATCTTGACACTGTTCTTAACCTGCGCGGCGCAGCCACGCTGGGTGGCACGGGCTACCAGCCAATAGTGTTCGGCATCGCTGGGCGGGAGGTCGCGTCACCCGTTCGCGATCTCGTTGTCACACGGTTGTCACTGGTACGATCGTCCGCCTTCTGTTTTCCTCTGGGGCGTGGCTCCAGTC
>JANOQV010000223.1:0-5204 GCA_031414955.1 Pedosphaera sp. | reverse complement strand
GTGGCGAACGTGCGGCGCAACGCGGAGATGGCGAAGAAGATTCTCATCGCCACCGTGCCGCAGATTCCCACGGAGCCGAACTGGCCGTGCCACTCCGCGCTGGCGGGCGCGATCATGACGGAGCGGAAATGCTGGCCGACGAAGACGATGAAGGAACTCGCGCCGTTGCTGGCGAAGTATTTGTAGCCATGTTCCGCCGCGATCTCATTCCGCCCCCCTGTCGCCGTCCGTCTTTGAATCCTGAAAGGATTCAGATAATCCAGCCCAGCGTTGCGTCGCTGAGACGCTACGCGGGGTTGGCAGCGTAATGAGGGAAACAACTCTGAAAGAGTTGAATCACAGGGTGCGAACGCGGCGTTGATGCAACTCTTTCAGAGTTGGGAAAACATTTGAGATCGCCACCCAGGGTAGCCTCGCGGACTCGGCAACCCTAGGCTGGATGATTCAATCCTTTCAGGATTGGAGCAACGCCAGCGAGACGCTGGCGGCACGTTGCTAAGGCGAGAGCCGTTCAACACGCCACAAGCCGCCGGACTGGCGCGTGTATTGAAAGCGGTCGTGGAGGCGGTTGGGGCGGCCCTGCCAGAATTCCACGCGCACCGGATTCAGCACGTAGCCGCCCCAGTACGGCGGCAACTCCACGTCGCGATTGGCGAAGCGCGCCTCTACATCAGCCAGTTCTCTTTCCAAATCACCGCGCCCGTGGACGACGGCGCTTTGCTTTGACACCCACGCGCCGAGTTGCGAACCGCGCGGGCGCTTGGCGAAATACTCGGTGGATTCCTCGCGCGACACCTTGCTCACCTCGCCCGCGATCAATACTTCGCGCTCCAGTTCCGCCCAGTAGCAGACGAGCGCGGCGTGCGGGTTGGCGGCGAGTTCGCGGCCCTTGCGGCTTTCGTAGTTGGTAAAGAACGTGAAGCCGCGCTCGTCCACCGCCTTGAGCAGCACGATGCGCGCGGAGGGCCGGCCCTGCGCGTCCGCCGTGGCCAGCGTGATGGCGCTCGGCTCGATGAGCTGCGCCTGCAACGCCTGCGCGAACCACGTCTGGAACTGCACGAGGGGATCGAGATCGAGGTCGTCGCGGCGCAATCCGCTCTTCGAGTATTCACGGCGCAGGTCAGCCAGGTTCATAAGAATTTTTTAACCACGGATGGACACGGATGGACACGGATTTTCAAAATCGGTTCTCAAGCACATCATCCTCATCCATGTGAATCCGTGTCCATCCGTGGCTAAACTTTGTTCTCCCGCAGCCCGGTCAGCGCCATCAGCTTCGCCGTCTCGCGATACGCCTCCTCGACCCATTGCACGATGCGCTTCGGGTCGGGCGAGTATTCGAGTTCGATGGAGATGACGCCGTCCGGGATGTTCAGCTCTTTGATGGCGTGGAGGTAAGGCGCAAACTTCACCACGCCGCGCCCCGGCGGCAAATCGCCATGCACCATCCCGTCGCAGTCGCTCAGATGCACATGCGCCGCCCTGCCCTGCAATTTCTTCAGCTCGCTGGGCGCGGTGTCCGAAAGCACGAGATGGCTCACGTCAATGTTTGCGCGCACGCGCGGATGATCACAGTCGTCCACGAAACGCACCATCTCGTTCACGCTGTTCAAGAGGCTCAGGCGGAACGGCTCCAGTTCGAGCGCGATGTCGATCTTCTTCTTCGCGGCATAATCGCCGAGGCGGCGGCAAGTCTCGACGCCCCACTTCCACTGCGCCGCCGGCGGTATGACCTCGCGCTGCCAGATGTATTCTCCAAGCACGAGCAGCACGTTCTTCGCGCCCCACTCGGCGGCGAGATCAATGAACTTTTTCGTGCGCTCGATGTGAAACTCGCGCACGGGCTGGTTGAAATCCACGAGGCCCACCGAGACGACGGGCAAGGAAATGATCGGCAGGTTGAACTTCTCCGCCGCGCGGGCCACCAGCGTGATTTCCCTTTTGGAAATGTTGACGGCCTCGGTGAAGACATCGACGCAATCAAACCCGATGCGCTGGATGTGCTGAAATCCCGTGGCCGTGTCGATGCCGACCTGTTGAAAGGCGGAGTTGATGATGCCGAGCTTCATGCGCGGCAGCTTACGGAAAGGAGGCGACGCGGGAAGGAGAAAGCCGTGCTCCGGTGAGAGCAGCATCGCGCAGCGCCACGGCAAGAGCGTGGCTGAAGGATGCCCCGGCCGGGCGATGCCCGGTGTTCCAGCGCGCTTACTTGCCTTCGGCGCAGCAAGCACTTTTCGCCGCCGTGCAGGTGGCGCCCGCCGAGCAGCACTTGGCCGAGTGACCGGTCGTGGAGCAACCGGCCAGGACAAACGCGCAGACCACCGCGAGGAGAATCATTTTCATGCGGCCCACCATACCGGCCCGCTGTTCAGTCGCAAGCACGCAATCACCGCGCGATCACGTTCCGTGGCGCGGCCTTCCAGCCGCTTCATTTTGTTGGCAACATGTCCGGTTCCTGACTGAGGGGCGCCAAGGCACGCATATTTCCGCGAGGCGTCCTAGCGCAGTTTCGTGAGCGCGCCGCTCGACCAGACATACCAGGCGCTGGCGATGGCCATGACGTTCCAGCCGAGCAGGAACAGGCGTGCGAGCCACTCCGGATAACTCCGCGCGCGGAACCACAGCGCATCCACGACGAACCAACCCGCGCCGCACGCGAGGAACGCGGTCACGATCCAGTCGCCGAAGGATTGATTCACGAGCACGGCTTCCACGGCGAGGAAGGTTGCGATGAGCAGTTTCGTCGGCACTACGCCGAGGACGAGCGCGGTGGTGCGGCGGCCGGCGAGGCGGTCTGGTTCGAGGTCCAAAACTTCGCCGAGGAGATGCGAGTGCATGGCGAACATCACGCCGAAGAGCATGGTCTGCCAAGGCAGTGGCGGGACGTGGTTGATCGCGCTGCTCACGTAGAACACGAGCAGGTAGGCGGCTTGATTGAGGATGTCCACGACCGGGAAATTTTTGAATCCGTAGCGCGGAAGATTGTAAATCCCCGTCGCCGCGATGAGCACCGCATACCAGCCCAGCATGTGGGGCCCGAGCCAGAACGCGAACAGCACGGCGAAGGGCAGATGCACGAGTGCGATGATCCACGGGAGCTTGCGCAACTGTTCGTCCGTGCCGAGCGCGCCGAAAAGGAAGCTGCCTTTGCGCGCGTTCCGCCGATCATTCTCGCGATCCACGATGTCGTTCCATCCGTAGATGAGCAGGCCAAAGGGAAAGCTGACGAAGAACACGCCGAGCCAGAAGGCAGGCGAGTTCCAAATCGGTTGTTGCGCGACGGGCAGGAGATAAAACCAGACGGCCGTGAGCCAGAAGCCAGGGCGCGAGGCTTTGAGGATGAAGGTGAACAGGTTGTCAGCGGAGAGCGTGCCCCCGGCATCCTGCCGGGTGGGCGTGTGACCGGTCGAGGCACTGCTCGTCGTGAGTGAGTCGCGACCCGGCGGGACGCCGGGGGCACGTTGCGATGCGCTCATGAAAGATCAACCGGGTCGATGTCCACGGCCATCTGCACGTCGTCGGGAAGCGCAAGCGTGGTTTGCAACTGCGCGATGGCGCGGCTGAGTTTCGACATGCCACGCGTGCGGAGCATGAGCTGGTAGCGGTAGAAGGTTTCCGCGCGAGCCAGCGGCGCGGGCGCGGGGCCGGCAATCAGCGTGCCCCCGGCGTCCCGCCGGGTGGGCGTGTGACCAGTCGAGGCGCTGCTCGTCGTCAGCGAGTCACGACCCGGCGGGACGCCGGGGGCACGTTGTGGGGCACTCTCGTTCAGCATCTTCTCCAACTCCGTCCGCACATGCTGCGCGCTCAATTTAACCTTCTCCTCGTTGCGCCCCTTGAGCGTGAGCAAGGCGATGCGCGCGAGCGGCGGATATTTTAACTGCTCGCGGAATTCGATCTCCTGATCGTAGAAGCCCACGAAGTCGTGACGGCGCGCATATTGAATCGCCGGATGAAACGGCGTGAAGGCCTGCACGAAGACCTCGCCCTCGACATCGCCCCGCCCCGCGCGGCCGGCGACTTGTGTGATCAATTGGAACGTCCGCTCGCCCGCGCGGAAGTCGGGTATGTGCAGACTGAGGTCGGCATGAATGATTCCGACGAGGGTCACGTTCGGAAAGTGCAGGCCCTTCGCAATCATCTGCGTGCCGACGAGGATGTCGATCTTGCCGACGCGGAAGTCGCCGAGGATGCGGCGGAAGTCGTCCTTCTTCTTCAACGTGTCGGAGTCCATGCGCGTGATGCGCGCGTGCGGAAAGAGTTTGGCCAGCGTGTCCTCGACCTTCTCGGTGCCGAGACCGGCGTAGCGAATGCCGCTCTTGCCGCACTTCGGCTCGGGACAAGCCACGGGCGCTTTTGCCGAATGCCCGCAGATGTGGCAGAGCAAAATCGCCGCGCGCCGATGGAAGGTGAGCGACACGGAACAGTTCGGACACTCGGCCACGTAGCCGCAATCGGGACATTGCAGCGAAGTAGAATAGCCACGGCGGTTCAGGAAAAGAATCGTCTGCTCCTTGCGCTCCAGCCTTTGCGTGATGGCCTCTTTGAGTTGCGTGGAGAAGATCGGGATGCCCTTCTGCTTGCGGCCTTCGGCGCGCATGTCCACGACGCGCACGACGGGCATCTTTTGATTGTCCACGCGCAAAGTCAGTTCGAGCAGTTCGTATTTGCCGCGCTTGGCATTGTGGAAACTTTCCATCGAGGGCGTGGCGCTGCCGAGGACCACGACCGCGCCTTCCATCTGCCCCCGCACCACGGCCACGTCGCGCGCGTGGTAACGTGGTGATTCTTCCTGCTTGTACGAATGTTCGTGCTCTTCATCGACGATGATCAGCCCCAGCGGATGCACCGGCGCAAAGATGGCCGAGCGAGCGCCGATGACGATGCGCGCCCTGCCCTGTCGAATCTTGTGCCACTCATCGTGCCGCTCGCCGGCGGAGAGATGCGAATGCAATACCGCCACGAGCGTGCGCAACGGCCCGTTGCTGAACCGCGCCTTGAACCGCTCGACCGTCTGCGGCGTGAGCGAAATTTCCGGCACGAGTACGATGGCCCCCTGGCCCTGCTCCAGCGCGTGCGCGATGGCCTGGAGATAAATCTCGGTCTTGCCGGAGCCAGTAACGCCGTGGAGGAGCAGCGTGCCGCCAACCAGCGTGCCGCCAGCGTCTCGCTGGTGTTTTTCCGGACCGACCAGCGGGACGCTGGCG
>JANOQV010000222.1:0-9331 GCA_031414955.1 Pedosphaera sp. | reverse complement strand
CGCGTCCCCTCGATCTTGATGTTCACTTCCTTGCCGTGGCCCATGATGAATTCATCAATGGTGTTGTCCACGACCTCCTTCATCAGCACGTAGCAGCCGTCGTCCTGATGCGACCCGTCGCCGATGCGCCCGATGTACATGCCCGTGCGCAGGCGGATGTGATCGAGGGAGGAGAGCGTCTTAATTTTGCTCTCGTCGTAAACATGCTTCTTGTCGTCAGCCATAGTCAGTCAATGCGTTTGAAATTCTTGGGCGCGGAATATCGGCAGAACGGGCGGCGATGCAAACTGATTTCGCGGGCCGGGCGGGCCAATCCCTCAAAGATTCTTGAACTGCTCTTCGGTGAGGCTGGCCTGCTTAAAAATGTTGCGAAAGGTTCCGTTCGGCACTTCGCCGGTGTGCATGGCGACGTAGGTTTGGCGTCCGTCGGCGTGGCGGAGCACGACATGCGAACCGGACTGGCGCTTCATCACGAAGCCGACCCGTTGCAGCCGGGCGAGCAGGTCACGCGCTTTGTACGGCATGACCGGAGATTTCCAAGGTGCCGAGCAGACAATCGCCCGGTTCGCTTACCGCTTCGCCGTTCGCCGCCTCCTCGCCAATCCATAATTCCGCCAAATCAACTGCCGCCGCCCGCGCTCCATCAATGCCCAATCCATGCGTGGTCAGGCCCAGCGCGGGAATGTGCGCGTAGTACGTAGTAGTGTCCCGACGGAAAATCGGGCGAGACAATCTTTTCAAACAGAACGGGGTAGTTCATGCGATGCGGGTTGTTCACTTCGAGCGTCCCGCCTTGGCCTGAGTCTCCACCGCCTCGACGTAGGAGATGCCGATGTGGTGCATCGTGCCGTCTGGATCGACGACGAGAAACGTGTCTCCAACCGGGGGAATGAGAAGATAATCCGGGTGCTTCACGGCATGACGCGTGCCGCTCACCGTCCGCACCACGATGGGGTGAAAAGGCCGCATCTCCAGATGCTCGCGCAGTTGCTTGATCGTCATGCGAATACATTGAAACAGGCGCCTGGCATTGTCAAACAACGCCAGCCATGAGGGCACGACGCAGCGCGGCGATGCCACTGGAAAGTCTGGAATGCGCCGCTTCCAAATCGAGCGTTGGCTTGTCAGTCCCGGATGGAAACGCTACCAACGCCCTGTTGAATCACATTCCGCCAACGCGCCGGACTAACGAACTGCCATGATCGGCACATCACTTAACCAATATCAGATCACCGCGCGGGTTGGCGCGGGCGGGATGGGTGAAGTGTTTCGCGCGCGGGACACGCGGCTGAACCGCGACATGGCCATCAAGGTCTTGCCGAAGGATTTTGTCGCCGATGCCGATCGGCTGCGGCGCTTCGAGCAGGAGGCCAAGACGCTGGCGGCGTTGAATCATCCGAACGTACTGACCATTCACGACGCGGGCGTTCACGAGGGCGCGCCGTATCTCGTCAGTGAATTGCTCGAAGGCAAAACGCTGCGCGAGGAGATGAGCACCGGGGCGTTGCCGGTGCGCAAGGCCACGGAGTTTGCGTCGCAAATCGCGCATGGCCTGGCAGCGGCGAATGGCAAGGGCGTGATTCATCGCGACCTGAAGCCGGAGAACATCTTCGTCACCACGGACGGACGGGTGAAGATCCTGGATTTCGGGCTGGCGAAGCTCAGGGCAAATCCGAAATCCGAACTCGGCAGAGGCCGCCACCATCCGGATCGATCCCGACGCCATCATCAACACCACGGAGCCGGGGATGGTGCTGGGCACGCCGGCTTACATGTCGCCGGAACAGGTGCGTGGGGAACCGGCGGATCATCGCGCGGACATCTTTGCCTTCGGCTGTGTGCTTTACGAAATGTTCAGTGGCACGCGCGCGTTTCGGCGCAAGACGCCGGTCGAGAGCATGAATGCGGTGTTGAATGACACGCCGCCGGAACTGAGCACCACGCATCCCAACATCCCGCTCGCGCTGGCGCGCATCGTCGAGCGCTGTCTGGAGAAGCAGCCGGACAACCGTTTTCAGTCGGCCAAAGATTTGGCCTTCGCGATTGAAGCCGCCCGCGACAAAGGCCATCCGGCCTCCGGTGGAAGCCAACGCGAGACGAGCATGAATTCGCGGCAGGGGAGGTTGGTGTTTGGCATCGCCGTTCTCGTGCTGCTCGCGGTCGGAGTCGGCTGGTGGTTCAGGCATCAATCCGGCCAGACGCCGAAGCCGGGCGCAAGCTCACCGGGCGGGACAAATTCACTCGCCGCCGCCACGCCCAGCACCACCGACCAGAAATCCATCGCCGTGCTGCCGTTCGTGAACATGAGCGCGGACAAGGCCGACGAGTATCTCAGCGACGGCATGACGGAGGAACTGCTCAACGTGCTGGCCCAGGTGCCCGGTTTGCGCGTGCCGGGACAAAGCTCCTCCTTTGCCTTCAAGGGCAAGACGGAGGACAACATCTTCCGCAAAGTGGGCGAGCAATTGCACGTGACCACGGTGCTGGAGGGCAGCGTGCGCAAGGCGGGCGACAAACTGCGCATCACCGCCCAGCTCATCAACGTGGCCGATGGCCTTCTTCTCTGGTCGCAGACCTACGACCGGGACATGAAGGACATCCTCGCTGTCCAAACCGAGGTGGCGCAACAAGTGGTCCAGGTGCTGCAAGTGAAGCTCGGGATCGAGGCGACGCGTGCGTTGGCGAAGGCTCCGACCGGGAATCCGGAAGCCCATCGCCTCTATCTGCTGGGCCGCTACCACTTCGGCAAAGTCACGGAAGCGAGTTGGACCAACGTGGTGCAATATTTCACCCAGGCCCTGCAACAGGATCCGTCCTATGCGCTCGCTTATTGCGGACTGGCGGACCTTCACGGATGGCTGGACGGAAGCGTGTTGTCGGGCAAGGAAGCCTGGGCAAAACAGAAGGAACTGGCGCAAAAGGCCCTGGCGCTCGATCCGAATCTCGCCGATGCGCACTTCTCCCTGGGCTTGGCTCTCGCCGACGCCTTCGATTGGAAGGGCGGCGAGCAGGCGGTTAAACGCGCCCTGGAACTGAACCCTAGGCTGGCCCTGGCCTACGACCAATTGGCGTGGCTCCAATCGATGCTCGGGCGGTTTGATGAGGCCATCAGGAATTCGCAGAAAGCCATCGAATTGGATCCGCTTTCCCTGATGTTCAATTCGAATCTCGGCAGGTTGCTCCGTGCGGCGTGCCGATACGATGAGGCGATGGCGCAATCACGCAAGACGTTGGAGTTGGATCCCAATTTTTCGAGTGCCCATTTCCAGTTGGGCTGGTGCTTCGCTTTTACAGGAGACACGACTGGCGCCATCGCCGCGTTTCAAAAGGCCAAGGCGCTGGATCCCCGGCCATACTTCGATGCCGCTCTGGCCTACGCCTACGCCCGTGCTGGAGATCGCGCGAAAGCCGAGCAGATGCTGCGTGACTGGGACGACTTGGCGAAACAGCGCTATATTTCACCTGGGCTGCGGGTGCTTCTCCATCTTGGACTCGGCGAAAAGGACCAGGCCCTCGATTGGCTGGAAAAATGTTATGAGGAGCAGGATGCATATTGTTGGAGTCTCAAAGTGTTTCAGATTTTCGCCCCCCTGCGAACCGAGCCGCGCTTCCAGGCGCTGCTGAAAAAAGTGGGCCTCGACAAATGAGCGCCGGCACCGGGCAACGCAAGCTGGCCGCCATCCTGTTCACGGACATGGTGGGATCCTGCCTCTTGCTGAGTCTCTGCTGCTGGCTGCTGAGCTCAGTCACGGCGGCCATCGCTGCGGACTTCCTCCCGCCGGCGCCGCCATGGAAAGGGGCGAGCGAGGCTTTGGTCGCGAAGGCCGACGATCCCTGGATCACGCCGTCGGAGAGGACCGGTCTCGCTGACACACCGAACTACGACGAAACCATCGCTTACCTGAAGAAGCTCGCCGCAGCGTCGCGGCTGATTTCTCTTCAGGAGTTCGGTCGCAGCGCGCAGGGACGCCCGCTCTACGTGGTGGTCGCCGCCATGAATCGTGCCTTCACAGACGAGGCTGCGCGCAAGACAGGCCGGCCGACGCTGCTGGCGCAGGCGGGCATTCACGCGGGCGAAATCGACGGAAAGGATGCGGGCCTGATGCTCCTTCGGGACATCGCGCTCCGGGGCAAGGCGTCGTTGCTCGACCACGCGAATTTCCTCTTCGTGCCGATCTTCAATGTCGACGGCCATGAGCGCAGTTCGGAGTCGAACCGCCCGAACCAGCGCGGCCCCATCCATCAGGGCTGGCGCACCACGGCGCAGAACCTGAACCTCAACCGCGATTACATGAAGGCGGACACGCCCGAGATGCAGGCGATGCTCACGCTGATCCACCAGTGGTCGCCCGCGCTCTACCTGGATCTGCATGTCACGGACGGGATGGACTATCAGTATGACTTCACGTTCGGCTACCACGGCGACACAGGCGTCCCCGCGTGGTCGCCGCACATCGGCGCGTGGCTGAACGAGACCTACCGTCCCGCCGTTGAAAGCGCTTTGAAAGCCGCCGGCCACATTCCCGGCGAATTGGTTTTCGAACTCGACGACCGCGACCCGCGCAAGGGTCTCTCGTCCGGCGCGACGATGCCGCGTTTCTCCCATGCCTACGGTGACCTGCGCCATCTTCCCAGCATTCTGGTGAAGAACCATTCGTTGAAGCCCTATCGCCAGCGCGTGCTGGGCACCTACGTCCTGCTGGAAGCATCGCTGCGCACCCTCGGGGCTGCTGGGAAGGAACTGCAACGAGCCACCGTCGCCGACCAGACCGCGCGGCTCGCGAGCATTCCCATGAACTGGGGCGATGGCGGCGGCGGACAGATCACGCGAGATTTCCTCCGCATCGACTACGAAACCTTCGTCTCACCAGCGAGCGGCGGAACCGAGATTCGCTGGCTGGGCACGCCCAAGGTTTACCCGGCGCTTCCCGTGACTCTGAACAAGCCGGACGTGCAACTCCGCCGTCCCAAAGCCTACTGGGTGCCCGTCACGAAGGCTGAAGTGATCGCCTGTCTCAAGCGGCACGGAGTCCGCATGGAAACTCTCCCGGCCTCGCGCACGATGACCGTGGAGATGTATCGCCTGGTCAACCCGCGCCCTCAGCCCAGTTCAGGAGTTCATCCCTTCGAGGGCCGCCACACCCTCACCACCGGCGTGAAAGCGGAGACTCGCGTGGAGTCGTTTCCCGCCGGCTCGGTCCGCGTGCCGACCGATCAATCGCTGGGCGATCTCGCCGTGGCGCTGCTGGAGCCTGAGAGCAAGGATTCGTTGCTGGCCTGGGGATTCTTCCTGGAGATTCTGCAACGCACGGAATACATCGAAGGCTACGTGGTCGCGCCCCTGGCGGAACGCATGCTCGCCGCCGATCCAAAACTCAAAGCGGACTTCGAGACGAAGCTCGCGGCCGATCCGAAATTCGCCGCAAGTCCAGCCGCGAGGCTGCGATGGTTTTACGAACGCAGCCCGTATTACGACGACCGCTACCTGCTCTACCCCGTCGGGATCGAGCGCTGAGCAAACGGGCGCGGTGCAACGACTTGATTCGCACCTCGCTCAACCAATTCCGAATCACTGCCAGAATCGGTGCGGGCGGAACACGCGCGGGCCCTCGACCTTGATCAGCACCTCTTTGCCGCAGCCCATGATGTACTCGGCGCTGGTGTTGTCCACGACCTCCTTCATCAAGATGTGGCAGCCGTCGTCCTGATGCGACCCGTCACCGATGCGCCGATGGACATGCCCGTGCGCAGGCGGATGGAAAACGAACTAACTCAGCGGAGTCCAATCCAAGCCAAACCGAACGCCAAAACCGTGCTGCCGTTCCGGTCGGAATTTGAAGTGAGAGATTGGGCGTTTCGGCAGTGCGATTGGCTGTCCCGCATGGATTCGAACCATGACAAAAGCCTCCAAAGAGCCTTGTGCTACCATTACACCACGGGACAAGCGTGTGCAGGAACGTAGCCACGCGCCATGCACGCGCAAAGATTTTTTTTGCGACGCAACGGTTTCAGGCAACGAGCTGTTCGCAGCAGCGGCGGCGCCCCAGTCATTTTGAAGAACCGACCAGGACTCCGTGGCAAAGGATCGCTCCGCGCGAGGCAGCGGGCGATTCAAAGTGACCAAGTCGTCAGGTCAGATCTTCCTTTTCGGCTTTGCGCCACCTCTGCGGACCGACAGACTGCAAACCATGACCGATGACCCAAAGGCGTTAAAAGCATCCACGCCACCGGCCGCACCAGCCAAGGCCTGGAAGCGTCGTCCGCGTTACAGCGGGAAAAACCCCCGCCGGTTCCACGAGAAGTACAAGGAGTTGAACCCGGAACGCTATGGCGGCGACGTGCAGAAGATTCTGGGCAGCGGCAAGACCCCGGCCGGAATGCACCGCTCCATCATGGTCGAGGAAATCCTCGCCGTGCTCGCGCCGCAACCGGGCGAGATCGCCGTGGACGGCACGCTCGGCTACGGCGGACACGCCCGCGCCATTCTCGAACGCCTCCAACCGGGCGGCCGACTGATCGGTCTCGACGTTGATCCGCTCGAACTGCCGCGCACCGAGAAACGGTTGCGCGCCGCTGGCTTCGGCCCGGACATCTTCATGGCGTACCACCGCAATTTCGCCGGACTGCCGCAGGTGCTCGCCAAAGAGGGACTGGCGGGCGTGAACATGATTCTCGCCGACCTCGGCGTCTCCTCCATGCAACTCGACAATCCCGAGCGCGGCTTCACCTACAAGGAATCCGGCCCGCTCGACCTGCGCATGAATCCTTCGCGCGGTGAGCCGGCCTCGAAATTTCTGGAACACGTCAGCGAAGAAAAGCTCACGCGCCTGCTGGAAGAAAACTCAGATGAGCCGCACGCCCGACTCATCGCACGCGCCTTGCGACAACAATCCATCGCCACGACCAGCGCCCTCTACGGCATCGTGCGAAAAGCCTTCGCCGGAGCGAAGAGCTTCATCGCGCCGGGCGAAGTCGAAACCTCCGTCCGCCGCATTTTTCAGGCGCTGCGCATCGCGGTGAATGACGAGTTCTCCGCGCTCGACACCTTGCTGCGCCAGTTACCGCAATGCCTCAAGCCCGGTGGCCGCGTCGTCGTGCTCACCTTTCACTCGGGCGAGGATCGGCGGGTGAAGAAGGCATTCCAGACCGGCCGGCGCGATGGAATCTATTCCACCATCTCCGAGGAAGTAACCCGTGCCTCAGCCGAGGAACTCCGCGCCAACTCTCGTGCCTCATCGGCCAAGCTACGTTGGGCAGTACGGGTGTTTTAGTCCGCCCCCTTTTTTCGTCCCCGTTGACACTGATTTGAGTTTCCGCCAAGTTCCGCCGCACTTACGCCAAGGCTGCAACATCCGACAGTTGGTGTGACCAAATGGGCAAAGCACTCATCATCGCTGAGAAACCTTCCGTCGCCGCGGACATCGCCAAGGCGTTGGGCGGCTTCAAACAGGACGCAAGCCGGGAGTTTTACGAAAGTGAAACGGCCGTCATCTCGTCGGCCGTCGGCCATCTGCTGGAGCTGATCGTGCCCGAGGAATTCGAGGTCAAGAAGGGGCGCTGGACCTTCGCCAACCTGCCCCACATTCCGCCGCGTTTCGGCCTGCAACCCATCGAGCGTAGCGCGGCCAAGCTCAAGGTTTTGCAGAAGCTGCTCAAGCGGAAGGACATCGACGCGGTGGTCAACGCCTGCGACGCCGGGCGCGAGGGCGAGCTGATTTTCCGCAACATCATCGCCTTTACGAACGCGAAGCAGCCGGTGCAGCGCCTCTGGCTCCAGTCGATGACGGCCGGCTCAATTCGCGACGGTTTCCAGAAACTCCGCAGCGACGACTCCATGCAGCCACTCTCCGACGCGGCGCGCTCGCGTTCCGAGTCCGACTGGCTGGTGGGCATCAACGGCACGCGCGCCATGACGGCCTTCAACTCGAAGGCAGGTGGTTTCTACAAGACGACGGTGGGCCGGGTGCAGACGCCGACTTTGGCCATCGTGGTGGATCGGGAGGCCAAGATTCGCAAGTTCGTGTCGCGGGATTATTGGGAAGTGCTGGGAACATTCGCGGCGCAGGCCGGCGCTTATCCGGGCAAATGGTTCGACGAGAAATTTAAGCGAACGGACGCCAAGGAGGGCGACGCAGAACAGAAGCCGGAGCGGCTTTGGGACAAGGCCAAGGCGGAAGCCATCCGTGAGAAGTGCCTCGGCAAGCCCGGCATCGTCACCGAGGAGAGCAAGCCGACCACGCAGCTGTCTCCCCTGCTCTACGATCTGACCACCTTGCAGCGCGAGGCGAATGGGCGCTTTGGCTTCTCGGCGAAGAACACGCTCGGATTGGCGCAGGCGCTGTACGAAAAGCACAAGGTGCTCACCTACCCCCGGACCGACGCGCGCGCGCTGCCGGAGGATTACATCGGGACGGTGAAGACGACGCTCGCCTCGCTGCGCGACCTCTCGGGCTACAGTTCGTTCGCGGAAAAAATTCTTGCCCAGGGCTGGGTGCATCCGAACAAGCGCATCTTCAACAACGCAAAGATCAGCGATCACTTTGCCATCATTCCCACCGGCGCGCTGCCGAAGGGCCTGAGCGAGCCGGAGCAGAAACTCTTCGACATGGTGACGAAGCGGTTCCTCGCGGTGTTTTATCCGGCGGCGGAATTTTTGGAAACGGTGCGCATCACCCGTGTCGAGACCGAGCCATTCAAGAGCACGGGCAAGGTGCTGGTGAAGGCTGGCTGGCTGGAAGTGTACGGCAAGGAAGTCCAGGGCGACGGCGAGCAGCCGACGCTCGCGCCGGTGCAACCGAACGAGCGCGTCCAGACCACGGACCTTGAGGTGAAGCAGATCGCGACCAAGCCGCCGGCGCGCTACTCGGAAGCCACGCTGCTCGGCGCGATGGAAAGCGCGGGCAAGATGGTCGATGACGATGAATTGCGGGAAGCGATGAGCGATCGCGGCCTCGGCACGCCGGCCACGCGCGCGGCCATCATCGAAGGATTGATTACGGAGGATTATCTGCATCGCGCCGGGCGCGATCTGGTCGCCACGGCCAAAGCCTTCTCGCTTATGCAACTGCTCGATGGCCTGGGCGTGAATGAATTGCGCCAGCCGGAAATGACGGGCGACTGGGAGTTTCAGTTGAAGAAGATGGAGCGCGGGCAACTGCCGCGCGAGCAGTTCATGACCGAGATCCGGCGCTTCACCGAGGAGATCGTCCGCAAGGCCAAGCTCTACGACAAGGATACCATCCCCGGCGACTTCGGCGTGCTCATGGTGCGCTGCCCCAAGTGCGGCGATGAGATCCACGAGAAGTTCCGCGAGTTCAAGTGCAAGAGCTGC
>JANOQV010000221.1:0-2483 GCA_031414955.1 Pedosphaera sp. | reverse complement strand
CTTTGCGGCAGTGATGTTCAACAGCCAGCATGGCTGCCTTCCAAGCAGCTCGTCCGGGTGCGACTCCCGGTTGCCGCACCAAAACCTCCAACCTCCCAAGCGTAGAAAGCGACGCGCGCCGTTGGTAAAGGCGAGAGACGGGCGCACGTCCCGGGGGAGGCTCCAGCGCAGTCGGACCAGCGTTCAGCCCTGCTCGACACGCAAGGCCCTCCCGGGGCGGCACCGGGGACTGCGACCATCTTTCCAATGCCGGCGTGGCTCAGTAGCGACAGCAGCAGTTTCGTAAACTGCCGGGCGTCACGCCCCGCGAGAGTGCGAGTCTCTCCGCCGGCTCCATTTCGCATCGCGAGCTCGAGCAGCAGAGCGGCGGCCTCTTAAGCCGCGCGGTCAGGGTGCGAGTCCCTGGCGATGCACCAGTGTGGGCAGGTGGTAAGGTGAGGAAGTGAGCCAAGGCCGACGTGGCTTGCTCACCAGCCCACTTCCCCGCTCTCCCACCTGCCGTTTTAGCTTCCGTAGCTCAATTACCAGAGCGCGACGCTTCGAACGTCGGAGATGCGGGTGAGAGTCCTGCCGGGAGCGCCAGTTTGAGGTAAGAGTGGGGAAGTGCGAGGGAACGGCGGCTCGCACCTCGCACTTCTCACCTCTCATCTCGCCATGCCGCGTTAGCCCAACAGCAGAGGCGTCCCGCTCAGAACGGGAAGGTTGAGGGTGCGAATCCTTCACGCGGCACCACTTCCCGGAACACTATGTCGCCTGAAAAATGGCCCTGCTGGTGGCGTTGACACCGCCCCCGGCGACACTACAGTCCAGATCAAACCAGAGCACCACCCGGCGAATTATGAAGCCTCGGCCTTCCCGCTCACGAGCGTTCACGCTCATCGAGTTGCTCGTCGTCATCGCCATCATCGCCATCCTCGCCGGGCTGCTGCTGCCGGCGCTGGCTCAGGCCAAGGAGAAAGCCCGACGCATTTCCTGCCTGAACAATCTCAAGCAAATCTCCATCTCGATGCACCTCTTCGTGACGGACATGGAAAAATATCCTTGGCGCATCACGACCACAGACGGCGGATCGTTCGCACGCAGCAACGTCTTTTGGAGCTTTCTGGCCATGAGAAATGATCTCGAGACGGTGAAGATCCTCGCTTGCCCGAGCGATACGCGGCAGATCGCCACTGACTGGACCAGCCTGCGCGACACCAACATCTCGTATTTCCTCGGGGCGGATACCAAGGAGGAAAAGGTGGGCATGATGCTCGTGGGTGACTGGAACATCGACGGCGGTCGCAGGAACCAGCGATGTCCCGTCGCGGGCGTCACCAATCTCACCATGGAATTCGCCGCCAACAACATCCCGAACCTTAAGTGGGGGCCGAAGCCGCACCGCAATGTCGGCAACGTCTCCGTCGGCGACGCGAGCGCCCATCAGGTCACTGCCCGCCAGGCCAGGGACATTCTTCTCAACTCCGGCGACGATCCCGGGGGATCGTTCAACAATCATCTTTTGCTTCCACGCTGACGCGCATTCGTCCGGCGTCGATCTCATTTCGGAACGTCAACCGGACCAGCGGGCCGGGCCTGTTTGCTAAACAGCGCGCGCCCTCGGGCGTGTGGCGCAAGTCCACGGCGTTCCGCCACTCTTCCAAATCCATTTCCGGCGTGTAGTTCAAAGAGAACCGGCGGCTTTATACCCCGCATCGCACTGGACCAGTGCCGGACCTGGGAGCGTTACCCAGCACGCCGACCATTTCACATCCCCGAACGCGAAACAGCTCGAGCGGCTTCCGCAAGGAAGCGGAGCCGGTGGAAGAGACCGGCCGGGGATGTCTCTTTCGCTCGCGTAGCCCAACGCAGAGGCACGACGTCGAGAGCGCCGCCAGTGCGGGTGCGAGTCCCGCCGCGAGCACCAGCTTTTGGATTTGAAACTTGAAATCTCGAATTTCAGATCACGCAGAGCACATGGAGTCGAAGCCACAGCAGACCGGCATCGGACTTTTAATCCGACTTGGTGAGGTTGCAACTACCTCCGGCTCCACCTGTTTTTGCCGGGTTGGATAACAGCAGTCCCGCGCCCTTTGAAGGCGCTCGTGGTGGTGCAATTCCACCCCCGGCAGCCAGTCTCCCCAACACTGTGTCATGCCTGTGACGTTGTGCCACGGCGGTGTGCCACTTTGAAACGCCTGTCACACCCGCTGCCGTGCTAATCTCGTAAATAACCAGTGTTTGCAGGCATTACCGCGATTCCGTCTCTGGCACTTATCCTGTTGTATGAACCAGTGTAACGGCACGCGGTTCGCGACATGCGGGCCGGAAGAAAACAAAACGCCCGATGTGCTGAATGGCGGTGGCGCGTCGGGTGGCGAATGAACTGCACCGCCGCGGAAAGGCAAAAAGACATGAATGCATTGACTCGTTGGGATCCGTTCAAAGAAATGGACGACCTGCACCGCCGGCTCGGCTCGATCTTCGGCCTCGCGCCGCAGCGG
>JANOQV010000220.1:0-2036 GCA_031414955.1 Pedosphaera sp. | reverse complement strand
GGCGATGCAGGGCGATGTCACGCGCGTCATCACGTTTCAGCTCGCGCGCGAAACGAGCAATCGCACCTATCCCGAGATCGGCGTGTCCGATCCGCACCACCCGCTGTCGCATCATGGCAACGACCCCGCGAAGATTGAGCGGATGTCGAAGATCAATGCGTTCCATGTGTCGCTCTTCGCGGAGTATCTCGCGAAGCTGAAGGCCACGCCGGAAGGCAACGGCACGTTGCTCGACCATTCGCTCATTCTCTACGGCAGCGGCATTGGCAACCCGAACATCCATGACCACACGAACCTGCCCATCCTCGTCGCCGGTGGGGCGTCGGTCGGAATGAAAGGCGGGCGGCACATCAAGTATGCGAAGCCGACCCCGCTGGCCAATCTCCACCTGACGCTGCTCGACAAAGTCGGCGTCCACCTCGACTCGTTCGCCGACAGCAACGGCAAGGTGGACGGGTTGTTTGAGCCGCTGGCGATTTGATTCGCCGGCCCGGACATGGGCAGAGTGCAGTCACGCACCTGAATGAAACTGCCGTTGGTCAATGAAGCGGAAGTGCCGCGAGCCAAAATCGTGTTCTATCTGCTGGATGCGAATCATCGCTCCGGCAAGAGCAAGGCGCGCTTCTTCTGCGGTCACGGCTATGCGGCGGAACATTGGCAAGAACTGGCCGAGGCGTTGCGCACTCACGCGCGCGAAAACGAAGTCGTCAAAGAGGAAACGACGCCGCTGGGAGTGCGCCTGGTGGTGGAAGGGCCGCTTACTTTGCGCGACGGCGTGGTTGCCCAGATTCGGTCGGTCTGGTTTATTGAGTCCGGCGAACGGGCGGCGCGTCTGACCACGGCCTATCCCTTGCGGCAACGAAAGCAACTATGATCAACGAACTGGATGACGTGATTCTGATGTGCGACCTGCCGGAGCATGGCTTGAGCGCAGGTGACATTGGCACGGCGGTGCTGGTGCATCGCCACGCGGCGGGCTACGAGGTCGAGTTCACGTCGTTGGACGGCGAGACGATTGCGGTCGTCACGCTGATGGCCAACCAGGTTCGCCCCGCCCAAACCGGCGAGATTGCCCATGTGCGCGCACTGGCGGCGGCGTAAGTGTTTTTGTCTCTCATTTCCATCGCGTCGGCGACGGAGTGGAGGGGTCGCAGCTTATACGCACCGTCACAGAACCAGATGATTATCGCGACCAGCATGAAACAAATGGGCGCATTCGGATTGATGGTGTTGCTGGCGGCCTCTGATCTTGCCGCCGCCAACTCCCTGCTCGCCGCTGCCGCCGAGAAATCAGATCGCGCCACCCTCCGTTCACTTCTCAAACAACACGCTGACGTAAACGCGCCGCAGGCCGATGGCATGACAGCGCTGCACTGGGCGGCGCATCTTAACGATCTTGAAACCGCCAAAATGCTCGTCGCCGCCAAAGCCAGTGTGACGGCAACGAACCGTTATGGCGTCACGCCTCTCTCGCTCGCCTGCCAGAACGGGAACACGGCGATGGTCGAGCTTCTCCTCGCGCAAGGTGCTGACGCGAACACCACGTTGCGTGGCGGCGAAACAGTCCTGATGACCGCGGCGCGCACGGGCAAGGCCGGGCCGGTGAAGGCGCTGCTGGCGCGCGGCGCAATCGTGGATGCGAAGGAACGGCGCGGGCAGACGGCGCTGATGTGGGCGGCAGCGGATGGTCATGCGGCGGTGGTTGAACTATTGCTCAAGGCCGGGGCGGATTTTCGTGCGGCGCTGCCGGACTCCGGATTCACACCGTTGTGCTTCGCCGCGCGCGATGGCCGGACTGATGTCGTTCGCGTCTTGCTCAAAGCGGGTGCGGACGTGAATGCGCCGATGGAGCCGCGCAAGCCGACGGGCAAAGGTCCGAGGAAGGGAACCAGCGCGCTGATCCTGGCGGTCGAGAACGGTCATTTCGATCTGGCGCTGGATCTGATCGAGGCGGGTGCTGATCCGAACGACCAGCGTTCCGGGTTCACCCCGCTGCACGTCATGACCTGGGTGCGCAAACCGCAACGCGGCGAGGA
>JANOQV010000219.1:0-22292 GCA_031414955.1 Pedosphaera sp. | reverse complement strand
CGCAGCAAGGTGATGAGGCCGAGCGCGTTGGAAAAATCCACACCGGCCGCCTTGGCCACTTGGCTGCGCCCGGGGACGGGCGCACTCCGGGGCCAGTGGCCTGCGCCGCCCAAACGCTTTTTCAGACAGGCTCTGAGATTTCCCCGTCTCAGGGCCGAAGCTTCAACTCTTGCGATGCCGCCACCAATCGGTCGCCGACGGCACCACCCGCCGCCCGCCGCTTGGCCGGATCCGGCCTGAGCGCACCTGGAAACCGCCAGCCCCAAGTCGGCCGACGCGGAAGGCGTAGGCAGACAGAGGACATCATTGCAGCAACCGATAAAACTTCGGGCTGTTGGCCGTCGCGTTCGTGACCACACGATTGGTGCCGGTGATGACGGGCGGCGGAGTCGCCGTGGACCAGTTCGTGGCGCTCAGGTTGGTGCTGAACTGGAGGGTGTAGCCGGTGAAGTTCGTCGGCCACTTGAGCCGCACCGAGGCGGGCGGGATACGCTCCATCTCCAGCTTGGGACGCGGCGGAGTCAGCATTCGAGTCAGCACCACGTCGTTGCCGGTGCCGCCGGTGTAGCTGATCTGAAACGACTCGCTGTTGATACTGAGCGCCGCGTTCTGCGGCAGGCCGGTGAACGTGCCGGTGACGGCATCGGCTCCGTCGTTGTGGATGAGCGTGAACTGCTGGCCCGTGGTCGAAAGAAAATTCAGCGACGCCTGCAAGGCCAGCCCGCGCAGATCCACAAGACCGCGCGCAACGATCTGGTCGTAACCAGTGGGATGGCCGTTCAGTTCGACTTCCAGATTTCCTGCGCCACCGCTCGCGTCGAAATTGCTGCATGTGAGAGTTCCGGCACTGGCTCCGGGGGCAATGGCGGTGGTGCCATTGAAAAGGATGTGCCCCACCGTGCCGGCACCTTGCAGGCGCGTGTCGTGGTCCAGTTCCACGGCGCTCTGCGGTTGCACCCCGTCCACTTGGAGCGCGCCGCTGCCCACGTACGTGACGCCGGTGTAGGTGTTGGTGCCGGTCAACTGCAAGGTGCCTCCGCCGGTTTTATGAAGCACGGAGGTGCCCGCACTCTGAACGATGGACGTGGTGATCAAGCAATGGGCCGCGCCACCAGCCATCGTTCCCGTGCCGACGTTGATGGGAACGGAACTCGCATTCAGCCCGAGCCGCCCGGAGATCAGTGACTGATTGGCGAAGGCTCCCGGATTGACCGCCACCGTCGTCAGATGCAGCGTGCCGTTGCCGGTGAACACATCGCCGCCGCCATTCAAGGTCAGGTTGCCAATGTATTCCTGATAGCCGTTCAGGTTCAGTCCACCGCCCGGGTTCACCGTCACCTGGCCCCAAATCTGATCCGTGCTGACGTGGAGCGCCGCCGCAAAGGCTCCGCCCGCCGGGCGACCAATGATCAGGTTCTGCGGCACGGCTCGCACGAACGCGGATTTGGCAAGCCCCAGCCATCCTTCGTCAACCAAGGTGTCGCCCGCATGACTGTTGTTCGCGGTGCCCGACAGCCAGAGCACGCCCGCGCCCACTTTAGTCAGACGGCCCGCGCCGCCGATGACGCCGGACGTCGTGAGCGACCAGTCGAGACTGGAGGCCACGGTGGTATCGCGCGTGAGACTGATGGGACCGGTCCAGGTGTTGTCGCCCGCGATGTTGTCGAGCGCGCGCGGATGATCGCTGTTGAGGTAAAGGTTTTCTCCGGTGATCGTAATGCCTTCGAGCAAGGCCAGCGAGGCGCTGTTGTTCACGAAGGTCCAACCGGCGGTGCCGCCGAGCGCGGTGGCGTGGGCGGCGATCAGCGTCCCTCCGTTCACGACGACATCGCCGGAGAAATTGGGCGGCGCATCGTTGAAAGTGTTGGCCCCGCCCAGCCGCAGCGCGCCCGCGCCGGTTTTGGTGATGTTGCCGGCGTCCCGAATCACGGCGGAAACATTTAGCTCTGGTCCCTCGCCCGGAAAAGGCGCGGCTCCATAAGGTGCGACCTCGAAGGTCAGGTAATCCAGAATGGGCAGAGCAATTTTCCCGCTGATCGAAGCGCCGCTGCGCAGCCCGACCTGCGGCGCGTTCAGCGTGCCCACAGACACCACGCCGCCCGCCGTGAAACTGAGCGTGCCCGCGCCGGTCTGCACGTCGCCGCCGTCGTTGAGGTTCAACCGGGGCAGCGTCTGGTTGTTGCCGTTCAAGTCGAGCAGGCCGTTGGCATTCACGGTGATGATGGCGGAGGCATTCATCATTCCGCTGCGATTGAAGCGCGCGGTGGCCGGCCCCGTGGCTCCGTTGCCAATGATCAGGTTGCCGGGGACCGCTCTCACGCCCTGGTTCTTCGAGAGATAAAGTAGGCCCGCGCTGACCACGGTGTCGCCGGAGTAGGTGTTGTGCCCCGTGCCGCCGGAGACACCGCCCAAATAGAAATTGCCCGTCCCGGTTTTGGTCAGCGGGCCGGCGCCGCAGATGATGTTGTCCACGGCCAGCAGCGCGCCCGGTGCGACGTGGATCGTGGACGGACCGTTGAGAAATATCCCTCCGGTCAGGGTGGTGTTGCCGGTGGCGTGAAGAACGCCGTTGGTCCCGTCGAAGCCCGTGCCGAACAGCGCAAAACCCTCCGGCACGGGATTGAAGGTGTTGAGCCGAAGGGTGGCGGCTTCGTTGACAATCGTCCCGAAACTCGCGCTGCCGAGCGCGGCGTTGTGGGCGACCTCCAGCGTGCCCTCGTTCACAATAGTGACGCCGGTGTAGTTGCCCGCGCCGGCCAGCCGCATCGTTCCCGCGCCTTGCTTGATGAGTTGCGGCGCGTTCCCCACCACGCCCGCATTGATCACGAGGTCAGGATCAGCGACGCCATTGGAAACCGTGATCCAAGCGGCCCCGCCCGCAGGCTGGAGGAAGCCGTTAATGATGGCCGGAGTGCTGGCGGCGTGGACGGTGAGATAACTCGCGTTGGTGAGGACAGGGTTGCCGAGCACGCATATTCCAAATTGCCCGCTGTCAATCTGCCCGCCGTGGAAAGTGATGGAGCCGAACCGTTCGGTGGTGTTGTTCAAGTTGACGAGGCCATTGGCGTAAAGCGTGAGCAACGTCCCGGCGCTCTGGTAGGAATTGGTCCATCGTGCCTCGGAAGGTCCGCCCGACAGATTGCCAACGATCAGCGGGCCGGAGAAGGCGTTCACGGCGTGCGGTTTGGTGAACTCGACGAGCGGACAGCGCACCAGCGTGGTGCCGGTGTAGGTGTTGGCCTGCGCCCCACCGAGACGAATCGTGCCGCCGCCGAAACACCCCACGCCGCCGGAACCGGAAATCGGCCCGGTGAAAGTCATGTCGCCATTCACGACGAGGTTGGTGTTCAGCACCACGGTCCCCGCCCAGGAAGAAAGTCCGATGCTGGTGAGCGCGGAGCCGGGAAACTCACCTTCCGCGCCCCCCGAGGCCAGGAGCGGCTCCGCGCCGATCACCACATTTCGCAGCGTCAGATTTCCCTCGAAAATCTCGGTGCCGCCGCCAGTGCCACCAAGGGCCTGGGCGTGACGCACGTCCAGCACACCCGCGTTCACCTTCACCGAGCCGAGGAAACTGTTGTTGCCTTGGAGCAGCAGCGCCGCATTGCCGGTTTTGGTGAAACCGCCCGGCCCGATGATCTGCGCCTCGATGTTCAGCCCTTCGTACTGCGGTGCCGAGACATTGAACAAGTGATCGCCCGCCGTGAGGTTAAGCAGTCCCCGAATGATGGGCGCCTGGCTGTTGGTGCGCACGCTGGTGGAAATCGAGCCGAGCAGTCCGAGCGTCGCACTGCCCGTGTCCACCACGGGCACGAACGATCCGAAGGTTTGATTGCTGATGACCAGACTCCCGATGTTCAACGTGCCGCCGGTTAGTTCGAAGCGGGAACGGCTGGTCACGCGGAGAACCGTGGCGGGGCCTACTTGGTTTGGGTTGACCACCTCAACGCGGCCCGTCGCCCCTTGTGAAACCTCCAACAGGTTCGTCACGACGAAGCCCGCCGTCTTTTCAAAGATGACGCGCCCGCCCTCCGGCGTGTCCAGGAAGAGGCCCCCGGTGAAGGTGTTGTTGAGCGGACCGATGAAGTGAACGAAACCTTCCTCATAGGTCTCGGCGCGCACGCTGCCGGAACCAGAAATCGCGCCGTGGGAGAAAATATGCCCCACATTGTTAGCCACGCCCGGACTGGCAGGCCCGCTCGCCGACAGTGTGAGGAGGCCGTCTTCAACAGTAATGGGACCGTTCAGGCGCAGACTGGCCGTCGAGCCAAAGATAAGGCCGAAATGTGGAAATACGTCAACCTCTCCGCCATCCTGAAACACCAGCGGGCAATGGATCGTGACCTCGTTGTCGCCGTCCGGGTGCGACCTCAGACGCCCATCGTCCGTCAGTCCGCCCGTCAGTCGCAGGGAGTTGCCATAAACTTGGTAGTTGTGATGATTTTCCTCATCCTCGAATTCAAACTTGCCAAAATTTAACCCGCGCAGGCTCAAGTTCACCAAATCATTCGTCGTCGTGTGATGCTGCGCGTCCGGCTTGGAGAAAAAGATCCCATCACCGTTCGCGGGCACGACAGCGGGATCCCAATTGTTCGGTTCACTCCAGTAACCGTTCACGGCCCCGGTCCATCGGGGGTAGGCTCCCTGTCCCGCTGTCACCGCGCCAAGCCATAGAAGCCAGACCAGCAGGCCCGTGCTCCATCCTTTAGTCGGACGCCACGGGCCAAGATTTGCCAAAGCAGTTTTCATCGTTCGGCTCTGAGTTCGCTGGTCGGGCCGAAATCTTGCACCGGGTGGAAAGAATTTTTCGTCCGCCCGGTTTGGGAGGGACGGCAATGGAACGGCCGGCTCGTTCAATCCATCCCCAACTCGCGCAATTGATCCCGCAGCTTGAACAAATCCCACACCTGCAACCTCCGCCCTTCCACGCTCACCGCGAGATGACGCCCATCGGAACTGAGGGCCAGCGGCGCGGTGTCGCCGGGCAGTTGGAGGACCGGCTGGAGCGTGTCGAGATGGTAGAGGCCGGCGACGCGGTTCAGGCGCATCCAGGCGTGGCGGTCATCGGGAGCGAAGACGACGTGCGAGCAATTGCTCAACACACGCGTGCGCTGGCCGCTGGCGATGTCCCAGAACTCGGCGGTGTTGCGCGCGACGGTGACGACCTCGCGTCCCGACGACGAAAAACTCGCGGCGGAAATGTTCGCCAGAGCGGTGAACTTCGCGGCGTCCACCAGTTCCGGCAGGCGATACACCCGCAGCGACGGCGTGAACGGACGGAAAACCGCGAGCCACTCGCCGCGCGGTGACGCCCGGCTCACGCCCGAAAGCGTGTGCATCCAGTCGTCATCGTCCGGCACTTCGTCCAGCGCCAGCAGACGTGATCCCTGGCGGAGGGTCCAGACGACGCGGTTCGACGCCAGACACAGCGCGGTGTAATCCGCCGGCTTAGACAACGGCATTCGTTCGAGGCGAACCAAAGCGTCGTCACCCGCAGCGATACGCCAGCGGAAGCCCGCATCTTCGCGGCTGCTGCCGAAGAGTTCCTTGGAGTCCGGCGTGAAAAAGGGGCGGGCATCCGCAGCCTCACCGGCCAGTGCGGGCGATGATTCATTGGTCAGATTCCACAGGCCCAGGCGTCGGTCGCCGGATGCCGCGAGCCAACAGCCATCCGGTGAAAAGGCGGCGTGATTCACGTTCGCCCCCAGCGCGATCCCGAACTCCCGATGACTGCTGGGCGATTCAAAGGCAAAGAATTGCACGCGCCCATTCCCCACCACCGCGCAATGCTGGCCGTTGGCCCGGAAGCGCAGATTCCAGCTCTCGACAGGCAGCGTGAACGAACGCTGGCGCGTGAACACGTCCCAGCAAATCAATTCACGATCCCAGCCGCCGCTGATCAGAAAGCGCCCGTCGGGACTGAACACCACGGTGTAGGCCGCGGCCTTGTGCCGGCCCAGCACGCTGAACGCGCCGGTGCGCGCGTCCACGAGATGCACGTTGCCACCGTAGTCGGGCACGGCCAGCCACGGCCCGTCCGGATGCCACGCCAGATTGGGAATGCGATTGGCAAAACGGACCGACGCCCGCACGTCGCCGCTCTCCGCGTCATGGACGGAAATCATCCACGCACCGCCGGACGGATAACTCGCCGCGATCCGTTTCCCGTCGGGTGAAAATTCCAGCGCGTCCGGCACGCCGTTGACGCCGAACAACGCCAGTTCCTTCCCGCTTTCCAGATCCCGGACGAGGATCGGTCCGTCGCGAGTGGCGGTGACGAGCCGCGGCAGAGTGGGATGGAACCCCAAGGTGCCGCGCGGCACGTCGCGCAGGAGCAAGACGCGGTTCGTCGCGGTCAACTCCCACACCTCCACATCCGCACGCTCTCCGTCGGCAGCGTGATCGCGCCGCACCGCCAGATAACGGCCGCCCGCGCTCCACGCTATGCGGAGGCACGCGCCGATGCGACTGGCGGGCAACGTGGCGAGCACTCGAAAATCCGCGACGGCGCGAATCTCCACCGCATTGGTGCCGCGCGACACGGCCAGACGCTGGAAATCCGAATCGAACTGCACCGCCGTCACGTCGCTCCCGCCGAACCATTCGCGCTCGAAGCGAACATCAGGCAGCGCGAGTGCGGCCACCGCCTCCCGGCGCAACTCGATGGTGTTGGAAATCGAGGCCGCCCTCCGCACGGCGTCGAGCGAGCGCACCCGCTGCCCAATCGCGCCGCTGCGCACCGTGGCGCGCGACTGTTCTAACAGCGCGGTGTAAAGCTGCTGCCGTGCTTCGTGCTCGGCGGTTTCCGCACGCAGACGGAGCGTGGTCTCGGCATTCGCCCGTTCGCGCGCGTGATGCTCCTCGCGTTTCGAGAACCACAGCGCCACCGCAGCCACCGCCAGAAACAGACACGCGGCAATGGCAAACTTTTTCAAGCGCGCCAGATTCCGTTCCACGTTGCGCGAATGGCGCAGGCTGCGGCCCGCAAGGAACAGATTGAGTTCCGCCTGCATTTCCGGGGCGCTCGCGTAACGCTGCTGCAAGTCCGGCGCACAGGCGCGCGTCATCACTTCGTTCAATTCCAGCAGGGCGTCATCAAGGTGGCTTCGCTCGCGCTGCGAGCGAAGTTCATCGTTCGTCGTTGCGTCCCCCACTGGCCTCGCAGCGCGAGGCTCACTACCTTCCACTCCCAGCGGCGGCAGTTGCGGAAAGTCCAGACGGTCGCGGCCCGTCGCGAGTTCGTAGAGCAGTTTGCCGAGCGAATAAATGTCCGCCTGCGCCGTGCCCGGCCCTTCCGGCGGAATGAAACCTTCCGTGCCCACAAAACTTCGCGAGTCGCCCGCGCCCGCGACCAGCCCGATGTCCGCGAGCTTGGGCTGACCATTCACGAAGATCACGTTGCCCGGCTTGACGTCGCGATGCACCAGCCCGTGCGCGTGCAGATGCGCGAGCGCGCTGGCGAGCCGCAGCGTCAGTTGCGCCGCGTCGGCAGGAGCGAGACGCTGGCGCTGTTTGAGTTCGGAGCGGAGCGTTTTGGGAAAGTAATCAGTAATCAGTGAATCAGTGTTCAGTGAACCGGTCGGCCCACGCGGATGAGTCCCGACTGATTTACCGATTACTGACTCACTGATTACTTTCCCCTTCACCCCATCCGCCAACTCCATCACGTAGTAGAAACACCCCGCCGCGTCGTTGCGTCCGACGTGCAGCACCTGCACCAGCCCCTCGTGCGTGCGGGAAATCGGTTCGTATTTAAGGATGCCTCGGAACTCGCGCTCGTAGGGATGCTCGTCCTCGAAGTCCGCGCGATGGACCACCTTCACCGCGCGCAAAGTCCCGAGCGTGCTGCGCGCCAGCCACACTTCGCCATACGCGCCCCGGCCAATCCGCCGGAGCAGCGTGTGATCGGGAATCACTGGTGGCGCGGGCCGCGGTTCCGCCGTTCCGCCCAGCTTGAATTCCACGGCGGCGCGCATCGACCGCTCCGATTCCGCAGTGGCGGTTCCGGGGTCCGGGAGTTTTTCCTCGAGCGGCGTTGACATCGTGTCTGGGATTGAGTTCGCCTGCGGGGCGCGAATCTTTCAGCCGAGTTTGAATTCCTCCTCCACCTCGGCCGCCGCGCGCTTGACCGCCTGGCTGACGCGATGCCGCGCGAGATAAACCTGCGCCACGTTCAGCCCGAGCATCTTCGCCACGGCCGGCGCGCGCAAATTCTGGAGCACGCAATAGTCGAACGCCTGGTAGCTCTTGGGATTCACCTGCGCTCGCACCCGGGCCAGCGCGGTCTGGAAAATAGTTTCACGCCATTCCTCTTCCCACGCCGCCTCGATGGCCGCGTCCGGCGGAAGCACCGGCGAGGGCAGCGTTGCCATACGGTGTTCGGCTATCTCAGCAGTGACATCAGCGACAGGCAAGGCACGGTAAAATTTGCGCAGATGATCCTGAATCCGCCGCCGCGTGATGAGCAGCAGCCACTGCTTGAAGGAACCCGTCTGCGGGTCGTAACGAAACTCCGGCATCTTGCGCGCGACCGAGATGACCGTCTCCTGCACGACCTCCTGCGCCACGTCGTCGGACAGTCCGCTCTTGCGCGCCACGTTGTAGATGAGCCGCCAGTAGGTCTCGAAGAAAGTCCGCCAGCTCGCGTCATCACCGGCATCGCGCAGGCGGTGCAGCAGGCTGCCGCGCGTGGGCAGGCTGTCGTCGTCGCTGCGGGCGGCTGCTTCGGAATTCCAGGGTGCTGGGATCATGCTAAGGCGAGTGATGATTGAGCCAAAGGGCGCGAAATGCACGCCTGTTTGCTCGCGCGGGGAGCGCGGGCATGATGTCGCACCAATTGGGACTCGATCTACCCGGTTCCTGCTCCGGCCTACTCCCGGTTCACAAAGAACTGCTCAATCTTGCCCTCCGGTGTGCGGTACATCAGCACCTTGAGGTTACCACTCTTGAAGGTCAGACGCGTGGTGGTGACTTCCATGCCGCCGCGCTCGTTGCTGCTCAACACATCGGCCTTGGTCGGCGGGCCGTAGGATTTCAACCGCCGCCCCGCACCGGCCAGCCGGGCGTCGTTCAGATACAGGTTGAACTCCTCGGCCAGTTTGGCGCGGTTGATCTTTCCCTGCTGCATCTCGGCGAAGACAGCCTTCACAGTTTCCGCAGCCGGAGCGGCCTTGACGGTCGGCACGTTCGACGTCTCCTTGAGCAGCAGCGAAAAAAGCTGGCCGGGGATCGAACCAAGTCCGCCCTCGATGTTCACCATGACGATCACCGCTGCACGCTTGGCAGGAACCATGGCGCTGTAAGTGTTGAACCCGCTGACGGCTCCGTTGTGCGCCAGCACTTGCCGCCCGCCCTGCAACTTGACCGACAACCCGCAGCCGTAGTCCGCGAATTTGCCGTCGTTCAGCTTCCGCGCCGTCGTCATCAGCGCGTAAGTTTCAGGCTTGAGCAGCTTGCCGCCCATGAGGGCAAGGTTCCACTTCGCCAGATCGCCGGGCGTGGCGTAGATGCCGCCGGCACCGCCGAGCCAGCCCTGACCTTCGGCCCCGACCAGTTCGGGATCGCTCAAGGCAAAGGTCGCGTAGCCGGAGGCCAGCCGGCGGTCGGATGGATCAAGTTCGTAGAATGAATGCGTCATGCCAAGCGGCTGGAAAATCCTGCGCGAGAGAAATTCACCGAGCGTCATGCCACTCACCTTCTCCGCGACCCGACCGAGCAGGATGTAACCGGTGTTGCTATAAGACCATTTTGATCCCGGCTCAAAGTCCAGCTTGCCGCCCGCGTACTGGCGAAGCAATTCGTCCGGATCAATCTTGCGCGTCATGCGGCGGTCCACGAAGTCGAGCGGGTAATAATCCGGGTAGCCCGAGACGTGATTCATCAAATCGAGCAGCGTGAGGTCCTTCGCTCGCGTGAGGTCGGGATAATATTTTGCGACGGGCTCCGTGACCGAGAGCCTGCCGTCATCCGCGAGCAGCAGCACGGCGGCGCAGATGAACTGTTTGCTGACCGAGCCGATGGCGAAGAGCGTATTGGCCTCGACCGGACGGCCATCCGCGAGCGAGCGCTGGCCGTAGCCTTTGGCCAGCACCACCTGACCGTCCTGCACGATGGCGACAGACATCCCCACGCGCCCAGGCTGCTTCACCTGTTCAGCGAGCCAGGCATCGATGGCTTTCACGTCGAAGGTCTCAGGAAGTTTGGCCGCCTGGTTGGCGGCGAACCCAGGCCAGCCGAAAAGACACAAGGCCAGGAGCAATCCGCGCCCCCTCGGCAAACAATTCGAGGCTTCAATTATTCTCATACTTCGACTCCGCGTTTGGGCCACCACACCGCAGGATGCACTTTTGTGCTGCGAAGAGGCGCAGCACCGGACTTGGAATCTGGATCAAGATTCCTGACAACTTCACTGATCCTGCGGTGTCAAGGGCCGACCCAAGAGTTTCACATTCTAATGTCGGCGGGTAGCGGTTTCGTGCCTCACTCGCCGTTCACGCGCCGGCCCGCCTGGCTTTCCGCTCACCGATGACATAGCGATAACCAATCCCGACGCTGTTCGCGCCACCCCGGTGGAAGATGCCGCCGCCGGAGTGATGGTGAATAAACAGGACCAACTGATGCTCGCGATGCTGCGGATGCGCCAGCATCAGTTGTAACGGCCAGTAAAACTCGAGGTGGGAACGCTCGCGCCCGGAAAGGCGTTCGCGTTCCGTGGCCAAGACATGCTGGCTGTAGGTCAGACCCACACCCGTTTCGAGATTGGTATAGAGCCAGTGATTCCAGGGAAAATGTTTCCACCGCAAGGTCAGGCCGCCACTGTACTGCAGGAAGGAACCATCGCCATCCTCATTGACCACTCCGAGCACCAGGGGCAGTTCGAGATCTAACTTCATCTCTTGGCCCCACAATTCCGGCTTGAACTCCGCCAGCTTGCGAGAGACCTGCAGGAGATAAATCTCCCCGCGCGCCTCGCTCGAAGGTCTCTGGGCGTCGCCCCGGAACAAATCACCGATCGCTGAATCAGTGATGGCGGCGACCCCCGCCTGAAAACTCCAGCGGTCGAGTTCTCGCCCGCGCGGCTCGTTGGTCAGGTCGCGCGGGGCGGGCGAGACTTGCGGAGGCTCCGCTTGGTCCTGTTGCGCGTTGGGGATTTCTGCCGCACCCATGGAAGCCGGGATGGTCAGGCTCAAAATCAACGTCGCGAGCAGATGATGTTTCAACATAAAGGGGCGGAACCTAAGCAAATGAGTCGGAGGGAGGAAAGTGCCGATTTTCTGGCCGGCACCCGCCCGGCCCGCCCCAACGAAGACCGAAGAATTGGAGTATTCGCGGGGCCGAAAGGTTAATCGGGCCGCAGCACAAACTTCCGATGCTCCGCAAAGACACCGCGCAAAGACTTCGAGGCTTCGTCCTGCAAGGCCTGCAATTCGCGATAGACCTCGACGTTTTTTTTGTTCGGTGTGGCCGTCTCGGATTTGTTGATCTCCACGAACTCGTCGGTGATGTCGGCGATCTCCACCTTCTCGCCCTGGTGCTGGCGCCAGCACCAGAGCGCCTGGAGCGCCGCGCCGTAGGCCGCGCCTTCACTCACCTTGAGCGTCACGACCTCGGCGTTGAAAACATCGGCCATGATTTGCCGCCAAAGCTTCGACCTCGCGCCGCCACCGGTGGCGCGAATCTGCGCCGGCTCCACACCGAGTTGGGCGAGACGGCGCAGGCCGTAGTTCATGCCCAGCGTCACACCTTCCATCGTGGCGCGCGCGAAATGGTGCCCGGTAAAGGTGCGCGAGTTCACTCCGAGATAAACACCCGTGCCGTCCGGCACGTTGGGCGTGCGCTCGCCTTCGAGATACGGGAGCAGGAACAGGCCATCGCAGCCAGCGGGCGCGCGCGAGGCCGCGGTGGCGAACTGATCGTGCGTCATCTTGAAATCGTTGCGCACCATCTCGGTGGCCACGGTCACGTTCATCGTGCAGAGCAGCGGCAGCCAGCGGTTCGTCGAGTCACAGAACGACGCGATCTCGCCGCGCGGATCGACGACCGGTTTCTCCGCGCAGGCGTAGATGGTTCCGCTCGTCCCGAAGCTGGCCGTGATGACTCCGGCGCGCGTATTGCCGGTGCCGATGGCACCCATCATGTTGTCGCCGCCGCCCGCACTGACCAGCACGTCGGTGTTCAAGCCCAGTTCGTTGGCCACGCCGCGCTGCAATCGCCCGGCGGCCTGGTTGCTGAACAGAATCGGCGGCAGCTTGCCCGCCAGATCCTCGTCGATGGCCTTGAGCACGGGCGCGGACCACTTGCGCTTGCGCACGTCGAGCAGCGCCGTGCCGCTGGCGTCGCCGAACTCCATGACCTTCTCGCCGGTGAGCCAGAAGTTCAGGTAGTCGTGCGGCAGCAAAACGGTGGCGAGCTTCTTGTAGTTCTGCGGTTCGTGATTCTTGAGCCAGAGAATCTTCGACGCGGTGAATCCCGGCAACACCGAGTTGCCGATGGCCTTGATGGTTTCCTTCTGTCCGCCCAGCGCGGACATGATCTGTTCGCACTCGGCCGCAGTTGAGGTGTCGCACCAGAGTTTGGCGGCACGAATCACTTCACCCTTCGCATCCAGCGGCACGAAGCCATGCTGCTGGCCGCTCACGCCGATGGCCTTGACCTCCGCCGCGACGGCCTTGGCCCCGCGCAACGCCTGTCGGATGGCCTTGGCTGTGGCGTCGCGCCAGGTGTGGGGATGTTGCTCCTTCGCGCCGGGCGGGAGATTGGGAATCAATTCGTAAGCCTGGGCCCCCGTGCCGAGCACGTTGCCGTTTTTGGCGTCCACCGCCACGACCTTGGTCGATTGCGTGCCGCTGTCGATGCCGAGAAGAAGAGTGCGCATGGCGCGCAGCTTAGTTGCGGCCGAGCACGGAGGGCAAGAACCCGCAGTTGGAGAAACCGGGGATACTCCGCTCTATTCGATCAGACGCGCCCGGTAAAATCGCCCGCCCTGGGGATTCACGCCTTGATCGTAAACAGACATGTTGCCGCCAAGGCCGACGATATCCTCCCCGCCGCTCACCGCCTGCCAGGTCACGAGATCCTGGGTCCATTCGACGCTGTAATGATGGCCGGCAATCGTATTGAAGGTGATTGCAATATCCATGCGCAGTCCCACCACACGAACTTCGGTGATCAGGCAGGTGCCCGTGCCTTGTGCCACCGGCCCACTCACCCCATTTGAGAGCACGACCGAAAAATCCTCGTCCTCCTCTGCGGCTGGGTCGGGTGTGAGCGTCACGGTGATGGTCTTATTGGTCTCACCGGCCGCGAAGTTGAGCGTGCCATTCGTGGCCACGTAATCCGACCCGGCCACGGCCGTGCCGTCCGCGGTGGCAAAATCCACGCTGGCGGACTCCGCGAGCGGGCTGCTGAGCGAGACGGTGAAGACCGCGTCCTTCGTGCCATTGGTGCCTTCGGCCACAACGATGCTGTTGATGAAGAAACTGGGCACGAGTTGGGCGGTCAGCCGGATGGGATTCAAACCCGCGGTATAGATGTAATAGGGAAGTGAGGGCGGCTGAGTCAGCAGGAAGCGGATGAGGACCGATTTTCCCAGCAGGGCATAACGCCCATTCATCGGCGACGCGGCGGCAGCCTGGTCATAAGTGCTGCCGTAGGCCATTTCCCAAACTCGAACTTGAAACATCACATAAGTGCCGCCACCAAAGCCCGGAATGCTGATCGTGCCTTTATTAAATCGTCCCGCAGCGAAAAAATTGGTTTCGGTAACAAGGAAGAAAGCAGATTCATCGGTCGTTCCGTCCGGCGCCGCGTAGAGCGCCACATGAAAAGTGTTGCCGCTCACGACTGCGGCGCCGGTAAGCGTATTTGTCACGGCTATGGCCGCGTTATTCGCAAAGATTACCTGCCCTTGAGCATTGAGGTTCGTTCGCAAGATCAGGCAGGAGCCCACTATGAAGAGAACAACGAGTGTTTTCATAACTGATAAGGTCGTTCGACGACGGTGCCGTCATGGAAATATGGACTACGGTTGGAACACTAGTCCTGCTCTCTGCTAAAACAAGCGGGAATTGGCATTGAGTTTCGGCCAACCGAAAGGCTCGCTCGCCTCACGGATCGACCAGGGCAAGTACGGGGAGATGCGCCTTGGTGTGATTGCAGAGCGTATTCGCCAAGACGAGGCAAGAACTGCTGAACCAAAGACTGGCGAGCCGGGACGCGAGGCTCCTGGCAGAAAGATTTCCTGGCAGAAAAATCAGCCGGGACAAAAGTCTGCCATGCCGTCCGCTTTCTCCCCATGCCCCCGCATTTTTCTGCCAGGAAATCTTTCTGCCAATCCGGGCTGCTGGCCCTGAAAAGTCAGGAACGGGGCCTGGCCAGGAAGTTCCCACGTCGTCTGCTTGACGGATTGCCACGATTCGTAAATTCGCCCGGATGTGCTTGGGACTGCGGCACCCGAAGATGCTCGGTCACCGCTTCGCCATCTTCGCGCGCGCCGCTTCGAGAATCTGGCGCTCACGCGGGGTCAGGCTGTGGATGCCGTGGGCGGAAATTTTGTCGAGAATAGGATCAACTTCCTTGCTGATGAATTCCTCGGGCGGAAGCGGAGAGACGGAGTCATCCGGACGACCGCGCCACCGGGTGATTTGCGCCGCAGCCTGGACGAGTTGGCGCTTGCGGCGGCGGCCTTGCAGGGGGTTCCAATGGAGCGCCGGGCGGTTGATGCTCCAACGCATGGAAACCACACCGGAAAGAAATCCGCCCAGATGCGCCGCATGGGCGTAACCACCGCCCAGGGGCACGAAAGTGAAGAAAGCGGCCACGCCTCCAGAAACCCAAAGGAAATGCCGGGCCTTTATGGGCAGCACTCCCAGCACTCGAATCTCCGCATCCGGCTCCAGCAGCGCGAAAACCGCGATTAGCCCGCACACTCCCGCCGAAGCTCCGACCGTGGGGACTTTCCCGTAGAAGTCCGGGGCCACCCAGCCCAGGCCCGCCTGCAAAACCCCACCGACCAGCCCCGCCAGGAAATAGAGTTTTAGGAACGCAGGCGCCCCCAATCGCTCCTCGACCGTGCGCCCGAAGAACCAAAGGCCGACCAGATTGCAGACGACATGCCAGAATCCGGCGTGCAGGAATTGGAACGAGAGCAATTGCCAGACATAGCCGCTCTTCAGCCCGTCCGTGCTCAAGGCGAGATGGTGGTAAATCCAAGCCTCCTGCCGCCCGTAAACCATCGCGATGCACTGCAAGGCGAAGCACGCCACCACCGCGACCATGAGCAGGGCCGTGGCACTCCACGCCGGGCGGTGCGGATCGGCCCGCATGTAGGAGCGGTCTTCGAGCATGGCGGCGAAATTAGTTGAGCCGGGGCGTTTCTTCAACGCGGTTTTTGACCGAGGCGGACCGCAGCGCTGCACCCCGCCTGCGCAGGGAAGCCAGGCACTGATCCCATTCACATTCCTCGGACTCAGTTTTCACCGGACGAGAGGTCGCATGTTGAAAGGGCGGATGGTCAGCGCAGCTTGTGATTCTCTCCGCGTGGCGCTCAGGCCGCCGGCGTCACGCCGACCACGAGGTCAAACTTCGCCGCCAGTTCCCCGGCCTTCGCACCTTTGAGCGGCGCGAAGTCCACCGTCACTGAATCGCGTTCCTTGCCGGCCTTGAGATTCTTCCAAATGCCGTCCTTCTCGTTGCCGGCATGACCCTTGATGTAAAGCTGCGTGACCAGCAGTTCCTTCCCGCCGCGCTTGATCTTGTAATGGATGTGCGGGGCGCGGCCCGGATACGGCACGGGCTTGATGGTGCGGAACAGATATTCGCCCGTGGAACCCGTCACGAAACGCCCGAAGCCCTGGAAGTTCTTGTCCGCCTTTTCCTTGTTGCCGGTCTTGCTGTGCAGATACGCGCCGTTGTGGTCGCACTGCCAGATTTCCACCACAGCATTGCGCAACGGGTCGCCCTTCGCGTCGAGGATGCGTCCGCTCACGTAAGTCACCTCGCCCACGGCGGGCGTGAGGTTCTCGTTGATGGCGAGCAGGTCGTTGTCCGTGTCGAGCGGCAGATGGTCGGGGTAAAACGGCCCTTCGGTCTGCTTGGGCGTCTGGAGCAAATCCGCGAACAAGCCGGGCGTGGTGAACAGCGCGGCGGTGAAGGCGGCGTGGCGGAGAAACTGTCGGCGAGGCACATGAATGTTCATAAATGTATTGGTGTTCGGCTGCGTTTCTACCAAGCGAACCGCCGAGAGGCGACAGTGAAACGAGAGAATTTTCAAAGGCCCCGAAGATCATTTTGGACGGCACCGGCCGAGCGGAGCGGCACCGGCGCTTTCGCACGAGGCAGGGATCTGATAGTTCGAGAACCCGGGCCTATCCGAAAGCGGAGTCGCGTCCGAATTGCCGCCGCAGTCCAAATTTCCCCCGGCGCTCGTGCCGGGCCGCGCTTGTCACTTCAGCGCCTGATAATACCCCGTCTGGAAGACCGCAAAGAAGTTGTGCTGGTTGAACGGGAAGTGCTGCGCCAGCGCGATGGCCACAATCCGCTCCTTGGGATCAATCTGGCAGTAGGTTGTCGCCGCGCCGTACCAGCCGAATTGCCCGATGGATGACGGCACCGAAAGCTGGCCAAGGTCCGTCGTCACTTCCACGCCGAGGCCAAACCCCTTCTGGCGCGTCGCGGCCTGGTTGTTCGGCAGCGTGACCATGTGATTCGCCGTCATCAGTTCAACGGTCTTGCGGCCCAGGATGCGTTTGCCGCCGAGCGTGCCGCCGTTGCAGAGCATTTGTGCGAAGCGCGCGAAATCACCCGCCGTGGAAAAGATTCCCGCGCCGCCCGCTTCGATTCCCTTGCCCTCCTCCGGCCACGTCTCAATGATCGGCTTGTCCTCGATGAACTTTCCGCCTTCCAGCTTGTACGTCTTCGCCAGCCGGTTCATCTTGGCCGGCGGCACATCGAAGCCTGTGTCCTTCATCCCCAACGGATCGAACATCCGCGCCTCCAGAAACGCGCCGAACCGCTCGCCGGACACGCGCTCGATCAACGCGCCCAGCACGTCCTGATTCACGCCATAGGTGTAAGCATCGCCCGGCTGATGCTTCAACGGCAGCTTGCCGAGCTTCGCGGTGAAATTTGTCAGTCCCGGCCCGCTCCATAACTCCGCCGCACGCCAGAGCTTCGTCAGTTCATCGTTGCCTGCAAAATCGTAGATCAATCCGCTCGTGTGCGTGAGCAGATGCTTGATGGTGACGGGCCGCTTGAGCGCCTCGGTCGTGCCGTTCGTCCACACCTTCATGTCCTTCAACTCCGGCAGATACTTCGCAACCGGATCGTCGAGGTTGAATTTCCCGTCCTCGAACAGAATCAACGTGGCGGCGCAGGTGATGATCTTGGACATCGAATACACCCGGCAAATTGTGTCGCGCTCCATCGGCAACTGCTTCTCCACGTCGCGATAGCCGTAATTCTGGAAGTCCACGATCTTCCCGTCACGCGCGAGCAGAGTGATAAGGCCCGCGTGCTTTCCCTCCTCCACGAACCGTTTCGTCGTCGCGTGCAACACTTCGAGCCGCGCCGGATCAAACCCGGCGGCCCTGGGTGAGGTGGTGGGCAACTGCGCCGGTAGCGAAACCGCCACAGCGCAGGCGAGAGCGAGGAGGGATATTTTCATCTGCGGGCATTGAAACGGAACCAGCCTGAATCGTCGCGAAGAATTTACGACCCGAATGAAGCTTGAACGCGAAGGTCGGGAGTGTGTTCATTCAAAACAGACTTGGCCCCTCCTGAATCGTGCGCGAAATGAAAAGATGGCTGAAAATCGCCGGAGTGCTGTTGCCCATCGCGCTTGCCGTTTTTGGCTGGTTTGCATGGTCGGGCCACACGCTGCGCGCTTCGGTGGAGCGAATCCGGCTTCAGTTGCGCCAGCAGGGCCTCCGAACTGAGCTTTCGGATTTCACGTTTGCGCTTTCCACCGAGTCAACGAACCGGGCGCAGACCATCATTGCCGCCGGCGAAGCTGTCCGCGCATTGCGCGCCATCCATGAACTGTAGCCCAAGGAAACGATGGGCACGAACACCGCATTGGCCGTCTCGACAGTCGAGGTCATCGCGACGGATCGGACCACCAACCTTTGGCCGTTGCTGCGAGAGGAATTGGCCGGCCCCGATCAGGAACTGAACCGCGCCTGCGCCGCCTTGATGGCCGGGCCGGTTCAATTTCAGCCGGACCTTCGCGGCGACATTCGTTTGCCTTACGTCGCGGGTTACAAGCGGCTCGCCCAGACACTCGCCGTGCGCGCCGTGCTGGCGATGCACGAAAACGACAGCGGGGTGGTGTTCACCAACCTCCTGGCGCTCTCAAGGATGGCGACGGCGTGGACGCCCGAACCGGCGGACGTTTGCCACCTGGTCCGATTCGCGTGCGTGACCAGTGCGGAACAAGCGATCTGGGAATCCATGCAAACCGATGGCTGGAATGAAGCTCAACTCCTGGCGCTCCAACGCGAATGGGAATCCGTGAGATTCTTCGAAAGCCTGCCGGTCACCGCCGAGTTGACCTGCGCCAACATGGTCCGCATCTGCCGCACCGCGCGAACGGAGCGTTACCGCGAAAAGATCGGCGGCTGGGGGCCAGTTTTCCGGGGCGTCCTCAGTTCTCCAGGAGTCGGGTTTCGCAATCTCTGGTCGGCGATGCAGGGTTATCGGCAGCACGCCCGCTATCGCGATCAGGGCAGCTATGAAGATGAAAAAGCCTTGCTGCTCTATTTTCGCGATCGTCGTGAGGAACTGAAACGGGCGACAGCTTGCGCGACATGGAAAGAAATGCAGACGCTCCCGGGCACGACGAATCTCGTCGTCTTTCGCGGCGCGAATCATTCGCGGATCGTTTCAATCATGAACCTGAAACAGGTGGGCTTGGGTATGCAAACTCAGCGTGGAGGCCTCCTGAGGCGCGCGGCGGAGGCGGAAACAAGGCGCAGGCTGATCGTCACCGCCGTTGCGCTGGAGCGATTTGCGATTCAGCACAAATCCTATCCGCCCTCGTTGCGCGACCTGGTTCCGGCCTTTCTCCCGGCCATCACAACGGATTTTATGGATGGCCAGGAATTGCGCTACCGGCGCGGCGAGGACGGTCGCTACGTGCTCTACTCCGTCGGATTGGATGGCGTGGATAACGGCGGGCAAATGGTAGATTCAGAACGGCTCGGAGGTCGTTACCCGATGCGTCGCGCCGCAGCGTCTGGCCGCTTCAATACCGACATGGTCTGGCCGCGACCCGCCACGCAGTCGGAGTTGGATTCGTTTGAACAAAAGCAGCGCACCCGGCCAGTGGATCCAGAGCTGTTGCCGCCGCATTTTCCAAACGCTCTACCAGAGTAGAGCCAATGCCGCTTTGATCGACACGCTGGCGTCCGTCCGTCCGGGCCGATACACTGCGCGGCGTTGTTCCCAATTGTGAAAGCACGCTGGTTCAGTTTGGCCGTGAGTGCCCTGGCACTCGCGCCGTGTTCTGCGGCGGTTAATTACTTGCGCGAGGTGAAGCCGCTGCTCACCGAGCATTGCTACAAATGCCACGGCGCGGCGCAGCAGAAAGGGGATCTGCGCCTCGACACCGCCGCGTCCGCGCGGAAGGGCGGCGAGAATGGCGCGGGCTTCAAGCCGGGCCAGAGCGGCGCGAGCCTCCTGATGCAGGCCGTCAAAGGCACGCACGACACCATCTCGCAGATGCCGTACAAAAAGCCGCCGTTGAGCGGCGCGCAGATGGCGCTGCTGGGGCAATGGATCGACGAAGGCGCGAAAGCCCCGGTGGATGAGCAGCCGGAGACGGCGAAGCATTGGGCGTTCATTCCGCCGGTGCGTCCGGTGGTGCCGGGAAGTCCAGCGGCCAAGGTCCAAAGTCCAAGGTCAGCATCGCGTCATCCCATCGACGCCTTCATCCTCGCGCGGTTGGAGAAAGAAAAAATTACGCCCGCGCCCGAAGCAGATCGCGCCACGCTCCTGCGCCGGTTGAATCTCGACCTGATTGGCCTGCCGCCCACGCCGCAGGAAGTGGATGCGTTCGTGAACGACAAAGCCGCCGACGCCTACGAACGCGCCGTGGATCGTCTGCTCGCCTCGCCGCACTACGGCGAACGCTGGGGCCGCTGGTGGCTGGACGCCGCGCGCTACGCCGACTCGAACGGCTACAGCCTTGATGCGCCGCGGCAGATTTGGAAATACCGCGACTGGGTGGTGGCCGCGCTGAACAACGACATGCCGTTCGACCAGTTCGCGATTGAACAGCTCGCCGGGGACTTGCTGCCGAATGCGACGCTCGCGCAGAAGGTCGCAACAGGGTTCAACCGCAACACGCAGATCAACCAGGAGGGCGGCATTGATCCCGAGCAGTTCCGCGTCGAGTCGGTGATGGATCGCGTGGGCACCTTCGGCACGGTGTTTCTCGGACTGACCGTGGCCTGCGCGCAGTGCCACGACCACAAGTTCGATCCCATTTCGCAGAAGGAGTATTACCAGCTTTACGCCTTCTTCAATTCCACCGTCCAGGACGGCCACGGCAGCGGCACGCCCGGCGGGATGTTGGAAATCCCCGGCGAGATCGAGTCGGCGGAGAACGTGAAAAAAGAGCTGGAAGAAACGCGCGAGGACTTGGACCGCTACCTGAACGCCAAGGGCAGCGCGGCGGTGAAGTGGGAGGAATCGCTGACCGACGACGCGCGCGCGAAGCTGCGCGCGAACGTGCGCGCCGCCATGAAACCTGCGTGGGCCGAGCGCACGCGAGAGCAGAAGCGCGCGGTCTATGCCGCGTTCAAGCCGGACGACACGGAGTTCAAGACGCGCAACACGAAGCTCGCCGCCCTCGAACGCGGCACGCCCAAGCGCGTGACCACGCTCGTCATGCAGGAACTTAAAACACCGCGTGAGACGCATCTGTTCACGAAAGGCGACTTCACGCGCCCGGCGGAAAAGCTGACGCCCGGCGTGCTCGCAGTGCTTCATCCGCTGGACGGAGCGCGGACGTCCACGTCCGCGCGTTCATGCGAAACGAATCGCGCCGACGTGGACGTACGCGCTCCGAACCGCCTCGACCACGCGCGCTGGACGGTGTCGCCCGCGAATCCGTTGCTGGCGCGCGTCACCGTCAATCGCGTCTGGCAGCACTACTTCGGACGCGGCCTCGTCGAGACGGAAAACGACTTCGGCACGCAAGGCTCACTGCCCACGCATCCCGAGCTGCTCGACTGGCTGGCGGGTGAGTTTCAAAACCCCGGTAGCAGCCGAGGTAACGAGGCTCCATCTGAAAAACCCGAAACCCGAAACCCGAAACTCGGAATTGATCAGAGCCTCCTCACGTCGGCTGCTACGAAGTGGAGTCTCAAGAGCCTCCACCGCCTCATCGTCACCAGCGCCGCCTACCGTCAGTCGTCACGCGTGCGGCCGGAACTTGCGACGCTTGATCCGCTCAACAAACTTCTCGCCCGCCAGTCGCGCGTGCGGCTCGACGCGGAAGTGATTCGCGACAACGCGCTCTTCGCCAGCGGCCTGCTCTCGGAAAAAATCGGCGGCCCGCCCGTCTATCCGCCGCAGCCCGACGGCGTGATGACCCTCGGCCAGTCCCGGCGCGAATGGAAAGCCAGCACCGGCGACGACCGTTTCCGCCGCGCGCTCTACACGCACTTCTGGCGCGCGACGCCGCATCCCGCGCTCGCCGTCTTCGACGCCGCCGACGGCTTCAGCGCCTGCACGCGCCGCCTACGCTCGAACACGCCGCTCCAGGCGCTCACGCTTTTGAACGACCAGCAGTTCACCGAGTTCGCTGAAGCCCTTGGTCAGCGCGCGCTGAAATCTCCGGCGAAGGATGACGCGGAACGAATCAATCAACTGTTCCGCCTCTGCCTCTCTCGCCCGCCGAACCAAACCGAGCAGCAACGCCTGCAACAACTCCTCGCCCAGCAGCTCGCCGCCGAACCCGGCGACGAACTCACGCGCCGCAAGGAAGCCTGGAAGACGCTGGCCCGCGTGCTCTTGAACCTCGACGAAACCATCACCCGCGAATGAACCCGACATTGGAATCCAACAACAGGCGCCCGATGCCACTGGCGTTGAAGTTCATCATGGTGCTGGCGGTCTTGCTGGTGCTGCTGATTCTGGCGTTTGCCGTGTGGCGCGGCACGCTCGTGTCGGCCAATCACCAGCGCCTGAAAGCCATCAAGGCTGCGGGCGAGCCGGCCAACGGACGCGAGCTTGATGCCTGGTACGCGCCGGTGGACGAAAAGGAGAACGCCGCGCTGGTCTGGCTTGAT
>JANOQV010000218.1:0-27767 GCA_031414955.1 Pedosphaera sp. | reverse complement strand
CGCGAGCACGTTGTTGCCGCTCACGAGGTTGGTCGGTCCGAAGACGTTGGTGAAGTAGGTCGATTCGTTGGCTCCGCCCACGGAGGCGGGGGCGAGGGTGTCGTAGAGGATGGGGCCGGCGGGGAGGTTGTCGCGCCATTGTTCGACGCCATTGAGGTAAACGACCGCGCCGTCGTCGCGCACGAGGCTCAGGACGAGGTTGGAGACGGCGCTGGCGTTGGCGACGTTGAAGGTTTTACGAAAGTAGGTGGTGATGAATTTGATGGGGGCATTGCTACAGCAGAGCACGGTGGCTTCGCCGCCGTCGCCGTAGCCCAGTTCGGCCAGGCCGCTGGCCCAGGTGGCGTCGTCGAAGATGGCTTCGGACCAGGCGGTGCCTTCGTCGGTGCCGAGGTCCAGGTATTTCCAGAGGGTGTTGCTGGCGATGAGGGTGACGGGGGTGATGGTGTAGTTGTTGACGGTGATGTTGACGCCGACGGAGGTCGTGCTGGCGCCTTCGTCGTCGGTGGCCACGGCGGTCAGGGTGTGGGTGCCTTGGGGCAGGGTGTTCCAAGTGGCGGAATACGGCGCGGTGAGGTCGCTACCGAGGTTGTTGGTGCCGTTGGCGAAGAAGGTGACATTGGTCACGCTGCCGTTGGCGTCGGCGGCGGTGGCCTGGATGAGGAGGTTGGCTCCGACGCTGAAGGTGGCCGCGTTGAGGGGGTTGGTGATGGCCACGGTGGGGGCGGGATTGCCGTCGGCCCCACTGCCGGTCAATTCGAGATACCAGGTGGTGTCGGAGCTGGTCAGTTGGTCCTGGTGAATTTCGACGGCGAGGACGTTGGCGCCGTTGAGCAACAACCCGGCACTGATGTTGGTGGTGAAAACCGTGTTGCCGTCGTCGCCGGCGTTGGCGGTGGCCAGACCGTCGAAGAGCGAGCCGGACGCGAGGTTGTTGCGCGCGACTTCCACGCCGTTCAGATACATGGCCATGCCGTCGTCGCGTTGGAAGCGCGCCACGAGGTTGGTGATCAGAGAGACGTTCGCGACGGTGAAGGTGTGGCGGTAATAGGTGGTGGCGATGCGCGAGAGGTCGAGCCGGTTGCTGCGCACCAGCGTGGCCTCGTCGTTGTCGCCGTAGCCGAGCTGCCCCGGACCCGCGAGCCAGGCGCTGTCATCGAAGCCCGGCGTAATCCAGGCCGTGCCCTGATCGGAGCCGTCATCGAGGTATTTCCACACCGAGTTGGAGCCGGACACGGAGTTCGATCCGACAAGCTGGCTGGCGAAATAGCCGTCGGGGCGGATGGTGATGTTTCGTCCGCCGGAAGTGCCGGTCTGCCCCGCCGTGTCGGTGGCGCGCGCGGTGAGGGTGTAGTTGCCGTCCGCCATGCCGCTCCAATTGATGCTGAAAGGATCGGTCGTATCGAATCCGATCAAGGTGCTGCCGCCATAATAGAAGGAGACGTTGGTCACCGTGCCGCCAGGAGAACTGGCAGTGGCGGAGAGCGTGATGTTCGCGGGGTTGGTGAAGCTTTGATTGGCCGTCGGCGAAGTCAGGGTCACGGTCGGAGACACCGCCTGATTCAAGGTCAACGTGAAGGTGCCACCAGTACCGTTGTTCCGGGTATCCACGACAATCTTGTACACGGTCCCGGCAGAGGCGGTGAAGGTCATGGAGGCGGCACCTCCAAAATTCGGCTCGGGGTCGCTCGCAATTAGGTTCAAGGCATTGACGGCCGATCCCGTGTACGCGGCGAGCAATGTCCGAAATGTGCTACCGTCGCTGGTGATGGTGACCGAGGCCGAGAAGGGTGCGGTCCATTCGTACCAGACCGATTTCCCACCATTGTTGCCGGCGTGGACAGGCTCGCCGACTTCTTTGGTGGCGAGCGCCGTGGTGCCGCCAGTGCTGAGGGAAGTGCCGGTCAGGACCACGGGCGCGGCGAAGGGATCATTCGCCGGTTGGGCCACGGCGGCGGTCAGGCCGGCCAGGGTCAGGGTCACGAGCAGCAGGTTGCGCAGTTGTTTCATGTTTTTTGATACGGATTCAGTTCCAAGGAAATCGAGCCGGCCGAAAGGGGGCAGAACGGACCACCGCCCAAAAGACGGCGGCGCAAGCTGAACATTCTGTCCAACGGCATTTGATTCATCAGGGTTGCCCGCGAGTCGCACCGGAGACGCAAATCGTTTCCTTCAGGTTGCGAGAACGTGACATTTCATTTCCCCCACGCGCCTTCCGTTCTGACCCCGGCCGCAACTTGTAAAATGGTCGCGCCGGATAACTTACCGGTCAGGAAACATGGGTAATGCTGCGCACCTTACACGAGTGCAGAGGGCGGAGCAACATTCCATTCAGCTCTTTGGGTGCAAACAGATGATTGGGGGGAAGCACCACCGAGTTTGGCCTCTTGGCCCAAGGGAAGCAGAGCGCGGCACGGCTCTCATTCTGGAGTCGGCCACTCCACCCGGCCAGGGGCAGAGGGTCGGTCGGATCAGGCCGGACCCAGCAGACGTTCCCGCAAACCGGCCAAGGCCTTGGCCCGGTGACTGAGGCGGTTCTTCACCTCTTCGCCCAGTTCGGCGAAGGATTGTTCGTAACCCGCCGGCACAAAAAGCGGGTCGTAGCCGAAGCCGCCCCGGCCGCTCGGCCCGGTCAGCATCCGCCCCTCGCAAGTGCCATCGAAGGTCTCGAGGTTGCTTTCCGCCGGCGCGTTTACGGACGTCAAAGCCAGCACGCAGCGAAAACGCGCCGTGCGCTTCTCCCCCGTCGTATCGTGCAACAGGCGCAAGAGCTTGGCGTTGTTCTCCGCGTCGGAGGAGTTTCCCACCGCCCCAGAATCCAGCGCGGCAAAACGCGCGGAGTGAACTCCGGGCGCGCCGTGGAGCGCGTCCACTTCCAGACCCGAATCATCGGCGAGGACGAAGGAGGAGAGAGGCGGCTGGAGCTTGGAGGTTGCAGTTTGGGCAGCCAGCCATCGCGCCAGTTCCATCGCCTTCTTGGCCGCGTTGCCGGCGAAGGTGGCCGCATCTTCGATCACCGGCGGGGCGGCGGGAAAGTCGCGCAGGGTCAGGAAATGAAACTGCGGGCCGAGGATGGCGCGAATCTCCTGCACCTTGTGGGCGTTGCGGGTGGCGACGATGAGCGTGGTCATTCTTTCCAATCAAAATCGGAGTCAAATCCGCAAACCGGCCCTGGAAACGCAGGATGCGAACCCAGCACGGGAATCTTGATTGCGAAACCATCCGGATAACTGGTCTGGCGAGAGTCAGGCGGGCGAAACCAGCGCAAGTCACCTGAGACCGTGCCCTCCGGGGCCACGGAAAGCCAGCCGAGGAGCGCGCCACGGTTGTGATATAGCCGGACGAAAACCGGAACCCGACCGTCCGGGGTCAGGAATGATCTGTCCCCCCAAGTGCTGCCATCCCCCAACATCCCGCTAAGATGCACGACCCCATTTGAGAACACCCGCGCCCCGCCCCCACCCGAGGCCCGCACCGGGGCGGTGGCGGCGAAGCACAGACCATAGGATCCGACGGGCCGCCCGGCGCTGGTCGCGGCCGCCCGGCGGTAAAGCGTCAAGGTCGGAGCCCGCAAGCCATCTGTGATCATCCCGGTCATGCGTTGCCGGACGGGGTCAATTTGCAACGAACCGGAGAGCGTGGATCGCCGCAACACCAGCGGCGCATAGCCAAGGCGGTCAAACTGCCCCCGCAACACGCTCGCGATCCCGCCGATCGTGGCCGTGCCGAAATAGGAACCAGTCCGCGAGACGCGCAGCGCGATGAAGCCCGAGGTCAGGTAATTTGTCGCCGACTCGTCCATCAGCAACCCGACGTATCGGCCACCCACCTGGGCGAAATTCAGCGACGGGATCGGCGCGAAGACAGCCGTGACATTCTTGTCGCTGTTCATGAGGAGCAGCAACGGGTTGTTCGTGGCGGCGGAAGGAGCGACCTCGCCGACCCAGTGCGAGAAGCGGAAACCGGCCGCCGGTTGCGGAGCCAGCGCTACCGTGGTGCCGGCGAAATACAAACCATCGATGGGCAAAGGCGTGCGAAAAATTTGTCCGGCCTGGGCCGGCGCGACGGAAAAGCCGAGGGTGAAAGTGCTGGGCGGAGCCTCCTGCACAATGATGTTCACCACGCTCGTGCCGGTCGCGCCCTGATCGTCCGTGGCCACGGCCAGGATCGTGTAACTGTCGAGGCCGAATCCGCTCACGTTGGTCGTAAAGGGCGGCGCAGTCCGCAAACCCACCGAGACGCCGTTCATAAAAAACTCCACCGAAGCCACCGTGCCGTCCGGATCACTTGCCTCCGCCCCGATGGTGAAGCTGGCCGGCGCGGCGAACACCCCGCCCTGGGGCGGATTGGTCAGTTGCACGCCCGGCGGCAGGTTGATCGTCGCGACCATGACCGTGCCGGTCTGCTCCGGGAACTCTTCAATATGCTTGAGACAGATGTACGGATAAGGGCCGGAGTTGGTAAATGTGAACGAGAAGAATTCCTCTTCGTTGTAGAGCAGCGGACTGGCCCACGCACCGTCCGCCGCCGTCGTGTCGTGCGGCTGCAAGCCGCGATTAATCCAGGTGACCGTATCGCCGGGCCGCACCGTCAGGTTGGTGGGCGTGAAGTAGTAGTCGTAAATGTCCACGAACCACTCGGCGGCCCGGGCGCGGGGAGCCAAGGCGACGAGCAGGAGCACCAAACCAAAAGCGCGAATTCTTCCGGACATAAACTCACTGGGGGACGGAGCCCTCGGGCCAGCTTCCCGGCCGGGCTGACCACCACCTCAAAAGCAGTTTCTTCATAGGCCAGTTCCAGTTTGGTTGCGAACGACATCAGCACTGTAGAACGTGCGCGGGCCGGGCGTGAAGGGAAATACGGGTTTGCCCGGCGCGAACGAAGCACCGTTGCGCGCGGCCAGCTTGCGGTGTTGGCGGCACGATTCGGCTCCGGTTACGCGCCCGGCGGCCCGGCGGCCAGGCGTAAAAATTTTCCAGCGAGCTGTCGAGTTCGCCGGGCTGGGCGACGATTTCGCGATAAACCCGGTTCCTCGAAACATCTCCGTCCACCCGGCGAAGCGGAGCGAGTTCGCTCAACGTCGGCGGTCGCGGCGAGGATCGCGCCCGCGAGACTCACGGCGCTGTGGTTCACCACCCGAACCTTCGCGGCCCGGCTCGGAACCTCGGCGATCCATCTGGCGGAAGGCGTCTTGCAGCGAGCGAATTTCCCGTTCGTCCGCCGTCTTCTGAATCTCCGCCAGTTCCAGCGCCTCCAACACTTCCTCCATTTGCTCCAGGACTTGCTTGAGCGAGGCAATGGCCTGGTTCACCTCGCCGATGGCTTCGGTGACGGCGGCCGGCGAGGCGGGATTGAATTCACGGCGCGGCGGCGGGGCGGGACGCGCCTCGCGGATCGGCTCTGCTCGGCCTCCGCGCGGAGCCTCCGAGTCGCGGTCTTGCTCCTCTGGGCTCTGCTCGAATTCACGCGGCGGCTCATTGTCAGGTCTTTCCTCAGCGCGAAACTCTTCCTCGCGCGCGTCCTGATCGCGCGCCTCATCCGCCGGAACATCCGACGGCTGGGCCAAGTTTTCGCCCGATTCCTCGGCGGAGGAATCCGGCGCTCCATCCTCCACGAAAACTTCCGGATCCGCCTCGCCCGTCCGACGGTCCGCCGGAACTTCGGCCTCCGTTGGTGTTTGGCCGGCGACCGGCGACCCGCCTGGACGTGGCGTCCGGCGACGTCCGCGCCCGCCGCGACGCGAACGTCGGCGCGGCCCACGGCTCTCGGGGTCCAAAGGTTTGTTTGACGGAGACGGCTCTTCTTGTGGCGTCATTGCTTGCGCGGAAATTGCCCATGCCCACTGCAAAAGCAAAGGAAAACCGCGCAAAGTTGAGGAGATAAAGGAACTCGTACAGCCGAAGCAGAGTGAGCGCACCCGCCACCGCCCCTGCGCCCGCCTTGAGTTCGGCCACCCGCCACCCACCGGCGTGCGATCAGAAAAGATGAGGAGAAACAGGCGACCGGATCAGAAAGAATAGCTGAGACCCAGGCTGCCACTGACCGTCGCCGCGAAGCCGACCTCCACCTGCTGGCCAAGCGCTTGCGCTTCGTAGCTGGTCAACCCGAGGCACTGGCCGCTGACCGACACGCCCCAGTTTTTGTCGATGGCATAACGCAACGTCCCGTTCACGAAGCCGCCGAAGATCACGTCCACGCTCCCAGCGGATCCGATTTGTGAACTGCGCCCGGTGGGCGTGGAAACTTGCTGCGCGAAACGAAACTGCCCGTCCACCAATCCGAGCGCGCCGCCCGCGCTGAAGGAGAAGACCCAGCGTTCGTGGATCGGGATTTCGAAGTATGGTCCCAGGCGCAAGGTAAACAGATCCGCCGCGAAGCTCCGCAGCCCCGTCACGGTGGCGCCGGCCGAAGTGAAGGCCACGGAACGATGGGGCGTGGCGTCGATGAGCGGCCCCGGCCCTTCGTAGGTGCCGGCGTGTCCCGGATATTCCACGCTGTAGGGAGGCTGATGCGGATCATACCCGCCGATGTTGTAAGCGTCCGTGGTCTGGCGCAGACCGCCCGACAAAGTCCGATGATCCTCAATATCGATGTCCGTCCACCCAAACGCCCCTTCCAATCCCCAGCTCCAGCCGCGTGGCTCAGAGCGACCCAACTCCCGGTTGTAGGCCAGCTCGAAGCCGGGCTGCACCTCGTCCCCACCCGCCTGGCTGCTGATGGGCAGGACCGAACTGCTGTGCATGGCCAGCGTATCATCCGGCCCCACCTGGCTGGCGTTCTTGTAACCCCAGAACCAGGTCAGTCCACCGCCACTGTGGGTGCTGTCCACCCGGACATAACCGTCATCATAAAAATGATCGACCCCGCCCCCGGCGTTCCCCGGACCGCGCGCGCCCGACCCCGGCGGCGTCACGCCCACGTTCTTGAATTCGGCGGAGACGTTAAAAGTGGCGCGATAGCTCAGGCCAAAACGATCCTTGCTGGGAGCCGGCGGTTCTTCCAGGCGCACCCGCCGGGCCGGGCCGGACTCCTGCGCATTCAGGACCGCCGGCGACGCAAGGAGCAGCGCGGTTAGAACCCAGGGACGGTCAGCCTTTCGAATCTTCATAGTTTTCACTCCACGCCTCGGCGTTAACCCCATTCACCCGCAGCATGTCCCCACGCAGTTCATGGCAGTTTGATCACCCGGTAAAATCGCTTGGCGACCGAAGCCGTATCCTGGCATTGCACCGGGCCGCCCGTGCCGTGGATCAATCCGGGCATCGTCGTCCAGTGAACCAAGTCCTCGGAGCATTGGAGGAAATACAACCCCTGCGGCGTCGTCGTAAATTCCATCTGCGCGCCCAGGGGCAACAACGTGATCCGCGTGACTCGCACGGGCGGCGCCAGCCGCGACGAGAGAGAGAACTTCGCCGCGGAGGGCGGCAATGGCGCGGCCGTCAGCACCGGACTCGGTACCACCCGAGTGTTCGGCACGTAATACTGCACCAGCACATCCAGATGCCCGCCCGCAAGCAGCGGTATGGAGGTGTCGATGTAGCGCACGCCCAGCGCATTGGTGCCGGTCGCGTTCCAAACCTTGTTCGTCGTGTCGAGGCCCAGGCTCACAAACAGCCGCATCCCGTTGGGGAAATCCTCCGGCGTGGGATTGCTGATGCGCACGAACTGCTCGAACAAACCATTCTGCCGGTTCAAGGCGATCGGTCCCAGCGCCGTCACCGGAGGCGTGGTCGTCACGGTGACGCTGACCACGCTCGAAGTCGCGCTCTGCCCGCCGTCATCCGTGGCCGTGGCGTGAAAGGCATACGTGCCCGCGCTGATGTTCGTCAGCGGCACGAAATAGGGGGCATTGGTAAAGGTGCCGATCAAGTTCGTGCCGAGGAACACCTGCACGTTCGTCACCGTGCCGTCCAGGTCGGCCGCCTCCGCCACCACCGTGAACTGGGCCGGCGACAGGAAAGTCGAGCCATTGGTTGGATGCACGATGCTCACCACCGGCGGCTCATTGAACGGCGTGACGTGGATGGTCACCGTGGCCAGGCCTGATTCCAGCAAACCATCGCTCAACTGGTAGGTGAAAGTGTCGGTCCCGTGGAAATTCGTCGCCGGCACATAGACGAAGGATCCATTCGTGCTCAACACCACCGTGCCGTGGGCCGGGGCACCCACCAGCATGGACGTGAGAGTTTCGCCATCAGGCTCCAGGTCGTTGGCCGTGACGCCGGGGGCGACCATGGTCAGCACCGTATCCTCAAGCATGGTGTACTCGTCATCGTTCGCGACGGGAGCATCATTGTCCGGCGTGATCGTAATCGTCACCATCGTCAGGGCGCTCGTCGCACTGCCGTCCGTGGCGCGGTAGGTAAAGCTGTCGAGACCGTGGTAATTCGTCGTCGGCTGATATGAGAAAGATCCGTTGGCGTTGAAGGTCAGCGTGCCGTGCGCCGGGTTGGTCCCCCGCACCGCGCTCAAGACGTCGCCATCCGCATCCAAGTCATTCACCAACACCCCCGGCGCGGCGACGCTCAGAACCGTGTCTTCCCCCATCGCATAGGCGTCAGGCGCCGCGACCGGTGCCTCGGTGACATTGGTGATCGTGATCAGGACCGTCGCCACCCCGCTGGTGGCCGTCCCATCCGTGGCCTGGTAGGTGTAGGAATCCAGACCGGTGAAATTTTCTGCCGGGTGGTAATTGAACGAGCCGTCCGCATTGAGGGTGAGCGCGCCGTGGGTCGGATTGGTCACCAGGACTGCGGCCAGGGCATCGCCCTCCACATCGAAATCATTCCCCAGCAAACCCGGCGCGCTCACGACCAGCGAGGTGTCCTCCGCCATCGTGTAGGCGTCGTCCCGCGCCACCGGTGCGTCATTCAAGTTCGTGATCGTAATCGTCACCGTGGCGACTTCACTCGTCGCACTGCCGTCCGTGGCGCGGTAGGTGAAACTGTCGAGACCCGTGTAATTCGTCGCCGGCTGATAAGAGAAAGATCCGTTGGCATTGAAGGTGAGCGCGCCGTGCGCCGGCTCGCTCGCCAGCCACGCGCTGAGCGCAAGGCCATCCGCATCGAGGTCATTGGTCAACACCCCCGCCGCAGGTATGACCAGCAATGTCTCCTCCGCCGTGGCGTAGGCGTCATCCCAGGCCACCGGCGCGTCGTTCCCAGGGGTGATCGTGATCGTGACGGTCGCCAGGCCGCTGGTCGCCACGCCGTCCGTGACCACGTACGTGAAGGTGTCGAGACCGGTGTAATTCGTTTCCGGCTCGTAACTGAACAATCCGTCGGAATGCAGCTTGAGCAACCCGTGGGCCGGTTCGTCCACCGTGAACGCGCTGAACTCATCCCCATCCAGATCAAAATCATTCGTCAACACACCGGGCGCGGCGACGATCAACAATTCGTCCTCGGCCATCGTGTAAACATCATCCACCGCCACCGGCGCATCGTTGATGTTCGTGATCGTGATGGTGACCGTGGCCACCTCGCTCGTGGCGAAACCGTCGCTGGCCCGATAGGTAAAAGCGTCGAGGCCGTGAAAATTGGTCGCCGGCTGGTAGTGGAAAGAGCCGTCCAGATTGAGCGTGAGCGTGCCGTGGCTCGGGCTGGCCACCATCTGCGCGTGCAAAGGAACGCCCTCCAGATCGAGATCGTTCGCCAAAACTCCTGGCACTCCCACCAGCAGCAACGTGTCCTCGGCCATCGTGTAAGCGTCGTCCACCGCCTCCGGCACATCATTCACGTTGGTGATGGTGAGCCTGACCGTGGCCACGCGGCTGGTGGCAAAATCATCCGCGGCCCAATACGTGAAGCTATCCAGACCGTGATAATTCGTCTCCGGCATATAGCTGAACGATCCGCTCACGTTCAGCTTCAGCACGCCATGCGCCGGCCCGCTCACCAGCAAGGCGCTCAAGGGATGGCCCTCCACATCGAAATCATTCTCCAGCACGCCCAAGGCCGGGACGATCAAATGCAGATCCTCCGCGGTGACGTAGGCATCGTCCACCGCCACCGGCGCATCGTTCACATTGGTGACGGTGATCGTGACCATGGCCCATCCACTCGTGGCGCCGCCATCGCTGGCCTGATAGGTGAAGGTGTCGAGTCCATGAAAATTCGTTCCCGGCTGGTAGGTCAATGAACCTGCGGCATCCAACACGAGCACACCGTGGGTTGGATGGCTCACCAGCACCGCGCTCAATGGATCACCATCGACGTCGCTGTCATTCCCCAGCACCCCGGGGGCGGCGAGGGTGAGCAACGTGTCCTCCGCCATCTCATACGCATCATTCGCGACCACCGGCGCGTCGTTCCCATTCGTGATCGTGATGGTCACGGTGGCCAGCCCGCTCCGCGCGCTGCCGTCGCTGGCCTTGTACGTGAACGCATCCAGGCCGTGGTAATTCGTCGCCGGCTGATAACTGAAAGACCCATCGGCCTCGATCGTCAGCAGGCCGTGCGCCGGGCTGGCCACGAGAACTGTGCTGAGGGAATCACCATCGGCGTCGAAGTCGTTCCCAAGCACGCCCGGCGCGGGCATGGTCAGCAGTGTGTCCTCTCCCATCGTGTAGGCGTCGTCCCAGGCCACCGGCGCGTCGTTCACGTTCGTGATCGTGATCGTGACGGTCGCCAGGCCACTGAACGCGCGGCCATCGCTCGCCCGATAGGTGAAGCTGTCGGAACCGGTATAATTCGTCACGGGGCGATAGTTGAACGAACCGTCAGGGTTCAGCGTAAGCGCGCCCTGCGCCGGTTGGCCCACCAACTCCGCGCTCAAGGTGTCGCCATCCGGATCGGAGTCGTTGCCCAGCACGCCCGCGGCCGGGATGTTGAGCAAGGCATCCTCGGCCATCGTATAGGCATCAGGACTGGCCGTCGGCGCGCGATTCGGAATGGTCAGCGTCGCGCAATGGGTGAGAGGGCCGCCGCACGCGCCGCTGACCGTGACACAATAAGGGCCAGCCTGATTGGTGGTGAGATTGCTCAACTCCAACGTGCTGCTCGTGCCCACCAGCGCGCCCCGAAAAATCCACTGATAGCCCAGGCCCGGGCCGGTGGCGCCAACGCTGAACACCGCCGTGCCGCCCACAAAATTCGTCTGGTTCACCGGCGGCGCGAACACCGCCACGGCCGCGTTCACGGTCAACGTCGCCCCATTCGTGACCGGCGGGCCGCAGGAGCCGCTGACCACGATGCGGTAAAGGCCCGCCTCGCCGGCGGTCACATTGCTCAGGGTCAGCCCGCTGTTCGTCTGCTCAAGCAACAGCACCGCTCCGTGCGACCATTGATAGGCGAGGCCCGCGCCGGTGGCGCTCAGGTTGAAGTTCACCGTATCGCCCGGGCAGGCCACTTGATTGGCCGGCGGCGTCACGACGAGGACGTTTTGATTCACCACCAGCAGCGCCGTGTTGGTGGACGGCCCGCCGGCCATGCCGCTGACCACCACGCTGTAAAAACCAGCATCGGCAGCCGTCACATTGGTCAGCACGAGCGTGTGGTTCGTCTGATCGTTCAACCGGTTCGTGCCGAAGCTCCACTGGTAAGTCAGCGCCGTGCCGAGCGCGGTCACGCTGAAGAAGGCCGTGTCACCGGGGCAATTGGTCAGGTTCACCGGCGGAAGCAGGATGACGAGGTTGGAAGGCACGACCGTAATCGTCACCGTCGCCCCGCCACTCGTCGCGCCGCCATCGCTGGCCCGGTAGGTGAAGGTATCGAGGCCGCTGAAGTTCGTCGCCGGCTGGTACGCGAAGGAACCGTTCGCATTCAAGGTCACTGTGCCATGCCAGGGATTACTCACCAGCGCAGCGGTAAGCGGATCGCCCTCCACGTCGCTGTCATTCGCCAGCACGCCCGGCGCTAACATGGTCAGCAGCGTCTCGGCGGGCGTCGTATAAGCATCGTCGCGGGCCACGGGCGCGTCGTTCACGTTCGTGATGAGGATGGTGACCATCGCGACCGCCGAGTTCAGCCTGCCATCGCTGGCCCGATAAGAGAAACTGTCCGTGCCGGTGTAGTTCGAGTCCGGCGTGTAGAGGAATGCGCCCGTGGACTGCAACGCGAGTGAGCCGTGAACAGGATTGCTCACCAGCACCGTCGCCAGGGTGTCGCCATCTGCATCGCTATCATTTGCGAGCACGCCTGGAGCACTGACCGGAAGAACTGTGTCCTCCGCCATCGTGTAGCTGTCATCCACCGCCACGGGCGGATCGTCGCCGGGGACAACCGTGATCGTCACCGAGACGACCGCGGAAAGATTGGACCCATCGCTGGCCTGGTAAAGGAACTGGTCCACACCATGAAAGTTTGTGGCCGGCCGGTAGGTGAACGCGCCGTTCGCGCTCAGATTCAAGAGTCCGTGGCTCACGCCGGAAATCAGCACCGCCGTCAAAGTCGTGCCTGGATCGGGATCGGTGTCGTTCGCCAGCACTCCCGCCGCCGGCACGGTCAGCAGATCGTCCTCGTTGACCGTGTAGTCGTCCGGATTCGCGACGGGCGGGCGGCGGGCGAAGACCGTCGTCTTGACGCTGGAATGATTGTCCGCCGGATTCGCGTCCTCCCCGGCCTCGAAGAGGTGCGCGTTATTGGTGAAGACCTGGCCGTGAAAGGCATTCGTCAACACGCGGGCCTGGTAAGTCACGAATCCAGATGCGCCGATGGGGAGGTCGGGCAAATCCCAAGTCAGCAGACCGCCCTCATTCGAGCCGCCGTTACTGGCGCTCACGAAGGTGACGAGCGCGGGCAGTTCATCAACGAGTTGCACGCCGCGCGCCACGTCCTGGGTCCGCGTGCCCTGGTTGGTGTAGCTGAGGGTGTAACGGATCACTTCACCCGGCTCGGCGGTGGCCGGGCCGGTCTTGAGCAGGGCGAGATCGGGACGATCCGGACCGGCTTCCGGCTTGTGAATCTGCAACGGACTGAGCGCAGGCGAACCGCGCAATTGCAGTGAACTGCCCGTGTTCAAATGCGCGCCCGCCGCGAGCCGGGCATAAAAATAGACATAGCCGGGCTGACGATTAGTGATCGTGACTCGCATCGTGTAACGGCCGTCGGCGGTTGCGGCCGACGAGTCCAGCACCGGCGGTGCGGTAAAGAACAGATTGGGCGAGTTGCTGAGGAAGTAGAGATTCTCAAAGCCCGGCCGGCCATTCTTCAATCGGGGAAAACTAAGGGACACGAGCTGATTGGAACGGGGCGCTCCGCTCAGTTTGGCCCGGCCCACCACGTAATCCAATTCCTGCCAGCCCCGGAGATTGCCGCCGCTCCAGGCGCTGGCCGGACTCCAGTTGGTGGAGAGGCTCTTGTTCAGACCCTGGAGATCACCGCTCAAGGCGAGGACGGACGAGTGAGATCCCAGCCCGAGCGCCACCACGGCGGCGAACCTGAGAGCCTGTCTGAAAAGTCGTTTGGGCGGCGCAGGCCACAGGCCTCGGAGAGCGCCCGGCGTCATCACCTGGCTGCGCCCGAGGACGGGCGCACTCCGGGGCCGAATTTTCAGACCGGCTCTAAGGGTGCCTTTGGTTGCATACATAGGAATGTTCTAGCGCAACCCGAGGATGCAAGGCCAGCCGCCGTCGCGCTAGATGGCGAACCTACGCGCGGAGTGAATCGTAGAAGTACGAACACCAGCCGGCGAAAGGCCACGGATGGTAGCCCCGCCCGGAATTGAACCGGGATCAACGGTATAGGAAACCGTGATGGTGATGGCCTCGTCCTTTTTCTTCCTGGACGGCGGCAGCGTCCACGGGTCCTCCGTCTGTTCGTCGTCCGTGACACTGCGTCGAACACCGATGAGGTCTCCGCAGCGTTCGGCCTCACGCACGACACTCTCGACTTCGGCAAAAGTTATCCGCCGGACGGACGACAGCAGCGCCCATTGATCGGGGTGGGGATTAAAATCGGCATCGAGAAACACGCTGTTGCCGTGGCCGCGTGGCAGGTGCTGCAACGGCAGCGCGATGAGATTGCCAAAGCCTCCCCTGGGCATCGTGTCCTGACTCGGAAAGAATCGGTCGTAGGAATCGAGACCGAGCTGATGCCGCTGCTCCATGGTCCGGGTGAGAATGGCCGCGCCGAGTTTTCGGGCGAGGCGTGCCGGCAATGGTGCTTCAAAAAGAAAATCCAGATGTGACCGCCGCGCCCGGAGCGCGAGCGTTCGAGCACGGCGGGGATTTGCCACTCGGCGCAGGTGTGAAGAAACGCCCGCACATCGTCCTGCCATGTCGCCTTGTCGAAATCGGCGGCGAGCAACCAGCACGTTTCGTCGGTGAGCAGTGGATAGATGCCGGCCATGAGTTTGCCCGTCAGATGGTCATGAACGACCTGATCGGTTAGCGGGAAGTATTCCTTCGGCTCGTCGGGCTGCTTTTGAAATGAATTGCCCCATACTTTCCGGCAGGCAGGCGAATAACCCGTCTTTCCATTGCGACCCTCCCAACGCCGTGGATACACAACTTCGCGCCCACGAAAAAGAGCACGGAACAGTTTTACCTTTTCATCCGGACTCGATTTGGCAGTGACCGCGCCCGGTGCAGCTGTTGCCGGTGGCGTGAGATGGAATGGACGGAGTGCTCGAACTTCAAGAACCTCCAAGCGTTGTCGCAACTGCCGATTCTCCTCCCGCAGCCGTTCACATTCCGCCAGAGCTTCGGCCAGCTTTGATGTGGTGGAGTCGGATGCGTTCATGGCCGGGTTCGCCCGTGGGCGTCATGAACTCAGCCGGCTGTAGAACTGTGCGACTACGCCGAACTGTTTCTCCATGTCCGGTTCGAGGCCGCATTCCGCCGCCATTTCTGAAAACGAGGCGGACCACGAGGCAGGTGGTTGGATGAGTGCGAGCGGGACATCGTGCGTCTTGCGACGGTGAAAGGTTTCGCGAATGGCCTGCGGCAGACGGACGGTGTCCAGTTTGGTTCGCTCGATCAGGAGCACCAAATCCACCAAGTCTTTCACGCGGCTGTTTTCCCGCCCCACTCGCGGCAAGGTATAGGCGTGAAGCTTTTCGGCGAATTGCTCCTCGCCTGAGACGGCGAGCAATCTGGCCTTCGCAATACCGGCAAAACCCAGCCAGTCCTGGCCCTCCAGAATCTCGAACGGTTCACGCAACACGTCGCCTGCGCTCACATCCAGATGGAACATGGCAAATCGCCGGCCCGCCATCTGCGCTTCAACCGGATAACGTGAACCACCGTAGGGCGCGGCCTCAAGGTCCATGGTCGCCTCGCCGACGGTGAACTCAAAACCATCCTGAAGTTCAACGCCAGCCGCACGCCCCAGCAGGCTCCGGATGGAAACCTCATCCCACTGCGTTGCGCCGCCGGGCAGTTGGCGGATGGCCAAATCCACGTCCCGCGTCGTCCGCGCGGTCCGAATGCGAAGCTCCATGGCGTAGCCGCCCTTGAGCAACCACGGCGCATCGGGTTCATGAAACAGCCGGCACAGCAGCCGGTCGAAGGCGGCCTGCCGGCGCATTCGCTGGATGTCGCCGCCTTCGCGGCGCACTGCCACCAGGAGCCGGTCTTCCAGTGCGCGGCGGAGTGCGGCGGGTGTCTTGTAGCGGTTCATTGGAACAGGCTGGCGACAAGTTCTCGGTTGGACGCGATTCCCTGCCTTGCCGAAATCTCGCGCTCGGTGATCAGGCCGCGTCGCCGGGCTTCCTTCGCGGCTTGCTTGAGGTCGTCCATCGCGTTCGGGTTTGCTCTGGCCACATCGCACAGTGCGCGCAGCGGACGACAAACCCGCAGGCCGCGCAGTTCCGTGACCTCACTCGCCCCAAGTTTGGCCCGGTACAGCACGACTCCTTTGGGCAGCCGACTGTTGCGGCGAAAAGCCATCGGCACGGTCATGTGAATCTTGGCCGGATTGAAATCACCCAGATTGAACAGACTGAGTGCGGTCTGATGCGACATCGCCGCCAGTGGCTTCTCGTCCCGGCCACGCGACCAGAGCAGCCAGACCATCATCTCCCCATCTTCGGGCGAGGGCAGGTACTTCATCCGGTAGATGCCACGCCAGACCCGCTCCCAATTTCCCGCGCGCACATGATAGGGATGGGTGTTGTCCGCGTAGCCAGCCTCGATGGCTTGCTTCGTGGTGAAATAGCCCTGCCGATCCTGCGCGATCTCCATCAGGCCGGCAAATGGGTCGCTTTTCTTCGCCATCCACACATCCTCAATTTATTTGAGGATGCGTGCAACAAGCATTTAAGGTCTTGTCTGGACCGGACATCCTCGCGAACTCGAGCCAGTCGACCGCCAATGACTCGTGAGGGACGCGCAATGTAACGGCCTTGCTCAAGTCCGACGGCACCTTTACGGCACGGCGAAAAGGCTTTTGGCGACGGTTCGGACTCGGCTGCACATGGCACGCATATCCAAGCCATTTGTATATTCGCGCAAGTTCCGACTGGACCCTCGTGCGTCACATGGTTGAGGCCTTGCAACCACCGGGATCGGGTTTCAAACGCAGTTTGCAGGCCGTGGTAACCCAAGGTGTAACCCGTTGAATCACCGGCAGACGATTGAAGACCATTATAGACGGCGATACTGAAGCGCCCTGCGACATCCGGCGATTCAGGACGACTCTGGCCGATTGCAGCCGAGGGCAATTGTGAGTTTAGGAAACTTATGCTCCCAAATCGGCCCTTCGTCGCGGAAAGCACGCCTGCCTTCGTTTCTTTGCGTTTTTCAGATTGACGAAAAACTCAGGTGTAACCCGAAGGTGTAACCGACCACATGGTCGGTGCAAATGGTAGCCCCGCCCGGAATTGAACCGGGATCAACGGTTTAGGAAACCGCTGCTCTATCCATTTGAGCTACGGAGCCGATGGCCCGCGGACGCTAGCAGGTGCCGGAACCATTTCAACCGGAACTCCGATTTTGAATCGGCCTGCGGCCAAGGAGGCTGCCGGAGGCAGGACTGGCGGGTCGGCCGCATCCCTCATCGGCGCATGGGTTTTCAGCCCGCAGCGCGTGGCCAGGGCGGAAGTCGCAGGAACTATTTCGATCCTCGGCATGAGCGGCCTGCTGCGGGTTGAAAACCCGCGCTCCGGGGCCAGGCCGCTGCCGTGCTAAGAGCCGGTCTGAAAAGTCACTGGTGCAGCGAAGGCTGCGCGCCCCGGAGTGCGCCCGTCCTCGGGCGCAGCAACCTGCGAACACAAACGGGTATGGATTTTTCCGACGCCCTCCAAGTCATCACGTGGCTGCGCCCGAGGACGGGCGCACTCCGCCTCCGAATTTTCAGACCGGCTGTGAGGTTCGACTTCGGAATTCGCGTCGAAGTGCGGAACCCGATCTTGGGAACAGTTTCGGCCGCTCTCGCCATCCGGTCATCCCTCCGGAAAAGCACAGGCCGGGGATTGCTCCCCGGCCTGGCGTGATTCTTCAATTTCCTACCGGGCCTAGGGGCTCTTCAGTTGGAAGAACTTGAGCGGGTCAACCGCCGGGATGGTCACCTGGAAGTTGGTGCCCACCGGAACCACCGGCAATCCGACCGGTGTCCAGGTGGCGACCGGCGTCAGGTCCGCCGTGCCTTCCAAGGTGAAGGTCGTGCAGGTCTGCGGCCAGGTGATGACCACATTCGTGCCGGACGGCACGATGCTCAGGGTCAGGTTGGCGCTCAACGGATCGATTACAATCACCAGGAACGTGCAGGTATTGGTGTTGCCGCTCACGTCGTAGGCCGTGACCGTGACCGTGTTGGTGCCCACCGGGAAGCTTGAGCCGCTGGGCGGGTTGATGAGGACGGTCGGGTTCGGATCAATGTTATCCGTGGCCGTGGCCGAGTAGGTCGCGGTGGTGTTGGTGCCGGTGCAAATCACCGTCTGGTTGGTCGGGCAGTCGATGACGGGTCCGAGGACGTCACCCACCACGGTCACGGTGAACGTGCAGGCGTTGGTGGTACCGGCACCGTCCGTAGCCGTCACGGTCACGATGGTCACGCCGATCGGGAAGAGCGAGCCGGAGGCCGGCACCGCGACGAGCGAGGCCACAGAGCAGTTGTCCGTGGCGGACGGGGTGAAGGACACCGTGGCACCGGTTTCACCAGTGGCCGGGGTGCTGATGTTGGCCGGGCAGAGCGCCACCGGCGGGGTGACATCCACCACTGTGACGGTCGCCTGGCAGGTCGAAACCAGGCCGCTCAGGTTGGTCACGCTGAAGGTGATGACGTTCGCACCGAGCACCAAGGTGGCGCCAGGAGCCGGGTCTTGACCGATACCGGTGTAGCAATCAGCCACGATCTCTCCGCGCAGATCGTCCAGCGTGGCGGTGCAGAGAGCGCCCGCGTTGACGTTGCGATTGCTGGCGCAGGTGCTGATGACCGGAGCGATAGCCGGCAGGATGGTCACTGAAGTCGCCGCCACTACGTTGCCGCCCACTTCGCCGTCGCCGACGACGTAGTAGAAGCTGTCGGTCGCAGCGCACGCTCCATTGGTGCTCACGTAGGTGACGTTACCACTGGCCAGGCTCACCGCGCCGCCGTTGGCTGTATCGGCCGTGTAGGAGGTGATGCTCAGGTCATCCAGATAGGTGCTCTGATACTGGCCGCCGCTACGCGAGTAGAGGCCGAAACGGCCGGTCGAACTCACCGAGGGAAGAATCACGGTGCCGAACACGTTCGTCCCATCGACCGTCACGTTGAGCGCGCCATTGATCAGGCTGATGGTCACCGGCACCATGGCCGGACGGTTCCAGGTGGGCACCTGCACACCTGCGATGTTCACCCCGCCGTAACGAATCTTCAGGCCAGAGGTGTTGGCACTCCCGCCGGTCGGGTAGGGCGCGAACTGGTAGTTATCGACGCAGAAACTGAACCCAGTGCCGCTGCCGTTCTCCGCGGCCGCTACCGTGGTGGCAGCGATATCAATGTTTGGCCCGAAGTTGAAGCTGAAGCCGTCCGCCGGTTGGGCCGTGCCTTCGCTGATTTGCAGCTTGAAGCTGGCGGTGAAACCACTGACGCGCTTGCCCGGGGTCAGATCGTCCAGGATGAGTGAACCGGCCCCATTGATGGCGGCGCTGTGCAGGCGGATGTAACCGTTGGTGTCGGCGATGGCCGTGCCAAACAAGGTCGCACCGGCCAAGTTGCCCTGGTTGAAGTTCGTCGCAGTCGTCACCGGCAGGACGCCGCTGACGGTGCGGAACAGCAGGTTCGAGCCTTCTGGTTCGGTGTCGTTGGCCAGCAGGCTGGCCGCCGAGAGCACGGTGGCCACACCCTGAGTCGAGGATAACGCGTCTCCGCCGATCACCGGCAAGCCGTTGTTCACGCTCAAGGTCACGATATCGCTGAGCACGCTACCGCCGTCGTTGCCCACTTCCACCTGGTAGCTGCCGGCATGAATGCCGAGCGCATCCGAGATGGTCAACGTGTCGCTGGTGCCGACCACATAGTCGTCGTGCTGGCCATCCGCCGGATCCACGATGGTGGTCTCGACAACCTTGCGCCACTTGTAACTCAAAGGCCCGGAGTTGGCCGGATTATTACCCACCACCGTGTAGCTCGTGCTGCCGTGGAAGGCCACGGACTGCGAGGCCGGCGAGGGTTGAGTCGAGATGCTCGGCGGGTTCGGGATGTGGATATTCTTGTATTCCGCCACCGTCGGGGCCGCCAAGTCGTTGTGGGCCGTGGTGCCCAAGCCGAGGAACACGGTCCGCGGCATGTCCACGAAGTTGGTGGCGAAGTTCACCCAGTCCACGCCGTTGCTGCTGTGGAAGGCGCGGAAGATGAAGCCCTCGCGCTTGAGGCGCACCCAGGCGTTCGGAATGCCCGCCGGCGCATGGTTGGTCAAGGTCGGCCACGGCCCGGTCGGCGCGGCCACACCGGGGACGATGTTGGTGCGCGCTCCCGCCTCCACCAAGTCGCGCCCGCCCAGGGAAGCCGGAGGATTCAGCAACACGGACAGGGTCTTGGCATCGGCGTTGGTCCCATCGCGCGCCACCAGACCGGCCTTGGTGATGATGTCAGCCGAGGTGCGAAGCAGACTGTCCACCCGGGTCCAGATGTCGAAGTCACCGCTGCGCTGGCCGAGCGTTAAATGCCCCTTGTCCGAGGCGGTCCAGATGTCCGAGCCGCCCGCGACCACGGAGATTTCCCCGTTGGTGGAGCTGAAGCTCGATCCGGCGGAGATAGGCCCGCCCACGTCCTTGCCGATCAGGTTTTGCAGGGTGCCCAGGATGCCATAGGTGTCAGCCCAGTTGCCGTTGGCCGACTGGTCGCCGATGAAGAGAGCGTCGATGGTGAAGTCCCCGAAGATGGGCGTGACCAAGGTCAAGAGCACCGTGCGCGCATCCACGCTCTGGCGGACCACGGCCGTATCCACATTGATGGCTCCTTCATTGATGGAGTAATTGCCCGGGGTCTGGCCCGTGCCGAAGTCCACCGGCCGTTTGAAGCGCAGACCGATGGTCCAGCCATCCAGGCTGCTGGCCGAGATGAGTTCCTGCGGATCGACGACCGCGTTCACATGGATGAGCGTCTCGTACTGGAGCGTCGTGCCCGGCAGCGTCGCGGTGAGGCGGAAGGTGGCATCATCGACCTCAAGCGGGGCGAAGAACGCCAGGACCGGCGTGGTCTTGCCCGGAATGTTGGTGAAGGTGGTATCGAGCACATTGGATCGCGACCATTGATAGGAAACAAACGGAGTCAGGGAGGTTGGGATGGCCGTCGCGTTGAGCGCGAGGTTCACCGGGTCCAATTCGTCAACCGTGATCTCGGTCGGAGGGATCGAGCCGATGATGAACTGGATGATGTCCGGATTGCCGGGCGCGCTGAAGAAGCCGCCCGGAACCGTATTGCCGGTGGCTGGCACGGGCGTGCCGCCGATGTCGTTGCCGGAACCATCCACGGCGCGCATGACTACTTCCACAAAGTCGCCGGCGGTGCCTTCCTTGAAGAGGGCTTCCAAGTAGTAGGCCGTGCCGTTGGTCAGCGAGATGATGGGCGACATGCTGCCGCCAAAGATACCGAGCGCCTGACCGTTGGTGTAGGTGGTGGAATTCGCACCGTCACCACGGGCAATCAGGGTGCGACCGGCCGGCGACGGACCGTTGGTGTTCATGAAGAGGCGCTGGGCATCGTCACCGCGGCAGTAGAAGCGGTAGTTGCCGTTGGTCGGCGGCATGAACAAGCCCGAGATGCGGCCCGCGTAGAGGTCGCGGCCCGAGTTCGCACCATACCCGCCGATGCCGAAGGTGTTGGTGTAATAGGAGAGGTCCGGCGTGTTGTTGAGGTAGCGCGGATCGTTTTGGAAGATGTCGATCGAGGCACCCTGCATGTTGGTCCAGAATTCCACCAGCACGCCGCCGATGCCGCCGAAGCCCCAGGCGCGGAATAGCTTGCTCGCGCCCACGGTGGCATTGCCCGCGGTGGAGAAGTCCCGCACTCCCGTCACCACCAGGTTGTATTGGGCACCGGCCGTCTGCGGACTGGTGCGGAGCGTGACGCGATTGCGGGCCACGTCGTCATAGTCGAGCGAGTAGATGGTCAGGCCGGCGATGGAGTAATTGGCCAGTTGTTGGGCCGTGCCCGGAGTCACGCCCTCGTTAAAGGTCACGACCACGGAGTCGCCATACTGCGAAGCCACCGCGCTCAAGATGGTCGGGGCCGTCGAGTCGGTCAGAACCGTCACCAGACTGGTGGCGATGGCGGTGCCGAAGTGGTTGGTCATGAAGAGCGCGTAGATCGACCCGTTGTCGGCCGAAGTGAGCGGCGGAGTGCGATAGATCTGCGGGCTGGGCAGGACCGAGTTGAACTCGTTGTTCACGAAGACCTGCTGACCGTTCTTCAGCCAGAGATAAGCGTTGCCACGGCCGGCGCCGGTGAAGCTGATGCTTTCACCCTCGTTGACCGTGATGTTGACCGGGCTGATCACCGCCGTGGGCTGGGCCGCATTCTGCGCGAGGTTGGTCGGGAACTGGAGCAGGCTGAGCGCCATCAGTTCCGCGTTGGGCGGAACTCCGGCGTCGTCCTGGGACCGGGAGGCGACCCAGACACCATCGCCGCCCGTGCCTTCCTTGTAGCGGGCCTCCATGTAGTAACGCTGGCCGTTGGTCAGGCTGATGTTCTGCGACACCAGGGTGTAGTTGCCGGTGAAGGCGGCAAGCTGGCCCACGACGGTGGCACCTGCGGGATCGGTGCCATTGGTGTTCATGAGGAACTGCGCGGCATCGTCACTGCGCATGTAGAACTTATAGTTGCCGTTGGTCGGGGCCACGAAATAGCTGTACACCCGGCCGATGGAGTGCTCGAAGCTGGTGTTGACCAGGTTGCTGGCAATACCGAACTGCTTGCCGTAGCCGATGACTTCCGCCGCCCGCGCCGTCACCTTGATGCTGTTGAAGGCATTGGTCAGGTCAGGCAGCGCATTGTCCGCCGCCAGGGTCGTGAAGAGGTTGGTGTAAATCTCGATGGCCGAGACGATGGACGGAGCAATCGCGACCGGGTACCGGAACATGCCCGTGGCTATTTCCGTGTTCGGGGGAATACCCAAGTCACCACCCGAGCGGATCGCCAAACCAGCACCGTCTCCGCCACCGCCTTCTTTGAAAAGCAGTTCCAGATAGTAGGACTGGCCAGCAGTGAGAGCCACCGTCGTGTTGGTATTTGCGCCCACATAATTCGGATTATTGGCCGTCATGTTGATAAGTTGGACCTTGCCGGCTGGATTGGCGCTGTCCGCCGCGTTGGTGTTCATCATCAGTTTTAGGAAGTCATCACCACGCAACCAGAATTTGTAGGCACCGTTGGTGGGCGGAACAAAGTAGGTTTGGAACCGGGCACCATAATTGTCCGGGCCGGTTTGAATGGCTGGCGTGCCGCCGAGGTAGCCGAAGTGATTGCTGTAAACGATGAAGTCCGGCACGCCCGCGAGGAACTTCACGTTGTTGGTCAAGTCGCTCAGGTTGGCAGCCGTGGCCAGACCACCAAAGACCTCGATGATGATCGGACCAGTCGGAGCAGGCGTCGCGGGGAAGACCCGCTTGGTGTTGGCCGCGATGTTGTTGCCATTGAGATCCTGCACACCGTTGATGGTGACGCCCAGATCGCCACCTGCGCCAACCAAAGTCAGCACCACGGCGCGGCGATCCCCGTTGAGGAAGGACACGCCGGAAACAGTGAAGACCGTCCCTGCGCCGTTGGTCACGGAGTAGTTGGCCGTGTTCAGCGCCGTGTTGGAAAGGAACTCGTTGAACTCGAGCACGAGGGTGTTGGGCAGGCCGGACGGAGTGGTCACGGTCGCCACCGTCGGACCCGCAACATCGGTCACGATCACAGTGGCCACGGCGCTGATGACGTCCGCCACGCCTGGAGTCTTGAGGATGACGCGGTATTGGGCGCCATTGTCCACGAAGTAGAGCGGGCCGGTGCTGATGTTATTGTTGGTCGCGCCGGCCGTGACCATGTTGGTCCAGCCGCCGGCCGCACTGTTGGTGCGCTGCCAGACATAGACCACTTCGCCGCCGGCCGGAATGCCGCCGCCGGAAACGGTGTTGGTGACGGAGAGAGTCGTGGCGGTGCCGGCGGCGATGGAGGCGTTGGCCGGCTGATTGACGATGACGATGGCCGCGCCGGGATAGCCGGCGAAGTTGCCGAAACTTTCATACTGCGAAGTGACGGCCTGCTGGGCCACATTGCCGCCCGTGTTTGCATTGGCCGCGATACCGACGTAGAGCGTGGCCGGGAAGGCGAACTGTGGGGAAACCTGACCGTCGCTCAACCAGTCCACCCCGTTGGTGCTGGCGTAACGGAGGAAGGTGTTGCCCACGCGGCGGAAGCGCAGCCAGACATCGGGATAGCCCGCAGCATGGGCGCGTGAATTGCCCCAAGAAGAGGTCAGGGTGGCGAAGTTGGTGCGGTGGGTGCCCTCGGTGCGGTTGAGCGCCGGCAGACGCGCATTGACGAAAGCGCCGACGTGGGGCGAGGTGGAATCCAGCGACACGCGGGCATCGAAGCCGGCCTTCTGGGAGGTGCGATACAAGTCCATGTAAGGCACGCGGACCTTCCAGTCGAAGTCGCCGGTGACCTGTTTGTAAACGAAGCGGAAGCCGTCAAAGCTGCCGAAGATGTCATGGCCGCCGGCGGCGACTTCGAAGTGGCCGGGGGCAAAGCTGTAGTTGGCGCCGGGCGCGGTGCCAATGGGGATGCCGCCGTTCTGAACCAGCGCCTGGATTTGATCCAGCGGATTGACATCGAAGCCGGTCAAGCCCGCCACCTGGCCGGCGGCGGTGTTGTTCACGCCGATGGCGTTGCCGGAGATGGAGGTCACACTGGACACCAGGACGGTGAAGGAACCCGAGATGGTCGTGTTCGGAGTGAGGATGACTTCGGTGGCGTTGGTGCGCAGCTTCTGGAGGTTGTTGTAGAAGCGCAATTGGGCCGCCACCGCCACCGCCACGCCGTTGCTGTCGGAGATGCTGTAGTTGGCCGCGTTCTGGGCCGAGGCGAGGTCCACCGGCTGGTCGAAGCGCAAGCCGATCGAGCCGCCGTCCACGCTGCCCACGGAAAGGACATCGAGCGGGTCCGCCGTCACTGTGACAATGGCACCGTTGGTGACGGAATTATTGGTGCTGGTAACGACCACTTCATAGAGCGCGCCGCTGTCCGCGAGGGTCAGTTGGGGCGTGCGGTACTTCCAGTTGCCCGCGCCCGCGATGGCCGCGCCGTTTTTGTACCACTGATAGATGTAGGGGCCGTCGCCATCGACCAGGGCGTTCCAGACAGCCGTGCGGCCCTGGGCCACGGTTTGGGCGGCCAGCGGAGCCACGAAGGCCACCGGGCCGGTGGCCGTGGTCACGAAGGCGTTATCCCAGTAATCCTGGCCGCCGTTCTCGAGCCCGCGGATGCACAGAAACAAATTCTTGGAGTTCACCAGGTCCTGGTTGGTCTGGAGCACCGGGGTCATGCCCAGGACGATGATGCCGGGGCTCAATCCATCCGCTCCCATGTCCTGAACCGTGGACTCGACGGTGAAATTACTGGAGGAGTTGCCGGCGCCTTTCACATTCACAAACTTCGCCGAGAACCGATACCACCGGTTCGTGCCCGTCCCGGGCAGGAAGGTGTTGGTGGGGGAGTTGAACGGAAAAAGTTCAATCGGGGTGGTCCCGGCCACGACCTTGTTCTGGGTACGCAAATGATAACTGATCGCCGACGGCATGCCGTTGGTCACGGACTGGAAAATCGCGCTCATGAAGCCCTGACCATTGTTCGCGTTTACCTGCTGCCAGGCGTTGTTCACGTTCGTGGCGGTCACGAAGGCCAGCTGGATGGCGCGCTGATTCGCGACCGGAGTTTTCAAAAAGGTCATCATTGAGACGGTGAGAGTCTTGCCAGTGAGCGAGAAGTCGTAAGTGATGGGCGTGAGCGTCATCCCATGGTCCGTGCCGTTGTTGAAGGCCAGGTCGAGGGCGCCGCTGCCGGTGGCGATACCCACACCGCCGGTGGGGACGGCAAAGGGAACGGTGGTAATGAGCGGGTTGTTGAAGCCAGCGCTGTTGATGCTGCTGTCCATCCACTCCGAGTCGATGATGTTGAAGGGGGCATTGGTCCACTGGTCCGGCGTGTTGAAATCAAAGCTGATGGCGGTGATGGGCGTGACGGTGAGGACGGCGTTCGCGCTGACCGTGGTGCCACCGCAGGTGGTGACATCGACGCTGATCAACGCGCCGCTGGCCGCAAGGGTCAGGTTGGAAATGGCCACGCTCGTGCCGGTCGCGCCAGCGATAGCCAAGCCATTGCTCTTCCATAGATAGCTCAAGGGCGCGAGCACCGTGTTGATTGTGGAAGCCGTGACGCTGAAGACCGCGCCATTGCCCATGGGCGTGGCCTGGCTCTGGGGCTGGGCACTGATGGTGGGCGCGCCGATGACGACGAGACTGCCGACATTGGTCGCGGTATTGCAGGCGCCGGTCACTTCCACGCTGTAAGCTGACGCATCAGCCGCCACCACCGAGGCGATGGTGTAGGAATTGTTCGCGTCCGGGCCTTGCACAATGGCCACGCCCTTGCGCCAGATGTATGAGAACGGCCCAGTGCCGGAAGCCGTGGTGGTGAAGGTGACAGGAGTGGCGGGGCAGTTGGTCTTGTTGCCGATGGCCGTGATGGCCGTAAGAGTGTTGACCGTGATGGTGCCCGAACCCTGACCCGAGCAACCGGTGACACCATCAGTCACCGTGACAGTATAGACCGTGGTGGAACCGGGGGCATTGGTCACGCTCTCCGTGGTCTGACCGCCCGGACTCCAGGAGAACGTCGGGCTGGCTGCGTTGTGCGTGGCCGTCAGGATGGCCGCGCCCGCCGGACAAATGATGGCCGAGTTCACGGTCACGATGGGCAGCGGATTCACCGTCAGGGTGGCGCTGTTGGTGACGGAGTTGCAGGTGCCGGTCACCTCGACGGAATAGACACCTGAATCACCCGCCGTAAGACCGGAGAGAACGAGCGTGTTAATAACGGAGCCGAGGGCCGCGCCGCCATCCTTGCGCCAGACATAAGAGAACGGCCCGGTGCCGGAAGCCGTGGTCGTGAAGGTCACGGAACCGCCGGCGCACTTGTTGGTGTTGTCCATCGCGGAGGCGGTGGTGATGGTGTTCAAACTCAGGCTGGCGCTATTGGTCACAGAGTTGCAGAGGCCGGTCACTTCCACGGAATAAACGCCCACGTCGCCCGCGCCCGCGCTGACGATGTCGAGTTGATTGCTGTCCGAGCCGAGGGCCGCGCCGCCGCCCTTGCGCCAGACGTAGGTGAAGGGCCCGGTGCCGGAAGCCGTGGTTGAAAAGCTGACGTTCGCGCCGGCGCAGACCGTGGCAGGCGTCAACGGCGTGGCGGCGGTGAAATCGTTGACCGACAGTGTGGCGCTGTTGGTCACTGAGTTGCAGAGGCCGGTCACTTCCACCGAATAAACGCCCGCGTCGCCCGCGATGGCACCAACGATGTCGAGCTGGTTGCTGGTCGAGCCGAGCGCCGCGCCGCCGTCCTTGCGCCAGACGTAGCCGAACGGCCCATCACCGGAGGCCGCAGTGGTGAAAGAGATATTGCCGCCGGGGCAGACCGAGCCATTCACCGGCCCGGTCGCCGTGGTCGGCACATTCACCACCAGCAACGCGACGACGCTGGTCACCGCGCCATCGATGTTGGTGACGACGGCGGAGTACCCGCCGGCGTCGCCCGCGACGACGCTCGCGATGGTGTAGCTGGTGTTGGTGGCATCGACGAGGACGTTGGTCTCGTTGAAGTACCATTGGAAATTAGTGGATGAATCACTCGAGGCCGCCACCGTGAAAGTCGCGGGCGTGCCGGGACAGTTCGTGAGGTTGAGGGGCTGAGTGTCGATGGTGGGCAACGCCGCGCGGACGAAGCCGACGAACGAGAGCAACAGGGCAAGGATACGGATGGTTTTCATATTAACGGAGAGGACGTTTCCCAATGAGCCAGCCAGGATGGAAATGACCTGCGAGGAAGTTCGCAGGCAATAACGCCGCAGCATGGAGGCACTAGGACGCACACTTTTGTTTGGGTCGAGCTTCCAACACCATTGCACGCCAATGCGATGGAGCCGAAAACTTGTGAATGGAAATGTTAAATCAAAAATCAGGCCCGGCCGCAAGCTTCAAGTCCGTAATAGAGTGTTTTTTGTAACGGCGGAGCTGTGACACGAAGCAAAGCTTGGAGTTGGGTTGCGCGCCGGAAAATTTTAGAGCCGGTCTGAAAATTCGGCCCCGGAGTGCGCCCGTCCTCGGGCGCAGCAAGGTGCGAACCTCAGCGGGTATGGGTTTTCCC
>JANOQV010000217.1:0-54818 GCA_031414955.1 Pedosphaera sp. | reverse complement strand
GGGCCGGGGCTTGGGCGCGGGACTGGGTTGACTTGGGGGCGATGCTTTTTTCATGTGACGACACGACAGCCATGTTCTTGTTTTTGCCGGTCGAGGAACCGTGACCACCTCACTTTAAGAACAGTGTCAAGATGCACCCGGACGCCACTCCTTGGCCTGCCGAAGCTTGCCTCGAATGGGCGGTGTGGTAAGGTGGCGGCCTTGATTTTGAACGGCAGATTGATCCGGAATTTCCTACTCGCGGCCGGGCTGGCCTTTGGCTGCGGCCCGGCGGGCGCGGCGATTTTCCTCGTGATTAACAAGAACGACAGCGGAGCGGGGTCCTTCCGGCAGGCTGTGCTTGACGCCAATGCCACGCCGGGCCCGGACACCGTCGCCTTCGACATTGGCGGGGCCGCGCCCTATCTCATCAATCTTTCTTCAGCGCTCCCGACTCTCACCGACGCCGTTCTGATCGATGGCACCACGCAGCCGGGCTACGCGGGAGATCCGCTCGTGGCGATCATTGGGACGACTGCGGGCTCGGCGAACGGGCTGGTGGTGCAAGGCGGCAACTCCGAGGTGCGCGCCCTGGTCATTGAGAGATTTCGCGGCAGCGGGATCGAGTTGCGCAGCGCGGGCAACGTCGTGGCGGGTTGTTACCTTGGCCTCCAGACCACGGGGATCGCGCGGGGTGGCAACAGTGTTGCCGGCGTGGCCATCATTCAGGCGGCGAATAATCGCATCGGGGGCAAAAACGTCGCCGACCGCAACCTCATCTCGGGCAACCAGACGGGCGTTTACATCGTCGGTCTGCTCGCGCAGAGCAACGTGGTCATTGGCAATTTCATCGGCCTGGATGTCAATGGCACCACCGACCTCGGCAACACCAACAACGGCGTGCTGATCTCCGCGCCGCGCAACACCATTGGTGGCACGCTGGCTGCCGAGCGCAACATCATCTCCGCCAACGGGCAGAGCGGTGTTTATCTCAATGACATCGGGGCGGTGAGCAACCGGGTGATCGGGAATTACATCGGGACCAGGCAGTCCGGCACGGCCGCGTTGAGCAACAGCGTGGATGGCGTGACGATCTATCAGGCGCGCGAGAACGTCATCGGCGGCGCCGCGCCCGGCTCGGGCAATGTGATCGCGGGCAATCATGAGCGGGGGATTCTGATCACCGGGACCAATGCGCAAGCCAATCGCGTGGAAGGGAACTTCATCGGCACGGACGCCCCCGGCTCGGCCGATCTGGGCAACCGTTACAGCGGCGTCGGCCTCGTGGGCGCGCGCTACAACCTGGTCGGTGGCACCAATGCGGCGACGCGCAACGTCATCGCCGGCAACAATCAAAGCGGCGTGTCCCTGGAGTCCAATGCTCTGGCCAATGTCGTCAGCGGCAACTTCATCGGGCTGGACGCGACGGGCACGAACGCGCTGCCGAACTCGCTCAACGGGGTGTCGGTGTCGCTTGGGATCAGCAATGTCATTGGCGGGACCGGGTTGGGCGCGGGCAACGTCATCGGCGGCAACACGCAGAACGGCGTGCTGTTGCTGGGCGGCACGGCCACGGCCTTGCAAGGCAACCTCATCGGCACGGATGCCACGGGGCAACGGGCGCGGGCCAACGGATTCAATGGTGTGCGCGTCGAGTGTGCCGCGAACTGGGTGGGTGGCGAGATGCCGGGAGCGCGCAACATTGTCTCGGGAAATTCCAGCAGCGGCGTGTTCCTGCTCGGCAGCGCGGCCAGCAATAATGTCGTGGCGGGGAATTACATCGGCACGGATGTCACGGGGACGCAGCGATTGGGCAACAATGTGTCCGGTATCGGGGTAACGAACGCGCCGCGCAACTTCCTCGGCACCAAGGCTCCGGGGGGCGGCAATGTCATCTCTGGCAATGCTGACAAAGGTATCTATCTGATTGGCAGCGGAGCCACGGGCAACCGGATGTTCGGCAATCTGATCGGGACCGACGCCAGCGGCGTGCTGGTGGTGTCCAACTTCAACGGCGGTATTTTTCTTTATGGCTCGCCGACCAACTACATTGGCGATGCGGCGCCGGGCGCGCGCAATGTCATCTCGGGTAATTACAACGTCGCCATTTCCATCGGTGATCCCGGAGCCAATGGCAACGTGGTCCTGGGCAACTTCATCGGACTGGGCGCGGATGGGATCACGCCGCTGGGCAATCGCTGGCACGGGGTCGAACTGCTGGCCACCACCACGGGCAATATCATTGGCGACGTGACGCCGGGCGCGGGCAACCGTATCGGCTACACTCAGGACATCCGCACCGGGGTGCGCGTGCGCGATGGCTGCGTGGGAAATTCCATCCGGGGCAATTCCATTTTCGCCAACGACGCGCTGGGCATTGATCTGGGCACGGCGGGTCCGGCCCCCAACGACGCGGGGGATGGAGACACGGGCGCGAACAATTTGCAAAATTTCCCGGTCCTCACCGCGGCCACTGGTCGTTACTTGACCACGATCAGCGGCAGCTTCAACAGCCGGACGAACGGGCTTTATGATTTGGATTTCTACGGCAACGCTGCGACGGATCCCACGGGCTATGGCGAAGGGTTGCGTTACCTCGGAACGAAACGGGTGTTGACCGATGGGGCGGGGAATGCCGCCTTCACCGTGACTTTGACCAATGCGGTCAGCCTGGGCGCGTTCGTCACGGCCACGGCGACGGACGCGGCAAAGAACACTTCAGAGTTTTCGGCCAATGTGCCGGTCGCCCCGTCGGTGGATTCGGACGGCGACGGCTTGCCTGACGACTACGAACTGGCCTTCGGTCTCAATCCCAATTCCAGCGCGGATCGAGACTTGGATTTGGATGGCGACGGCGCGAGCAACTATCAAGAGTTCCTGGCTGGCACGCGGGCGAATGACGCGGTGAGCGCGCTGCGGGTGCGGTTGGAGCAACAAGGGAGTCTGAACTTTCTCTCGTTCGAGAGTGTGGCCGGGTTGGTCTATCGCGTGGTCTCAGCCCCCGAGGTCACCGGGCCTTGGACAAACGTGGCGGACAATCTTCCGGGCACGGGCGGAGTGTTGCGCGTGGTGGATGGGGCAAGCCCGGGTGCGAGATTCTACCGAGTGCGGATCATGAACTGACTTCGAGATGGCGATTCTCGCGGAACGAGGCGAGGGCGTTTCGAATTGTTTGCGGCCCAGCCGTTCCACTCTCCACGGGTTCCCAAAAGGAAAGGGCGCGGTGAATGCACCGCGCCCTGCTCTTGAGAAATCCAAACTTCCAATTACCGGCGGCCATTCTTGCGGCGGGCCACCAAGGCAAAGCCACAAATGCCGCCGAGCAGGGCCAGCGCGTAGGTCGAAGGCTCGGGCACAGCCGTGATGGTGGAGCCGAAGTTGAAGGCAATGGGATTGGTGCCGCGCAGTTCCCACGAGCCGGCATTGTTCAGCCAGAAATCATTGTCGCTGAAGCCGGTGGTGGGCGGGTTGTAGAGGCTCACACCCGCGACTTCTCCGCCGGTCACGCCGGAGAACTGAATCGTCCAGGTGAAACTGTTGGGCAGGGTGATGTTTTCGCCGCTGAGATCGAGATCGTAGGTGTTGCGGTTGCTCGGGTCGGTCGGCGCGGCCAGGGTTTGCAGGCCGCTGTCGAAGAAGGAACTGCCAGGCTCAAAGTAGCCGCCGCCGATGGGCGTGCCGTCGTTGTTGTAAAAGCGGATGCGGTACTGCTCGTTGCCGGAGAAGCCCGTGCCGTAATACTCGAAAGTGAAATGGCTCAACAGCCGGTCCACCCCGCCGAGGATCACTTCGTCGCCCACTTCCTGCGAGCCAGGGTTGAGGTAGAAGCCGGAGTAGGAGACGCCGTTGTTGTAAACGGTGGCACCATGGAGCGCGGACGCGCCGAGAGTGAGGGCGGCCAAGGCCAGAATACTTTTGTTCGATCGCATTTGGGTTCCTTTGGGTGAACTGTGTGTGAGTCAATTTGTTCTGCTTGTTCCTGTCAAAACTTCTTTTGCTTCCTGCGACTGAAGCCTGTGCTTGCTGTAACGGAGGCCGGACGGCTAACTGCCTGCGCCGATGGAAAACGTCCTGAATAAATCAGCGCCTTTTGCCCGCGCCCTGCCGGCCTTGGAATTTACGAGCGGCTTGGTGCTCTTAGGCATGGCTGTTTTTGCGCCCTGGGCTTTCGGCACCACTCAGCCTTGGGCCGAGGCGATCATGAACCGGGCTGGCGGCGTGCTGGGGATTCTGTGGTTGATTCAGCTCGCCTTCCGCTGGTCCGGGTGCGCGCCACTCGTTTCAGAACGTGGCCCGGCCCGGGCCTTCACCTGCGGACTGGCTGTCTTGACCTGTTTGATCTTGTGTTACGTGTGGGTCTCCGCCTGGAACGCGGAATTCATCTATGTGGCGAAGGAATGGCGGATTGATCCGCAACCTCATCTGGACTGGCTGCCGCACAGTTTGGACCAGGCGGCGACCTGGCGGGTGTTCTGGAACTGGCTGGCCCTGGCCCTGACTTTTTGGGCTGCGCGCCACTGGCTGCTCACCGGTCTGGATGCGGGAGGGCGTCCTCACTCGGCGCGGTTGCGTTTGTTGATCGGAGTGCTGGCGACCAACGCCGCACTGGTGGCCTTCGAGGGAATTCTCCAGCGCGCGGATGGCACGGCGAAACTTCTTTGGTTGCAACCGACGCGGGACAATGCCTTCAGCACGGCGCAGTTCGGACCCTTCGCCTACCGCGCCAATGCCGCGCAGTTCTTCAATCTCATCTGGCCGGTCGCGCTCGGGCTGTGGTGGTGGCAGCACCGGCAGGGCAGGGGGAGGCGTCCTTCGCAACGTCATCATTGGTTGTGGCCGGGTCTCATTTTGATGTTGGCCGGTTCGCTGGTCTCGATGAGCCGCGGGGGCGTGGCCGTGGCGCTGCTTCAGCTTGGTGCCTGCGCCGCCGTGATCGTGACGGGGCGAAGCTCCACGCTGGCCTCGCGACTCGGGGTCGTGCTGGTCTTTGCGGTCACGCTGGGGGCGGCGGCATATCTGGGCGGGGATCAAATTGCGCAACGGTTGCGGGACACGACGTCCGACCCTTTGCGCGGGCGCGGCGAAACTTACCGGCTGGCGGAACGCATGGCGCAGGACTATCCGCTCTTCGGCGTGGGCCCCGGAGCCTTCGACTCCGTGTTCCAGGTTTACCGGCAGTCGCCCACGGACTATTGGCCGGCCCAGTTGCACAACGACTGGCTGGAGTACCGCATCAGCTTCGGGTGGTTGGGTTGCGGACTGCTTGGCCTGGCCGGGGCGTTGGTCGCGCTGCGCTGGTTCTGGCCGGGCGCCCTGCGCCCGCCCGGAGACTTCGTGGCCTTCGTCTGGATTGCCCTGGCCGGCTGCCTGCTCCATGCCCGGTTCGATTTCCCCCTCCAGATTTACTCCATCCAGTTTGTATTCGTGCTGCTGGGCGCGATCCTGTTCAGCGTCTCGCGATCTGGACGGCGGGATGTGAGTTGATCCGCCCCGTCGGCTGGCGGGTGGGAATTTACGCTGGTTTGCCGGTGTCGGATGGTCATGCTCCCGCCATGCACTCACCCATCCTGCTCCTGTTGCTGGCGACTTTTGCCACATTGGTTCACGCGGCCCAGGTCACCGTCCTGTCCGTTCCAAATCGCGGCCTGACGCCGGATGCCGAGGTGGATGCCGCCGGCGTGATTCATCTCGCCTACACGGTGAGCAACGATGTGTTCTACGCGCGATCCTCCAACGAGGGGGCGGGCTTCAGCGCGCCGTGGCGTGTGAACTCCGAACTCAACACCTCGCACGCGGGCATGTTTCGCGGACCGGACCTCGCACTCGGCCAGGCCGGCCGCCCGCACGTCATCTGGTACTCGAACGGTTACCAGCGCAAGCTGCCCAAGGATCAGTGGGGTGTGCTCTATTCTCATCTCGCTGCGGATGAAAAATTCTTTGTCCCCGCCCGCAATCTCAACCGCAAGCCGAGCGACAATTACTCCCTCGCCGCCACGGCGCAGGGGCGCCTGGCGGTGTTCTGGATGGCCGATGGTTTGTTTCTCCAGGAGTCCTTGGATAACGGCGCGACATTCGGCGCGGCCAAAAAAATCACTCTCGCTGACTGTTGTGAATGCTGCGCCTCGCGCGCCCAGTTCCTGCCGGATGGCTCCTTGCTCTGCGCGTATCGCGACAAGGAGAACAACGCCCGCGACATGTTCCTGCTCGCGCAGTCCAAGAATTCCGCCGAGTTCATACGCGCCAAATTAAGCGTCACGCCCTGGTCCGTGCAGGCCTGCCCGATGACGGGCACATTCATCTCCCCGACTAAAGACGGTGCCGTGGCGGCGTGGGAAACAAAGGGCCAGATTTACTTCGCGCGTTGCGACGCGGCCGGCCGCAAGACGGCGAAGCCCGAGGTCGCGCTCGGCGTGCGCGGCAAATATCCCATCGCCCTCGTCGCCCCGGACGGCACTCTGCTGGTAACTTGGAAGCGCGCCAACGCCGTCGAATGGCAGCTCTTCGATTCCGGCGACCAGCCGCTCGGTGCCGTGCAGTCCGCGCCGGGGGGCAATCCGCACCGACATGCCGCCGTGGTGACGAAGCGCGGCGATTTCCGCGTCTTCAACTGAGCGCGGCGGCTTGACCTGAGTTCACCGCAGACCTTTCACTCCCGGCATTATCATGAAGGACGTCCCATTCTCTGAACGACTGGCCGTGTGCAGTTGGTCTTTGCAACCAACCTCGCCCGACGATCTGCTGTCGAAGCTCGATCAGATTGGCCTCCCGCTTGTGCAACTTGCCCTCGATCCCCTCTGCGAACAGCCGGTGCTTTGGGGCCGTGTCGGCGAACTGCTCTCGCGGAGCGGCTACCGCCTCGTCTCCGGCATGATTGGCTTTGTGGGCGAGGATTACTCGACCATGAAAACGATCGAGGCCACCGGCGGCCTCGCGCCGGACGCCACCTGGGAAGCCAACCAGGCCCACGTTCTTCAGTCGGCCGGGCTGGCGGCTCGGCTCGGCCTGAAACTCGTCACCCTTCACGCCGGGTTCCTGCCGGAAGACGAACAGAATCCGGACTACGCCAAGATTCGGCATCGTTTGGAGATCGTGGCCGATATTTTCGCTGCGCAGTGCATTGATGTGGCCTTCGAAACCGGACAGGAGACCGCCCCGGCCCTCCATCATTTCCTCCAGCGGCTTGGTCGGCCCAGCGTTGGGGTTAACTTCGATCCGGCCAACATCATCCTCTACGACAACGGCGATCCTATGGAAGCGCTGCGCGTGCTCGGTCCGTGGCTCAAGCAGATTCACATCAAGGACGGCACGCGCACCAAGACGCCCGGCACCTGGGGCGAAGAAGTCAGGACGGGCACGGGGGAAGTCCCTTGGCGCGAATTCTTCCGCACTTTACGCGAGCTGGGTTTTAGCGGCACCTGCTGTATCGAGCGCGAGGCGGGGAGCTCCCGCGTCGCTGATATTCAGGCGGCGAAGGCGGTGGCGGAGCGAGCGTCGGCTGGCGGGGCGTGATGCCTGCGTCGCGCGCCGGTGGTCGTGACCAAGCCGCCCGGTCGAAAATCTTTTGCGCCCTGAAGCCGATGGGTCGATGGCTGGGGCGAGGTTGAGGGCCGGCCCTGACTCCCATCGCCGCCGTCGCGCTACGACTTGGAGGCGTAATACGCGTCCACTTTCGCGGACACGTCGCGGTAGCCGATGTCGGCCTCGTAGATTTGCTTGAACTGCTCGATGGCGTCTTCGGGCTTGTTCATCTTCTCCAGCACGCTGCCCAGTTCGTAGATGAGTTCCTTTTTTTCCTCGTCGAAGGTGAGCTTCTCCTTCAGCGCATCCTGGAACTTGCGCGCCGCCATGTCGTTCATGCCCCGGGCGGCGAAGCAACGGCCCAGATACATGATGGCGGCGGGCCGGCGCTGCGGATTGTTCTGCGCCTTTTGAAATTCCTGGATGGCCTCGCTGATCTTCCCGCCGTTGAAATAGTGCTGGCCCAGTTCAAATCGAATCTGCAGGTCGGTTGGATACTTCTCCGCGCGCTGCCGGCATTCCTCGATTTGGAACAACTGCTTCTGCGCCTCCAGTTCGGCCAGGCGCTGCTCGTATTCGGGCGTGCCCGGGTCGAGCCGTGACTTGGCGTGTTCGAGCTTCTTCAGGGTCACGTCGGCGATGGCCTTTTCGAGCGAAGGATCAGTGCCGCCTTCGGTGGTCCGGATGCGTTCGTAGCGCTCCAGGGCGCGATCAAACTCCTTCTTCTGCGCATAAAGCTCGGCCACGTTGCGCAACACTTTTAGGTTGCCCGGCTCCTGCAGCAGTCGGGCCTCATACTCGTTGATGAGATTCTGGGTCACGTCGTCGGATTTCACCACGCGGTTGCCTTGCTCCAGCGAGACGGCCTCGTTCTTGTTTTTCAAGAGGTCGCGATACGAGCCGCCGCTTTCTGCGACCTCCTCATAGCCGCCCTCGTTGAGGGTCTGGCGGGCGCTGACATTCTTGACCAGTTGCAACAGTTCCGGATCGTTGGGGCGCAGGCGGAGCATCTCGTTGTAAACCTTCTCGGCCTTGTCGTTTTGCTCGCCCTCGGTGTAGGCGGCGCCGAGTTGCAGCGCCAGATCACGGTCCTTGGGATTGGCCTTGTAGAGAATCTCCAGCGAGAGCGTGGCCGTCCGGACGAAGCCCGCCGCCAGCGCGGCCTCGGCGAGCAGTTTGTGCGCGCCGGTGCTGTGGGGGTCGGTGTTGAGCACTTCCTCCGCCGCCTCCATGGCCTCGACGGGATTCTTGCGCAACGAAAGCTGCGCCTTCGTCAGTCCGGGCTGCGAGGTCGCCCCGCCGATCATCTTCTTGAAGAACCCGCCCTGGCTGCCCGCGCCCTTCTTGAATTGGGCCGCGCGCAAAGCCTCCCGCGCGTCGTAGAAACCCGGCTCCATCTTGAGCACCCCTCCGAGGATGGAGATGGCGTAATCAAAGTTGTTCTTCTGAAAGGCGAGCTTGCCCTTCTCGTACTGTTCGCGCACCTGGCGCGGGATGGCATTCAATGGCTTCTCTGGCATGGCGTGAGGCTAAGTTGTTGGCTTTTCAATTTCCACTGCAATTGCCAAAACGACGCTGCGGCGCGGCCGAGTCCGAGTATTCGCCGTGCTGGCCCCCGTCACCTGCGGCCCTTGGCTTTCAGGGCCGAGCGCGACGTGTGGCCCGCGCTTTTGAGGCGGCGGCGTTGGTCGGCCTGGGCGCGCTGTTTGTGGCTGGCGAAGTGTTCCGCCTCGAGTTGCAGCTTGCGGTGGCTGGCGAGCCGCGCGCTATCGAATTTCCCGGTCGTGATCGCCGCGCGCACCGCGCAACCGGGCTCGGCCTCGTGGCGGCAATTCGTGAATCGGCATCCCACCGCCAGGGCGGCGAGGTCGGCGAAGGCATCTTCGATTCCGCTTTCGCCTTCCCACAGTTGCAACTCGCGCAGGCCCGGTGTGTCGATGATCAGCGCCCCCGAGGGCAATTGCAGCATCTGCCGCTCGGTGGTGGTGTGCCGGCCCTTCTGATCGGACTCACGCACGGGAAGCGTGGGCAGAAAATCGTCGCCGTAGAGGTGGTTGATCAGCGTGGACTTGCCGACCCCGGAAGGCCCGAGCAGGACCACCGTGTTGGCGGGGCGAAGCGAGGAGCGCAGGGCCTTGATGCCCTTGCGCGTGACGTTGCTCACGACGTGAACCGGAATTTCACCGGCGATGGCCGTGACCGCCCGAACGGCCGCCGGCACGTCGTCGCACAAGTCGGATTTGGTGAGGACCACGGCTGGTTGCGCGCCGCTCTCCCAGGCCAGCGCGAGAAAGCGTTCGATGCGGCGCGGATTAATGTCCACGCCCAGCGCGGCCACGATAAAAACGCCGTCGATGTTGGCCGCCAGCACCTGTTCCGCCGGGCCGCCGCCGGCTTCGGTGCGGGAGAACTTGGTCCGGCGTGGCAGCACGGCGTGAATCATCGCCTTTTGCTCGGAGGCGAAGACCTCCACCGCCAGCCAGTCGCCGATGGCGGGGAAATGCGCCGGCGAGGGGGCATCGAAACGGAATCGCCCGGTCACTTCAGCGGCCAGTTCTCCCTCCGCGCAGACCACTCGGTAGCCGCCGCGATGCTCGGTGACGACTCGCGCCGGGGCCAGCCCCGCCTCCCGAAAAGGCTGGAATGGCCCGGCGAAGAAAGCATCCCACCCTAGCTGATTCAAATCCATCGACGTCCGAGCATAGCGCGGAGGGGAACTTCTCCAAGCAAAGGATGAAAGGCACTCTGCACGAGGCGCACCTGCGCAACCGCTTTCCGGATGGCACCTCCGCCGGCGGGGTCACGAATCGGATCATTCCTAAAAATGGCTGACGGCAATTCTGGATGCCCTAAGCTTCCCCTCAAGCACTCGACATGAATTCCGCCCTGCTCATTCGTGAAATGGAGGCCGCCCTCGGCTCCGTCCCCGTCCTCGACATTCACACGCACCTCGTGGGCGGCAAACTCGGCGCGCGCGGGCTGCACGACGTGCTGCTTTACCACATGGTGGTGAGCGACCTTTACTCGGCGGGTTGCCCCTCCGGCGCCCGACTGACGCAGTATCCGGACTGGCCCTCGCCCTTGGAGGCCCAGGCGCGCATTGAGGAGGCGATTTGTTTTCTCCCGCGGATTCAGAACACCAGCTCGTTCTGGGGCGTGCGGATTATCCTGCGCGATCTTTACGGATGGACGGAGCCGATCACGCGCGACAACTGGCGGAAGCTGGACGCTCAAATTCGCGACCGCGCGGATGACCGCGCCTGGCACCACTCGATTTTGGACCGGCTGAACATCCGCCGCACGGGCACCGAGATCGCGCGGCGCGAGCGGGGCGAGGATGATGACCGGCTGCAATACGCCCTGGAGTGGGCTTTCTTTACGCGGTGTCAGTGGGGCGAGTTCGACACCGCGCTTTACGAACTGGAGCGGTGCTGGGGCCGTCGGCCGGAAAGCCCGTCGCCCATCGGCAGCGGCGGACGTCCTGCGACCGGGCGGACGATTCGTTCGCTGGCCGATGTTCACGCCGCCCTCGCGCACTATGTCGGCGCGATTCCTTACCGCCAGGTTCTCGCCACCGCCACGCACCTTTCGACCGACATCGACTTCCGCCTGGTGGGCGACAGTGAAATGGAAGCCGCGTTGGGACGCCGGGCCAGCGCCGGGGCCGGGGAGCGCGACCTCTACGCGGCCTACGTGCAAGAACACTTTCTCACTGCGCTGGAGAAACACGCGGAGAGGATCGTGTTTCAATTCAGTCTCGGGGCCGAGCCGCTGCCGTTCGAGACGGCCAGCCGGCTGAACCAGCGAACGATCACGCAACTGGCCGAGATGATCGGGCGGCATCCGAAGCTACGTTTCCAATGCCTGCTGGCCAGCCGCCACGCCAACCAATCGCTCTGCACCCTGGCCCGCGAGCTGCCCAATTTCAGCCTGGCCGGTTGCTGGTGGCACAACTTTTTCCCCGGCGCGATTCGCGAGGTCATGGCGGAGCGTCTCGACATGGTGCCGCTGAACAAGCAGATCGGATTTTTCTCGGACGCCTACTGCGTGGAGTGGACCTACGCCAAGGCCGTCATCGTGCGTCAGCAACTGGCGCGCGTGCTGGCGGAGAAGATCGGGCAGGGGCAGTTCACGCGTGCCGAGGCGCTGTCCGTGGCGCGGGGCATCCTGTTTGAAACGCCGCAATCCTTGCTCGGAATGACCCCGCGGAAATTGTAATACCATCTACGGATTGAAATCGGCAGAACTCGGCCAACGCGCCTCCTCTCCCCGTCCCTCTTCACCATCTGATGGAGGAGAGGGTGCCCGCAGGGCGGAAGAGGAGGCGCTTGGGAGCATTCTACCAAGCTTCACAGGGAGTTGGTGTAAAGCCTCGGCCGCCAAGGCCGCATCAGTGACCGGCTTTGATGACCACCTCGCCCTTCGCGACCTTCACGCAGCAGGTGAGGCGATGCGATTCCGGGTCCTTGTTCCACGCGTCGAGCACGTCGAGTTCCTCGGGTGTCGGTTCGGAAAGATTCTCCATGCCGCTCACGACTTCGACCACGCAGGTGCCGCAGGAACAGTTGAAGCAGCCGGCCTCCATCTCCACGCCGGCCTTCTCGCCGGCTTCGAGCAGCAGTTCCCCCGGCTCGACTTCAGCGGAAACATTCGCGGGCAACACGGTCACTTTTGGCATAAATTAAATTGCGGGCGCAGCATCGGGGGCGGCTGATTTGAAGTCAACGGAGGCCACAAGCCGAGGGTGCTGGAACTGGACGACACCGCACTCCACTCCACCGGGCCGCGGGTTAAAACCCCGCGCGCCGTGACCGCCACTTTCAATCTCTCCACGATCCGTGCGCCGTCAGTCGGTGAGCCGGTAAAACTTTTGACCTGGCCCGCCGTTGTCGGTGTGGCCGCTGACTGCGCCGGGCACGTTGGTGTACACGCCTGTGACGTTCGTCGAGCATTGGAGGGTGTGGAGGCCGTTCCAGGTCAAGGTCACGCTGTTGTCATCACGCGTGATGGTGATGCGTCCCGGCGGAGGCGGCGGAATTGCGCCCAAGGTCATAGCCATGATGCCGTTGTTACTGTCCAGTGCGTAAACATTGCCCCCACCAAAATCAATCGCGCCGGTGGCGTTGATGTTGGCGTTGTCCGCCGGGAACAATTCTTGATCCACGAGGAACGGTCCCAGGTCGGGGTCCGCGAGATTGTAGATGCGCAGGTTGTCCGGGTTCTCGATGGAGAGGCCGGCGAGGAGGTTGAGACTGTTCTCCACTCCGACCACGGTGCCGCTGGCCGGGTAAACGCCGAAGGTAAAAGTGCGGAGCACCACACCGGTGCCATTCGCCAGATCGTACTGCACCAGGCGCAGTCCGGTGCCGCTGTCGCCCTTGCCCCAGAACGTGTTGCCCGCGCCGAAGGCAACCGAGATGCCGAACGCACCATTGGCCACGCCGGGCACGCTGATGAGCGTCGGGGTCAGGGTGTTGCCGGCATCCGCCGTGGTGAAGATCGCAACCACATTGCTGCTGCGCGAGGCGGCGATGATTTGCAGGCTGTTGTCGCCGCCGGAACCGCGCAGGGCGAACGAGTCGCCCCAGCGGTTGCCCACGGGCGCGCTGGGATTGCCCGAGTAGGCCAGTTGCGGGAGCGTCTCGGAGTCCTCGCTGTCCCAGCGGTAGATGCGAAAGTTCTGGACGCTCTGCGCCAGGTTGCCGACGTAAACTTTTCCGTCATCACTCGCGCCCACCATGTTGATGTCGAAAGTAGCGCCGGCGGTGATCACGGCCGGATCAATCTTGAGCGAGTACAAATCCCCACCGTCGCCAGAAAAGAGGGCGCGAATGGTGTTGCTCGGCGAACGGCTGACCAGCAGGAGGTTCTCGGTGTTGGGGTTGTAAGCGAGGCCGCGCTGGTTGTTGTCGTTGGCGAGGTAGAAGCGCGATCCCGGTGCCAGGCTCCAGAGCGGCGTCATGGCCAGCGAACGCACCAACGGATTCACCGTCACCGTGGCCACCGCGCTGGTCACGCTGCCGTGAAGATTGCTCACGACGACTCGATACAGGCCGGACTGGTTGGTCGAAGCGGGCACGAGATGCAGGCTCGACGCGGTGGCTCCAGCAATTTCCACCGTGTTGGATTGCCATTGGTAGGACAGCGGCTGTTGCCCTGCGGCGCCCACGACCAGACTGATCGTGCCTCCTTCGAGCAAAGTTTGCGAAGCGGGCTGGGTGGTGATGGAGGGAGGATTCGTGTCCACGGCCATGAGAACTTTCATGATCGCCGCGGTAGGAATGGTCTGGCCCTTGTTGGTGTCGGTGACGAAGGCGTCCACGTAAATATGGGTGGGATTGGTGACACTTCCGACGTCGGTGTAAAGGAGTCCGCTGGTGGAACCGTACGGCTGGGTCACCCCGACGCCAGCCTTGAGCCGCATGGTCGCGAGAATGGTGTCCTGCCCGCCCGCCGGTTGTGCGGAGCCGAAACCGTTGATGGCGCGGGCGGGCAGGAAGGCTCCGCCGTTGGTGAAGGCGATGGCATCTTCCACGTCCAGCCGGGTGATTCCGCGCTGGGTCGCCGCCGGGAGGAAGCTGACGAAGAGACTCTTCTGCTGGTCGAAGCGCGCGAAGGTGATGGACTGCGGCGGCGTGGCCAGGAGCGGCGTGGCCGGCCAGATGAGCGAGACGATTTCACGCTCGTTGCCGCCGCCAAAGGCCAGGTCGTTGAAGTCGAGCGACATTTGATCCGCGACGCCGAGGATGAGGTTCGGCCGCACGGACCAGATGCGACCGCCGGCACCCTGCACGTTGAAGAAGCAGTTGCCATCGTCGTCCACGGCCAGGCCGTTCACGCCGGTGAACGCCGTGGTGACGCGGGTCGTGGTGAGGCTCGTGGCCGGCGGACGTTGCGTGGCCCAGAGCCGGCGCCAGATGGAGTTGGTCACCTCCGGCGACTGATCGTTGATCCAGGCCTGGACGTGATTGCCCATGCCGACATAGACGGTGGTGTTGGTGCCGTGGACTGTCCGCACGGCCAGCCCGCGGGGTTGCCCGCCGCGCCCCGCCAATCCAGCCACGCCGGGGACATACACGCCGACTTCGAGCAGGTTGGTGTCGAGTTGAAAGGCCTTGGTCAGCGCCGCGTTGACTGCGGAAATGCCGTCGCCGTTTGGCGCGCCACCCACCGTGCCGCCGGGGGCCGACCAGAGGATGGGATTCGCCCCCAGCGGCGAACCGAGCACCCACAACTTGTCGCTGCCAACGTCGAAGACCAGGCTCTGATTGAAGGTCATCGTCCCCTGGCCGGCGGCCGGGCCGATCAATCCGGTGTCGCGGAAATTCGATCCGGGCCGCGCCTCGTTCGTGACCACGAAGGCCGAGATGGCCGTGGAGGAGCCGCGTCCGTCCGGCACCGAGCCCAAGCCGTGCCCGATGTAGATGATGCCGCGCGCCGAATCCACCCCGATGTCGCGCTCCTGCCCGGCGGTGCCGGCGAAGTTGGTTCCAATCGCGCCGCCGGAAAAAATGGGGGCGTTGTTCGTGTCGAGCACGTTGTAGCCCTCGAGGAATTGGTAGCCGGCGGCGAAGCCGGAAGGGACGGCGAGCAGGCCGGCGGACACAGCAAGGACGAGTGTTAGAGCACGCATAGAATCATTTCACACTTGGAATCGCGGCGCGGCCTGGAGTCCGGGCAGACGCACGCGATGGGTTCAAGAAACGCGGCCATCTAAGGTGCAAGATGCACGCGAAGTCGATAAAATTTCTGGACGGAAGGCGGGTTCGTGACTGCGAAAACCCCGTCCCCATTCGGCAGGGATTGCGCGGTCAGGCCCGTGGCTGACCAGCCGTTCGTGCCCAGGACTGGCTCCTGCTCCAATTCATAAATCCGACCGGAATGGAACGGCGCGAAGCTTGTCCGCAATACGGGCGAGAAGTGATCCTCGATATGAAAATCCAGCCTTGATGCTGCCCGCAGCGGGTCCGATCCAACCACGTATTCCTTCGCCGTCGTCCAGCCATCGGTGTCTGGATCAAGGCCGGCGTTCACCGGGCCGCCAAAAAAAAACTCCCCCCACCACAGTGGCACCTGGCCTGGGGCGGGTGGTTCCTGTCCGGGCGAGTAAGTGAACTTCACGGCGTCAGCCATCACGACATTGCCGCTTTCAGCGGGCGTGTTCTGCCATTGGAAATATCCGCCCGTGCCGCGCGCGAAGGGTTTGTTCGTGGCCACCAACCGCCAACCGCCGCCGCCCGTGGTCTGGTTCACCACGCCCGCCGCCGTGCCGCCGTTGAAGGCGAGCAGGAACGGCGCGTTGGTGGGACGGTTGCCGCCTTGCGGATACCAGACGTAAAGGTCGTAAAAGCCCAGCGTCGTGATGTTCGGAGTGTAGGTCGCGGTGGCCGCCGTCGCGGTGGTCGAGGCATAAACATAGTCGGCGCCGTACTTGTCCGCCGAAATGTTGGCCGTGGTCCAGCCGCCCGCCAAGGACGCGGCCCCGTTGTCCATGATGATGTCTCCCGCCGTGGGGAAGGAATCCACCACGGAAACATTCGTGGCGCTCGCGGTGCGGGACACGGCTCGGAAAAAGTAGTTCGTGTTCGGCAGCAGTCCGGTCAGCAGCACGACGTGATTTGTGGCCACCGCCCGGTCGCGCCAGCTCGATTCGCCCAAGACCGGCGTCAGGCCGAACTCCACTTGCGAATCGCTGGCGTTCGTCGTCGTCCAGGCCACCAGCGCCTCGGTGCGGCCGGGCCAGGCCCGCAAGTTGAGCAAGGGCGCATTGGACAGGCCGAGGGAGAAATCCAGCGTGCTGACCGCACCGGTCGTGATCAGAATGGTCGCGCTCTGGCTGGCCAGATTGCTGTAGCTGGCGGTGACATTGTAACTGCCCGGCGGCAGATGCACGAAGCCATAGAAGCCCGTCGCGTCATTGGTCCGCCCGGCCGCGACCGGCCCGCTGATACTGATCGTCGCGCCGTCGAGTTCATTGCTGGTCAAAGCCGAGCGCACCGTGCCCTTCAAATGCCCGACGGTCGGCGTGGTTTTCCAAACCATCTCCGGCGTGGTCACGGCGTTGGTGAAAAGCGGCACGGGATTCGGATCGTAGCTCGTGGGCTGCACGAGCGCGTTGAACGCCGCCGCCGCCGTCGTGTCGCTCGTCGGCACGGCGTAGGAGTAGATCGCCATCCCCGCCGCCGTCGCGTTCGAGTTCACCGTCGTGTGGCGCGTCGTGCGCAACTGATAAATCACGTTGGTCAGCGTGTTCAGATACGAACCCTGCCCCAGCGCCACCTGCCGTCCGTAAGCATGTTCCTTCGCGAAGATGCTCCAGGCCGCCCAGTCGGCCCCGTTCAACGGTTGGCGGAAATACATCATCGGCACGTTCAAATCCAAAATCCCCTCCCGCATCCAGCCCCGCCAGTCCTGCAACACATCCGTCCACGCCGCCGCCGAGGCGAACCAGCCCGCGTCATCCGTGATGCCGGGCGCGAAGCAAATCGTGTCGGCGGAAATTTTGATCTGAGGCTTGAGCGCGAGGGCGTGGAGATAAACCTTGCGCACCAGCCCGCTGATTTGATCCCGACGGAACTGGAGCCATTGCGCATTGGTGGTGGCCGGCGTGCCGGCGAAGTTGTAACGCCTCCGAAAGCGGTCGAGCGTGTTGGTGTGATACCCCCAGGTCTTGCCCGAGTAGCGCACGTAATCAAAGTTCAGCCCGTCCACGTCGTAGCGTGAGACGATGTCCATGGCCACGTTGTAAACATGCTTCTGCACCTCGGGCAGTCCCTGATCGAACTGGAAGTTGGCCCCGTCCCAGTTCGTGCCCGCGTTGTTCAAGCTCAACCAGTTCGAGTGCAGCAGAAAAGGATGATTGGTCTGCGTGGGCAGGACACTCTGGCTGTTCCAGGCGAGGTAAGTGGTCATCCAGGCATGAACCTCGATGCGCCGTCCCCCGTGGTGCGCCTTGTCGATCAAATCCGCCAGCGGGTCGAACGTCTGCGGCGAAACATCGGACGCCTTCGGCTCCAGGGTGCTGTTGTAATAGGCATCCCCACGCTTGCGCACCTCCACGATGATGGCGTTGAAGTTCGAGCCGCGCGCGGTGTTGACCAGGGCCGAGACCTCGTTGCTGTTCCGCATCGCGGCGTGGAAGGTGTCCACCCAAAGGGCGCGGAACTCCGGCGCTTGCTGGGCCAACGCGGCCCCGCTGCAGGCGAGGCCGGCGGCAAAACAGAACAGGCGTAACATCCCGGCGGATTTCATGAATGCGCGCACCGTAGCAGCCGGCGGGTGCGGTGTCAGCCAAAGGTTGAGCGGTGGCTGCGCAGGCTGTGCATGGACGGAGGCGGTCACGCCAAGGCCGCCCGGAATCCCAGGGGTTGGGATTTCGCGGCTGCGCGCTGAGTCCCGGCTCTCGCCGGCCTTTGATATTTGTACTTTGGATTTTGCGCGGTGGCTTTGCCATTCTTCCCACGATGAATGACACCGAACGCGCCGCGCCTGTCGACGCCTTCTTCTCCGCGCGGCGCTTTGCCCTTCTGCTGGGCCTGCTCCTCACGGCCTGTTTCGCGCCGGTCGTGTTCGGCTTTCAGTCTTTTGTCTTCCGGGATTTTGGATTGTTCGGCTACCCGCTCGCGCATTTTCACCGGGAGAGTTTCTGGCAAGGTGAAATCCCGCTCTGGAATCCCCTCAACAACTGCGGGCTGCCCTTCGCCGCGCAGTGGAACACGATGGTGTTTTATCCGGGGTCGCTCATCTATCTGCTCCTGCCTCTGCCTTGGTCGTTGAATCTATTCTGCCTGCTGCATCTCTGGTTCGGCGGGGTGGGGATGTACTTCCTGGCGCGGCGTTGGACAGGATCAAACTTTGCCGCCGTCTTCGCGGGGATCGTCTTCGCGTGCAACGGTCTCGCGCTGCATTGCCTGATGTGGCCGAACAACATCGCGGCCCTGGGCTGGATGCCCTGGGTTTTGTTGCTGCTCTCGCGTGCCTGGGAGCGGGGCGGTTGGGCGTTGCTCCCCGCCATCCTCGCGGGCACCGCCCAGTTCATGGCCGGCGCGCCGGAAGCCTTCCTGCTCACCTGGGTGGCCGCCGGGGTGATCTGGTTGGGCATGGTCGATTCCAACCGATCCTCCTGGTGGCGATCGCTCTTGCGCTTCGCCGTCGTGGTGGCCGGAGTGGTCGCTCTCAGCGCCGTTCAATTGCTGCCCTTGCTTGAACTCATCCAGCAATCGCAGCGTACCGCGGCCTACGACACGGGCGGTTGGGCCATGCCGGCGTGGGGTTGGGCGAACTTGCTCGTGCCCGAGTTTCGCACTGTCACCTCCAGCGCCGGGGTGACGTTTCAAATCGGCCAGGCCTGGACTTCCTCCTATTACTTCGGGGTCGTGACGCTTTGGCTGGCTCTCGTGGCGGTGGTGCGTGCGCGCCCGGCCCGCGTCTGGGCCTGGGCCGTGCTGGTGGGGTGCGCGCTCCTGCTGGCCTTGGGCGACGAGGGCTTCATCTGGCCCTTCCTCAAGCACTACATTGGCGCACTGGGCTTCATCCGCTATCCCGTGAAGATGGTATTCCTGCTCGCAGTGCCGCTGACGGTGCTGGCGGCCCTCGGTCTGGCCGAACTGATGCGCGCGGTGCGACCGGTGCTGGGGCCAGACGCCGGCGCCGTTGCGCGCCCCGCTGCGGCCAGCTTGCGCCTGCCGTTGGTTCTGGGCGGAGTGTTGCTCGCTGCCCTCGCCTTCATCATGTGGTTTGCCGGGCAGCATCCATTGGCCGGCCAGAATGCCGCTGTCGTGGGCCCCGGTTTGACTCGCGCCGGCTTGTTTGCCTTGCTGGTCGCGGGCCTGGTGGCGGGGCGCAAAACTTCCGGACGGATGGCGATCGGCCTGAGCCTGGCCTGGCTGGCCCTTCTCGCCGCCGACTTTTTCACTCACCTTCCCTGGCAGAATCCCACGGCCAACCCGGCGGCTTTGGCCCCGCGCCTGGCCGAACTCCAGCCCTTGCGAGAACAGGCCGGACCGGGGCAGGCCCGCGTCATGCTCAACTTCGCGGCTCTCCAGGGATTTCGCCAGATGACCAGTCCCGATCTGGACCGGAACTACCTCGCCGCGCGGCTGGGGCAATCGCACAACCTGAACCTCTTGGACGGCATCGCCAAGCCGGACGGTTTTTTTTCGCTCTACCTGTCGCGGCAGCAGGACGTGCAATACAGGATTTTCCCCGACGATCATTCCGTGCATGAAACGGTGGCGGACGTCCTGGGCATCCGGTTCATGACCGCGCCGGGGCAAATGACCGAGTGGAGCCAGCGCTCCAATGCCTTGCCGGTTATTTCCGCCGGGCAAGAGCCGCGCTTCGTGGCCGAGAGCGAGACGCTAAACACCATTCTTTACAGCAACTTCAATCCGCGCACCGAAGTGCTCTTGCCGCCGGAAGCCAGGGCGGCGGTTTCGGCCGGGCCTCAATCGCAAGTCCGCATCGCGCCCGGCCCGATGACCGCCCACCGGCTTGAGTTTGACGTGACTGCGCGCGGGCCGACGATGGTCAGCATCTCCCAGTCCTTCTACGCTCCGTGGAAGGCGTATTTGGAGGGTGCGCCCGTTCCTCTCTGGCGGGCGAACCACGGCTTTCAAGCTCTCCAGGTTCCCGCCGGCCAGCATCGCGTCGTGCTGCGTTACGAGGATCAGCGGTTTCGTGTCGGAGCCTGGATTTCCGGATCGCTTGCGCTGCTGGGGTTGGCCTCGGTTCTTCTATCGCGCCGCTGCCGCCGCCAGTTTTGCCCTTGAGTCGAATGGATTCCATTTGGAACTGAGGAACTCGGGTGGGGGGATCGATCCATTCCTGAGTTCCAAATTCAAAATGAGCCTCTACCTTCCGCGTGACAACTTGACTCCCATTTCCCCGCCATGAATCATGCGCGCTCGTTTTGGAAATTGAACACTGAACCCTGAAATTGAACTGAAACCATGAGCACCATTCTTGATATCCAGGCCCGCGAAATCCTCGACTCGCGCGGCAATCCCACCGTCGAAGTCGATGTCGTTCTGGCCAGCGGCGCGGTCGGGCGTGCGGCCGTTCCCTCTGGGGCCAGCACCGGCGAGCACGAGGCGATTGAACTGCGCGACGGCGACAAGACGCGCTACCTCGGCAAGGGCGTGGCCAAGGCCGTGGCCAACGTCACCACCAAGATTCTCCCCAAGCTCCGCGGCGTCGATGCCCTCGACCAGCTCACCGTTGATCGCATCATGCTCGCGCTCGACGGCACCGAGACCAAGTCCAAGCTCGGGGCCAACGCCATCCTCGCCGTCTCGCTGGCCAACGCCAAGGCCGCCGCCGCACTCCTCGGCCAGCCGCTCTTCAAATACATCGGCGGGCCCAACGCCAAGGTGCTCCCCGTCCCGATGGCCAACGTCATCAACGGCGGCGCGCACTCCGACGCCCCGATTGATTTCCAGGAATTCATGATCGTGCCCAAGGGCTTCAACACCTTCAGCGACGGCTTGCAGGCCATCACCGAAATCTTCCACGCCCTCAAGAACGTGTTGAAGAAGAAGGGGCTCAGCACGGCCGTCGGCGACGAAGGCGGCTTCGCCCCCAAGCTCGACAGCGCCGAGGCGGCCATCGAGGTCATCCTCCAGGCGACCAAGGACGCGGGCTACAAGGCCGGCAAACAAATCTTCCTCGCCCTCGACGTGGCCAGCTCCGAGTTCTACACCGGCAACGAAACCTACGTCTTCAAGAAGAGCAGCGGCCAGAAGCTCTCCGGCGATGAACTGGTGGACTTCTACGCCAAGCTCTGTGCGCGGTATCCGCTCATCAGCATCGAGGACGGTTGCGCCGAGAGCGATTGGAAGACGTGGAAGAAGCTCACCGACAAGCTTGGCGACAAGGTCCAGCTTGTCGGCGACGATCTCTTCGTCACCAACGTGAAGTTCCTCCAACGCGGCATCGACACCGGCACGGCCAACTCGATTCTCGTGAAGGTCAACCAGATCGGCTCCCTCACCGAGACGCTCGATGCCGTCGAACTCGCCCAGGACAACAACTACACCGCCGTGATGAGCCATCGTTCCGGCGAGACCGAGGACGCGACCATCGCCGACCTGGCCGTGGCCACGAACTGCGGTCAGATCAAGACCGGCTCGCTCAGCCGCTCCGACCGCACGGCCAAGTACAACCAGTTGCTACGCATCGAGCAGTTGCTGGGCAAGAACGCGGTGTACGGCGGCAAGTTTTAGTCCAAGCCCACACGACGGTTGTCACACACGCCACTGGTGAAGAGCCAGTGGCGTCTTTGCATTTGGAGAAACCTGTCCAGCTGCGACGGATGGAAAGGCGCGCCCAGGTTCCGGCGGGGAGGGTTGGGCTAAACCAAGGCCGGGGTGGTGGCACGGCGCTTCATTCACCTGCGCAGGTTTCGCTGGCGGGAGAAACGCATGAGGCTACGCGCCAGGAATGGTTCACCGCTTGCCTTTGAACTGATGCATGGTCACGCGCTTGATCTCGCGTTCGGCCTCGCGCTCCCGCATGTCTTCACGCTTGTCGAACTGCTGCTTGCCTTTGCCCACGCCAAGCAAAACTTTCACCCGTCCGTTCTTCCAATACATCGCGAGCGGGAAGAGGGCGTTGCCCTTGACGGCCGCCAGTCCGAAAAGCTTGCGAATCTCGGTGCGATGGAGGAGCAACTTGCGCGGCGCCTTGGGGGCGTGGTTGTAGAGGTTGCCGTGGGTGAATTCGTCGATATGGGCGTTGTAGAGCCAGATTTCGTTCTTCTCGGCCCGGGCGAAGGCATCGCCAATCTGGACTTTGCCGCCGCGGATGGATTTGACCTCGGTGCCGCGCAAGACCAGCCCAGCCTCGAAGGTGTCGAGGATGTGGTAGTCGCGCCGGGCCTTGGGATTGGAAACGATGTCTGCCATCTGGGTTGCAGCTTAAAATTCGAAGGTTGCTGGTTCAAGGCCCGCGCCAAACCTGCAACCTTCAACCCACAATCCGCGATGGCCAGTGTTCTAGCTCTTGCGCTTGCGCTTGGGCTTCTGCTCGATCAGGACGTGGGCTTCGGGCATGTCGAACCCGATCTTGTCGTGAATGATTTCCAGCAGGGCGATGTCGCCATAGCCGAGATTGGCGGTGTCGCTGACGAGGGGGCGGCCCATGCCGCCGCCGCCGGCGTTCAACTGCCGGACGCGCCGGGAAACGATGTTTACGAGGACGTTCGGGTTGCCGACTTTGACCAGTGCTTGCTTCGCCAGTTCAGGATTCATGGTGTTCTAAATTTCCAGAGCGCGACAAGGTAGCGGCAGAAGTCTCGGGTGCAATAGTAAACTTGGGGTGTTTTGGCCTCCTGGGTGCCTGGGGTCTGAGGCCGGCCCGCCGGCCACTGGCGATTGGACTTTGGCCCCCAGACTCCACACATTGCCCCATGCCTCTCTACGAATACGAGTTGTGCGAAGGAAGCTGCGCGGCCTGCGGCGGGCGGTTCACCCTGCGCCGACCGGTGACGGCGGTGGAATTGAAGGCCTGCCCGGCCTGCAAGAAGCCCGTTCACAAGCTCATCTCAGGTTTCAACTCCCCGCAGAAACTCAAACCACTGTCGATTACCGACGCCAAGAAGGCGGGGTTCACCGTGCTCAAACGGGTGAACAAAGGGGAATATGAGAAACAGTGAGGGGAAACTTTTGAATTTGGAATTTAGAAAAGAGGAGAGCGAAATCGCCTCTTTTCTGAGTTCCTGGGTTTTCAATGACTCTCTCCCGGACATTGGAATTGGACAGGAAATGCGCTCGCCAATCCCCACCGCCTGGGGCAGCGTGACCGCGCTATGAGTGACATGCGCCACATCGAAACCGCATTGCAGCAGGCCGCGCAACGCCGTCGTCTCGACCGCACCCTGCGCGGCGCGTGGCACGGACTCCTGATCGCGAGCGTTCTCTGGCTCATCTCACTCCTCGTTTACAAATTCTGCCCCGTGCCCATGGCTGTGCTGGCCTACGGTGGGTTGGCCGGACTGGCGGCCATTCTCATCGGAGCCATCGTGGGCGGCTGGCGCAAATCATCGGCGAGCGAAACCGCGCGCTGGGTGGACATGAAACAGAATCTCAAGGAGCGCCTGAGCACCGCCCTGGAGTTTTCGCAGTCGCCCGTCGAGGGAGAATGGAAGACGTTGCTGGTGGCCGATGCCTCGCAGCACGCCAAGGGGCTGGATGCGAAAAAATTGCTGCCGTTCCATCTCCCGCGAGTGACGCGCTGGGCGCTGCTCATTCTGGTTGTCGCGGCGGGGTTGGGTTTCGTGCCCGAGTACCGCTCGAAGAAACACCTTCAGAAGCAGGCCGACGCCGCGAATATCAAGGACACCGGCAAGCAACTCACCGAGATCGCCAAGCGCGTGATTGAAACCAAGCCGCCCGCCCGCGAAGAAACGCAGAAGGCCATCGAGAAGGTCGAAGAACTTGGGCAGCAGTTGCAGAAGCTTTCCCTCACCAAGGCCGATGCGCTCAAGGACATCGCCAGCGTGCGTGAGAAGGTCGCGCAGGAAACGAAGGAGTTGGATCGCGCCGGTGCCCTCAAGCCTTTGGAACGCGCGGCCCGTGAACAGAGTGGCAATTCCGGCAACCAGGCCTCCGACGCCATGCAGAAACAGATTGATGCGTTGCAAAAAGCGCTCGGCAACGGCGCCAACGAGCCCGGCAAGATGGAGAAGTTCCAACAGGATCTCGCCAAGGCGCAGCAACTCGCCGCCAATCTGCCCGACAAGAATTCTCCCGAAGGCAAGGCCGCGCGCGAACAGCTCTCGCAGATGCTTGGCAATCTCGCCCAGCAGATGAAGGACGCCGGCCTGCCGATGGAGAGCCTCGAAGACGCGCTCAAGGCGCTTCAGCAGGGCAACACCGATCAGTTCGTGAAGGACATGAACGTGGCGGGCGAGGATTTGAAGAAGCTCGCGGACATGGCGAAGCAGTTGCAGTCCATGCAACAGCAGCAGGCCAACGCGCAGATGGGCAAGGATCTCGCCGAGCAGTTGAAGAACGCGCAGACCGACGCGGCGCAGCAGACGTTGCAGAAGATGGTGCAACAATTAAAGAGCGGTGCGATGTCCAAGGAGCAGATGGACAAGATCATGGAGGAGGTTTCCAAGGCACTCTCACCGGCGGGCGAATACGGCAAGGTCGCCGAGCATTTGAAGAACGCGGTCAAGCAGATGCAGCAGGCGCAGAGCGGCAAGAACTCTGATGCGCAAAAGCAGCAGGCGAAATCCGAAGCCGCACAGGCCCTCGCCGAAGCCGCCAAGGAACTCGACAAGCTCGCGCAGCAAATGCAGGACGCGCAGCAACTCGCGCAGATGATGGAGATGCTGGAGCGCGCGCAGCAGGCCATCCAGTCCGGCAAAGGCTGGGGCCAGTGCAAAGCTGGCGGCCAGTGTCCGTATTGCAGTGGCGCGGGCTGCTTCGCCTGCAAAGGCCGTGGTTGGAAAGATGGCGCGGGCAAGGGCGCGAGCGGCGTCGGCACCTGGGCCGATGAAACCGGTTGGACTTACTACCCACAGAATGTTCCCCAGACGCCCGTGAACAACTCCGGCATCGAGCGGCCCGACATGGACGCGCGCGGTCTCAGCGAGCGCGACGCCTCGCTCAACGAAGCCCTCAAGCCCACCAAAGTGAAAGGCCAGATGGCCCCCGGAGGGCAGATGCCGAGCATCACGCTCAAGGGCGTGTCCATCAAAGGCCAGAGCAAGGTCCAGTTCGAGGAAGCCGCCACCGCCGCCCAGACCGATGCGCAGAGCGCGCTCAATCAGGATCAAGTCCCGCGCGCCTATCGCGGCGCAGTGCGGGATTATTTTGATGATTTGAAGAAGTAGGGCGCGGCGAGTTGAAGGTTGAAAGTTGAAGGTTGAAGGTTCCTTCGGCAGTTCGACACTCTCGGGGAAAATCATACCAAACCAACTGGAGGACGAATTTATGGCAACGGTTCAGTCGTTCGAGGAATTGGAAGTGTGGCAGGCCGCCCGCCAGCTCGTGAAAGAAATTTACGCTGCTTCCAAACTCAAGCCCTTCGCGCTCGACCGTGATCTCAAGAGCCAGATACGCCGTGCCGCCACTTCCGTCATGTCGAACATCGCGGAGGGCTTCGAGCGCGGCTCGCGCAAGGAGTTCGTGCAGTTTCTGAACATCGCCAAAGGCTCGAACGGCGAGGTGCGGTCACAGCTTTACGTGGCGTTGGACCAAGAATACGTCAGCGAAAAAAGATTCGAGGAGTTGCGCCAGTCCACGGTCACGCTGTCCCGGCGCATCGCCACTTTCATCCGCTACCTCGAAACGTGCCGGATGAAAACCCGCGTCCGAAAACCGTGAAAAACCTTCAACCTTCAACTTTCAACCTGCAACATTCCCGCCCATGAGCACTGAATCCCAAATCGCCTCCTTCCGCCAAAGTTTCACCGCGCTGCGTGACGAGATCGGCAAGGTCATCGTTGGCCACACGGACATCGTGGATGGCACGCTCATCGCCATTTTCGCGGGCGGGCATGTGCTGCTCGAAGGCGTGCCCGGCCTCGGCAAGACCCTGCTCGTGCGCACGCTGAGCGAGGTGCTGGAGCTGTCGTTCAACCGCATCCAGTTCACGCCCGACCTGATGCCGGCCGACATCCTCGGCACGAACATGGTCATGGAAACGGCGGATGGCCGACGCGAGTTTGAGTTCCAACGCGGGCCAATCTTCGCCCACATCATCCTCGCCGACGAAATCAATCGCGCCACGCCCAAGACGCAATCCGCCATGCTTGAGGCCATGCAGGAGAAGAGCGTCACGGCGGGCGGTCAAATTCGCAAACTCGTGGAGCCGTTCTTCGTGCTCGCCACGCAGAACCCCATCGATCAGGAGGGCACCTATCCGTTGCCCGAGGCGCAACTCGATCGTTTCTTCTTCAAGCTCGTCGTCGGCTACCCGAACGCGGCGGACCTCACTGAAGTCATCAATCGCACCACGGAGAACCGGAAGGCCACGGTGAACAAGGTGCTCGACGGCGCGGCGCTCATCGAGTTGCAGCAACTGGTGCGGCAGGTGCCAGTCGCCACGCACGTCAAGGATTACGCCGTGCGCCTCGTCCTCGCCACGCATCCGAAGACCGAGACGGCGATTGCCATCACGAACCAGTATCTGCGCTTTGGCAGCAGCCCGCGCGGCGCGCAGTCGCTCATCCTCGGCGCCAAAGTCCGCGCGCTCACCGAGGGCCGCTTCAACGTCAGCTTCGAGGACATCCAGGCCGTCGCCACCGCGACGCTGCGCCACCGGCTCATCCTGAACTTCGAGGCCGAAGCCGAAGGCATCACCACGGACCACATCATCCGGCAGATTTTGAGCGAGGTGCCGAAGATGGCGGAATCAGTGGCAGCATAGCCCGCGAATCAAACAGCGGTGGCCGGTCGCGAAACGGCCGGCTCCGGATGTTACTGGCTGTCGGTGCCGAGGGAGAGACCGCTGCGCCCGGCGAGAATCTTCTGCAACTGCGTTCCGATGCTCCGGGCCAGGGCGCTCATCTCGGTGGCCTGATCGGCGGGCAACTGTCGGCGGCAGTTGAAATCCCAAAGTTCCAGCCAGGTTCCGACATGTTCGGGCGTGATGCCTAATTGAAGGTGCGCGGCGGCAAACCCGCCGCCGTAACGCGAAGGCCCTCCCGTTTGCCGCGCCCAGAAGTCCGTGATGTGCGCGAGGTGCGCCGGCCAGTCCGTGATGTGGGCGTTGAAGATGGGCTCGAGCAGTTGGTGCTGCCGCACATCGAAGTAGAACGGCGTGATGAGCAGGAGGATTGCTTCGTGGCCGCCGAGCCGATCGTAGAGAGTGCGGGATTGGTTCACTGGGTGTCAGGCCATCGGCCAACCGGAGGCGACGAGCGCCTGATAGCCGCCCATGAGGGAGAAAACTTTCCGGTAGCCCATGCGTTGCGCCACTTCGCAGGTCAGCGCCGAGCGGTAGCCGCCGCCGCAATACATGATGAGTTCGGTGTCCAGGTCTGGGAACCGCTTCTCGAGGTCGCGCTCCAGAATGCCCTTGCCGAGATGCAAGGCGGACGCGGCATGGCCGGCCTGCCATTCACTGTCCTCGCGCACGTCGAGCAGGACTGCGCTGGGATTAGCAGCCAGTTTGCGGTCCGCTTCGTCGAGGGTGATTTCTTCCACCCGAGAGCGGGCTTCGTTCACGATTTTCAAGAATCCAGGCGAATGGTCCATGCCCGGAGGATAGGGAAACGCGCGAGAAACGCCAGAGCGCAAAGGGCAGACATCCAAGGCTCTCCACCACTTGAGGTCTTCCTGTCACAGGCGCGGCGCCAAATCCGGGAGTGCGCCCCGCATGTTTCTGCCGGTAAATCTTTCTGCCATGAATCCCCGGGTCGACATGAGGAACGCAGCGACGCCGGAGTTCATGGCAGAAAGATTTGCGGGCAGAAAGATGGGAGGAAATCGAACCTCGCAGGGGCATTTCATCCCTGCGATGCGTTGTCCATGGGGCGACTGTTCACGCCTTCAAAGAAGCCTCGCCGCCCGGCTTGCCGTCACAATTGCACGAAGCGATGTGTGATGCCGTCGGGGCCGATCTCCATCAAGGCCACACTACGCTCCAAATCGAAACGCTGTCGCCCCGCATACCCGGGATTGAAAAAAAGCGTGCGGCCAAACTGCTGGGCGAACGGTTTGTGGGTGTGACCGAACATGACGACCTCGGGCACGGCGGCGCTGGCTGGTCCAGGAATAAAACTCGGTCCTGCACCGGGCGTGACGATGTGGTGCAGCAGGAACCTCTTCCCGCCTAGTTCGATGGTTTCGGTCAGGCGGAGGGCCAGTCCCAGCCCCTCGTCAGTGTTGCCGAGCACGGCGATCACGGGGGCGATTTGTTCCAGTTCCACGAGCAACATCGGCTGCCCTACGTCGCCGGCGTGCAGGATGTGATCGACGCCGGCGAAAATCTTGGGCACGCGCGGGTCGAGGTAGTTGTGGGTGTCGGAGATGAGGCCGAGTTTCATGGTGGGGAAGGAGTAATCAGTGCGTCCTGGTCAGTTGATTCGCGACCTTGGGGTCTGGTCAGGCTGCGCACTGCACCCTGAGCACGTCGCCATCACGCTTCCTCCGGCTTCGGTTCCACGGCCTCGTGCTCGTCCTTCTCCGTCGTTGGGTCCGTCGCCCGTTTCTCCGCCGCGCTTTCCAGATGCTCGGAATATTTCATCGAGCCGACGAAGAGCGCGGTGAAGAGGCCGGAACTGAGCAGGGTGTTGCGAAAGAATTCCCAGGTCGGCGGCAGACCATCCAGGCCCTTGGTCAGGGCGGTGAACCAGCCGAGAAAAGTTTTGGCGTAGGGCAGTTGCAGCCAGGACATGGTGTTGGTGAGCAGATAGAACACGACCGCGCCCAGCAGGCTGCCGGCGAGGAGTTTGAGAAAGGAAGAGCGCGCGCCGAACCTGCGGCCCAAGCCCAGCAGCACGATGTAGCCTGCGTAATTCACCAACATGTACCAGCCCAGAGGTGCGCTGTGGTAATGGAGAACATTCAGGGCCACATCCGCGCCGAGCATCACCAGCACGGGCAGCCACCAGGCCAGCGCCGCCGGGAAAAACGCGCCCGCGCAGAAGAACAGCGCGTACGCGGCACTGAAGTTCTGCGGCATGATCCCCGGCCAGCGCGTGATCGCAAAAACGATCATGAGCAGCACCGGCAGCCAGACATTGCGCTTCCCAGACATCGGGTGCTGATGCTACGCCAGCGCGGCGGGCTGACAAGCGATTCGCGCGGGCGGCGCATCGGAGCACAGCCTGCGGGTTGTCCGGGCACGCGCTGTAGTGTGGACTCCAACGACGCTGCCTTCTGAAATGTCCGTGAACGATTTATTTGAAGTCATCCATGAGGACGCCGACCTGCTGGTCGTGAACAAGCCGGCCGGACTCGTCTGCCATCCCACCAAGACCGACGAACGCTCCAGCCTCATCGGCCGGGTGCGCTTGCATCTCGGCCACGCGGAAGGGCGGTTGGTCAACCGCCTCGACCGAGAAACCAGCGGCCTGGTGCTGGTGGCGAAGTCGGCCCTGGTCGCGGGTGAATTGGGCAAGCTCATCGAGAGCAGCGCCGTGGAAAAGGAATACGCCGCCATCGTGCATGGCCTCGTGGAGGAGGAAGCCCTCGTCATGGAGGCTCCGCTCGGCCGGGACGAGCGCAGCGCCGTCGCCATCAAGGATGGGGTGCGCCCGGATGGCGCGGCGGCCCGGACCGAAGCCCGGGTGGTGCGCCGATTCCAGCGCGACGGTTCTGATTTCACCTTACTCACCGTGCGCCCGCAGAACGGGCGCAAGCACCAGATTCGCATCCACCTCGCGCACGCCGGACATCCGATCGTGGGGGACAAGATTTATGGTCGTGACGAACAGATTTACCTGCGTTTCGTCCGCAGCGAGATGACCGACGAGGATCGACGGCAACTCATTCTGTCCAATCACGCCTTGCACGCGGGTCGGCTTCGTTTCGATTGGCGAGGGCGGGGATGGAGTTTTCAAGCCGCGCTCGCCCGGGAGTTTCAGGGTTTCGCCGGGGCTTAGTCACCATCTTGAATCCGACCGTGGAAGTTTATTGCCCCGGCCCCCGCCGCGAAAGCACGGGGGGTTCTCCCTCCAGGGCAGACGCATTTAATTTCGCGGTGTTTCGCACGAAATCCCAAATCCCAAAACCAGGCGTTCGCACTCCCATGGGAGTTTGGAATTTGGAGCTTATTTGGGATTTGGATTTTAGGTTTTAGCCCGTGGAACCAAACATTTTGGTGCGTCTGCCCTGGTTCCACCAGTGCTCCGGCTTGCCATCCGGGACGCCCCCGCTAACGTCTCGCGCGGCAATGACAGAACAAATTCAGACCCTTGGCATCATCGCAGGCGACCAGTCGCTGCCCCTCGTCCTGGCGCGGCAGGCCCGCGCGCTCGGCGTCCGCCGGTTGGTGGCCATTGGCTTCGAGGGGTTGAGCAACCGCGACCTCGAACCGTTGGTGGACCGGATGATCTGGTTGAGGTTCGGGCAGACGAACAAGCTCATCCAGGCCTTCCAGGAAAACGAGGTCGCCCACTGCGTCATGGTCGGCAAGATCGCGCCCAAGAGTTTCCTCGATGCGCGGCCCGACCTGCGCACCATCACCGCGGTGCTCAGGCTTAAGGAGAAGAATGCCCACACCCTGTTCGGTCTCTTCGCCGACGAGATGATGAAGGACGGCATCAAGCTGATCCCGGCCACGCCCTGGCTGAGTCCGGTCATGCCCCAGGCGGGTTTTCAACTCGGCCCCAAGCTCACCGAGGAACTCCGGGCCGACGTGGAATACGGGTTCCGCATTGCCAAGGAAATTTCGCGGCTCGAGATCGGCCAGTCCGTGGTGGTGAAGAACGGCGCGGTCCTGGCGGTGGAAGGCTTCGAGGGCACGGACAAGTGCCTGCTGCGCGGTGGCGAACTGTCCGGCAAGGACGGCGGGGCCGTGGCCGTGAAGGTGGCCAAGGAGCAACACGACATGCGCTGGGACATCCCCTGCGTCGGCGACCTGACCCTCGAAACCTGCGCCACCGCACGGCTCTCGGTGCTGGCCCTCGAAGCGGGCCAGACCCTGTTGCTGAACCAGGAGCGCGTCGAGGTGCTGGCCAAGAAGCACCGCGTCTCGGTGGTGACGGTGCCGCTGCAGGGTGGGAACCAGCCGCTTTGATTTGTCTGTGTGCTCCCCCAAAGCATACCGGACTTGCCATCTCAAGAGCCTGCGTTCAACTTCTGCCCGTGCCGAAGAAAGAGCCAAGCAAGACGCCGGATCGCGCCGCGCGCATCTACCGGCTGCTGGCCGGCGCGCGCGGGCTGGATGACGATGAGCTTTGGCAGCACGCACTTTTCTTTGCCATGTCTCCCCAACAACGATGCCATTTCAGCCTCAAGACAGCCCGCTCGGCGCTTTCCTTAAGGCACTCCTCGCGGAAAAAATAGACTGCATCCTCATCGGCCCCATGGCGGCCATCGAGCAGGGTGCGCCGCTGATGACGGTGGACTATGATTTTTGGGTGCGGCTGCCCGAGCGGCAATACGTCCGGCTGCTGGGCATCGTGCAACGTCAGGGCGGAACCATTCGCGCGCGGACGGTCTATGAATTGCGCGACGGCACGCAGGTGAACGCCGTCTTCCAGCCGGATGGCCTGCGTTCCTTCGCCGCCGAGTGGAAACGATGTGGCGTGGGCAAATTGGAGGGCGTGCCGGTGCGGGTGCTTCCCCTGCGCCGTGTCATCGCCAGCAAGCGCGCCGCTGATCGGGACAAGGACCGCGCGGTGCTGCCGATACTCCTGCGCACACTGCGCCTGGCGAAACGATTGCCGGGGAGTCAGAGTCGGGGCCGGCGCAGAACAAAGTGATGGCGAAGCCTACGCGAGGAGCGCCGCCAGCACTTCCGCCGCGTGCTCCTCGGGTTTCACCTTCGGCCAGATTTTTTTGATTTTGCCGTCTGGCCCGATGAGGAACGTGACGCGGTGCGTGCCCAAGTATTTGCGGCCCATGAAAATCTTCTCGCCCCACACCCCGTAGGCTTCGACGATTTTCTTGTCTGTGTCCGCGAGCAGGGGGAAGGGCAGTTGAAACTTTTTCACGAACTTGTCGTGCGACTTTACCGGACCAGGGCTGACCCCGAGCACGACCGCGCCACGCTTCTTGAAGTCCGCATAGCCATCGCGAAACGCGCACGCTTCCTTGGTGCAGCCGGGCGTGTCGTCCTTGGGATAAAAATAGAGGATGACGTTCTGGCCGGCGAAGTCTGCGAGGGAGAGGCGACCACCGCCGCTGGTGTGGGTCGTGAAGGCTGGTGCCGGATCGCCTTCCTTGAGTTTTAGAATGAGTTCGTTGGCCATAATGAGGTGGAGGGTGAGGCGGGAGGCGAGAATTCGTCAACGGATTCAACGCCGCATTCACACCTCACGGTTCACGCGTCTCCCCGCCCTATTTCTGGCTGGGGGAACTGGACGGATGTTTGGCCACCAGCCGCATCCAGGCGAAGAGGTAAATCAATCCCGACCCGGTGGTCAGCGCGGCGGCGGCGAGGCAGATGTGCGAATGCCATTGCGCATCCCACTTGAAGAGCGCCCAGAGCACGGCGGCCATTTGCAGCACGGTGGCGATCTTGCCGAGGAAGTGAGGCTTCACCTTCATGCCGCCGGCCAGGAAATGGATCACCCCGTAACCGATCAGCAGCAGCACGTCGCGGCTCAGGATGGTGACGGTGAGCCAGAGGGGAATGCCGGGCAGCCGTCCCTCGTTGGGAAACGAGAGCAGCACGATGCCGGAGACCAGGAGCAGCTTGTCGGCGAGCGGGTCGAGGATGGTGCCCAGCTCGCTCCATTGATTGAAATGCCGCGCGATGAACCCGTCGATGCCATCGCTGATGGCCGCGACCGCGAAGCAGCCGATGGCTATCCAGCGATACCACTCCAGCCCCGTGCGGACGTAATAGATGACCGAAGCAATGAAGAATGGCACCAGAAGGATGCGGCCGATGGTGACTTTGTTGGCGGTGGTCATCGCCCGGCCATGTTGCCGGGGCGGCTGCGAATGTCCAAGGTCCAAAGTCGCGCCGCGTGGAGTGTGGGATGACTTTGGACCTTGGACCTTGGGCCTTGGACAAACCTACGCCGTCAACATTTTGAAAATGAGACCGGCCCCGCCCGCGCCCAGCACCACCGCGATCACGTTCCACTTCCAGCGCCACAATCCGACGAAGGCCACGCTGGTCAGCACCGCCGCGAACCAGTCGAGATCCTGGCGATCGGGCGTGAGCACTTGCCGGCCGTAGTTCACGGCCAGCGCCAGGATCACGCCCACCACCGCCGCCGTCACCGCAGTCAGCGCGGCGGTGAGCTTGAGGTTGCCGCGCATCTGCTCGATGTGCGGCGCGCCGAGAAAAATCCAGAGGAAGCACGGCACGAACGTGGTCCAGGTGGTGATGAATGCTCCAAGGGTCGCGGCCAGCAACGGAGTGAGCGGGCCGGGTTGATGCCACCCGCCAAGGAAGCCGGCAAATTGTAGCACCATGATGAGCGGTCCCGGTGTGGTCTCGGCCAGGGCCAGCCCGTCGAGCATCTGGGCCGGAGTAAGCCAGTGATAATTCTCCACGGCCTGCTGGGCCACGTAAGGCAGGACCGCGTACGCGCCGCCGAACGTGACCGTGGCCGCCTTGCTGAAAAATATCCCCTGCTGGACCAGAGTGTGATCCGCGCCCAGCCAGAGCGCCAGGGCCAGCACCGGTGCGAACCACAACCCGACCGAGACCAACGTCACCCGGAGGGCGCGGCGCAGGGAAGGCCGGGTGTGCGGCGCGGCTTCGGCGGGCGCGGCGGCGGAAATTTCTTCGGGACGAGCGGGCGCGGCGTCCTCGGGCGCGGTGCGGCGGGCCTTCCTCCATTGCTCGCCCAGAAAACCCAGCCCGGCGGCGGCGAGGATGATCGCGGGGAAAGGGATGTTCAGAAAATAAATCGCCCCGAAGGACAGCGCCGCCATCGAGTAAAGCGCCGGGGTCTTCAAGGCCTTGGTTCCGATGCGCGCCACGGCGGCGGCGATCAGTGCGACCACGGCGGGCTTCAAGCCGTAGAGCACGGCAGCGATCCAAGGCACGCTGCCCCAGCGCACGTAGATCAGGCTCAACCCCCAGAGCAGCCCGGCCGAGGGCAGGACGAAAAGCGCGCCCGCCACGATGCCGCCCCTGGTGCGGTGCAACAGCCAGCCGATGTAGGTCGCGAGTTGCATGGCTTCGGGGCCGGGCAGGAGCATGCAGTAATTGAGCGCGTGCAGGAACCGCTCCTCGCTGATCCATTGGCGGCGCTTCACCACTTCCTCGTGCATGATGGCGATCTGCCCGCTGGGGCCGCCGAAGCTGATGCAGCCGAGCTTGAGCCAGAAGCGGCAGGCTTCGGCAAAGGTCGGGGGCGTGCGGTCATTCGGCATGGCCGCGACGTTACGGTGTGAATATGGGGCGGGGAAGCATTCATCGAACAGTCGGCGCGTCTTGAAGGTGCGCCCGCCGAGGCTCCACCCTGGTTTTGTTGTTTGGCGCGCGACCTCTCCACGGCTATGCTCCGCGCTCGCGATGGAGCAGCAGAAGACACGAGTGGTGGTGGGCATGAGCGGAGGAGTGGATTCCTCGGCGGCGGCGGCGTTGTTGCTCGAACAGGGTTACGACGTGATCGGTCTCACGCTCAAACTCTGGCCGCAGGATTGCGTGAACCGCGCCGAGGACAAGTGCTGTGGTCCCCAGGCGGTGACCGACGCGCGGGCCGTGTCGCACAAGCTCAACATTCCCTACTACCTGGTGGATGAGGCGGCGGAGTTCCAGCAGCAGGTCATCAATTACTTCGCCGAGGAATACCGGGCCGGACGCACGCCCAATCCCTGCGTGATGTGCAACGAGAAGCTCAAGTTCGGCACCCTCATCTCGCGGGCGAAAAAGCTTGGTGCCTCGCTCATCGCCACCGGCCACTTCGCGCGCACTGAGAAGTGCCGCGAGACCGGCCGCACGCTGCTCAAGCGCGGCAAGGATCCGCGCAAGGACCAGAGCTATTTCCTTTTCTCGCTCAAGCAGGAGCAGCTCGCGCACACCCTTTTCCCGCTCGGCGAAATGTTGAAGAGTGAGACCCGCGCCGTGGCCCGGGAGTGCGAACTCAAGACGGCCGATAAGGAGGAGAGCATGGAGATTTGCTTCGTCCCGGATCGCGACTACGGGAAGTTTCTCGAACAGTCAAAGCTGGTGGCCCGCCACGCCGGCGACATCGTCGATGTGCATGGCCGCGTGCTGGGCAAGCACGACGGCATCGAGTTCTACACGATCGGGCAGCGCAAGGGGTTGGGGCTTTCCCACCCGACGCCGCTCTACGTCATCGAGCTGGATGTGGCCCGCAACCGCGTGATCGTGGGCGACGACACGCAGCTCGACCGCGATGAATTCACCGTGGAGCGCTGCAACTGGATTCCGTTCGAGACACCCCCGGCGACGATCCGTGCGCTGGTGAAGATTCGTTACAACCATCCCGGCACGATGGCGACCATCACTCCGCAGGCTGGCGGGGCGGCGCACATCAAGTTGGACGTCTCGCAGCGCGCCATCACGCCCGGGCAAGCCAGCGTCTTCTATCAGGACGAGGTGGTGCTGGGCGGCGGCTGGATCGCGCGGTGACGCTTGGCCGGGGACGGGCCTGAAAATCCACCTTGCCTTGTGGCCCAACCGGCCGGAGCCGGCGGCCCCTTACTCCACCAGCTTGTTCTCGAAACAGTAGCGAGTGATCTCGGCGTTGGTGTTCAGGCTCATCTTGTCGAGGATGCGCGTGCGATAAGTGCTGATCGTCTTCACACTGAGAGTCAGCTCAACTCCGATTTCGCTCACGGTCTTGCCCGAGGCGATCATGCGCAGCACCTGAAACTCGCGATCCGACAACTGCTGGTGGGGAAACTCGGTCTGCTTCCGCTCCAAAGTGCCGGCCAGTTTTTCCGCCAGCGTGCTGCTTACGTAGCGGCCGCCGCTCATCACCTTGCGCGCGGCCTTGACCAGTTCCTCAGGGGCGGAGTCCTTGTTGAGAAAACCGCCTGCGCCCGCCTTGAGCACGCGCACCGCGAACTGATCCTCGCTGTGGACGCTGAGCACGAGCACGCGCGTCTCCGGCTTGAGCGACTTGATTTCCTTGAGCGCGTCCAGCCCGCTGCGGCCGGGCATGGTGATGTCGAGCACGACCAGATCCCAATCGCATTTTTGCACCTGGGCGAGAGCCTCCCCAACATTGGCGGCTTCGCCGAATTGGATTTTACCAAAGCCATCCTCGAGGATTTGCCTCAGCCCGCGACGAAGCACCGCATGGTCGTCAGTAATCAGGATTTTCATGATCTGTTTGGACTTTCACGCTGCCGGAGGTTTGACGGCAAGCTAAAGCTTGGGCTCCAGCGCGGCTTCGTCCGCGGGGAGCTGGACAGTCAAGGTCGTGCCTTCGCCCGCCCGCCCCGCGATTTCAAAGGTTCCGCCGAGCAGATGCGCGCGTTCGCGCATGCCGAGCAAACCGAAGGAGTGGGTGGAGTGCTGCTCCAGATCCGCGATGCCGCGCCCGTCGTCTGTGATGCGCAGGAGGAGTTGCGTGCCGTCGCGTTCGAGGAGGATATGCACGGAACGGGCCCTGGCGTGGCGGGCCACGTTGGTCAACGCTTCCTGGGCGATCCGGAAGAGGGCGGTGGTGCGATCCTTGTCCAGCACGAGGTCATCTTCCGGGGTGATGAATTCACAGCTCACGCCCGTGCGCCGCTGGAATTCCTGGGCCAGCCACTCGATGGCGGCGCTGAGGCCGAGATTGTCGAGCACGGCCGGGCGCAACTCAGTGGAGAGGCGGCGGACGGCGTTCACGGTGGAGTCGATGAGCTTGAGCATGGCGGCACTTTTCTCGGCCAGTAAGGGCTGGTTGGGCAGCCGTCCGGCGAACCAGCTCAGATCCAGCTTCAAGCCCGTAAGCGCCTGGCCCAGTTCATCATGAATCTCCCGGGCGATGCGGGTGCGCTCCTCCTCCCGCACTTGCTCCAGGTGGGCGGACAAGGCGCGCAATTGCTCGCGCGAATCGCGCAGCCTTTGCTCGGCCAGCTTGCGGTCGGTGATGTCCATCATGGCCCCGATCATCCGGGCCGGACGCCCCGCCGCGTCGGGGAGGATGTAACCGCGTTCGAGAATGTTCGCGTAGGAGCCGTCGGAACGTCGGAGGCGGTACTCGTCAGCCCAGAACTCCTTTCCCGCCGCGATCGCGCCAAACATGCTGGTGCGAACCCGCGTGGCATCTTCGGGGTGGAGCAACCCGGACCAGAACTTGAGGCCGAGTTCCTCGGGCTGCCCACGGTAGCCGAACATGAGGTGCAAATTCTCATTCCACCAGATGGCGTCGGTGGCCATGTCCCAGTCGTACACAAGGTCGGTGGTGGCGCGGGTGACGAGTTGGAACCGGTGCTCACTGGCCCGCAATTCCTGCTCGGCCGCCTTTTGCTCCGTAATGTCGAAGGAGACGCCCACCCATTCCTCCACCTCTCCTTGGTTGTTCAACACCGGCACGGTGCGGTTGACGAAATGCCGGTAAATTCCATCGTGGCGGCGGACGCGGTATTCGATTTCAAAGTAGCGGTTGTTCGGTGGACGCGACTCCCGGTTCACGGCCTTGCGCCAGCGCTCGCTGATCGCAGCGCGATCCTGGGGATGAATGGCTTCCTGCCAGCCCAGTCCCCGGTACTGTGAAAACTGCTGGCCACTGAAGGCCTCCCAAGTTGGGAGCGGATCCACCACCTCGCCGTTGGCCGCGCTCGTCCAGGTGACCTGGGCCGTGGCCAGCACCAACGAACGGTAGCGGCGCTCGTTGCGACGCAGCGCCTGCTCGACGATCGCACGTTCCCGGTTGAAGCGTTTGACCAGCCAGTAAATGACCAGGCCGGTGCAGATCGCAAAGGCTCCGTCCTCGATCGGCTCGAGACTGCGCGCTCGGGTCTGATCCACGAGCCGGGGCAGGAGCGTATGCAGAGTGGCGATCCACGCGGTGGCGAAAACCAGATAAACAAAAGCGAGACGCGCCGCCCCCGCTCGCAACCCGGTCAGTCGCTTGGAACTCCGGCCGTGGAGAATGGTTGAAGGGCTGCTCATGAAATCACGGCATGGTTCGCAGTTTCGCGGAGCTTGGCGAGCCGGAACTTGGAGGAGGGTTGCACCTGGGGCACCCGAGAAAAACATCTCTGCGAAAAACCGTTTGACACTCGTAAAAGCTATCATCATCCTATCCGCATTCGTTGATATAAACGAACTCATCGTGAGTGGCAGAGGGACTGGCCCTGTGAAGCCACGGCAACCGGTCGGAGCACGCAGCTCCTGCGTCAGGTGCCAAATCCAGCTCGGAGCGAGTGCTCCGGGAAAAGATGAGGAGAGCGCCGCCACAGTTCCGCACCTCTTCTCAGTCGATGAGCAGGGGTTTTTTGTTGCCCCGAATTGAGAGTGAAATCGCCGGTCCGGCCGGCAGGACGCAGAAAAGATTATGGAAAAGCACGGTTTCATGAAGGCGCTCAAGTGCCGCGAATGCGGACGCGAATACCCGCTTACGGCCACGCACGTTTGTGAGTTCGATTTCGGCCCGCTCGAAGTCGCCTACGATTACGATCGGATCAAGAGGTCCATGACGCGCGCGGTCATCCAGTCCCGCCCCCAGACCATGTGGCGCTACCGTGAATTGCTGCCGGTGGCGGGCGATCCCACCGTCGGCGTCCAGGTCGGCTACACGCCGCTGGTCAAGGCCCCGCGCCTCGCTGAACGCCTCGGCATCCGCGAGCTTTGGATCAAGAACGACACCGTGAATTACCCGACGCTCTCCTTCAAAGACCGGGTGGTGAGCGTGGCCTTGAGCCGGGCCAAGGAACTGGGTTTCAGCATCGTAGCCTGTGCTTCCACCGGCAACCTCGCCAATTCCGTCGCGGCCAACGCGGCGGCGGCGGGATTGAAATCTTACGTCTTCATCCCGGCTGACCTGGAGCAGGGCAAGATCGTCAACTCGCTTGTCTACGGTGCCAATGTCATCGCCATTCGCGGCCACTACGACGAGGTGAACCGCCTCTGCGCGGAAATCGCCGGCAAGTACGGCTGGGCCTTTGTGAACGTAAACATGCGCCCCTATTACGCCGAAGGCTCCAAGAGCATGGGCTTTGAGATCGCCGAGCAATTGGGCTGGCGCATCCCGCAACACACCGTGGTGCCGATGGCTTCCGGTTCGCTGCTGACGAAGATTCAGAAATCCTATCAAGAGTTCGCCAAGCTCGGCCTTGTCACCGAGACGCCGTACAAGGTTCACGGTGCGCAAGCCACCGGTTGCGCTCCGATCTCGAGCGCACAAAAGGCCGGCTTGGATTTCTTCAAGCCCGTGAAGCCGAACACCATCGCCAAGTCGCTCGCCATCGGCACGCCCGCCGATGGTTTTTACGCGCTCAAGGTGATGAAGGAAACCGGTGCCGCCTCCGACGATGTGAGCGACGAGGAGATTCGCGAGGGCATCCGGCTGCTCGCCGAGTGTGAAGGCATCTTTGCCGAGACCGCCGGCGGCGTAACCGTGGGCGTGGCCAAGAAACTGATCGCCGCCGGGAAAATTCCCGCCGCCGATTCCGCCGTGCTCTGCATCACCGGCCACGGACTCAAGACTCTCGACGCCGTGGTGGGCCATGTGGGTGAACCGCGAGAGATCAAGCCCAGTCTGCGCGAGTTCGAGACGCTTCTTTCCGCCGAGGAAACCGGCGTATCCGCCTGACATGTCCGTCCAGGTACGCATTCCGCTCACCCTGCGCCGACTTACCCATGAGCAGGAAGTCGTCGATGTGCAGGCCTTAACCGTGGCCGGTGCCATCGACGCTCTGCACGCGCGATTCAATGGCATCCGGGATCGCCTCACGGACAAGTCAGGTCACATCCGCGGTTCGGTGCTGGTCTTCGTGAACGACGAGGACATCCGTTTCCTTCAAGGCGAGAACACTCCGCTCAAAGATGGTGACGAGATCAGCATCGTGCCGGCCTTCGCGGGCGGGTGAGCCTGGGAGCGGGCGGGCGGCGCGAAGGGGTCTCCTCCCGTCACCGTCCGGGGCCAATTTAGAACCGACGGCTCTTGCGCGCTGCGCCCAGCTCCGAGATGCGATTGGTGGGGGCCGCACCCATTTCAAACTGCAGCAGGGAAATAATTTCGGCTGGTTTCACCTTGGATTTGTCGAGGACATGATTGGCCCCGGCGGCCAGGGCCTTGGCCTGAAATTCCGGGCTGCAGTTGCTGGTCAGGACGAGCACGGGCAACTGGCAGGAAGGCCGGTCGCCACGGATGGTCTTGAGCACGACGAACCCGCCGAGCGTGGGCATGAGCAAATCGAGCAGCACAGCGTCCGGTTCAAAGGCCAGAAGCCGGTCGAGACCCTTGGCCCCGTTCGAGGCCGTCTCGACCTCGTAACCGTGTGCTTCGAGCAGGCGCTGCAAGGCCAGAGCTGCCACCGGGTCGTCCTCAATGATTAAAATTTTCTTCATGTCCTGCGTTCGTGCTCATGTATCGGCCAAGCGTGGGCAAAGGTGAAGGGGATGCCGGGATTGACCTGCCGGCGGACTTTTGTGACCAGGCACCTGACTTTCTCCGAGCTGCGATAGGGGGCGGATAGGTTGAAATCGAGTAATTCGGGTGAGAGGAGTTTGGTTCACCCTCGCGGTGCTGTTCGTGGGCGGGGTTTGCGGCGCGCTCAAAATTCCTCCCTAAACATGGTTCAAAACTGGTTCTGAAAACCCAGTCACTCACCCGGAGGCCGGACGGGGGTGCCAACTCCAATGCCCGGGCCGCTCGAGAGAAAAGTCCCTTGGAAATGGAGAAGTCGATCGCAAACCAAGTCACCGCGTCTGGTGAATTGATGGCTGGAAGCAAGGCGTTGCCCAGCCCTCTCCCGAGCCCGTCTCAGTTGTCCTCTCGTTCCGGATCGTCGAGGTGTTTGCCGGGCGGCAATTCCTCAAATGGTTCGAAATGCTCGGGCCGCAGAGGCTCCGAAACCACATGCTCCTCACTGAACCACTTGCCCAGATCGACCAGCTTGCAGCGCTGCGAGCAAAACGGCCCGAAGGGCCTGGCCAGCCAGTCCCCGGCTTTTTTGCAAGTGGGGCACTTGATCTGGGGTGCGGATCGGTCGCTCATGCCTTGCGTCCCAGAATCCGGTCCAACGAATCGCTCGTTTGATAAATCAGGGCCTCGGGATAGTGCGGATACGGATGGAAATACTCGAACGTCACGTAGCCGCGATAGCCGACCTTCTCCAGCCCGTCCATCACGGCGGGCCAGTCCGTGGTGCCGTCGAGCAACGGGCGGAAGGTCTCCAGCGAATAGTCCGTGCCCTTCTTGGTGAACTCCTTGAAGTGAATGTTCTTCGTTCGTTTGCCGAGGACCGGCACCCAGTGCTCGGCGAACTGGAACATCGAGATGTTGCCCGTGTCGAAGTGGACGCGCACATGCTCGCTCTGAAAGCTGTCCACGAACTGGTTCATCTCCATGGGCGTCATCAGGTAGCCGTTGAAGAAGATGTTTTCGATGTTGAGCGAGACTTTCAGCTTCGCGGCCTGCTTCTCCAAGGCGCGCACCGCCTCCCTAGCCCGCTGATCACAGACGTCGTTCGGCACTGGCTCGTGATCCGTGCGCCACGGAATATGCACGGCACCAGGCACCACGAGCACGTTCTCCACGCCGAGGTCATGCGCGGCTTGCGCGATCTTACCGGCGAGTGCAAGGCCGCGGGCGCGTTTCTCCGGATCGTTGCTCGTGAGCGGATAGGGCCAGAACAGGAAAGAGCACAGTCCGCTGATTTGGATGCCAATCTTGTCCGCCAGCTTGCGGATGTTTTGAAACTCCTTCGTCCCCGCCTTCGGCGAGAGGTCGTTGTCCAAATCGTAATTCAACTCGATGCCGTCGAAGCCGGCGTCCTTCGCGAGGCGCAGGCATTCCTCCAAGTTCATCCGCTGCGGATACGGGAAGGCCCAGAGGTTGATGGACTTCTTCACATTGTAACGCTTGGGCGAACCACGGCGCGCATCCGGCCGCAGCTGTTCCGCAGCCATCGCTGGCCGGGCCGCCAGCGCAGCGGTGGCGGCCAAGAGCGCGGCGCTTTTCAAGGCGTCACGGCGGGTGAGCAGTTGTTCGGACACAGCGTCCGGTCTCGGGAACAGCGTGCAGTGGGAATTCATGCGGCTGTCATCGCAAGAAGTGGGCGGCCTTTCAACCCGTCTTTCGGAGCGCGCCGGGTGCGGAGGGGAGGGGAGGGTTGGCGCGGTGGGAACTCGGGCGGCTCGGGAAGCGGAAACGGGCGGAAGTATTGCCAGTATGTTGCGCCGCTCCTGCGTGGGACCACTTGTTGCCGCGCGCCAGATTCCGCCCGTTCTGCCACTGGGCCATCGCGACCGACATGGCCATTCCCCATCCCTTGCTTGCGCCGGTGGTCAGGTGGTCAGGGCTGTCTGGCCTTCCAGTGTATTCATACGTCGGCGGCGGCGATTGTTTCAGACTCGGTACGTGCCGCCGCGTTCACTGCTTGCGGCGGTCCGCCCAGGTGGATGGCTTGGGACAACGGATTCACGCCCAGTGTGCCGCGCAACTCGTCGGGATACTCTGGTGCGGTGACGCGCTTCAGCTCCCGGCGGGCCTTGTGCAAACGGTCCTCCACGCCGAGGCGCGCGACCTCGTCCGCGTAGTTCGGCTTGGTCACGAACTTGGTCAGATATGAAACGTGCCGCTGCCAGAGCTTGGTATCGACGGCCTGCTTGGCCCGGAGACGCTCGCCGTACCAGGCGCTCACCAGCATGTTCTCCCGCGTGAAAAGATGCCGGACCTTCACGCTCTGCAAGTCGCGCCCCTCAAACTCACCGCGGGCCATGATGTGCAGGAGCGCCCGGAGCGGAGGGCAGGCCATCTCGATGCTCCCGTCGTCGAAGTAGTGCTGCGCCACACTGCCTTGGGTCTCGACGATGTTGGCCATGCCGTCGGCGAACAGTTCGAGGCTCTGCGTCTCGGGCTTGAGCATCGCGTCGGTGAAGATGCGGTCGGGATGGTTGAACATGCGCCCGAAGAAGGTGCGCGCGAACCGCGCCGTGATGCGCCAGCCCAGCCGGCTGGCCAGCACGCGCTGGCCGTGGTGCTCGAAGTCACGGCACTTCTCCAAGTACTGATTCTCGATGAGAAACTTCGCGTCGCGCTCCTCGACCGTCATGCGCGCGAGAATCTCCGGCACGAGCAAACTCACGTCGTGATCCACTCGCGCGTGCGGTCCGACGTAGCCGGCGGCGGTGACGAACGCGTGGTCGTTGGTCAGCAGGTAGCTCACGAGCGCGTCATTGAGATCCAGAATCGGCGGCAGGCAGTTGAACGGCCCCTTGGTCAGCGCGCCTTCGCTGCCGGCGCCGGTCGTCGATGGAGATTTACCGGTCAGCGAGCAGATGCACTCCATGAACAGCTCGGGCAGTTCCAGGTAGTGAATCGGATTGAACACCGCCAGTGAACGAATCTTCGGCTCGGGCGGATTGTTGCGGCGGCCCGGCACGACCACGTTCACAGGCTTGCGCACGGGTTGACCGTAGGGCACGCGCCGCTGGAAGCGCATCGAGACGTCCGCCACGTAGCTGTCGCGCGGCTCCAACAGGTCTGGTCGTGGCTGGAGGTAGCGCGGGTTCTTGGTCGGCTTGCCGTCAATGACGCGCGGATGCGAAGTGGCGACGAGATAATTCGCATCGCCCTTCTCCACGAATTCGCGGATGAGCCGCTGCACCGGCTCGGTGTATTGGCTGAAGGAAATCACGTCCTCGAGCATCTCCTTCGCAGTCTCCAGTTTGAGCGGCTCGTAGTTGGAGAAGAAGTTTCCCGTGCGCGAGAAGTCCAGTTCCGCCTGCTTGTCGTAGCCGCGATGAATCGCGTCGTCGGGACGCTGGAACAGTTTCAGCTCGCAGTTCTCGGAGAACTTAAAGGCCGGATTCTTGTAGAGCGGATTCAACCCACTGAGTTTTTCCGCCGGCACCACCACGCTGGCCGTGATGTCGTCCTCCATCTGAATCTTCGCCGCCGGGTGGAAATCGCTGCGCAGCCCGAAGGTCCGCCAGGAGCCGTCCGGCTCGTAGCCCACGCGCACGTAGCTCGCGACCAGCTTGCGGCTCTCGAACTTCAACTCGTTCCCCGGCACGCCGTTGATCACGTCCACGCTGAAATGGCTGCGCCAGTCGTCGCTCCACTCGGGCTTGTAGAACCGCTTCACCACGAAGACGAGTTCCTTAACATGCTGCGGGATGCCACGCAGCCAGGCGTTGTATTCCGCCGAGTATTCGCGCGAGGCCGGCGTGAGCAGCTTGATCACCGAGCCGATGCTGCGCTCAGGACTGAGGATGGAGCGCGAGTCCTTCTTCTTATTCCGGGTCGCGTCCTTGAAGCGCTGGGCGTAATCGCGCTTGAGCAGCGCCTCCACCGCGTCGAAATCTTTCTTGAAATCCGTGACGAAGACCGGCCCTTGCAGAATCGAATCGCTGATCGACTTGGAAATCTCCGACTTGCCCCCGCCGCTCACCGTGCAGGGCTTGTGGCAGAACACGCCTTCGCCCACCGTGCCAACCAGCCGCCAGTTCTTGGAGCCGGGGATGCGCTCCATGTGGACCTTGTAGCCGGACGGGCGCACGTAAACCTTTCCCGGCAGCAGCTTCATGCTGCGCATTTCGCCGCTCGAAGTTGTTCCAGCCGCAGGCTGGCGCGCATCCGACTCCCTCTCCCCTGCGGAGCGGGGGAGAGGGCCGGGGAGAGGGGGTGCCCCATCCACCGCCGAACGTTCACGCCCCTCCTCTCCCCGGCCCTCTCCTCCCTCCGAGGGAGGAGAGGGAGTGGCCCGGGCCACCGGCCAGCTCACCTTCTGCTCGCGCAGGTTGAACTGCACATGCTCGCTCACGTAAATCACGTCGGGATTTTTCTTGTCGATGCCGTAGCCGTCGAACTGCACGTCCATCATCTCGCCGTAAAGTTTCACCACTTCCTCGAAGGAGTAATCCAGCCGTGGCATGTGCTTGCGCCCGATCATCTCCTCGCCGAGATCGTAACTCGGGAAGACCAATGCGCCGCCCGCGTGCTCCTCCTCGGCCAGGCCGAAGAGATTGGCCGCGTAGCTGATCTGCGTTTTGACCTCCTTCTTGCAGTAGCCGAAATAGTTGTCCGCGATGATCGTCACGACCACGCCTCGCTCGTCGCGCGCCGTGATCTTAAAGGCGCTGCCGCCGTTGTAGAGATCGTCCTCGTTCTTCCAGCACATGCCGTCGCGACGCTGTCGCTCGGTGGCGTCGTCCCACTTGGGCAGCCCGACGTCGCGCTTCTTCACGCGTATAAGATGCGGAGCCAGGATCACACAGCCTGTGTGACCGCTCCAGTGTTCTACATCCAGCCCCGCGTCATTCTCCGGCAGGAAAGGATCGCCGCCGTTGCCGAAGATCGTCTCCACAAAATCCAGGTTGCTCACCAAGTTCCCCGGCGCGAAGAACCGCGTCTCCATGCGCTTCTCCGGGATGAAGCCGGGGACGGATGGGACGACGAGAGGACGCAATAGGAGTGAAACGAAGCACCGCGCCTCATTCTCCTGCGTGGATGTGAACGGCAGTCGCGATAACTCGTCCGGCGGCGTCAGCGCCTTGGCCAGCAACTCCGCGAAAGTCCGCTTCGGCACCGCCCGCTTGTCATCGGGAATCGGCAGTCCGCCCTCGGTCACATGGAACACGCCTTCCGTGGTGCGCCGGTCGCTCTTGGGATTATGCAGCACGCCCTGCTTCACGCGATACGACGTGAGAATGTCCGACGTGAACATGTCCGCATCCGGCGGCAGCGAGAGGGCGCGGGCCACACCGGGACGGTCCAGCACAAAAGTGCGCCACGGCAGCTTGGGCGAGAGACCGGTCTCATAGAGGTAATCGTCGAGGAACGACTGGATGCGCCAGTCCGCAGGACAGAGGTAATTGGCCAGCAACCGCTCCGTCTCGCGCTGGTGCTGGAGGAGGGCCGACACCAGCTCCTGGAACTCGGCGTCCGCCGCGGCCTTGGCGGTGGGGCAGCCGAGCGCGGCCAGCTTCAAGTTGATGTACTGCCACAACTTTTTCTCCGAATCAGGAATCGCACGGATTGAACTCATCATCACGGGAACGAGACGATAGGGTCAGCCCGCCGCGAAGCAAGAGCGCGTGACGGCGACTGGGTGAAAAATTCTCATGCGGATGTAACAGCACCGACTGCTCGTCCCATTTTCATGCCCGGTTCACGCGAATCAGTTGTCCGGCCAGCGACTCCAGACCAGTGACGGCTTGATGAACCCGCTCCGCCTGGGCCGCGAAGTCTGCGTCAAACTTGCAGACGACGATGCCCGCGTGATTCGGTTGCGCTTGATGCAGTCGGATGAAGTGCAGCCGGTTCAGCGTGAGCACGGCGCGATTTTCCTTGGTGGCAAATTCCAGCACGTCCTTGTCCGGCAGCGCCTGGTCGGCCCGGCCTGCCTCTTGAATCGTCAGCACGTCGTGGCCGAGGGCGCGCAGCCTGATCACCACGGGCAGCGGGAAGTTTTCGTTGGAATAGAACCGCGCCATCAGTCGGCCTCGTTTGTGGCGATCTGGTTGGCGATTTCCTCGGCGTGAGAGCGGATGTAGGCCCAAGCGTTAGCCAGGTCTTCGGCGCGCAAGGTGGGATAGGTCTTCAAAATATCCGCTTCGGAGACGCCAGACCGGCGGGCCATTTCGAGCACCCACACCGGAATGCGCGTGCGGACTATGCAAAGCTCGCCGCCGCACACGCCGGGCCGGCCTTCGATGCCGGGAAATACGTCACCCAAGTCGCGCGCGGCCCATTGCAAGACCTGCGCCTTCTCCGCGCGGCTCATCTTCGCGAACAGTTCCTCGGCTGTTTCCAGGACGCTCATCGTGGCCAGACTCTAAGGAGGAGAACAGGCAGCCGCAAGCCCGCTGCCGCCACGACTGCGGACAGCACGAATGAAAGGGGGAATTTCATGAACCGTGGTTCAACACGTTTTGGGCGCAGCATCATGGTCGCGGGTTGATTCTCCAAGCGACTCCGATCTTCAAGGGGAATATGCCGAGAGGGCCAACGGTCCTTGGCCGAGACGCAAGAGCACTCAACGAAACTTTTCGACCATCTGCAGGAAAGGCTTGATGTGACGCACTCCTGCGGCAATTGCTGCTTCGTCATTGCGCCAATCGAAGTTGATATCCGTTTCGAGACCGGGAGGCCGAGATGCAGTTAACCAATTGAGTCCAACCTTTGTCTCCACAGTAAACGGGTATGGCAGTGAAAGTGCGCCTTTCCATTTTGAGGGCCGGTTGCGTCGAAACACCAAACCATGTTCGTCACACACTCGCGCCCATTGGGGGATTCTTGAACAGATGTCTTCAAACGAGTCGGCTGTGTGATGATGAAACAATGGAACATCAACCCCGAAGCCGAATGGACACTTCGTATTGCGAATGTCGGCAAGCGGCTTCATGTATAACCACACCCGATTGATCCAATTGAACTTGGAGGACCAACTGAGCCGACCGGCTTTGAGGCAAGGCGGGCACTCGTTTACTTCTTCGACCTTGCCATCAAGCCCGCCGACTCTGTCCCGGATACTCGTCAGGATGAGCTTGGCATGTTGCTGAACGTAGCCTTTGCAGGATTTGGTTCGCCTGAGCAATTGGTTGTTGGGCAATACAATGTTCGCCTCCACCAATTCGGTGCAGAACGTAAGAATACACCTTGCTTGCGCAACTTGCAGGTTTCCTGCAATTGCCAAAAATCTTCCGTGCAAGTCATTCCAAGTAATCGTGTACGACCCATCACTGTCTGCACCAAGAACTTCGTCATGCTTCTGGACCAGCCATACAAAGTAAGGTTCCGTACCGAACTTCTCTTTCCAATCGCGCCGGTAGCGCTCGGGCTGATACGCGTTCTTGTGACTCGCCACCTTGCATTCCACGATTACGCCCAAAGCTCCCTCGTGAAGAAGGATGTCTATTTCCCCATGACGAATCCGATGCCGATGCTTGACCTCGACGCGGGAAAGCTGCTTCTCCGGAATCCGCAACTTGGGTAGTGCGATTTTGAGAAACGCTCGTCGGGCGTCTATGGAATCCGAGAGTAACTTTGACAACGCTTCAGAAGCAGAATTCTCATTTCCCCGCAAAATCATTTGTTCACGCTACCGAAACGAAGTGCTCCGTCAATCTCCCGCGCCGCCCGTCGTGGTGGTGGGGCCGCGCCGCCGCGCCACACCATCGAGAGAATTGCTTGACACCTTGTGACGCTACGCTCCTGACTGACGTTTATGAAAACTCTCTGCTTGCTATGCATTGCAGCATTCGCTTCTGGCTGTACCGTCCAGACGACTTACATGAAGCAGATTTCTGTCGAGAAGGATGGGACCGGTCGTGTGATTAAGGTCACTGAAACCGAGGGAATCGTTCAGCCCGGTGGCTTGGGGTATCCTGTAAAGTTTGAGCACTTGAACGGTGTGCAGCCGAAATATGAGGCCTCAACAAATGCTCCCCTTCCTGTAGGACGTCGAAACTGACGAGTTGGAAGGAATTCGTATCCCGCTGCCTGGCGCGGGGCGATTTCGGAGGCTTCCCCGAACGAAATGGGGCAGTTTTGAGGCGGAAAAACGCGTCGGCTTTAGTGTGCCATCGGCGGTGGGCCGCCGCCATGAGACGCGGGTGGCCTCTTCTCCTGCCCGGAAGCGGCGAGCAGTTCGCCGAGCAGTTCTCCCTTGGCGGGCAAAATGGAGATGCGCGCCCCACTGTCGATGATCTTCTGCGTCTCCAGGATTTCAAACAGGCAGGTGGCCACCTGTTCGTCCTCGGAGATTTTTTGCAGCGCGGCCCCGACGATCTCAGGCCGGATGGCCGCCGCCTTGGCGAACTCAATCGCCGCCTGCCGCTCGGCCGTGCTGGTGATGATGCTGACCTGGTTGGCGCCGTCCTGCTTGATGGCCGAGGTGACCTGGCGGAGGCGGTTCACCACCTTGCTCTCGATCTGCGCGATCATGCCGAGGTCGCGGAAGTGGACCTTGCGGATGTAAACGGAGCCGAGCTTGTAGCCCCACTCGTGCGATTGCGGCGAGACCTCCTCGCGCACGGTGGCGCTCATGGCGTGGCGGTTCACGAGCATCTGCCCGAGGGGCAGGTTGCTCAGGCAACGCACGGTGGAGTTGCTGACGTTGGCCGCAAGCGAGCCGGCCGGGTCGGTGTTCTTGAAGAGGTAGGCCACGGGATCGCTGACGAACATTTCATACCAGATGCCGATGCCCATGGGCGCGCCTTCCTCGGAATTGACCGGCTGGCTGCGGAGATATTCCTGGTCGAGCCGCATGTCGAGAATGAGCCGGCTGCCCAGCCAGTGAACGATGAACGCGCGCCACCCCATGAGCACGGGCAGGAAGTGCAGCCCCGGCTGGTCGATGATGCCGACGACCTTGCCGAAGAGCATGTAAACATAGCAGCGCCGCTCCGGCACGATGACATACACGCCGCATTGGCGGGTGAAACCGAGCACGGCCGGCACAAAGATGAGGCAGCCGACGAACGTGGCGGCCATGGCAATGAGAAAGGCGATCATTTCCGTCCCTCCAGAAATACGCTACTGGCGTGCTCGAAAAGGCGGAGGCGGACATTGCGCACGTAAGCGGTCAACGCACCCGCGCCGCTCTGCTTGAGCTGGGTGAGTTGCTCCGCCAAGCGCACCAGCGGCTCGACTTCGGCCTGGGCCTTGAGCGTCTCGATTTCCACCGCGCGGCGGGACTGCACGATCTTTTGATCCGCGCCCGCCTGGGCCAGGCTGATGTCAGAAGAGACCTGGTTGTAAGCGGTGTTGATGGCCGCCAGCGCGGACTCGACCTCCGGCGGCGGATCAATGCCGGTGATGAGCGAAGCGTCGAGCACCATGCCGTAGCGCGCGGACGAGGAGCGGCATTCGTTGTCCATGTGTTCGTTCAAGTCGCGGAGGTTCTTGCGGATGTCGTTGATGGAAATGCCGGCGACCATGGTGGCTTCCGGGGCGTCGTCGGGCTTGCCGGGCGCCTCGAAGTTCGCGATGCGCTCGCGCAGCACGGAGACGAAGTAGGCATGACATGGACGATGGGTTTCTTCACGCCGAAGAGATAGGCGTAGAGATTGCGTTCGGAGACGCGGTAACGAATCTGCCCGGTGAGTCCCGTGTTCAACTGGTCCTTCGTGACCGCTTCGAGGATGGTGCCGCTGTTGTTTGCGTCCGGATTGTCCGGGTCCACCGCCATGTTGAGGGTCTCGGTGGCAATGGAGACTTTATGGATGCGCTCCCACGGCCACTTGAAGTACGGCCCGCCCGGCACGATGACGCGCACCTGCGGATAGGCGTAGCGCTCCTTCTCGTCGTCGTTGAGCATCTCGGAAATGGGATCGTCGAGGGTGGTCAGTTCCTCCACGCGCTGGGCGCGACCGAAGACGGTTTTCACGGCGCGCTCGTTCTGGTTGACGGTGTAAAGTCCGGCGACGAGGTAACGGATGAGGAACCACGCCACGAACCCGAAGAAGCAGCCGGTGAGAATAGTCATACGTTGGGTGATGTTTGGCCGTAGCTAAAGGCATCGGGCGCGGATGCCAAGCTGATTCCCGCGCAATCTTCATCGGAAGCGCCCGCCCGAGCGGAAGGCGGCGGGGAATTTTCTCAAGCCCCGGCCAGCTTGCTTAATTCCTTGGGTCGGAAAATCCCCTCGGGCGTGATGATGCCAGTGATCAGTTCCGGCGGCGTGACATCAAAGCCCGGATTGCGCGCGCCGCTGGTCGGGTTCGCGACGCGCACATAGGCGCGCTTTCCTGGTTTGGAATTTGAGAATTGAGATTTGGAATTTGAAATCACTCCCCAGGCCCCCAGCACTTCGCCCGCGTCGCGCTCCTCAATGGGAATGTCGCGGCCGGACTTCAGGTTCCAGTCGATGGTGGAGAGCGGAATGGCGACGTAGAAGGGAATGCCGTGGCGATGCGCGAGCACGGCCTTGGTGTAGGTGCCAATCTTGTTCGCCACTTCGCCGGTGCGCCCGAGCGTGCGGTCGCTGCCGACAATGACGAGATCAATTTCCCCGCGCGACATCAGGAAACCGGCGGCATTGTCGGCGATGACCTCATGCGAGATGCCCTGCTGCGCGAGTTCCCAGGCGGTGAGCGTCGCGCCCTGGGAGCGCGGTCGCGTCTCGTCGCAGAAGACGTGGAACTTTTTCCCCTGCGCCTGCGCGGCGTACATCGGCGCGGTGGCGCTGCCGATGTCCACGAAGGCCAGCCAGCCGGCGTTGCAGTGCGTGAGCACGCGCATCCCAGGGCGGATGAGCTTCGCGCCGTGGCGTCCGATGGACTCGCAGTGCTGGACATCTTCGTTTGCGAATTCCTCGGCGGCGGCCAGCGCGAGCGCCTGTTGTTCCTCCACCGTTTCGCCCGCGCGCATTTCCGCGAGGACATCATTCATGGCGTTCACCGGATCGACGGCGGTCGGTCGGGCGTCCTTGAGGGTCTGGAACACCTGCGCGACGTGAGTGACGAACTTCTTCAGGTCACGACCCCGAAAAGCCCGCGCGCCCTGGGCCAGTCCGTAGGCCGCCGTGGCGCCGATCGCGCCCGCGCCCCGCACCACCATGTCGGTGATGGCTCGCGCCGTTGCACGATAGTCGCGCGTCTCGACGAGCTTGAACTCGTGGGGCAGCAACCGTTGCTCGATGAGCACGACGCTATTGGTCGCCGCGTGGTAGGTGACGGTGCGGAAATGCTGCGTTCGTTGGCCGATGCGGACGTTCATGCGTGAAACGTAGCAGCCGAGGTGATGAGGCTCACTTCAAAAGGCCGGGTGGATTTGATCAGAGCCTCCGCACGTCGTCGGCTTCGAAGTCAGGGAGATTTCGCCTGCGATTTGGCGGTTTTGATCTTGGCGCGAACGCGTTCGTAGTGCGGATGTTTGCGCAGCGGCTCCAAGTCGGGGTCTTGAGCCATCCACTTGAAGTCGCTGTAGCCCGCCGCCAGGGCGCGATCCAGAACGGTGAAGGCGTCTTCCGCGCGACCGGTGAGGGAATAACTGCAGGCGAGATTGTAGAGCACCGAGGGATCTTGCGGACGCAAAGCAGCGAGTTGCTCATCAATGCCCAGCCCTTCCTCGAAGCGGCCGCGTTTGGTGTAATCGTCGCCCAGGATCTGGAGGGCCTCGACGTAAGCGGGATCCTTGCGCACCACGCCCTCAAGGAACCCGATCTCCACGTCGAGATTGCGTTTCTCGTCGCGCGTCATGGACTTGGCCTGGACTTTTTTCGGCATAGACTAAGGGGAGTGTTTCACTTCCTTAGTTCAAGTCAAGGAACCCGCCTGAACTTCAAGCCACCGACTTGAGGTCCGCACCTGGGAGCAGGCGAATTTCGCGCTGCGGGAACGGAATGCAGATGCCGGCTTCGCGGAAGCGTTCCACGACCGCTTTGTTCACCTCGATCTGGGCCGGGCCGAAATTCTCCAGCACGGTCCAGGGTTTGATGGCGATGACGATGGAAGAATCCGCCAGCGTGACCGCGCCGAGGACGGGCGCGGGATCCTTGAGCGTGCGCGGGCTGCGCTGGAGGATGTCGGCCACGAGAGCGAGGGCGTTGTTCAAGTCGGTGTCATAGGACACGTTCACGGCCAGATCGAGCTGCCGGATTTTCCCGTAGTTGTGAATGATCTCGCCGACGATCTTGCGGTTCGGAATCACGACCCGCGAACGGTCAGGATGAACCAGGCGGGTGGAAAACAGTTCGATGTTATCGACCTGTCCTTCGACCCCGACGATCTCGATGTATTCGCCGACTCGAAACGGCTTCACAAAAATAATGGTCAGGCCGGCGACCAGATTGCTCAACACGCCTTGCATCGCCAGGCCGACGCCGACGCCCGCCACGCCGAGACCGGCGATGAGCGGCAGTAATTGGAAGCCAAGCTGCTGGATGGCCATCATCATTGCGCCGATCAGGACCAGCAGCTTGGCGGCCCGGACCATGAGCATGCGGACGGGCGGTTCCATGTCGCGCTTGGACAGGCCGCGCATCACGGCCTTGCCGATCCAGTTGGCCAGGACCAGCCCGACCACGAAAACGATGGCGGCTCCGACGGCCCTCGGGCCGTAATCTTTGGCCAGTTGAAACGCCTCGTCGCGGGTCAGCAATTTGCCTGCGGCCATGGCCAGCCGGTTGGTTGATCCGCCGGCGGCTCCAGCCTGGGCGAGGAACAGGGACATGATTGGTTCAGCGTTCACGGTCGAGAAGCTACCCGGAGGCGAACTCGGACGGCAAATCTGTTTTGGCCCCGCGCGCACTTTGCTAAACTGCGCGGGTGTTCAAGAATTGGACTGGATGGGGCATGGTTTTGCTGGTGGCGGGCTGCGTGAGTTCGCCGCCGCCGCCGGCTCGCTTTGAATACACCCGTCCGCAGATGGGCCTGCCGTTTCGCATCGTCCTTTACGCGGCGGACAAATCCACGGCGGACGCGGCGGCCGAGGCCGCCTTTGCGCGCGTCAAGCAACTCAACGACATCCTGAGTGACTACGACACGGACAGTGAACTGAGCCGGTTGAACCAGACCGCAGGCTCGGGCCGCGCCGTGCGCGTGGGCGAGGATTTGTGGCGCGTGCTGGAACGCTCGCAGCAGACGGCGCGCGACACGGACGGCGCATTCGACATCACCTGCGGCCCCATCGTGAGCTTGTGGCGCAAGGCGCGCCGCGAGAAAATGTTGCCGGACCCGGGCAAACTGGCCGAAGCCAAGCGCGCCGTAGGTTATGAGAAGTTGAAACTCCATCCGTCTGATCACGCTGTCGAACTCCTCGTCCCTTACATGCGGCTTGACCTCGGAGCCATCGCCAAAAGCTACGCCCTTGATGAGGCGATGAAGGTCTTGCGGGCGCGCGGCATCCGGTCGGCGCTCATCACCGGCAGCGGCGACATGGCCCTGAGCGGGCCGCCGCCGGGCACCGCCGGCTGGCGCATCGAACTCGCGCCGCTGGACGCCCCGAACGCACCCGCCCCGGAGTTCGTGTTGCTACGCGACGCGGGTCTCGCGACCTCTGGCGATCTGTTCCAGCATGTTGAGATCGCCGGCGTCCGCTACTCGCACATCGTGAATCCGCACACCGGGATGGGACTCACCGATCACGGCCTGGTCGTGGTCATCGCGAAGGATTGCACCACCGCGAATTCAATCTCCACCAGCGCCAGCGTGCTTGGGCCGGAACGGGGATTGAACTACGCCGCATCCCAGGAGGCCTGCGCCCGCATCGTGCGTCAGCCCAGCCTCCGCATCGACCTGCATCAATCCAAGTGTTTCGAGCGTTTTCTGCGGCGCTGACCAGGGAGGCTGAGGGGGAACACGGCGCGAAGCCCGTCGAGCTGGCACCCGGCTGGCGTGAGCAAGAACCAGGGGGAGGCTCCATCGGTGGCAAGAAAAAGCGGATTGCGCCATCGTGAAAATGACACAACCCGCCAACTGGTCGGGGACTCGAGGCAACCACACCCCAAGCCCCGGACGCCCATTCAGACAGTGCCCGCCTGACATGGCAAGGTTTGTCTGGCGGGACCGCAGGGCAGGGGCGCATCTTGACACTGTTCTTGGATCGCGGCCTTCAGGCCGCTTCAGCGTCCAAGCGGGCGATGACGGATCGATTGACCAGCGGGCTTACGAACGGTGAAGCGGCGTAAACGCCGCGCTCCGCACTGGTTGGCAAACAA
>JANOQV010000216.1:0-12942 GCA_031414955.1 Pedosphaera sp. | reverse complement strand
GCTGAAGCGATCGCACTCCAAACGCTGGCACGCAGCATCCAACGCCTCGATTTGCGCGAAGCGTTTGGAGTGCGGTCGCTTCAGCGCCGATTTTCGATCGTGGTCTTAGCGTCGCTGCTCCTGACATTTGCGTCTTGGTTGTCCGCCGCCGAGAAGCCGGTCAGCTACTACCGCGATCTCACGCCCATCCTGAAGCGGAGTTGCACCGGCTGCCACCATCCCGGCAAACTCAAGGGCGAGCTTGATGTCACGACTTACGCGGCCTTTGCCAAAGGCGGCAAACACGGTGCGGGCTTCAAGCCGGGCAATCTCAAGGACAGCCTGGTCATCGATGAAATTACCGGCGATGAGCCTTCCATGCCGAAAGAGGGCGAGGCGCTCACGAAGGCCGAGGTCGCGCTGTTCACGCGCTGGATTGTCGAGGGCGCGAAGGACGACACGCCGGCGAACGCGAACTCTTTCAAGCTCACCGCGCCGCCGACTTACACGCGCCCGCCGGTGATTTCCGCGCTCGCGTTCTCGCCCGATGGCAAACAGCTCGCAGTATCGGGCTATCACGAGGTGCTCATTCACAGCGTGGGCGGCTCGAACATTATCGCGCGCTTGCTCGGTGAGTCGCCCCGCATCGAGTCCATCGCGTATTCGCCGGATGGCAAACTCATCGGCGTGTCCGGCGGCGCGCCGGCGCTGTTCGGTGAAGTGCAACTTTGGAGCACGGAGAGCAACGCGCTCGTCCGCTCGATCAAGTCTTCGGTTGATTCTCTCTACGGCCTTTCGTTCTCGCCCGACTCGGAGCGCGTGGCCGTGGGCGGCGCGGACAAATCCGTACGCGTCTTCTCCGTGAAGGACGGCAAGGAGCTGATGAAGTTCGACAACCACAGCGACTGGGTGTTCGGCACCACCTTCCTCACCGATGGCAAGCGCGTGCTCAGCGGCAGCCGCGACAAGGCGATGAAGTTGATCGAGGTGTCGAACGGCCAGTTCATCGATGACATCAACAAGCTGCTCGAAGGCGCGCTCTGTCTCGCCCGCAGTCCGAAGGAAGACCTCGCTGTCTATGGTGGTGAGAACGGCGTGACGCGCATCTACAAGATTGCCGACAATCAGGGTCGCACCGCCGGCAACAACGACGTGAACCTGATCAAAGAATACGAACGGCTCGGCGGTCCTGCGCAGGCCATCGCCTGGTCTCCGAACGGCACGAACATCGCGGTCGGCGGTGCGGCACCCGAGGTGCGCGTGTACACCGCCGGGAAGGACGGCAAGCGCGTGGCCACGCTCAAGGGCCACGACGGCGCCATCTACTCACTCGCCTTCAGTCCCACGACGAACTGGCTGGCGACGGGCGGCTTCGACGGCACGCTGCGCATTTACGACTACGCGGCGAAGAGCAACCAATTGGTGAAGTCCTTCATCCCAGTTCCGCTCAAAGGCGGGACGCAGACGGCGGCGAAATAGCGGGAAAACTCCAAATTCCAAAACTCAAATTCCAAACAAGCCTCAAATTCCAAACTACAATGGCTGCCGAGAGGAGTTTGCGCCGTGGTTGGAATTTGAGTTTTGGAATTTGGAGTTTCATTTCACCCGTTTGGTGTTTAATCCCCGCCGATGCTTCAACTCCTCGGACATCTCGCGCGCTGGACCGTTCGACGGTTGGTGCGGCTGTACTATCCGAAAATTGAAGTCAGCGGGGCGAATCACATTCCCCGCACCGGCGCGGTGCTGTTGGCGGCCAATCACGCCAACTCGCTCATTGATCCCGCCGTCGTCGGTCTTGCGGCCGATCGTCCGGTGCGGTTCTTCGCCAAGGCGCCGCTGTTCGAGACGCCGGTACTGGGCCGGCTCATGCGCGCGTTGGGCATGCTGCCGGCCTTTCGCGCCCAAGATGACGGCGCGCAGGTCCGGCGTAATCTGGAATCGTTGAACGTGGGCGCGCAGTCCCTCGCGCGCGGCGAGACGGTCGGAATATTTCCCGAGGGCCGGAGTCATGACTCGCTGACGCTGGAACAGATTCGATCCGGAGCGGCGCGCATGGCGGTGCAGGCGGTGGCGCTGGGCGCGAAGGATCTGACACTGGTGCCCATCGGCATCAACTACCAGCGCAAGCAACTTTTCCGCTCGGCCATCTGGGTGCGCGTGGGTCGGCCCATTCATGTGGCCCGTTTCGTGCAGGAGCAGGGCGACGAGCGCAAGGCCATGCGCGCGTTGACGGCCGAGATCGCGGCGCGGCTCCGGCGGGTGGTGATCCAGTTGGGCGAGCCTTCGTTGGAACCGTTTCTGGAGGAACTGGAATTGTTGCTGCCGCCGCCGAAGCGATTGCGGGGGCACATTGCGATCTCGGCGTTGCGCCAGCGGAAGCGGCTGGCGGATGCGATGAACTATTTCCATGAGCGCGAGGTGGAAAGCCTCGCGCTGCGAGGTGAGGCGGAGACCGGCGGGAACACCGCTCGCAGCGCGAGCGGGGTCACCTTGATCGCGGAAGCCATCCGCGAGTATCGCGCCCAACTCGCGGCGGCGGGACTGACCTCGCGTTCACCGGTGATGAAGTTTCGCGGTTGGAAACTCTTCCTCACGCTTTTCATCGAAGCACTCTGGCTGGCCTACTGGTTCCCGGCGGCCATCATCGGCACGGTTTTTCATCTCCTGCCGTTCGTGGTCACTCGGTTGCTGGCGCGGCGGATGGAGGACGGTCCCACGACCACGGCCCTGATGAGGCTGGGCTTGGGCCTGCCAATTTACGGGCTTTGGTATGCCGGCGCATGGTGGGCCATCCGCAGCTATTTCCTGCCGTGGGTGGCGTGGATGCTTGTCTTGCTGATGCCGCTGGCCGGCGTCTTCGCGCTGACCTACGCGCGTCGGGCGCGCGACATCTGTCGGAACTGGCTGCAGCAAATGCGCGTGCTTTTTCGCCCGGCTCGCTTGGGCGAGTTGCGCGCGCAACAGTCAGGGTTGCGAATCAAGCTCCAGGAATTCGTCAACGAGTTCGCCCGTGCGTTTCCTTCACTGGACGAGCAGCCGCGGCGATACTCGCGCAGTGAACGCACCTTCATCGCGCTCCGCTGGGCCGCCATCCTCGTGGCGACGGCGGGAATCTTTGTCTGGCAGAACTGGCACTTCGCCGAGCGCAGCCGCAGCGAGCGGATGCACGGGTTGAACCTGGCCGGCCTGTCCACCAATGCCCTGGCCGTCTCGCTGCACGCGGATGAATCGGCTTTGACCAACATCATCGACGGCGTCACCGCGCTGGAATCGCGCACGCAGGCCATGATGGCGGAGTACGCCTCGGGCAAACGGAACTGGTACCGGCAGTCGGATGACGACGAGTTGCGCGCGTTGCTGCTGACCTATGTGAACTACCGCACCGCGCTGTTGCGCATCGTGTGGAAGTATCAGGACTACGCCCACGCGCCGGATGAGACGTTGCGGTTGCGCGCCTTCCTCGCGGACTACACGGCGGCCAGCGTCGTGTATGAAGCCTCGATCAAGTTCGTGACCCTGTTTGACGGCGCACCCAACGCGATGCGCAAGCTCAACGAGGCCGAGCCGCTTTGGAACATTCCGGCCGGCCTCTACGACAATGTGCGGCGCAGTCTGGCTGACGGTGACAACCGGCGCTTGATGCGCCAGGCGCAGGAGTTTTATCGCCGGCATCGTGACGGCTTCGCGCGCCACCACCTGGCGGAGCCATCGCCGTATGTTCGGTTTCACGCCGCGATTGCCCGGGCCGGGCAGACGGTGCAGGACTCCAAGCTTGAGCCGTTTTTGGCCGGTGTGACCGCGCCGTTTACCGACGCGCGTGATGCGGGCAAGGAGGCGGTTTACCGCGCCCAGACTTTTATTTCATCCTGGGTGGGCGACACCAAGTTGCGCGAGCCGCGCGGGGGCAAGGCGCTCATCTCGCCCGCCCAAGTCAAAGAGTTGCGCACCAAGCTCCAGCCCGGAGATGTGATGCTGGAGCGCCGCAACTGGTTTCTCTCCAACGCGTTTCTGCCCGGCTACTGGCCGCACGCGGCGCTTTATGTTGGGACCACGGAGGACATGAAGCGGCTGGGGCTGGATCGCGATCCGCGTGTGCAGGCTCATTGGAAGGAGTTCATCGCGCGCGACGCCAGGGGCCACGAGCGCGTCATCCTGGAGGCCATCAGTGAAGGCGTGGTTTTCACCGCGCTCGAACATTCGGTGGGCGAGGCCGATGCGGCGGTGTTCCTGCGCCCGAATCTCCCCGAGGCGCGCCTCAAGGAAGTCATTGCGCGCGCCTTCAGTCACGCGGGCAAGCCCTATGACTTCGAGTTCGACTTTTTCAGCACCGACAAATTGGTGTGTAGCGAACTGGTCTATCGCGCCTTCGACGGTGACATCAAGCTGCCGCTGGTCGATGTGATGGGGCGCAAGACGCTGCCGCCGATCGAGATTGTCCGCCAATGCGTGCAAGAGCGGGCCCGGCCGCCGGAGCAGTTCACGTTCGTGGCTTATCTCGACGGCAATGACGCGCGCGGCCGGGCGGTCTTCGCGGGCGAGAAGGAATTCTTCGAGACGGCGAAACGCTCGGGAGTGGATCTGTTGCAACCGCGCCGCTGAACCTTTGGAAATGCGAGACCGGCCTGGAGCGGTTCAGGTTTTCCATTGATGCCCGCTCTGGGTCAGCGCCCGATCCAGGTGAGTGTAACCTCCATCCACAAAAACAAACTGGCCCGTGGTGTGCCCGGAGCGCGGGCTGGCCAGGAAGACCACGGCGGCGGCCACTTCCTCGGGGGTGGTCAGCCGGCGTCCCAACGGAATCATTTGCTCGATGGAAGTCCGGGCGGCTTTTGGATCGTCCTGGGAGGCAAACCAGTGCTGATACTGCGGCGTGTCGCACTCGGCGGGAATGACGCAGTTGACTCGCACACCATGCGGCGCGAGGGCCGCCGCCCACTCGCGCGTCAACGCATTCACGCCCCCCTTCGCCGCGGCGTAGCCCGAAGTGTGCCCCTGGCCGGTGAAAGCAACCTTCGAACTGATGTTCACAATCGTCCCGCGCGATTTCTGTAACGCGGCGAGGGCGTGATGCGTGACGGCGAAAACGTGGACGAGATTTTTTTGCAATGAGGCGACGAACTGGGCGGGTGATTGCTCCAATCCCACGCCGTCGTTGACCCCGGCGTTGTTGATGAGCAGATCGAGCGACCCAAACGCCTTGATGCTCTGGGCCACGCAACGCCGGCAGTCGGCTTCGCCTGCAAGGTTGGCCCGGAGGAACCGGACGTTGTGCCCGGCCTTCCGAAGTTCTGCGGCCAAGGCCCGGCCCGCGACCGCATTCCGATCCGCGAACGCCACGCGCGCGCCCTCTTGCGCCAGCAGGCGGACCACCGCCTCGCCAATCCCGGCCGCGCCGCCGGTGACCAACGCGACCTTCTTCTTCAGCTTCAAGTCCATACGGCGAGCATGAATTGGCGGCCTCGGTTTTCCGAGCTTGGAATGTTGAACGTGCCGCATTCCCAGGCACCGGACTGGACTCCCCGGTGAAGCGTGGCCTCCCCCTCACTCGGCCTCTCCCTCTGGGCGAAGGAGACCGGGGCACGGCTCTTGACCAAAGGACCGGTCTGGTTGGTCGAAGAACTGGATTGGATTCCCCCTCTGCGCAAGGAAGAGGGTCGGGAGGTGGGGAAACGAGACGTCTGCAGGCTGGCTCCGAAATGACTGCTTGCCACCCGTCAGGGTGCTTCCTACTTCATGACCAGATCGTCCGCCGTCCACATCCGGCGGTCGGGTCCGGCGGATTGGATTTCCATCACGGTGCGGGAGAGCTGATGGAAAAAGTAGGGTGTGTTCCAATTGTCCACGAGCTGGCCTTGGTCGTTGAGGCGCAGGCCGTCCTCGGCGTTGAGGAAGACGACGCGCTTTGGATTCTTACCCGTAAGCGCGGCGGTGATCTCTGCATTGTCGCCCACAGGGTTTTCGCCGAAGCGCAGGCTGTATTGCCGAAGGGTGGTGCGCATGTTCTCCAGGATGATGACAGGCGGAAGCGTCGCGGCCGGTTCCTGGCCCTCAAGCAGGATGCGCGGTTCGTCCACGGCCGCGAGGCTCGCGGGCTTCGGTCGGGACAACACCGGGCCGGTCGGTTCGGGAATCGTGTGGTCGGGTGCTGGCTCGGGAGGATCGGCTTCCGACGGCGCGACGGATTCGGCGGCCACCGGCTGCTCCATCGAAGCGGGTACCACTTCATCTTCTCGTGCGCCGACCGGTTCCGGCTGCGGCGCAGTTTTTATCCACGCCAGAATTCCCACCAGCATGGCGGCGAGGATTGCACCGGCCAGACGCTTCATACGAAACCAAGATTCGGTGTGGAGAAGCGGCCCAGGTTGGGGAACACCGTCGAGAGGTTGCCGTTGTCCACGCCGAACCACGTCGCCAGCGTGGCGAAGTACTGGTCAATCGACGTGCTGGGAATCCAGCGCCCGGTGCTGGTGTCATCGGGGGCGTTGATCGCGAGGGTGGGGAATCGTCCGTAAGTGCGCCGGCCATTGACCGCGCCACCCATGATGAGGTGATGGCTGCCCCAGCCGTGATCGCTGCCCTCGCCGTTGCCGGGGAAGGTGCGGCCGAAATCGCTGCCCGTGAACGTGGTCACGTTGTTCGACAAGCCGAGCTGCTCCATGGCGCGCTGGAAGGAGTGCATGCCCTGGCTCAATTCCGCCATCAAGTTCGCGTGCGAGCCGATGGTCGTGCTGCCCGGGCCGGACGTCTGGCCGGAGTGCGTGTCGTAGCCGCCGACCTGGCAGAAGAAGATCTGGCGCTTCATGCCGAAGCCGCCGTTGGCCGCGTCGCGATGGCCCGCCTCGATGAGCCGCGCGATCATGCGCAACTGCGAGGCCAGCCCCGAGTTGAACTGATTGCCGCCCGTGGGCGAAGTGATGGTGGTGAGGAAGGGCGTGTTCCAATACGCCGGCAGCGCGGTCGGGGTGATGGCGGCGTTTAACAGGCCGCCGGTCTGAATGGCGTGCTCGCCCACGTCGGCGTAAGCCTGCACTTGCAGGTTCGGGTAAGGCAACGCGAGCAGGTTGGTCAGCGATTGCAAACGCGCGCCCGACACGCTCGACAGATTGATGGCGCCCGAGGTGGTGACGGAATACTGCGACACGATGTTGCCCACCTCGAAGGTGTTCGCGCCCGCCAGGGTGATCGACATCGAGATGGGCGCGCCTGGTTGCACCGCCGCCAGCAAATCCGCGCAGCGTCCGCCCCAGCCTGTGAGTGGAGGGCGATCTGGAATGGAGGTCTGCCACTGCGTCACCTGATCCGAATGCGAGAAAAGTTGCGGCGGCTTTTGGAGGACGCCGCTCTGGTACTGGGCGCGGGTCATGGGGAAAACCAGCGTGCCGGTGTTGAACAGGACGGCGAGTTTGTTCTCGCCAAACAGGGTTGCGAGTTCCGGGCAGGCCGGGTGCAGCCCATACTCGTGGCCGTCGCTGCTCAAGGGTGAGAGCGGAATCGCGACATTCGGAGCGCCGGAGATCGGCAGGGCCAGCACCTCCGAACGAATGGCCGCGTAGTCGGCGTACTCGGACTGGATGGTCGGGATGATCAGGTTGTTGGCGTCATTGCCGCCGGAGAGAAAGATGCAGACCAACGCTTTGTAGTCGCCGGGAGCGCTTTGCGCGGCAGCGGAGTTGATGAAGCGCAGGTCGCCGATGACCGAGGTCAGCGCGCCGGTGCCGAGCGCGGCGCAGGCGGCCTGGCGAAGAAACCCGCGTCGGGTCATGATGGAAACGTCTTTGTGTCTCATAACTAATCCAATATCTCGGCGATTATCGCTGAACAATGAACTCGGGGGCGCTGACCATTAGGTGAACCACCGCGCGCACGCGGTCCCGCTTCTGTTGGTTGGTCGGCGTGGCGCTGTAGGGAAAGCGCGTGGTGCTGGCGACGTAACCGACGATGATGGCCTGGGCCGCGTCAGAAAGCTGGCCGGAGCAGAGCAGCGTGTTGAGCTTGTCCACGAGGGCCGGGATGCCGGCGTCTTCCGTGTGGGCGCGCGTCATCCACGGCCCGAGGTCGATGGTGATGGAGCCGTTGCCGCCGGAGAAACTGCTCAGTCCATTGGTGTTGGCGCCGTTGTTGAAAATGCTGCTGCTGAGGAAGTTCATCTGGAGGACAACGCTGGTGTCCGAGGTGAGCTGGAATTCCGGCGTGGTCAGTCCGGCGGAGGCGAGGATGCCCTGGTACTTGTAATCAGGCATGAAGAAGTTGAAGACAGTCGGCGCGTTCAGTGGCGTCTGCGACAGGCTCGAACTGGATCCGCTGTCGGTGTAATTCATGTTCCAGGAGTTGTAGTGGAGCGTCACGTTGCCGGAGCGGAAGACCGGCGCGGAGATCAGCGGAAGCACCGTGGCCTCGTCGCTGCGATTCGCCGCGACGGTGCTGACCACCTTGAACTGCGTGGCACTCGGCACCCCGGTCACGCGATAGCTGTCGTCCGGTGATTCTGCGTAGCCCGGAAAATCGACAAAGACATTCCGCCCGACGCTCAGGCCGTGCGGGGTCGAGGTGTAGAAGGTGATGTTGCTGCCTGACTGGCTGAAGTTGACTCCCGTCCACTTGATGAACGCGGCGGTGCCGTTGCGTGTCGCGCTGCCGCTGGTGTTGACCGTGAAGACTGAACCGTTCAGCACGGCCGCCACGGTGTACACATGGCTGGGTGCTCCGCCCGAAGTGAACGTGAGGTAGAGCGGCATGCCCACCGCAAGACCGTGGCCCGAGTTCGTCAGGGTGATGGTCGTACCGGTCTGGCCGTAGTTGGCGAAGGAAGCGCCGCCGCCATGCACCGCGAAAGTCCTCGCCCCGGTGACCGTGACGTTGTTGTAAACCTGCGAAGTGGGTCCACCCCGGGCAAAGTTGAGCTGGACATCATCGCTTCCGCTGAGCCGGTGCGGTCCGGGCGTGGTGATGGTCACGGTGGCGCTGCCGTTCTGCCGATAAGTCGCCGGCACGGGCGTAGGCGCGGGGAAGGCGCGGGCGATGGTCGTGGCGCGGAGGAGAGGTTCGCGCTGCTTGCCAAGAGTGGGCTGCGCCAGGGCGGTGCTGCCGCGCGCCTCGTAGTCGAGCAGGATCGCTTTGATCACGGCCTTCATGTCGCCGCGCACGCCGTCGCCGTTGTCGTTGAACTTCTGCACCACGCGGTAGAGGTAATCGCGGCTCGGATGGCTGGTGACCAGGCGCTGGATGAGCTGGCGGCAGATGAAGGGCCCGACGTTTTCATTTTGGAAGATCGAGTCGAGCGCGAGTTCGAGGTCGTTCGCACCGTAGCGGTCGAAGTTGGTGCTGGCCGGATCAGCTTGCGAGTCCCAGGCGGCGGGCAGCACCACGTTGTTCAGCAGCAGCTTGGTGCCCAGCTCGTGGTGGGTCGGCACCAGCACCATGGGCTTCACATGGTCGGCGCTCGGGCTGAAATTCACCGGCAGTCGTTTGTTCGCCTGATTGGTCTGCCCGTAATTCCAGCCGGTGAACACATGCGAGAAGCCGATGATCACATCCTGGTTGTAAGTCGGCACAAGGTCGCCGGCCGAGTTCAACACCAGCGTCCCGTCCGGCCACATCCGGTTCAGGCCCACCGAAAACAACTGGAGAATTTCCCGCGCGTAGTTCTCGTTGGGATGCGTGCCGAGGGCGAGGTTGCCTTTGTCGTTGCGCCGCATGTCGAGATAGTTGCCCATGGCCGGCGAGAGGGTCACATCCTCGAGTAGGTCGCGGAAGTTGCCAAAGGCGTGCTTGAGCAGAAGGTCGTAGTAGGCCGAGAGCGCGCGGCCGTTGTCGGCCAGCGGGCCGTTCTCGGACACGACCAGGATCTGGCTCAGGGCAAAGGCCACGCGCTGGCGAAGCTGGTCGGGCGCGGTGATGGACTGCTTCCACCAGGTGTTGAAGGTGAGGGTGCCGGGGTAGCCATCGGGGCTGCCGTGCGCGAGCACGTTGGCCAGATGGCTCGAGGCTGGCTTCTTGAACTGTCCGCTGATCCAGCCAGCGTAACCCAGCGACTTGAGCGTTCTAATTTCGGCGGAGTTGGCCCCAAACGTCGCTTGTTGCAGGAAGCGCGCGGCGGCGTTGGGATTCGTGTGGTCCTTCACCCAAGTCGGCGCGGGCGGCGGCGGGGTGAAAGTCCGCGTGCCGGCGGCCAGACCGAAGTGCCCGTTAATTTCACCGCCCGGATAGTTCACGGTATGGACGTTGAGGTAGGCCTTGCCCTGCTTGATGATTTCCACGATGTCGGCGGCGGTCAGCGGGCCGGACGGCTCGATATTCCAGATGAAACTGCCGTCGCCCTCGGGCGTCGCGTCGTCAATGTCGAAGATGATCTGGCCCTGACCGTTCTTGCCCAAATAGGTGTCAGCGTGAATGTGCTTGCCGGTCACGGGTGCGGAAAGTTCGCCGTGGCTGTAGCGAAGGACCGCCTGGGATTCATCGGCACTCAGGCGCAAAGTCGCCGAGCCGACCCCGGAACTGAGCGCGCCGGATTGCGCCACCATGTTCGCGGAGTAGAGCGTGCCAGGAATTTCCGCCGCCGGCGTGTTCGTGAACGGAGCCAGCACGTAGCCGGGCACCACGCCGTAGGGCACGGTGTTGGTGCCCTTGGGATCCAGGAGCCAGCCCACTGACCAATGATCATTCGCGCCCACCCCGGCCTTGTGCAGCACCTCAAGGTAGTAGCGCCGGCCGGCCTGGAGCGCGAGCCAGCCGGATTTTTGACCGGGCTGGCCGTTCCACTGCTGCGGCGTCGTGACCTTGGGTTTGGAAACCCAGGCGCGGCGCACTTTGTTGGCCGGTTCCGAATCGTCGGAGATCCAAAGCTCGGCGGAACTGTGGCCCGAAATCCAAAAATAGTAATTCCCCGTGAACGGCGCGATGAGATAGCCGCGCACGCGCTCGCCGTAATTGTCCCCGAAATTGGTGATGCCCTCGAGATTGCCCAGGCTGTTGGTTTGCGTGGCGGGAAGCTGCAACGGGATGCTCGCGACCCCCGTGCCCGGGACACCAAGCCAGACTTCGCGCGTGACTGAACTGCCCGAGTCGATCACTTCAAGATTCAGCACCGCTGCGCCTAGGCCCGCCGCGTTGCTCACGGAAAGGCCGAGGCCGAAGATCCCGGCCAACGTCGGGACGCCGCTGATGATGCCGTTGACGGAGTTTATCGTCAGCCCCGGGGGCAGGTTGCTCGCGCCGTAGCCGAGCGGTGTGTTTGCGCCCGCCATGGCATAAGCAAACGGCTGACCCAAAAAGGCGACGGCGGTCAGTGGGCTTGTCACCGCGCCCGGCGCGTAGCCATCCGAGGCCGGGTAGAGGCGATTCGCCGGGATGACTTGCCGCGGTTGGCTGGCGCTGAACCAGGACAGCTTCGTGCGACCGCTGCCGCCACGATTGAAGTATTCCAGACGAAGGTTGTAGCGCACGCCCGCGACGAGTTGGAGGGCGTTGGTGGCCGTGGCGTTCTGCACCTGCCAGCGGTCGATGAGGAGCCGGTCGTTCACCCAGAGCTTCACGCCGTCGTCCGAGCGCAGCTCGAAGAAATAGAGTTCCGAGTACTGCGGCTCGACCTGTCCGTCCCACCGGACGGTGTAATTGCCGTTGCTGAGATTGGGCGTCGTGGCCGGTCCCCAGACGAAGTCGATGACCGCGTTGTTGGTGGTGAAGAAATGATTGGTCGGATGGAAGTTCACCCCGTTCGTGTAGGTCACGCTGGCATTGGTAAAATAGTTTCCAGTCAAGCCGCTCCCGCTGGGCAGGGGAGCATCGCCGGCGAGGCTGGCCTTCGCACTGAAAGCGAGGCCGCAAGCGGGATCGCGTTTGAGCATCTGTTGCTGCGCCGACTTGGAGAGCAGACTGCCGAGGCTCTGTGTGGCCAGCCGGCGGCGGATGTGTTCATAGTCGTTCAGCGGGAAGCCCGTCGCACCCGTCTGGCCGTTGCTGAACGCCGCCAAAGGATCGAGACCCAGTTGATATTCCTCCCAGTCGTTCAACCCGTCGCCGTCCGTGTCCACATCGGCCACGGTGAGGCGGAAGAATTCACTCGGCAGATCGGCGGGAGTGTTCAGAGTGATGACCGCAGTGGTGCGCGCAATGAAGCTGTCCTTCGTCGTCCACTGGCTGGCGGCGGCCGCGACCGATTCCTGGGCCTGAAGCTCGAAGAGCTTTCCCAAGGTGGCGTTCAAATTCACCTTGAACCGGGCCGGCGTTTCTTGGGTCGTGAGTTGGAACTGGGAAATTCTGGTCACGGAGGCGGCGTTGAAAGGATCCGTGCCGGCGACGGCCTCCAGCCGATCCGGTACGCCGTCTCGATCCGAGTCGAGTTGGGGCGCCAGACTCTTGGTCTTCACGCCATACAGAAGTTCCCAGACGTCGCTCACGCCGTTGAGGCCCAGATCGAGGATTTGCGCCGAGGCTGGTGGCACCAGCGCGAGGGCCAAGGCCAGCAGACCAATCCTGAAACCGACGATGGTTCGGACCAAGGTATGGACAATCATAGTTGCATGCCCCAAGGGCGGCTTCCGAGCGTCGGGGCGAGGCAAACGCGGCGGTTATTTTCCATGCACAAAGCCTGTTCACCATCTGCTCGACCGCTCCCTAGCAGCGGCCTTGCCAATCGCCTCGGGCGGGTTGTCTTCGTCTCACCGAACCAGAAAAACTCCGAAAATGCAGATGATCAAACACGTAGCGAGAGGACTGCGACGTCCGAAGGGTTTGTGGCGGTGAAAGGAAGTGCCTCAAATTTTTACGCGGGGAGGGCCGGGCGTACGAATTTCGGCGAGCGGAATTTTCGAGTCAGCGGGACGCCACGGGTGCATCCGTACACCGTTCTTAATTAGGCGGGTTGCCAGAGTTGATCCCAATGGTGGTTGCGGCGGGCTTCGTCGAGGGCGAGCAGAGCGCGCAAGCCGGGCCGCGTCCAAAATTGTCCGGCCCGCTTGAAGCGGC
>JANOQV010000215.1:0-11106 GCA_031414955.1 Pedosphaera sp. | reverse complement strand
GCCGCGAGTTCGCGCTTGCTTTGATTCACCGAGCCGGTGCCGCCGGACGCGCTGGCGTCCACGAGCAGCAGCACGGTCATCTCGCGCTCCTCGACGTACTTCTTGATGTGCGTTTCGCCAGTGCGCGCGGTGACGTTCCAGTCGATGCGACGCACTTCATCGCCAGCCTGGTAAAGACGAACTTCGTCGAAGTCCATCCCGCGCCCCTTGAAGACGGAGTGGTATTGCCCCGCCATCAGATCCTCCACGAGCCGCACCGTGCGCATCTCGATGTGCCGGATCTTTTTGAGCCACTCCTTGGGAATCATGCGGAGAAGGAGGGCCGAGCATTGCTCGGCACGAGGGCTGACTGATGGCTCAGGCCGAGCAATGCTCGGCGCTCCAAATCTTGAAAGCGGGTCGGCTTCATCCCAAACCTCACGGCACCGCAATCAAGTCGAGCAACTGCTTCACCAGCAGTTCGCTCGTCACCTCGTCCGCCTCGGCCTCGAAGGTGGTGATGATGCGGTGGCGCAGCACATCCGGCGCGATGCTCTTCACATCCTGCGGCGTGACGTAGCCGCGCCCGCCCATGAACGCCGCCGCCTTCGCCGCGAGCGTAAGATTGATCGTGGCGCGCGGCGAGCCGCCGAAACGAATCTTGCCCACCAGCGCCGGAGCGAGCCGGGCGGGTTCGCGCGTCGCGAAGACCAGCTTGATGATGTAGTCGGAAATTTGATCATCCACATGGACCTGATCGACGAGTTGGCGCATCTCCAGAATTTTCTCGGGCTGAATGATCGGCTTGAGCGGCTCACGGACGCTGGTCTTCGCCATCATGTGCATGATCTGTTTCTCCTCGGCCTCGCTCGGATAGCCGACCACGACCTTCAACATGAAGCGGTCCACCTGCGCCTCGGGTAGCGAGTAGGTGCCTTCCTGCTCGATGGGGTTCTGCGTCGCCAGCACGAGGAACGGTTTGGGCAGCGGAAAGGTTTCTTCGCCAATGGTCACCTGCCGCTCCTGCATCGCTTCGAGCAACGCGCTCTGCACCTTGGCCGGCGCGCGGTTGATTTCGTCGGCGAGAATCAGGTTGGCGAAGATGGGTCCTTTCTTCGTTGAGTAAGTGCCGTCCTTCGGGCTGTAAATCAGGTTGCCCAGCAGATCGCTTGGCAACAGATCGGGCGTGAACTGGATGCGTTGAAACTTGGTGTGGATGCACTGGGCCAGCGCGCTCACCGTTGCCGTCTTCGCCAGTCCCGGCACGCCTTCGAGCAACACATGCCCATTCGCCAGCAGTCCAATCAGCAGCCGGTCGATCAAGTGCCGCTGCCCGACGATGGACTTAGCCATCTCCTGCTGGATGCCGGTGATGAGCGGCGTCATCGCCTGGATCTGTTTGTTCAACTGTTCAATCTCGGATTTCATGATTTATCACCGCAACGACACGAGTTTTAGCCGTTAAGAGACGGCCGCTTGCCGTGGTTATTCAGGAAGGTTCCCGCGTGTGTCACGATCGTAACCCAGGGCAGGCTGGCCGATGACGCCGGCGCGAAATGCCAATTGGGCCGATGCCATATACGCGGGCGTAACCCCCTCGTGCCACACCGCAAGTCCCGCTGGGACGACCGACCCTAGCCCAGCGATTCATCGCTGGGACCAACGGCCAACGAATCCATTCCAGCCCCACCGGGGCGAAAGAGAACGTGGGTAAAGCCGGCGGGGGCTTCGACTTCCTGACCCAGGACACCACGCCCGGCTACAACGACACCACGCCGCATCCGGCCACGCCCGCGAAGTGGACCTATCGCGCCATCTTCCGCGTGAACGATGCGCAAGTGGGACTCTGGAGCGCCTCGATGAGCACCTACGTCGGGGGCTAAATTAAGAGCGGAACATCGCCCGGCCCGGCTGCGTGTCTCATGCGGTCGGGCCGGATTTTTTCCGGTTCGCTCAAGACTGTGCCTCCATCTCGGTGCGAATGGTGGTGGTGGAGTTGCATCGGAAGCGCCAGAGGCGCGGCATCTTTGTAGAAATGTTCCCAACCAAATCTCCAGCCCCGTCAGGGGCGGCATCTTCGGAATGATGCCCCGCATTTTCGCCCGGATGATGCCGCTCCTGACGGAGCTGGGAAATCCTTGTGGTCTGGGTTCTACAACGATGGCACCCCTGACGGGGTTGGCGGACTCGGCTCGCCGACTCGCCACCGCTCTGGGCTGAACGATGGAATCCCGTTGGGATTCAGGGAAAGGTCAAAGCACCGTCGGTGGTTGATCGGCTTGGCCTCTCAAAGGATTGTCGATGGTTAGAACCGACCCCTTTCCAAGAACCGACCCCTTTCCAAAGCGGAGGAGAGCATTCGAGCTAACGCACACCTCACCCCGGCGCGCTGGGACAGCGCTGCATGCGGGATGCCCTTTCCTGTGTCCGGCGGGGTGTCCATTGGATGTCGGAGCAGGACAACTCCACGCGCCGGGGTCAGTGCTCCGAGTCGCGGGGTCGTCACTGGACGCCGCGGGGTCGTGATTCCGGGAAATGGGGGCGCATCCCGGATGCGCCATGGACGTCCCTGCGCCAGCCAATGACGTCACTCGCCGAAGGAATGGCCACCCCGCGCGCGGGACCTCCGTCCCTGAGCCGTGGAGGGACGACCCCGCGGCCCGGAATGGCCACCCCGCCGGGAATGGGGGCGGCATTCCAGGGCAGAAAACCGCTGTTTTGAGGCTGAAAACCGCTCTCGGAGGGAAAAACTGCCGCCCCGCGAAGTCCCTTGGGACGGCCGACCATAGCCCAGCGATTCATCGCTGGGATCAACGGCCAACCAATCCGTCCCAGCCCCGCCGGGGCGAAAGAGAATGTGGGTGAAACCGGCGCGGGCTTCGTCTTCCTGACCCAGGACACCACGCCGCATCCGGCCACGCCTGCGAAGTGGACCTATCGCGCCATCTTCCGGGTGAACGATGCGCAAGTGGGACTCTGGAGCGCCTCGATGAGCACCTACGTCGGCGGCTAATCGTCGGGAATAAGTTACGACCGGATCATCGCCCGGCCCGGCTGCGTGTTTCGCGTGGCCGGGCCGGATTTTTTCTCGGGCCGGCATTTCAAAGCGTCAGCGGAGTTCACCCGCGCGCGCGCTTCAAAAAAGACCTGGCCACGCTGCGTGAATGGCTGAAAGAGGACTGACATTTGACGAATTCGGGTTTGATGGTACCTATCACTCGCGTTCGCCCGTAAGGTTGGCGAGTCCCTCGCCTTAAGCTGGACGCAACAGGAATCTGAGTGTGGTGACACTCCCTGAGCTTCCTAGCGTTGCTCCCGCCTGCAATTCAACAACTAGGAGCATTATGATCAGAAAAGACATGCAGGGGCCGACGCTGGGACAGCAGCTTGTTCAGCTCACAAATGAACTGGTACGCTATTGTGGTCCCATATTTGTTGCGCCCACACTTCACTCCTACCCCGCTGATTTGGTCGGCGGAACCTACGCGCTGATCGACACGGGCCAGAAACGACTTCTCGTCACTTGTTGCCACGTCTGGGATGAATACGAAAAACAACACGATGCGAACGAAGGGGCAATTCTTGCAGTGAACTTGGGGCAAGGAGATTGCATCGCGTTCAAGAATCCTCTCGCACACCGACTAGCTATTGATCGAGACCTTGATCTTGTCGTGCTTGAATTCGGGCCAGAAGGGATCGCGGTTCCGCACAACAAGAGCTGGTTCAAAATCTCGGGCTGGCCGATCCCGCGAAGTGAAAAAGGACAATGCATCGTGACCTTGGGCTTTCCAAAAGCATGGCGAACGACGACCGAGATAAATGTCGCGTTCGGATGCGCGGCACTCCCGTTTGCCATCACAGACACAAGCGACCGATCCATCGTCGTTTTCTGCGACGACGAGAACAGACAGGTCTTGAACGACGTGAAAGATTCTTTGGCGGGCATTAGCGGCAGTCCGACGTATCGGCTTACAGAAAATGGGGAGCTACGACTTGTTGGGTTCGCCACAAGCGGTCCGTTAGAAAGCAACACACCTGACAGAAGGTACCGAGCCTTGCCGGGATCACCTCTCTGCGCGCGGGTATCCTTCACGCACGCGAGTTTTCTTCGTCAAGATGGGATCCTCAATCAGTGAGGCTTTCATCGCAGGAACCATGTGAGCTGATGCGCGCAGCACGGGGTGCTTGCCAGAGAATTCGCACCCTTTAGTCTGGCGGCATGAAAGCGTTCCAGATGGTGTGGATTCTGTTGTTGCTCGGTGCGTCCGGCGTTCAACTGGCCGCCCAACAAACGGAAGCCGAGCGCAACCTCTTTCAAGAACTCAAAGCCAAGGCCGAAAAAGGCGATGCCCAGTCGCAATATAGGCTGGGTGGGGCATTCAGCTTCGGCAGTTTTGGTGTCACGAAGGATGAAATGGAGGCGGTGAAATGGTATCGCAAAGCTGCCGAACAAGGGCATCCACTGGCGCAAGTGAACCTGGGCCTCTGCTACAGTGAGGGGCGAGGCGTCGCGGAAGATGGGGCGGAGGCTGCCAAATGGTTTCGCAAAGCCGCGGAAGAAAACAACGTCTTGGCTCAATACAATTTGGGCATTTGCTACGAAAACGGAAGGGGCGTGACCAAGACGATGTCTGAAGCCGCAAATTGGTATCGAAAAGCTGCTGAGCAGAATTTTGCCGAAGCACAATTCAGTCTGGGTGTTTGCTACGACAATGGTGGCGGAGTCGCGAAAGACGTGGCTGAGGCAGTGAAGTGGTTCCGCAAGGCCGCTGAGCAGAATTTCGCCCTAGCACAATTTAGTCTTGGCGTTAGCTACGCAAACGGCGACGGAGTCGCGAAGGACGCGGCCGAAGCGGTGAGGTGGTACCGCAAGGCTGCGGAGCAAGGCTTTGAGGCGGCGCAGTTAAATCTCGGTTTGGCGTATGACCTTGGAAACGGGATAGCGAAGAATGAAGTCGAAGCGGTGAAGTGGTATAGGAAAGCCGCCGATCAAGGCTATGCCCAGGCACAATTCAATCTCGGCGCGAAATACGCGAACGGCCAAGGCGTAGTGAAAGACGATGTCGAGGCGTACAAGTGGTTGCTGGTTGCCGGCGCTCAAGGAGATAAGGCTGCCAGGGATTACATCCCGGTAATCGAACGCCGGCTGGCTCCCGACCAGCGCGCGGAGGGGCAACGACTGGCACGCACCTTCAAGCCACGCAAAGTATTGCCCCCTGGCACCTCTGAAAAGGATCGGTTCTAACAATCGACAATTCCCCCGGGGAAATTTCATTCAATTGCAGTCTTAAACTCCGTTCATGGCCCGGCCACCGGCTCCCGCCGATGGACTACTTTGCCGCCGACATAAGTTCGCAACACCTGGGTCGCGGCAATTTTGTCCTCCGCACAGGTCAGCAGGTCCGTGTCGAGCACGATGAGGTCGGCCAGCTTGCCGGGTTCGAGTGAGCCGAGCTTGTCGTCGCAAGCCAGGACGCGCGCGTTGTTCATCGACCACTGCGCACCAATCTTCTGTCCGGTTCAGCCGGTCTTTTTGGGCTTGGGCACAAAGGAGACCACCCGGCGACCGGATTTCTTCTGCCGCTTCCGGGCCTCGGCGAGTATGGCCTTGAGGTCGAATCCCTGGCGGGCCGCCTGGGCTTCCCGCGCGCCACGCACTTCCTCGACTATTTCATCTTTCCACATGGCGTCAGGTTCCCATCAATTCTTCCGGGGTGCAAATCACCGGGCAGGCCAGACCGTGGTCCCGGCAAACTTGCTCGATGGCCACGGCCATTTCGGCGTTGGCGGGCAGATTCGCCGCAGGCGGGTCTTGCCGCAGGCGGCTCGCACGGGCTAGATTGCGGCCATGAGCAGCATTGCTGAGATTGAGAGCGCCATTGAAAAGCTCGCCGCCCCACAGGTGGATGAACTGGCGGGCTGGCTGGAAGTGCTTCGTCTGAAACGGGTCACGCCGCCACCGGTGGAGAACTGGCTGGAGCGGGCGCGCGGTGCCGCCCGACCCGGTGAGACGACAGCGAAGCTGATGGCTCTCACCCGGGGTGAGGGATGAGCGGATTCCTCTTCGACACGAATGTCTTGCTGGACATCGCCACCGCCGACCCCGTCTGGCTCTCCTGGTCGGAAAATCAGTTTCGCACCGCCGCAGCGCAGGGACCGATTCTCATCAACCCCATCATCTACGCCGAACTGGCCCCGGCGTTTGCGAGTGCCGCTGATTTGGACAAATGGCTCGACCCGGCGGTTTTTCAGCGGCTGCCTTTGCCTTACGCCGCCGGGTGGCTAACCGCTCAGGCGTTTTTGAAGTACCGCCGTGACGGCGGCGCCAGAACTTCGCCCCTGCCGGATTTCTACATCGGAGCCCAGGCCGAGATGGAGCAGCGGACGCTGGTGACGAGAGACGCGGCCCGCTACCGCACTTATTTTCCAAATGTTCAGCTCATCGCCCCGAGTTGAGCCGGCATCACCCCGGCATTCCTAGTTTTCTTCAATTTTGGGATTTGGGCCGCCTGAGCTTCACGCGCGCCGCGCACCATTCCTCCGGCGTGCAAATCACCGGGCAGTCAGCTCCCGCCGGTGAACCAGTTTGCCGCCGACGTAAGTCCGCAACACCTGGGTCGTGGCAATCTTGTCCTCCGCACAGGTAGCAAGTCCGTGTCGAGCACGATTATGTCGGCCAGCTTGCCGGGTTCGAGCGAACCGGGCTGACCGTCGCAACCCAGGATGCGTGCGTTGTTGATGGTGTAGAAGCGGATGGCCTGCTCGCGGCTCAGGGCCTCCTCGGGATGCAGCGGTTTCTCATACGACTTCGCGCGGCGCGTGATGGCCGTGGCCATGCCGAGGAACGGATTGTAGAAATTGATCGACCGCAGCGAACCCAGCTTCTGCATGTGGTCCGAGCCGCCGCCGGCCACTGCGCCCGCGTCGAACAGGCTGCGCAAGGGCTGGAAGTAGCGCAGCCGTTCGTAGCCGAACTGCTTCGGCGGAGTGAAAGGGAAGTTGCCGTCCAGATCCTTCAGCGGCTCCAGCCGGACATCGTTGGGCAGCTTGCCCTCGGGCAACACTCGCGGGGCCGCCGCCACAACGACAGCGGCGAGGATGGATTGCGCCAGAAAAAGGCGGCAGACTGAACGGAGGAATTTCGTGATCATGGTTACAGGCTGATGTCGCTGTTTTGGCCTTCAAGAACAATACCAGAGCCCCCGGGAGGGGGGCGCGATTCGACGCCCGCACCGGAGCGCGGACTTTCCAGTCCTCAGCCACGCTCCATGGGCTGACTGCTTCCGCTCTCGTCGCGCTTTTCGTCGTTCCACATCGCTGCGGGCTGGAAAGCCCGCGCTCCGAGTGGTGCGGGTGTCGAGTTGTGCCCCCGGTGAGGCGGAAACGCCCGCAGTGCTGACGGCATTGAAACACCGAAAGCACGGAAGTGGGAAACAGGGTTTGGAATTGTTGATCCATTCTTCTGGTTCCGCGCACTCCGTGTCCCCCGTGGTTCCAAACGGAATTGTCTCGAAGAACCCGCGCGCGTCCGGCATCCAAGACGCATGAATTCCCGGTTCACTCGACAGTTTGTGCTCGTATCTTCCGCCTTCGTTCTCCTGGCGCTGGGCGGATGCGCGGGCGGTCCGTCCAGTTCGCCCGCCCGTCTGCGCGAGGCTCTCACCTTCCACGCCTCCTTCGACCATGGCCTCGAGGCCGACTTCGCCCTCGGCGACCGCGCGCTGCGGCACGGAGCGTCCCTGGCCAGACAGTCCGGGGCCACGCCCGGCCTGCCGGCCGCCGGGGAAGTGCGCCTGGATCCGGGCGCCGGCCGTTTCGGCAGCGCCCTGCGTTTCACGCAGAAGAAGTCGCCGCTGATCTTTTTCCGCGCCGCGAAGAACGTGCCTTACACCACGAACGGCTGGAGCGGCACGGTCTCGTTCTGGTTGAGCACCGATCCCGCGACCGAGCTAGCGCCGGGCTTCTGCGATCCCATTCAAGTGACGCCGCGCGCGTGGAACGACGCCTGTTTCTTCGTCGAGTTCGAGAAGCGCACCAACGATGTCCCGTTCCGGCTCGGCGTGTATCCCGACTTCAAAGTGTGGAATCCGGCCAACAAAAAATGGGCGGACGTGACCGCCGCCGAGAAGCCGCTCTCAGCCGCGCCGACCACGCCGTTCGCGCGGGGCAAGTGGACCCACGTCGTCTTCACCTTCGAGCGATTCAACACCGGCCGCGACGACGGCGTGGCGAAACTTTATCTCGATGGCGACCACGCCGCGACCGTCAGCCCGCGCCGGCAAACCTTCACCTGGGACGAGGAGCAATGCGCCCTGGCGCTCGGCCTGGGTTATATCGGCCTGTTCGATGAACTGGCCGTGTTCAACCGCGCCCTGTCAGCGGTTGAAGTGCGCGGACTGCACGGCTTGAAAAACGGCGTGAGCGATCTGCGCCGCACCAGCGCCCCCGGCGTCCCGCCGGGCCGGGTCTCCCCAACTACGCCCAGCACGCCGCCGCCGACCCGGCGGGACGCCGGGAGCACGCTGCCAGCCTTCACGGATGTCTTCACCAACGGTCGGGAGGGCTATCCCGCCTTCCGCATTCCATCCCTCATCGCCACGACCAATGGCACGCTGCTGGCCTTGGCCGAGGGCCGAGCCAGTCTGCGCGATCACGCCGAGAACGACATCGTGCTCAAGCGCAGCACCGACGGCGGCCAGACGTGGGGCGCGCTCCAGGTCGTGGCCGAGGATGGCACGAACGCGCTGGGCAATCCCACCGCGGTGGTCGTGCGCGAGTCGGGGCGCGTGCTGGTGATGTATCAGCGTTACGCGAAAGGCTTCGACGAGCACAAGGCCGAGCCGGGTCTCGATGGCCCGCGCATTTGCCGCACCTGGCTTCAACACAGCGATGACGAAGGCGCGACCTGGAGCAAGCCACGGGAGATCACCGCGTCGGTGAAGCGTCCCACCATCGTCACCAGCACCGCGACCGGGCCGGGCATCGGCATCCAACTTCGTCGCGGGCCGCGCGCCGGACGCATTCTCATGCCCTTCAATCAGGGACCGTTTGGCAAGTGGGCGGTCTATGCCGTGTTCAGCGATGACGCAGGTCAGACCTGGCGCTACGGACAAGTTGCGGCCGAAGGTGCCGCCGGCCACGCGAACGAAGTACAGTTCGTCGAATTGAAGGATGGCTCCGTGATGCTCAACGCCCGCAACCAGGGCGGCGGATTGAAGCAGCGGAAAATCTCCATCAGCCATGATGGCGGCGAGACCTGGTCCACCACGCAACACGATGCGACGCTCGTTGAACCCACCTGCCAGGCGAGTGTTTTGCGCCATCCGAACACCGGCGATCCGGCGCGCGATGTCCTGCTTTTTAGCAACCCCGGCGCGCCAGGCGGACGCACCAATGGCGTCATCCGCTTGAGCCGCGACGACGGCCAGACTTGGGCTGCGTCGCGTGTGCTGCATCCCGGCGGCTTCGCCTACAGTTGCCTCACGACGCTGCCGGACGGCGCGGTCGGCTGCCTCTTCGAGCGCGACGGCTACAAAACCATCACCTTCGCGCGCTTTTCCGTGGATTGGGTGACAGACCCTGCGAACCGTTAACCGGCCGCAGGGGTTGCTCACGATTGGATTATTTGCAAACACTAGCCCCAGCATGAACAACACCTCAGATCTGCACCCGCGTCGTCGGTTCATAGGAACGGTCGGCCTGACCGCCGCCGCCCTCGCGGGCTTTCCCGCCATCCTCCGCGCCCAGTCGCCCAATAATAAGCTGAACATCGCCGTCATTGGTTGCGGCGGGCGAGGCGGCTCCAACCTCGGCGACGTCAGCGGCGAGAACATCGTCGCGCTCTGCGACGTGAACGAACGCAACCTGGACGCGGCGGCGGCGAAGCATCCGCAGGCGAAGAAGTTCACGGACTTCCGCAAGCTCTACGACGAGACGAAGAACTTTGACGCCGTGGTGGTGAGTTGCGCCGAGCACACGCACGCGCACGCCACGCTGCCGGCGCTGAAGATGAAGAAGCATGTGTTCTGCGAGAAACCGCTCACGCATTCCGTGTGGGAAGCACGCCAGATCACCGAGGCGGCGAGGAAGGCCAAGGTGGCCACGCAGATGGGCACGCAGATTCACGCCGGAACGAATTATCGCCGCGTGGTCGAACTGGTGCAGAGCGGTGCGATTGGCCCGGTGACGGAAGCGCATGTGTGGGTCGGGCGCGCCTGGGGCCGGCAGAGTCCCGAGGACGCGAAGAAACACGGCGACATCGTGACCGTGCTGGAGCGTCCGACCGAGGCGCAAATGCCGCCGCCCTACGTGAACTGGGACTTGTGGCTTGGCCCGGCCCCGAATCGCCCGTTCCACTCCGACTATTTTCCCGGCCCGAAATGGTATCGCTGGTGGGATTTCGGCGGCGGCACCATGAGCGACCTGGGCAGCCATTGGAACGATCTGCCCTTCTGGGCGCTCAAGCTGGACGCGCCGCTGACCATCGAAGCGAGCGGCCCGCCGCCGCACTCCGAGATCGCGCCCGCCTCCATGACCGCGACTTACGAATACGGCGCGCGCGGCGACCTGCCGCCGGTGAAGATCACTTGGTATCAGGGTGTCGAGAAGCCCGCTCTGTGGCGTGAGAAGAAGATTCCCCAGTGGGGCAGCGGCGTGCTGTTCGTCGGCAGCAAGGGCATGCTTATTTCCGATTACGACAAGCACAAGCTGCTGCCCGAGGAGCAGTACCAGGACTTCCCGCGCCCCGCGCCCTTCATCCCGAACAGCATCGGACATCACAAGGAATGGCTTCTCGCCTGCAAGACCGGGTCGCCGACGACTTGCCCGTTCAGCTACAGCGGCCCGCTCACCGAGGCGAATCACCTCGGCAACGTCGCCTATCGCCTGGGCAAAAAAATCCTCTGGGACGCGAAGAAGCTGAAGGTGACGAATGCGCCGGAAGCCGCGCGGCTCATTCGTCGCGCTTACCGCAAGGGCTGGAGCTTGTGACCGGCGGAGTTCCATCGCGACGCTTCACTTGAGGAGGTCACCCCTTCCCGCAATCTGCCGGGGAGGGACGCGCATCGAGAAACCGGGCGCAGGTGGGGCGTCGCTGTCCTCAGCGCGCCGGGGTGAGGCGTGAGCTAA
>JANOQV010000214.1:0-1508 GCA_031414955.1 Pedosphaera sp. | reverse complement strand
ACCAGCCTGCGCCTGCCGGTGGTGGGAGGTCGGAACTGGTTTGAAGAAGCCGTGGGGGATGACGAACGATAAGACTGAACGTCCGAGCATGGCCATGATTTCCAACCATCAGAAAACTTTCGACGCCATCATCGTCGGTGGTGGGCACAACGGTCTGGTGGCAGCAAGCTATCTGGCGAAGGCGGGGAAAGCCGTTCTCCTGCTCGAAGCACATGACGAACTCGGCGGTGCCACCACCAGCGTAAAACCCTTTCCAGAATACGATGCGCGGCTGTCGCGCTATTCGTATCTGGTCTCGCTGCTGCCCGATCAGATCGTGGCGGATTTGGGCATCAACTTCAAAACGCTCGAACGGTCGGTCGCCTCCTACACGCCGTATCACCGCGATGGTCGGGAGGATGGTCTCTTGGTTTCCACGGAATGGGATGAAGCGACCACGAGCAGCTTCCTGCGGCTCACTGGGTCGGACAAGGAAGGCAAAGCGTGGCGGGAGTTTTACGGGGAGATTGCCGAACTGGCCAAACGCCTTGCGCCCTCCATGCTCCAGCCCCTCAAGAGCGCGGCTGAACTCAACTCCGAAATGGGATTGCCGGAGGTGTGGCGCAATTTGATGGAGATCCCGATCGGCGAAGTGATTCGTAATCGGTTCAGTGACGACCTCGTGCAAGGCGTGGTCCTGACCGACGCGCTGATTGGGACGTTTGTTCCGGCAGATGACCTGCAGGCCAACCGTTGTTTCCTCTATCACCTGATCGGCAACGGCACCGGACAGTGGCGTGTGCCGCAGGGCGGAATGGGCGCTTTGGTCAAGGAGCTGTATCGCATCGCCACGTTGCAGGGTGTGGAGATTAAACTCCAATCCAAGGTCGCCGCGCTGGAGAGCGGTCCAGCGGGCGTCCGAATCGAAACGGAATCCGGTCAGTCATACCGCGCCAAAGACCTGCTGTTTACCGCCGCGCCCCAACACCTGGCTCGTCTGCGCGGGCGGGCTGTTCCGGCTTCACTTGAGGGTTCTCAGCTCAAAATCAACATGCTCCTGTCGCGCTTGCCTCGCCTCAAGTCAGGCGTGGACCCGCGTCTCGCCTTTGCCGGCACGTTTCATGTGAACGAGAGCTTCTCCCAATTGGAAACCGCCTACACCCGCGCCCGCGGCGGGGAGATGCCACGGCCACTGCCGCTGGAGCTGTATTGCCACACCCTGACCGATCCCACCATCCTGTCCGCAGAGTTGATCGCGAAAGGTTTTCAAACGCTCACTCTGTTTGGACTTCACACCCCCGCAAAACTCTTCGATGCCGATCCGGAGCGCGCCAAGGCACTGGCCAGGGAGCACGCCATCGCCAGCCTGAATCAATATCTGCTCGACCCCATCGAATCCGTCCTCGCTCCCTGCCGCGACGGCTCGCTGGCGATTGAAGTAAAATCACCCCTCGACCTCGAGAAGGACATCTCTCTGCCTCGTGGAAACATCTTCCACCGCGATCTGGATTTCCCCTTCCTTGACGACG
>JANOQV010000213.1:0-30702 GCA_031414955.1 Pedosphaera sp. | reverse complement strand
TGATCGCCGATGCGGCTGGGATAATAGTTTTGTCGTTTCATCTGTGTTTTTGTTTTTGGTTTGGAGAGGAAATAGTCGGAGGCGGGTGCGGGCGGTGCATCCCAGAAGCCGCTGTCCCAGGTGCCGGTGTCCCAAGTCATGGGCGGCCTCCGGACATGAAGCCTCGCCCCACCCGAGAGGTGGAACTCGTCGCGCTGCGACGAGTAGCGCCGCGCAGAGCGGCGCAATGAAAGGTCGGAGCATGTCCACCCCAAGAAGAGGTCCGGAGGCCGCCCGCTGAACGCGGGCGGAGTGGTCGCAGCGCGACCACTGCCACCTCGGGGGTGTTCCAAGAAGTCGCCGGGGTGTTCCTTCCGCCCTCCGGGGTGTTCCCTCCGCGCAGCGGGGTGGCCCAGGAACGGCGCGGGTTCCAGACCATTTCCCGCGGGGTGGCCCAGGAAACGTCCGGGGTGCTCCAAGAATCCGCCGGGGTGGCCCCTCCGCGCGCCGGGGTGTTCCAGGAAACCGGCGGGGTCTTCCCTCCCGGCTCCGGGTTCCAAACCTTTTCGCGCGGGGTGGCCCAAGAAACATCCGGGGTCTTCCCGGCGAAGCCCGTGGAACACCCCACCGCGTCCGGGATGGCCCCTCCGAGGCGGAAAAACGCCCCTCCAGCGCGGAAAAGCGCGGTTTTGAGCGGGAATGGCCCTGCCGCCGGCTGGGACCGGTGCCCGGCGAGGCGGGACGGCGTCCTTGGCGGCGGGACCAGCTCAGTTCTGGCGTTGATGACGTTCATTTCCGGTGTTCCTGGCGACGCCGGACACTTCAGCACGGGAGTTGGAAATCGAGGTAGCCAAGACTTTTTGGGCAGGGTTTGCAGGGGTTTTTCGCCCCCGCCGGGAGACAGGACTCCATTTGGGACTCAGGAACTCAGGAAAAGCGGCGTCTCAGCTTTATCCATTCCTGGGTTCCTGAGTGCCAAATGAACCTCCCTCCCCCTGCTAGTCCGGCCGGGCCTCCGCCGAGGCAAGAAACTCCGACGCCGTGATCCCGAACCGCACGCAGAGCAAGGCCAGGATGGCGAGGTTCGGACAGGTCTTGCCCTGCTCGATGTTGAGGATGGTCTGGTCACTCACGCGCGCGGATTTCGCGAGCGCGTAGGCACTGAGGTTCAGAGACTCGCGACGCGCGCACAGTTCGAGTCCAATCTGCCGGTTGAGACGGTCGGGGTAAGAGTCCGGCGTGAGATAGTCAGGAGGGATGCTTTTCATGCCCGCGAGTCTCGTCCGCCGGGTGGGACAAATACGGCCCCAGCGGGGAAATACTTTTCAGGCAGGGAGGAGCATGAACGGGCGAGTCCTCACCATCACGAATACGAGCTGGGCGAGAACGACGCCAGGCGCGCGCACTTCAAAAAAGACCTGGCCACGCTGCGCGCATGGCTGAAGGCAGCCTGAGCAAAGGGAATTCGCGAGAGGGCGCACGCACCCCGACTTCTATCGCCTGGCTGGTTCAACCTCGAATTGCCGGCGCGCGCGATGGAAGCAGACATCGAAGGCTTCAAAGAAGTTCACCTGCCCCAGCAGCAGCGGCACGTTCTCCGAACGCGACCAGGCAAAGACCAGTGGCACGGGCGCGAAGTCCGCGATGCGACACTGGAGCAGCACGGCCCTCGCTTCGTGGGCGGAGAGATTCCCCGCCAGTTTCACCAGCGTCGTCTGCGCTTCCCACACCGCACCCAAACGCAGGCCCAATCCATACGGCAGCACATTCACCGTCGCGCCCGAGTCGGGCAGACCGCGCGCCTGGACTGGTTCGCCGCCCTTGAAGCGCAATTCCACCGGCAGGAACGGCATCAACGCCGCGTCACCGTGCGCTGAACTGACCGGGAGATAGGGAAAGCAGACAGGCATGTCACTGGGGGCCGGTCTGCTCGCGGAGATACTGGGTGAGCGTGGCGGCGGCCTCGTGCGCTTCGTAGGGCGACCAAACCGGATACTCCGCGCCGGGAACCAGCCCGCCTTCATCTTGCGCCAGTTCCGTAGTGAGGAATTGCACGGCGCGAAATTTGTCCGCGCGGGGCAGTTGGTGCAATGCCGGGAGCAGCTCGGAAAGTTGCATGGGCGGAGCGTAGGCGGCGGTGCTGGCACCTTCAAGCCGCGAGTCGAGCGGAGTGCGGCGGCTTCTCTCCCTCTCCTCCATGAAATGGAGGAGAGGGCCGGGGAGAGGAGGCACTCAGCGCGGCAACTTGCGTTTCAGAATCATCTTCTCCGGCTCCGACGGCACGAACCGGTTGTTCTCTTCCTTCCGTAAAATCTGCACGCAACCTGTCCGCCGGTGCAGCGCCTCCCAAATCGTCAGTAGCACGCCCTCGCGATTCTGCCGCCACTCCCGGTTCCAGAAACGCAGTTCCTCAATGCCCTGTTCGGAAAGGAACTTCTCCCGCTCCACGTCGCGCTGCCGTTGCTCCGGGAAGCCGTGTTGAGAACCGTCCAGTTCGAGCGAGAGCCGCGCGGCTGGACAGAAGAAATCCAAAATGTAAACGCCGAGCGGATGCTGGCGGCGGAATTTGAATCCGGCGAATCGACCGGCGCGCAAGGCCCGCCACAGTTCCTTCTCCTCATTTGTCTGCTCGCGCCGCAGACGGCGGGCGATCTCGGTGGGATTCATGGCGTGCAGGATAGAAACGTGGTCTGGAAAGACAAGCGCCTCCTCTCCCGCCCTGCGGGCACCCTCTCCTTGCGAGGCACGAGTGGCCTTGCGTTTTCGACTCCCTCTCCCCACGAGGCACGAGTGGGGAGAGGGCCGGGGAGAGGGGCAGGCTCACTCAGAAAAGCCACGCGCCGGATGTGACTGGCTCGGCGCCTCCTCTCCCCAGCCCTCTCCTCCATTTCTTGGAGGAGAGGGAGTCGGAACGCGCCGTGCGACGGCCGCGTGCCGCCGACCGATTCCCTCTCCTCGCGAGGCACGAGTGGGGAGAGGGCCAGGGAGAGGAGCAGCCCATGGAGAAGGCATGGTGAACCGCGATTTCTTCAAACGCTTGCCGGCCACGAACTACACCGGCCCGATTTGCCAGCATCACGAATACGAACTGGGCGACAACGATGCCATGCGCGCGCACTTCAAAAAAAACCTGGCCACGCTGCGGGAATGGCCGAAAGGGGGCCTGACAGCGGAGTAAGCCGGCGTAATGGTGTTGGTCTATTGAGCGCCTCCTCTCCCCAACCCTCTCCTCCCTGGCGGGGAGGAGAGGGAGCCGGAACACGCCGTGCGACGGCCGCGCGCCCTCGTCCGGTTCCCTCTCCTCGCGAGGCACGAGTGAGGAGAGGGTCAGGGAGAGGAGCAGCCAATGGAGAAGGCATGGTGAACCGGGATTTCTTCAAACGCTTGGCGGCCACGAACTACAGCGGTCCGATTTGCCAGCATCACGAATACGAGCTGGGCGAGAACGACGCCATGCGCGCGCACTTCAAAAAGACCTGGCCACGCTGCGGGAATGGCTGAAATGGGTCTGACAACGGGGAATTCGCGAGTCGGGCGGCAGTGGAAGGTTCATGGGTTCCGGCACTAGACCGCTGGGCATCCTCCCAATGGTAAACAGATTGCAGTTCGTTTTTGAATTTGTCATCGCTTCGAGTATGCCACTCGTAAGTTTAGAAGATTTTGGACCGAAGACCTCCAGCACCCTGTATGCGCTCGATTCGTTTCGGAACTACTGGAACGAGAACGAACGACTGATCGAAAAGGCTGCCAAACTTGAGGCGGAGCGCAATACACCTGCGTGGAACCCACAGACGGATGACGAACATGGAGAATTTCGGTGGGAGCAGCAAATGGCTCGACAATTCCATGATGCGGTTATGACGCCGACCTTTCGCTACTCCAGCATCGTGATGCTTTACGTAATAATTGAACGAGAATTGTTGAGAGTTGTAGCGAACCTTGACCCATCTCGCTCTCTCAAGTTTGAGCGTAAGGGAAGTTCAGTGCTTGATCCGGTTGCCCAATTTTGCGAAGCCAATTTTCAGTTGCGCCTCCAAAACGCCCCCGATTACCAGGCTGTCTGCGACTTGCAAAAAGTTAGGAATTGCATTGTCCACTGCCGTGGGGACGTCAGCCTCTCCCGAGATATGAAATACCTGATCCAGCTCAAAGGCCGCCGAATTGGTTTTTACGCTTGGGAAGAATTGCAGATCGATATTGAATCAGAATGCATCGATCAATTTCTCCGTGAAACGTGGCATTTCTTCGTCTGGATCTTCAATAACCTCAAATGGAAGATCGATGACTCTTGGAATGGTAAGAAATGGATTTCTTGCGAGAGTGTTCCCAAGCGTTGATCATGTCTTCCGTGAAAGCCGTGCTGTTGATTCGAACCGTCATGTATCTAGCGCTCATGGCCGCCCCGGCCTCGCTTTCCGCTCAACAGAATCAAACCGACCGAAAACTTTTCGAGGAAGTGAACGCCCTGGCTGAACAGGGAGAGATGGCGGCGCAATACAATCTCGGCGTTTTTTACTTTGAGGGAGTTGGCATCCCGAAAGACGCATCGAACGCCGTCAGATGGTTTCGCAAAGCGGCGGAACAAGGTTCCCCGCATGGCCAGAACAACCTTGCTGCCTGTCTCAAGAATGGCGACGGCGTGGAAAAAGATGAGAAGGGAGCAGTCGAGTGGTTTAGGAAAGCTGCTGCACAAGGTCTCGCACCTGCTCAATTGAACCTCGGCATCCTATGCCAAAATGGAAACGGCACGCCTAAAGACGATGAGGAGGCCGCGAAATGGTATCGGGCTGCAGCCGAACAAGGCGATTCCAAAGCCCAGGTAAATTTGGGCGTTTGCTATGCCAAGGGGCAAGGTGTGCCCAAAGACGAGGCTGAGGCAGTAAGGTGGTATTTGAAAGCCGCAGCGCAAAATGAGGCGAGCGCTCTGTTCAATTTGGGCGATTGCTACGACAGAGGTGTCGGTGTGTCAAAGAGCTCCCGCGAGGCGTTGAAGTGGTTTCGGAAGGCCGGCGAAAGTGGAGACGCCAAGGCTCAGTATAACGTCGGGATCATCTATGCACATGGCGACGGGACTCCAAAGGACGAGACGGAAGCGTACAAGTGGTTTCTCCTCGCCGGTGCTCAAGGTGTAGAACTCGCGAAAGATGCCATTTTGGTAAGCGAGCGCCGATTAACTGCTGATCAGCGAGCAGAGGGGCAACGGCTGGCCAAAGCGTTCACAACAGGAAAGCCCACGGGTGAAATTTGGTCGGATTCACCCAAGGGTAAAAGTGTTTCTCAAGCTACAAGTAGTGGCACCGGTTTCTTCATCACTGAGGATGGATTTCTGATCACGAACGAGCATGTGGTCAAAGAGGCCGCGCAAGTGCGGTTGGTCACGAGCGCGGGAATCATCGCCGCCAAGGTGGTGAAGGTGGATGCGGCCAATGACCTCGCGTTGCTCAAGGCGGAGGGCCGGTTTGCGGCGTTGCCGGTGGTCGCGAGCCGCGGGATGCGGCTGGGGAGCACGGTGGCCACGGTCGGTTTCCCCAACGTGGGCCTGCAAGGGTTCGCGCCCAAGCTGGCCCGGGGCGAAATCGCCGCGCTCTCCGGCGCGCAGGATGACGCGCGGTATTTTCAAATCAGCGTCCCGGTGCAGCCGGGCAATTCGGGCGGCGCGCTGGTGGACGAGCTCGGGAACGTGGTGGGCGTGGTGTCGGCCAAGCTGAGTGCGCGGGCGGCGCTGGCCGCGAGCGGGGCCTTGCCGGAGAACGTGAATTACGCGGTGAAGAGCAGCTTCCTGCTCAGCTTCCTCGAATCCGTGCCGGAAGTGTCGGCCAAGCTCAAGGACGCGAACACCAAGGAGCGGAAGTTTGAGGACGTGGTGAAGTCGGTCGAGCAGGCCGCGGTGCTGGTGCTGGTGTATTGAGGGAGGAAGTTTTTACCACGGATTACGCGGATGGCACGGATGAAGAAAGCAGGGTGCGGTTTCTCTCCCCATCCGTGTCATCCGCGAAATCCGTGGTTAAAGGTCTTTTGGTCGCGGTCACCGCCGGAGCCGCGTTCAGCGCGCCCGCCGCTCCAACTGCATTCTTGACGCCGCCGCGCGTGCAGCGGAAACCAGCAGGCATGAAACCGCCCCGGCTCCGCGCCCTGTTGCTCGCGTTCCTTTTGTTCAGCCTCGCCACCCGCGCCGCAGTGTTGCCGGAGGAACAGGCCGCCTTCGCCACGCTCGGCTGGGAGAAAACGAGTTTCATGATTCCGACCCGCGACGGCGTGAAGCTCTACACCGAGGTCCTGCGCCCGCTCGCGGCCAGGAAGCCGCTGCCGCTGCTGATGAAACGCACGCCCTACAACGCCTTCCTCACCGCCACCAACTTCCGCGCCCAACTCACCAACCAGCTCAAGGAACTCGTGGCCGATGGCTACATTCTTGTTTACCAGGACATCCGCGGGAAATTTCGCTCAGAGGGACAGTTCGTGATGATGCGCCCACCGCGCGCGGGAAATGAAACGGTGGATGAATCCACCGACACCTACGACAGCATCGACTGGCTGATCAAAAATGTGCCGGGCCACAACGGACGCGTCGGCCTCTATGGCACTTCCTATCTCGGCTGGACGACGATCATGGGCACGCTGCTCCCCCACCCGGCCCTGCGGGCCGCCTGCGAGGAAGCCAGCCCCGCCGACATGTGGATGGGCGACGACTTTCATCACAATGGAGCCTTCCGCCTGAGCTACGGCTACGAGTTCGCCTACGAACTGGAGACGGCGCGTACCAACGTAAACGTGCAACTGGATCACTACGACGCCTACGAAGCGTATCTGCGCCTCGGCAGCCTCGCGAACGTCAACGCCCGCTGGTTGCACGGAAAAATCCCGACGTGGAACGACTACGTGGCGCATCCGAACTACGACGCCTTCTGGCAACGCCAGGCGCTCGCGGGTTACCTCACGAATGTGACCGTGCCGATCCTGCACGTCGCCGGTTGGTGGGATCAGGAGGATTTCTATGGCCCGCTCACCGCTTACGCCGCGCTCGAACGTCACGACCGCAGTGGAAAAAATTTCTTCGTCGCCGGGCCGTGGAATCACGGCGGCTGGAATGCCGGTGAAGGCCGGAAGCTCGGCAACATCGATTTCGGCAGCGCCACTGGTCAGCACTTCCGCGAGCACATCCGGGCCAAATGGTTTGCCCTGCACTTGAAAGATCATGCCGCGACGAATTTCCCCGAGGCCATCACCTTCCAGACAGGTGCGAACAAATGGGAGAGCCATACGAGCTGGCCACCGCGCGAAGGTGTGCGCCGACGCTCGCTCTACTTCCTGCCAGACGGTCGCCTCGGCTTCACGGCGCCCGCCACCGACTCGCGCAAGGATGCCGACAGCTTTGTCTCCGACCCCGCGCATCCTGTTCCCTATCGCACACGCCCGATCGAGACGACCTACGGCAAAGGCTCCCGCTGGCGCACCTGGCTGGTGGAAGATCAGCGTCACGTCCACAACCGTCCCGACGTGTTGAGTTACGAGACCGAGGAGCTGGCCGAGGATCTGGTCGTGACCGGCGAAGTGTTTGCCAATCTCTTCGCTTCCACGACTGGCACCGATGCCGATTGGATCGTGAAGCTGATCGATGTTTATCCGCAGTCAGTGATCGCTGATCCGGCGCTGGGCGGCTATCAACTCATGGTGGCGAACGAAGTTTTCCGGGGCCGCTTCCGGGAAAGTTTTGAGGAGCCCAGGGCCATTCCGGCCAACAAAATCCTGCCCTACCGATTCAGCCTGCACTCGCTGAACCACCGCTTCCTGAAGGGCCACAAGATCATGGTGCAGGTTCAAAGCACCTGGTTCCCGCTCATCGACCGCAACCCGCAGAAGTTCGTGCCGAATATCTTCGAGGCGGAGGCGGCTGACTTCCAGTCGGCCACGACCCGCGTGCTGCGCAACCGAAGTTTTCCCTCGCACCTGGACTTGCCCGTGCGCGAGTGACGCAACCCGGCACCGGCTCGAACGCGAGCCGACCTTCAGTGCCGCACCCGCACGCGATAGAAGTGTTGCGAAGGGCCAACCAGGTCGCTGACGATCGCCGCGTCCCCGTCGCCGAAGAGTTCATTGCCCACGGCGGTCCACGGCCCGGCCGGGCTCGGCGCGCGTTCCACGAAATAAAACCGATCCAGCACGGTGAGAAACCGCACTTCCACAGCCGCGCCCTGCACCAGCAGCACAGCCTGGAAGACGCTCGCGGCCAGGTTCGGATTCGTGCCCGCGACGTATTCCTGCAAGCTGGTGTGTCCGTCGAGGTCCAGATCAAATCCGGCGTCGTTGGGTTCACTGGAGGAAAGCCCGTACTGGGATTCCCAGGCGTCGGGCAGGCCGTCCTGATCCAGGTCCCCGGTCACCGACACGAGGTTGGTGGCGCGGTTGTCCGCCGCCGATGGATCGAACTCAAAAGCGGTCACGGAGGCCGTGTTTGAAAGAATGCCGCCACGCCACGGAGTGAGCAAAACAGAGACGGAAGCCACGCCGCCATTGGTCAGCGGGCCCAGGTCGCAGCGCACCACGCCGTTGACGAACGAACAGGCTCCAACCGAGGGGGTGGCGCCGGAGAAGGAAACATCCACCGGCAACACATTCGTCACCGTGACGGCCGTGGCGGTGGACGGCCCGGCGTTGCTGATGGTCAGCACGTAATCGAAGGGAAACTCGATCAGCCCCTCGGGCGGAGCCGAGCCGGAGAGAACGAGGTTGGCCACGTTCACGTCGAAGGGATTGGAGTCGCCGAGGTGGCCGGCACCGTCATCAGCCGTGAGGATGATGTTGGTGCCGGAGCTGGCGAAGGTCAGCGCTCCGCTCCAGAGTCCGTTCACGAAGGCAGCGGTGGTGGCCGGTTCCAGCGCCACTGCGTTCGTGCCGGCCCGCGCGGACAAGGCCACGGTGCCACTGAAAGGAACCAGTCCGTCCGTGCCATCGCGCGCGGTGAGGGTGACGTTGAAGACGCGACCCAGAGTTTGCGGCGAGGAAATGATGTTCCAGGCGAAGTGATCGAGAAAGCCTGCTCCCAGATCGTCATCCAGAATGGTGGCCCGGGCTTCCGCGGCGGCGATGGTCGCGCTGCTGGGGTTGGTCAGCAACAGGAGGAACTGCTCATCCGGCTCCAATTCTCCGTCCCCTTGCACCGGCACGGTCACAAGCACGCTGGTCTGGCCGGGATTGAGGACGACAAACACGTCGAGGCCGACGTAATCCACGCCCGCCTCCGCCTCCAAGTCCACGGTGGTGGCGTCGAAGAAAATCGTCCGCCCGCTGGGCTGGTTGAGCGTGACCGTGAAGGTGGCCAGGCTGAAACCATTGCGACCCTCCACGACCGAAGTGTCGGCGACGGACAGCATGGGCAAAGGGTCGTCGTTGATGATGGTGGCCACGCCCTGCGCGCGCCCGAGCACGGCGTTGGTGGCGTTGGCGAGATTCAAAAAGAAGGTTTCGTTGTTCTCGTTCAACCGATCGCCCGCGACCGCGACCGGCACGATCTGAGTCGTGCTGCCGGGCGCAAAGATCAGCAGGCCGGCCGCGCTCGCAAAATCGGCCGGGGCCACGGCGCTGTTGCCCGTCGTGACATAGGCCACGCTCACCGTCTGCGTGCTGACCGCCGAGAGCGACACGGCGAAGACGGCATTGGTGGTGCCGACGTGCCCCTCCCGCACGGAAACGTCCGCCACACTCACGCTCAGATCCACGGCGGCGATGAAGTTGGTCCGCCGGTTGTTGTTCAGATACAACTCCGGCTCGGCCCGGGAAACGAAGGCCACGTTGGTCAGGGAGCCGACGGCATTGGGATGCAAGGTGATGGAGACCAAAGCCGCCTCGTGGTTCGTCAAAGAGCCAAGGTCCGCCACGAGCGTGCCTCCCACGATCGTAATGGAACCGTGCTCGGTGAAGCTGTCGAGATACGCAGCGCCGGCGGGAAGCTGGTTGGTGAGAAAGACGCTGCTCGAAGTGGAAGGTCCGGTGTTGGAAACGATCAGGGAGAGAATCAGGTTCTCCGCCGCCGGAACCGGATTGACCGAGGGCAGCACGGTGAGTTCAAGGTCATCGACGGCCAGCACGTCGAAGGGATTGCTCAGGGTGTTCACCACGTTGGAGACATCCGAGGCCGTGATCTGGATGTTGGTGCCAGGCGTCAGCACGCGCAGGTCGCCGCTCCAAAGACCGTTGGTCATGGTGACGTTGGTGGGGGTAATCGAAAAGGAGAAGAGGCTGAGGGCGTAGTTCAGATCGACGAGATAGAGCGAGTTGCCCAGATCGGTGGTCGGGAAGAGGTCACCGAAATTGTAATAGGCGGTGCCGATGGTGCCGTGCTTGAAAGTGGCGGGCAGACCGTTGCCATAGTACCAGAGGTTGGTCGAGGTGCCGTTGAAACCACCGATGCGATAGGTGCTGCCTCCGACCAGCTTCAGCGCCGGCACCAGCGGGGTGTCCACCCAGGTGCCGTCGCTGCTGGTTACGTCCTGGGAAGCCAGCAGCGTGCCGGCATCCGTCCAGATGGAAACCTTGACGCCCGAGTAGTGGCGCACATGCGTCACGTAAAGATCCAGGGAGGGCGTGAAGGCGAAGCCAATGGTGAAAGGCCCGCCCGCGAAATTATTGGTCGTCTCCGTGGGCGGCAGCAGGTGTTCGCCCAGGGTCGGGTCCGCGCCCGCCGAGAGCCGCACCGGCCGGTTGTAATTGGTCAGCGGCTGGTTGAGATAGTCCCGCGCGGCCACCGAGACGTTGAACGGCATGTTCAAGGTCTGCGTGGGATCAATGCTCGACCAGGCGAAGTGATCCAGATTCGTGACCGGCTCGTCGTTCAGAATGATCACGACCATTTGTTGCGTGCCCAGGGCCACGTTCGAGGGGTTGAAGAAGTTGAGGTAGAGGAATTCGTTCGACTCGCTGACCGTGTCGCCCCGGATGGTGAGGCTGAGGTTCAGATTGGTCTGGCCGTTGGTGTAGTAGAGCAGGCCGGAATTGAAGTTGTAGTCGGACCCGGACAGGGCCGTGCCGTTCGCGGTGGACCAATTGACGCTGGTGGGCACGGCCGGAGCGACGCTCAGGCGGACCGGAATCAAAAACGTCACGGAGTTGGAGTTGCCCTCGGCGAAGGAAGCGTTGCTGAAGACCAGGCTGGGCGGAATGTCATCGTTGAGGATCGTGCCCACGGCCTGGGTGCGCACCATCACGGCGTTCGCGACGTTGGAAAAATTCAGGAAGAAGAATTCGTCCGGCTCATAGGCCCGGTCCGAGACGATGGTTACTTTGACATTCGTTTCCGTCAGGCCCGGCGCAAAGGTCAGCGTGCCGGCCCGGTGAACATAGTCCTGCACGTTGGTAGCGCTGCCGGCCACCGTGCCGAACTGCACCGTGACGGGCACGGCGCTGGTGGTGTTCATCTGCAGGTAGAAGATGTTGGTGCCACGATTGGTCGAGGAATGGCCTTCCAGCACCGCGCTCTCGGTGACGGTGATTCTCGGCAGGGTCAGGGGGAGCGTGTTGGTGACCGAGTTGTTCTCCGGATGCGCCTCCACAGCGGAACGCACCACACGGGTGACATTGGTCAAGGTGCCCAGCGCGGTGGGAACGACGGTGAGGCCGATGGTAACGCCGGTGGCCGGGGACATGGTTCCGACCTCGCACACCACGGTGCCGCCGCCGAAGCTGCAACTGCCCTGCGAGGACGACGCGGAAATGAAGGTCACATTGGCGGGCAAAATATTGGTGACGAAGACCGCCGAGGAAATATCCGGCCCGGTGTTGGTCAGAATCACGGCGTAGGTGAGCGCGTCGTACAAGGTCGGCGCACTGTGGCCGGGCACCACCTGCACGGCCAGGTCGTTGCTGCTCACCACGGCGCAGGCGCTGCTCACCCCGAAGCGCCCGGCAAAATCCGAAGCCCGCAAATACAGGCCCGCCGAGGGATCGGCGATGGTCAACTCTCCCGTCCAAACGCCCTGGACGAAATCGCCGCTGACCGAGGGCGTCACGGAAACGGCCAGGCCATTCGCCACCGTGAAGGCGGAAAGGGCCACCTGCCCCTCAAAATTGGTCAGCACGCTGTCGTCAATCGAGCGCGCGCTCACCGTCACCGGGAAGGGCACGCCGGTAAACACGCCGCCCGGCAAAGGCTCCCAGGTGAAGTGGTCCACGACCGGATTCACTCCCACGGAAAAACTGGCCGCGGCAAATCCGACCGTTTCATTCGTGCCACCAAACTCCGAGGCACCCTGATGATGGAAATACCAGCGCCCGCGCGCCACCGAGGCGCCAATCCCGTTCATGTCCGAGAGGTTAATGAAGTTGGCCACGCTGGTGGTCAACCCGTCGGGCACGCGCGTGCGGACAATCGAGGTCGAGTTCTGCACATAGACGAGATAAATCGCGCCGCCGAAATTCTCGGCCAGCCCCCAGAAGGCCGACCAGTACTCGCTCGACTGCCGCGCCGGCGTATTCATCGCGCCCAGGTCCACCACCACGCCCGAAGGAATGGCGATGCTGAAGGCGCGTCCGCCCGAGAGCAAAACGATCTGCCCGTAACCCGAGAAAATCCCCGCGCTGGAGGAAACCGGCACGGGCTGGCTGAGTTGGATGAGATTGGTGGAGCGCAGGCCACTGCTGGCGTTCAGCTCAATCAAGGTCGTGGTGCTGGACGAGGAGAAGGGCACGTAAAGATTCGTGCCCACGCCGAGCGCGAAAACCCGGCCCGTCCGCAGGTCGCTGACCAGCGCATCATAGAGCGTGGGCAGCGCGGCGGGGCTGCCGAGATCGTCGGCGGAGAAAATTCCGGTGGTGGTGTCGCCCGTGACAAAGAGGCGATTTGAGGACACGACCACGCCACCGCGATCCGAACCGGTGAGGTTGCGATGTTCCGCGATCACGGCCTCGTTGCTCAGGCCCAACACCTTGAAGCTGTAGGGCAGTTCCACGATCAATTGCAATTGCGCCACGCTGCTGGTGGCGCTGCCGTAGAGGTTGGTCACGAGGAGGTCGTAGGCCCCGCCGTCCAGGCTGGTGACGAAAGGGATGGCGTAGCTGGCGTTGGTGCCCTGAAGAATGTTCGTGCCTTCGTGCCGCCACTGATAAGTCACCGGGGGCGCGGCCCGCACCACGGCGGTGAAGGTCGTGTTCGTGCCGGGCACCACAAAGCGCGAGACCGGCTGGCTGAGGATCTGCGGCACGCTGACGACGAAGAGGAAGGCCTCACGGCTCAGAGTGGTCCCGGCGGCGTTCCCCACCAGCACGCTGTAGTTGCCGGTCGCGGCCGGCGGCACGTTGGTCAGCACGAGGCTGGCGCCATTGGCTCCCGCGAGGTTCGTCCCGTTGAAGCGCCATTGATAAGTCAGCGTGCCGGAGCCAAGCGCCGTGACGCTGAAGACCGCCGTGTCGCCGGGGAAATTAGTCTGCGACACCGGCTCCTGGTAAATCCCGGGCAATCCCGGATCGAGACTGAACACCGCCTTGGCCGAGCCCACGGTTTCATCCCCGGAGCGAAACTGGGAGGTGCCTTCGTGGTGAAAAAACCACCGGCTGCGCGACACGGAGAAACCGATGCTAGCCATGTCCCCAAGGTTCGAGAACTGCGCAATCGGAGTCGGCGTGCTCCCGGCCGCGATCCGCAGCCGCTGAATGGCGGAACTGCCCACGTAATTGATGTAGAGGGAATTGCCGAAGTACTCCGCCAACCCCCAGAAGGCCCAGCTCTCGGTGCTGGTGCGGGAAAAGGAAAGCGATTGCACGATGCGCGTGACCCGGCCGGAAGGAAGCGCGATGTCGTAAAAATTTGGGTTGGCCATGAGCACGATGCGGTCGTAGCCGGAGAAAATCCCCGGACTGCCGGTGAAGCTGAAGTTCGTGGAAAGGGTGATGATGACGCCGTTGGGCAGACCGGTGAGACCGTCGAGTTCGATGAGTGAACTGACCGTGCCGCCGCCGTAGCCGAGGATGTTCGTGCCGTTGCCCAGCAAGTAAATCTGCTCCGTGCGCAGGTTCGAGCAAAGCGAGTCATAAACCAGGTTGAGCGCCGTGCCCCCGCTCAAATCGGTGGCGGAAAAGCGCGCGGTGGATTCATCCCCCGTGACAAACACCTGCGTCGGCGCCACGACCAACCCGCCGCGATCATCGCCCGTCTCCAGGCCGTGTTCGACCGAGAGCGCGCCGTTGGTGGAGAGTTGCAGGATGCGAAAGGTCAGGTGCTCATCCACCGCCAGCAAGGCCGGCGCACTGGTCACGCCGCCCAAAGAGTTCGTAATCACCACCGCGTACAAGCCGCCGACACTGGGCTGGACATTGGAGAGCGACAGGGTCGAGTTCGTCGCCCCGGCGAGATTGGTGCCGAACCGGCGCCACTGGAATTTCAACAACGCGGCTCCCGTTGCGCTGACGGTGAAACTCGCGTTACTGCCCGAGGCCACGGATAGACTGGCGGGCGGCGTGGTAATCGCCGGAGCCTGGGCCAGTGCCGAAAGCGGCAGGACGAACCCGAGCAGCAAAAACAAGAGCGCACGAAGCGACGGGATGCCAACAGTCCTCATACTCCAAACAACACGGTGTAGAATGCGCCGAGGGTTCACGCCACCCGCAACACCAGCAAGGAAATTGTTGTAAAAACAGGGTTCGGAAGCGCGCCCTACCCCAACGAATGGCCGCGCTGACGGCGCAGTTCAATTTGCCGCTGCAACAATTCCGTCCGCCGCTCATCCGGCATGTCCGGGTGGGCCAGCTCGCGCGTGAGGCGTTGCAACTCGGCCGCGAGAAAATCATTTCGCAGCTTGGTCAGCACATCCACGATTTGCTTTTCCGGCTGGGGAATGTCGTGGTGGTCGGCCAGCACGCTGCCGATCAACTCCTGCGCCAAGGGGTCATCCTGGAACTCGGCGAGAAAGGCCGCGCCCTGCGGCCGCGAGGCCTCGAGGTCGGCGCCGCATTGTTGCACGATGCGCTTCACCGCCGGGTTGGCCAGCCAGCTCAGATCGAGCCGCGAAGCCGCGACCGCGCGCTGATCGCCGTTGAAAAGGAGCAGCTTGAGCAACTGCCATTCATGGGCGGTCGGCGGTGCGACCGACAGTGCTTCCACGGTGGCGGCGGTGGCGGATTCCGCCTGCTCTTCCAGCCGATCAAATTCGTCGTCCCGCTCCGTGCGCGGCGCGGTCGCCGGGCGCGTCTTCTTGAATTCAGCCCGGACCGCCTCCACGGACACGCCGAGCCGCACCGCCGCTTTCTGCGCATGGGTGTCAATGAGCATGGCATTGCGGGTCTTGATCAGCGCCTCGCTGAATTCACGGAGCACGGTCACCCGGCCCTTGTCCGTGCGGATGTCGTTCACCACGCACAGCCGTTTCAGGAACCAATCGAAGAAGCCTTCCGCCTGATCAATGATGGCGCGGAAGGCTTCCCCGCCGTACTGCTTGATGAAGTCGTCGGGATCTTTGCCGTTCGGAATGACGGCGACACGAATGGCCAGCCCGGCCGCGAGCAATGGATCGAGCGACCGGATGGCGGCGTTCTGTCCAGCATTGTCCGCGTCGAAGCAAAGCACGGCCTCCTCAACGTAACGCTTGAGGAGGCGCGCGTGGTCGGGCGTGAGCGCGGTGCCCTGCGGGGCGACGACATTCTGCACGCCACCCATGTAACACGCGATGAGGTCCAACTGACCTTCGCAAATGATGGCGGACTCGGCGTCGAGCAGCGGGCGCTTGGACTTGTCGAGGCCGAAGAACACTTTGCCTTTCGTGAAGATCGGCGTCTCCGGCGAGTTCACATACTTCGCCTGCTTCTCGTCGCCACTCAGGATGCGCCCGCTGAAGGCGATGACCCGCGACTGCTCATCGCAAATGGGAAAGATGAGCCGCCCGCGAAAACGGTCGTAAGGCCGGTCGCTGCCCTCCTTCTTCACCACGAGTCCGGCCTGCTCCATCACCGCGAGGTCGTGGCCTTTGCTCTTGGCCCAGTTCACCGTGTCATCCCACGACTCGGGCGCGGCCCCGAGCCGGAAGAGCTTCACGGCCTCGGCCGTGATACCGCGTTTGGCGAGATAATCGCGGGCGATTTGTCCGCCGGCTTCGTTCGCGAGCGCATTCTGCCAGCGTTGGGTGATCTGCTCATGGATGGTCCAGAGCACCTCCTTGATGTGCTTCTGCTGCTGCGCGGCGGGATTGCTCTCGAACTCCAGCGGAATGCTGGCGCGCTCGGCCAACCGGCGCACGGCGTCCATGAATTCCAGATTCTCATACTCGCGCACGAAGGTGAACACGTCCCCGCCCTTGCCGCAGCCGAAGCACTTAAAAATTTGATGGTGCGGATTGACGTTGAAGCTGGGCGACTTCTCGCGATGGAACGGGCAGAGCGCGCGGAAGTTCGCCCCGGCGCGCTTGAGCGGCAGATACGAGCCAATGACATCCACGATGTCATTGGCGGCACGAATCTGCGCGAGCAAGTGCGGGGGAATCATTCCAGCCACGCCGGAGAGTTAGCCCGGAGGCGATGGAAGTAGCAAGGAGCGGGGCACGCAGGGGTGCGATTGGAAGTGGCGCGCAGCGAAGCCAACGAGCCGGGGCGCGCACGTCCCCGGGCGCAGCAACGTCCGCCCGCACGAAGGGTTTGGAATTTGCCGACACCATGCTGCGCTCCGGCTTGCTGCGCCCGAGGACGGGCGCACTCCGTGCCCGCCACTTTCAATCCCACCCGGCGAGCAGACCAGCCCGCCGACCAGGCCGCCCGGCGGGAGAACCCGCCGGCGAGCCTGCGAGGCGGGTGCATCAGGCCTCGATACCGTAGCTCTTAATTTTATTGTAGAGGGTCTGGCGACCGATGCCGAGGCGCTTGGCCGTCTCGAGCTTGTTGCCCCGGGTGTCCTTGAGCATCTGCATGATGGTGTTGCGCTCCATCGCTTCCATGAGGGTGAGGCTGCTTTCCTCGGACTGCGGGGCGGGCGTTTGCGCGGCGGCCATGGCCAGATCCGAGACATCGATGACCTTGCTCTCCGCCATGAGCACGGCGCGTTGCACTTCGTTTTGGAGCTGGCGCACATTGCCCGGCCAATCGAACCGGCGGAGGGATTCGGCGGCGGCGGGGGTGAAGCCGGTCAGGACGAGGTTGGCCTGGGCAGCGAAACGCTTCAGGAAGGCGGTCGCCAAAGGCACAATGTCTTCGCGGCGTTCGCGCAACGGCGGGAGGTTCACGGAGATGGCGCTGATGCGGTAAAAAAGATCCTCACGCATCTTGCCGTCCTTGATGGCTTCGGCGGGCACGCGATTGGTGGCGGCGAGCACGCGGCAATCGATCTTATAGCTGGTCTTGCCGCCGACCGGGCGCACTTCCTTCTCCTGTAAGACACGAAGCAGTTTGCTCTGGGTGTCGATGGGCATCTCGGACAACTCGTCGAGCAGGAGCGTGCCGCCCTCGGCCTGGCGAAAAAGTCCCTCGCGGTCGGCCTGCGCGCCGGTGAAGGCGCCGCGCACCGACCCGAACAGTTCGCTCTCGATCAACTCGCGAGGCAGGGCAGCGCAATTGACCTTGATGTTCGGCCCCTTGCTGCGCGGGCTGAGCGAGTGGATGAGATCCGCGATGACTTCCTTGCCGGTCCCGCTCTCGCCGGTGATGAGAATGGAGACATCGCTCGGAGCCACGCGCTCGATGGTGCGCACGACCTGCTTCATGGCCGGGCTTTGGAAGATAGGCGAGGCTCCGCCGCTCATGGTGGAAAGGGCGCGACGCAGGGCGCTGTTCTCCTCGTTGATCTGTTTGTGCTCGAGGGCGCGCTCCACCTGGAGCTTGAGCGTGCTGGCGTCAAGCGGCTTGGGCTGGAAGTGATAGGCACCGCGCTTGGTGGCCTCGACCGCAACCTCGATGGAGCCATGCCCGGTCAGCACGATGACTTCCGCCTCCGGCCAGTGCTTCTTCACGATGGGCAGGAGCGCAAGCCCGTCGGCGTCGGGCAGCTTCAAGTCGAGCAGCACGATGTCCGGCTGAGTGGACTCGAACATCAAGGCGAGCGACGCGGCGTCGGCGGCCTCGCTGACTTCATAGCCAATGCTCTCCAGGTAGGTTTTGACGAATTCGCGGATGACGGCCTCGTCGTCCACGATCATGATTTTTGGCTTCATAATTTCTTCCGCTTCCGGGCGCAGGCCCGGACAAAACTTTGAAACAACTTCGCGTGCCCCACGTTTCGCTCGCACAAGCGCTCGGGATGAAATTGCACGGCGAGGAAGTACGGCAGCCTGGCCCCGCCCGGCTTCAGTTCCATCGCCTCGATCACGCCATCACGGCTGCGCGCGGTGACGGTGAATGGTTCGGCCAAATCCCCGATGGCCTGGTGGTGCGAGCTGTTCACGCCCAGCTTGTGGCCGCCGACAATGCGGGCCAGGAGCGAACCTCTCTTCAGTTCCGCGTCGTGCACCACCGAGCACTTGCGGTCCATGCGGCTGTGACGCAACGCCCCCGGCACCTGGGACGGAATGTCCACGATCAGCGTGCCGCCAAAGGCCACGTTGACCAACTGATGCCCGCGACAGATGGCCAGGAGCGGCTTGCCCTGGCGAAACACTTCTTCGACCAGCATCAGCTCGAACAAATCCCGCTCCGGCTCCGGCTCGGAAACCGTCCGGCGCAACTTCGGACTCAACTGCTTCGTGTAAAGCTCGGGCTGCAAATCATCGCCGCCCGTCAGCATCACGCCCTCGGCCCGCGCCACGCACTCGGCCACCAAAGTTCGCGAGGGCAACGCCGGGACAATCCACGGCAGGCCCCCCGCCGCCGCGATGGCCAGCGGATACTTGTTCGAGAGGCTCACGGAATGGTCCGCGAACTCCACCCCGCGCTTCTGCGTGCTGGGGGAAATCAGAATGAGCGGCGGTTTCATTCCGGCACCTCGGCCTCGGGAAACAGCTCCCGGATGCGCTTCACCAAGCGCCCTTCCTCCTCGGGCCGGACCAGACGGCGGTTGATGCGGCGGCGCACCCCATCCAACAATTCGATCCAGTCTTCGAACGGCGGGCGCTCATTTTCCTCCCACTCGTCGTAGCGTTTGCCGCGCGAATAAAAAATCCAGCGAGTGCCCACATGATGGGCATAAACCTGCAACGACTCCCCGTCGTCGCCGGTCCGCTTCCAACTGATTTCTGCTTTGGCCATTAGTCAATTACCCAGGTCATGCCTTACATCGGCTGAATGCCGTCCCAATATTAGCCATGAGTGTTGTTTCGACAGTGAGTGCCACAAAGTCAGACTGTTGACGGCGTGTTCGTGGCGACAAATTTTACCGCTCCGGCCTCCGGCCTCAGGCCAGCACCTCGTTTGTGTCCGGCAAATCGATGCTGGCCACGGCCATGGCGGCGATGCCCTCCTCGCGCCCGATAAAGCCGAGGGTCTCGTTGGTTGTGGCTTTGATGCCGATGCGGCTGATGTTGACCCCCAGCGCACCGGCGATGTTTTCCTTCATGGCGCGCAAGTGCGGGGCAATCTTCGGCTGCTGCGCGATGAGCGTGGCGTCAATGTTGATGATGCGCCCGTCGCGAAATTTCACCTGCCGGGCCGCTTCTTCCAGGAACACCTTGCTGCGAACATTTTTCCAGCGTGGATCGGTGTTCGGGAAAAAGTGGCCGATGTCTGATTCACCTAACGCCCCGAGCACAGCATCACAAATGGCGTGCATCAGGACGTCCGCGTCCGAATGCCCATCAAGACCCTTGCCATGGGGAATCTCCACGCCACCCAGGTAGAGCTTCCGCTCCGCGACCAACTGGTGAACGTCATAACCAATGCCAACATGATTCATACCTGTGGAGTTTGCGGGTACGACCACGGTGAGCAAAGCAGAAAGGCGGCGCGCGAATGGAGGCAGACGCATCTTGCCAGCACCACCGAACTGACCTGACCGGGTCGGGAGACGGACTCAGGGAGGCGGCACGGTCCAAAGCTCGCCGTGCGGAGGCGAGCGGCAAAGCGATGACCTAGACCCGCTGAGGGGATGGGCGGTCGCGGCTACTTCAGCGGCGCGAGGGGATTAGGATTCAGATCGAACTTGGGCGCATCGCCCGCTGAGGGTTTGGCCTCTTCCTTCTTCTCCGCCAGGAAATCCTTCCGCTCCTTGAGCAGGTTCTCGATGGTCCACTTCGAGGTCAGGTAGGTCCACTTCTCGAACGCCTTCTCGTTCTTGAGCTTCTCCTCGAGGGTCTTGTGCTTGTCGGCGAATTCCTTGTCCAGCTTGGTCTTGTCCTCGGGCTTCTCGTCTTTGCCCGCCACGCGTTCCTTGGCGAAATCGCCCGCCACGGTCAGTTGCAGGGCGTAGTTCTCCTCGCCCAGGGTGGCCTTGCCCAGCTTGAAGGTGTAGGTGAAGCCCTCGAACGTCTGGAGGGTCGCCGTGGTGGCGTTGGTGAAGCCGGTGGCCTCGGGCTTGGCGTCGATGAGAACGTCGGTGAAGGACGGCGTGGCCAGCAGCCAGTTCAGCGCGCTGGTCTTGCCGCTGTCGAGGCTCTCGGTGGGCTTGGCGCCGGCCAGCTTCCATTCGCCAGCGTCCGTCTCGCGCGCGAGCGTCCAGTTGTTGCTCGCCGTGCCGGTCACGACCGCGATGGATTTGACCTTCTCGACCTTGAACCAATCCTTGTTCAGCCACTCCTCGGGCTTGGTCTCCACGTTCAAGGCGTCCGAGACGAGGGCCACGGTCTTGATGTCGTCGCCGCGCATCACGTAGCGGCCATTGGGGAACGAGCCGCCGCCGAACTGTGAATCCTCGCCAGACTCCTTCGAGGTCTGCGCGCCGAGAGTCAGCGCGGCGATGGACTTGCCCTTGTCGTCCTTCAAGTCGAGCAGCGCGCCCTCTTCCTTCGTGAGCTTGAGCTTGGGCAGGCGCGACGGGCCGACTTCGACCGCGCGGGTGATTTTCAATTCCCAGACCTTCTTCACCAGTTCGCTCAGGTTGTTGAAATTCGCCGGATGGCCGCCGCGTTCCTTCACCGTCCAAACGCTGCCGGCCTTGACCAGATTTACCTCGGCCGCGCCCTGCTTGAGGGTGACTTGCGCCACGTCGTTGATAGCGCTCTCGGGCACGCCCTTGAGAAGCTTCTGGCCGTCGGCCTTGTCCGCGCCGCGCTCGTAGCCGGATTGTTTCTTGGTGTAAACCTTGTAGCCGAGGCCGCCCAAAACGACCCCGAGGACAATCAATATCGTGAGTTGCTTGCGGTTCATTGTGCCTTGGTGCGTTGCTTGCGAATGAAGAAGATGGATATTCCGGCTGCGACTACGAGTCCGGGCACGGCCGCGATGTTCAACCACTTGGTCTTGGTTTCCAAAGCTTCCGTCTTCTCGCGCAACCGCTTGTTGATGTCACGAATCTCGCGGCTGATCTCGCGCTCGCGTTTTTCCTGTTGCTTGATTTGGACCAACTGCTCAGGCGAGGCGATCAGGCGCTGACCCGGCTCCTTCTTGCCCTGAAGCTCGCGCAGCTTGGCCTGGGTGGCTTCGCGCTCGAGGTTCAGCTTTTGAATCGTGCCCTGAAATTCCGACTGGGCCTCAGCCTGCATCTTCTGCACGACGGTGAAGGGACGCCGCAGCGCGCCGCGCGAACGGGTGCCGACGAGATTCACGTCGCCGGAGAGCTGCTCCACCATGCCTTGCGCCAGGGCGAAGTTGCCGTTGATGGGCTGGGCCACGCCGAATTGCAGCATCTCAGGATTGAAGGCAAATGTGTCATGCACGAAATCCACGTCGGCCACGAGGATGACCACGCTCTCGGTCTTCGATTCCTTGAGCGAGTTGTCGGCCGGCTTTTTCTCGTCCTTCTTTTCCTTGTCCTCGGCCGGGGCTTCAGCCGGTTTGCCGTCCGGGAATGCCGTCTTGAACTTGCCCTTGAGCCGGATGGCCAGAGCCTGCTCGGTGCCGGAGGCCTTGAAGTCCTGCATCGTCTTCTGCGGGTTGAACCGAGCGCTGGTGCCGTCCACCAACTCGGAATTCTTGGTCGTGTGCAGCAGCACCGATTTCTCCAGTCCCGTGGCCGGGGTGCCGGCGAACGCGCCCGCCTCGGCCAGCAACAAGTTGTCGAGTTGACCGGTCAGCGCGTCCTCGCGGTTGATGCCCTCGGGCGTGAGAAAAAGGAACGTTGGGCGCGGTTGCGGCTGCTCCCGCTGGTTGAACGCGAGGGACTTCGTGAAGTCAAGATCCGCGACGACCTTGGTCACGTCCATCGCAATGCCCCAGGTCGCCAACAGCTTGGGCAGCGAGGAACCCGCGCCCGGCATCATGCCGGCCAGCGGGTTGTTCGGCTGCGCCGGCTCGCGGTCGATGAAACTCATCGGGTCGAGCAGCGCCAGCATCTTGCCGCCGCGCAGCACATACTGATCGAGGGCGAACTGAGCCTTGTCGGAGATGTTCTTGGGATGCGCGACAATGAGCACCTGGATGTCGTCGTCGATCTTGTCGGTGTCCATCTGCACCTGCTTCACCTCGAAGTCAGCCTTGAGTTCCTGGATGAAAACCCACGGGCGCTGGCCTTGCTGGCCCATGCGCGCCATCATCGGATTCATCGGCATGCCGAACATCGGCAGCGGCGTCATCACGCCGATGATCGGCTTATTGGTGCTGATGACGCGGCCCACCGCGCGGGCGATGTCGTATTCGAGCAGGCGTTCGCGCTCCATCGGCAGCGGCACCGCGACCTTCTCGGGATCGAGGCTGATGGCGAGGCCGAAGTAAAAGTTGTCGCCCATTGGTCCGAGCGGCTGGCCCTGGATGCCGTCGGCCTGCGCGGTTTCCTCCGCGTCGCTGTCGGGCTTGGGATCAATTTTGCGAATGCGAATTTTCCCGCCCGAGTTCTCGCTGAATTCCTCCAGCAAATCCTCCACCTCGGCGGCGTAGTTGCGAATCTGGGAGGGAACACGGGCCTCGCTCTGCGAGAAGTAGAAACGCACCTCGACCGGTGAATCGACCTTCTTGAGGATGGCCTTGGTGCCGGGTGAGAGCGTGTAGAGCTTGCCTTCGGTGAGATCGAGGCGCGTCTTGGCCGCGCCGGAGAGGAGGTTCACCGCGACGATCACGACGAACATCACCACGACGCCGAGCGCCGAATACATCAGGGTCTCGAATTTTTTCTGTTTCATCGGAGGAAAAATGGTTCAGCCCGCGCGCAGGTTACGAATGACGACACCGTTACAGAAGAGCGAGAAGCCCATCACCGAGAGGAAGAACAGCAGGTCGCGCGAATCGATCACGCCCTTCTGAAATCCCGCAAAGTGCGGCATCACGCTGAAGCTCGCCACCAGCTTGGTCAGGGTGGGGGAATAATTCACCAGCATGTCCGTGACCGGCTCCCAGCCGCAGAGGATGAGGAAGAAGCAAATCACCACGGAAAGAATGAAGCTGATCACCTGGTTGCGCGTGAGCGCCGAGGTGAAGCATGTCACCGCCAGATAAGCGCCGGCCAGCAGCGCGCTGCCCAGGTAGCCGGTCAACACCGTACCCATGTCAGGGTCGCCGAGATAGCTGATGGTGATGACCACAGGGAAGGTCAACGCCAGCGCGATGATGAGGAAAATCCACGAGGCCAGAAATTTCCCGACGATGGCCTGCCAGGCGGTGATCGGCATGGTGAGCAGGAGTTCCAGCGTGCCCTGTCGGCGTTCTTCCGCCCACAACCTCATGCCGACCGCCGGCACGAGGAACAAGTAAAGCCACGGATGCCAGCGGAAAAAGGTCATGGTGAGGGACGCTTCGCCAGCGCGGAAAAATCCCCCGAGCATGAAGGTGAAGAATCCCATCAGCAGCAGGAAGATGACGATGACCACATACGCCACGGGCGAGGCGAAGTAGCCGCTCAACTCGCGCTTGGCGATGGTCCAGGTGTGTCGAATTGAGTCGCTCATGAATGTGAGTTGGTCTGTAAGTTGGAAGAATGACGCCAGCCGAAAGCGACGCTAAAGCGGCCGCACTCCAAACGCTGGCGCGCAACACTGAACACCTCGACGTGCGCGAAGCGTTTGGAGTGCGGTCGCTTTAGCGCCGCTTTTCCCAAGCACAAGGAATTCACTGATGACCTCCTGTAACTTTGTTGTCGTGGCTGGTGGCTCCGCCGGCCGTGTCCGGCAGGGTGATGCGCCGGAACACTTCATCGAGCCGGCCTTCCTCGGTGTGCAATTCCTCGAACTTCCAACTCGCCTGCGTGACCGTCTCGGCCACCGCGCGGGCAAGTTCGCCGTTGCGTGTCTTGTCGCTCGGATAGACGCGCGCCCAGACCACGCCGGATTCCTCTTTCACGATGGCGGCCTTGCTCGCACCGCTGACGCCGGCAAGCCGCTGCTTCACCGAATCAGCCGCCACGCCGAGCACGCGGATCGAAACCGCGCCCGCCACATCGGAGCGTTGCTTGAGTTCCGCCGGCGTGCCGTTGGCGACGATCTGCCCACGGTCAATGATGATGGCGCGCGAACAAACCGCCTCCACCTCTTCGAGAATGTGCGTCGAGAAAATGATGGCCTTCTTCTCGCCCATGCGGCGGATGAGTTGCCGCACCTCATGCTTCTGGTTGGGGTCCAGGCCGTCGGTCGGCTCGTCGAGAATCAAAATGTCCGGATCGTGAATGACGGACTGGGCGAAACAGGTGCGATGGCGATAGCCCTTGGAAAGAGTATCCACGCTTTGATGCCGCACGTTCTCCAGGAAACACATTTCGATGGCGCGATTGATGGCGCGTGTCTTGGCGTCGCCGCGCAGTCCGCGCAACTCCGCCGAGAAAGCGAGGAAGCCCTGCACCGTCATGTCGGTGTAAGCGGGCGCGTTTTCCGGCAGGTAGCCGATGAAGCGTTTCGCCGGGATGGGGTCATCCACGATGTCGTGACCGCCCACGGTGATGCGCCCCTCGGTCGGCGGGATGAACCCGGTGATCATGCGCATGGAGGTGGACTTGCCGGCGCCGTTCGGCCCGAGAAAGCCCAGCACCTCACCGCGCTCGACTGAGAACGAAATGCCGTTCACGGCGCGCTTGGTGCCGAATGTCTTGACCAATTTTTCTACTTTAATCATGGCCTGTTTGCACTGTTTGCCGTTTGGAAACGGCGTGAGCAAATAGCAACTCGTCCCGGCCCTGTAAAGAGGCATCCGGGACTTTTCCGGCCCGGTCAGGACAGCCCTTAGGACAGCCCTTCTCGCGCCGACGCGTCGTTGGATGGGTGAAGCGAAAAAACGTTCAAAAAAAGTTTGAGCCGCAAACCGACCTAATACCGAAGATGCAGTTGCGAGACTTACCAGTCCGTCGGCATGTAGTCCTTGAGGAACTTTCCCCAGACGTGCTCACCCGTGTTAAAGCCGGCAATGATGGGATCCACGATGCGCGCCGCGCCATCCACAATGTCCAGCGGCGGGTGAAAGCGATGCTCCTCGACCTTGCGCGCCGCGATGTGGGCCGGGTCTTCATCCGTCACCCAGCCGGTGTCCACCGCGTTCATGTGGATGCCGTCGGCCTGATAGTCCGCCGCCGAAGTCCGCGTCATCATGTTGAGCGCAGCTTTGGCCATGTTGGTGTGCGGATGCCGGGTGGTCTTGAACTTCCGGTAAAACTGCCCTTCCACCGCCGAGACGTTGACGATGTGCTTGTCGCGCTCGGGCGTGCGAAGCATCAAGGGCTTGAGGCGCGCGTTCAGAATGAACGGCGCGATGGCGTTCACGAGCTGCACTTCGAGCAACTCGACCGACGGCACCTCGTGCATCATCAGCCGCCAGGAATTGCGTTCGCGCAAGTCCACCTGCTGCAAATCCTGATCAAGCTGTCCCTGCGGAAACAAACCCTTCTGCGCTTCCAGCTCATCCGGCAGCATCGGAATCTGCGACAACTCTGCGGCGTGAGTCAGTCCCGCCACCTCCGACATCCGCCGTTGCGCCACCGCCGCGTCGCCCTCGGGCAACATGTGATAGCCGCGCAAACCTTCGTAAGCACCGAGCAACTTGCGCGCGTGTTCCGGCATGTCCGTCACCGAGGCGGTTTCGTGCTGCATCATGTGCTCGTAAAAATCCGGCGGCCGTCGCACGGTCTGGCAGGCGTTGTTGACGATGAAATCGAGCCGTGTGCGGGTGAACAGCAGATGGCGGCAGAACGCTTCCACACTCGGCGTGTGCCGCAGGTCCAGGCCGAAAATCTCCAGCCGATGCCCCCAGTCCGCGAAGTCCGGCTCCTGGGCGTAGCGCGCCGCCGAATCGCGCGGGAACCGCGTCGTGACGATCAGTTGCGCGCCGGCTCGAAGCAGCTTGATGCCCGCCTGATAACCAATCTTCACTCGTCCGCCGGTGAGCAGCGCCACCCGTCCGCGCAGATCGGCCAGTTCGCTGCGCTTGCTGAAGTTCAACTCCGCGCACACCGGGCAAAGCTGATCGTAGAAATGGTGGATGCTCGAATAGTCCTGTTTGCAAATGTAGCAATTCTGCGGCTCGACCACTTCGCGGAACTCCGCGTCGCCCTCGATTTCCTTCTGCTCGAAATTCTCCGGGGGAAACACATTCGGAGTGGTGAAGATTTTCTCCCGGCGCAGCTTGCGAATACCCGTCTCGTTCAGCCGGCTCTGATCTTTCTCCAGCTTTTCCGCCTTGCGCTGGCGCACCTTGGCCTTCACCAACCGCCGTCGCTCGCTCACTTCTGGGCAGTAGATTTCGCCCGCCGCCTGCAAGAGCCGAGTGAGATCCTCCACGGACAGTGCGGCCAGTAACGCACGGTTGCGCGCCGCCGCTTCGAGCAGTTCCGTCGCGGCCCGCAGACGTGCGGTCACATCACCGGCCATCACGGCGCCGGTGCCATCGGGGTTGAAGTTGGAATCAATCGGCATCGTATTTCGCACATCGAAAGACGGTGCCTGGAGCTTCAGTCCGCGAGCGCGGGGGCGAACGTATCGCGCCCGCCCCCAGCGTCAAGACGCGGGAATTAATCCCCGGCTGGACAGAATCTCATTCCCGCTGAAGATGAAGCCGACCGGACGCACGCCTCATCGCGGCCTCGCAACCGGCCTGGATCGATGACCACCGAACAAATCATGGGCCTCGTCTTGGTGCTGATTCTCATGGGAATCGGCTGCGCCGGCAGCGTGCTGCCAGGAATTCCGAGCACGCCGCTCGTGCTCGCCGCTGCGCTCGGCCACAAACTTTACTTCCGCGAGAGCAGTGTCGGCTGGCTGGCGCTAACGGTGCTGACGCTCATCATGGTCATCGCGCTGGTCATGGATTATCTGGCCAGCATTTATGGCGCGAAAAAATTTGGCGCGACGAAGAAGGGGATGATCGGCGCCATCGTGGGAGGCATCGTCGGCCTGTTTTTTCCCTTCCCCGGCATTCTGGTCGGTCCGTTCATCGGCTCGGCGTTGTTCGAGTTAATCGGCGGGCGCGAATTCAAACCCTCCATGCAGGCCGGGCTCGGGGCCACGCTCGGGTTGTTCGCAGGCGTGGTGGGCAAGCTGCTCTGCTGCCTCGCCATGCTCGGACTGTTTGCCGTCAGCGTGATCTGGAACACCCTGCGTCCCTAATCTAGGCCAGCGCCGCCATCCCCAATGCTCGTTAAACCGGAGGCTCGCTTCGGGGACAAACTGAACCTTCCGCACGAGCGAGAGCGAACTGGGCGGCGAGTTGATTGACCGAGTGAACGGAATGCCGCCTGCGCGATCAAAGTCGCGACCGGGCAAAGTCACTTCGCCAGCGCGACCAAATACCTCTGAAAGCGGGAAGCCGCGTCCGTCTGCGCGTTGTGCAGGTAAATCTGGTGCAGATTCGCGCACATGCGCAGCAGCATGCGACGCGGCGTGACCGGCGCAAGGTAGCCATCCTCCAGCCCATGATGGGTGTGGAGGAGGTACTTCACGCAGTCGGCCTTGGAGAGCAGTTTGCCGCGATTGAAAGCGTCGATGAAAACCTCGGTGGTGGAGGTCTGATAGCGACAGACGAAGTGTCCCGGCAGACCGATGCCGGTGACGGGCAGCCTCAGACGGCGCGCCACGAGCAAGTAGATGGTGCAGAGGCTGATCGGGTTGCCGGTGCGCCGGTCGATGACGCGATTGAGGAAGCTGTTCTCCGGCTCGTAGTAGTTGGCCTCGTTGGGCGCGAAGCCCAACTCCTGATAGAGGTAGTGGTTAATGGTCCCCACGATTTGGTCAACCTCGGCGGTAAAATCGATCCGGGCGCGCAGCACGGCGGCGAAGGAATCCAGCAACGCTTCGTAGGCGGAAATGTTGATTTCCGGATAACGGGTCCGGGCCAGCCGCCAGGCACCTTCTTCGAGCGGGAGTTCTTCACCCCGACTGGCGCAAAACTGCACGAACTGTTCATCCGCCGCCTGCCGGCCGAAGATCGCGATGATCTCCCGGGCGCGTCGGCGGAGCAACGGATCATTGCTCAAGGTGCTGGGCCGCAACCACTCGATGACCTCGGGTCCGTAGGAAAGGAGCTTGCCCCGCACGGTTTGATGAACCGCCAGGTCTTCGTCACCAAGCAGGGAAATCAAAGCGGCACGCTGGCTTTCCGAAAGCCGCTCCGCTGTTTTACTGGGCGCGAGCAAGTGCATGGTTGTGAGCTGGGCGAACATCGCCCAGCCAAACCAAATGTCGAACAAGAAAATGGGTCGCACGCAATTCCCACCAAACCTGGAAGCTCATTGACCGACGCCTCGGAAAACGAAAGTCTCCGGCATCACCATGAACGCGACAAAATGGATCGCCGCCCTCGCCATGCTTTGCCTTGCTGCCGACGCTGCCCAGGAGATTGCGCCGCTCTCCGTCGGAGTGGCGCGCATCGACATCACGCCGGATTATCCGGTGCGCCTACACGGCTACGGCTCGCGCCGCACCAATGCCGAAGGCGTGGCCCAGCACCTCTTCGCCAAGGCGCTGGCCTTCGGCACGGATCGAGAAGGCGCGTCGATTCTCTTCACCGTGGACAATCTGGGCGTGTCCGGCGCGGTCACCGACGAGGTGGCGGCGCGCTTGAAGAAGCGGGCGAAAATTCCCCGCGAACAGATCGCGGTCTGTTCCTCGCACACGCATTCCGCCCCGATGCTCACGGGTGTCGCGCCAAACATTTTCTCCTCGGACATCATTCCCGAACAGTTGGCCGCCACCGACCGCTACACGCGCAACCTGGTGGACAAACTGGAGGAAGTCGCACTGGCCGCGTTGAGCAACCGCGCGCCCTCCAAACTGTCGTGGACCGAGGGCACGGTGAAGTTCGCCAAAAACCGACGCGTGGTGCGCGACGGCAAAACGCAGTTCGGCGAGAACAGCACCGCGCCCGTGGACCACACACTGGCCACCATGTTCGTGCATGGAGCGGATGGTTCCCTGCGCGCCGTGCTGGTGAATTACGCCTGTCACTGCACCACCCTGGGCGGCGAGTGGAATCAAATCCACGGCGACTGGTCAGGCTGCACTCAGGAAGCCCTCGAACGCGCCCACCCCGGCGCGGTGGCGATGGTGAGCATCGGTTGCGGCGGCGATGCCAATCCCTCGCCGCGCGGCAAGCTGGAGCACGCGCAGACTCACGGCGAAGAAATTGCCACCGAGGTGAAGCGCCTGCTCGGCCAGCCCGCAAAACCGCTCACGAAACTGCCCGAGGGAACCCTCAAGCGCTTCGACCTCGACTTCGATCCCCTGCCCTCCCGTGCGCAATGGCAAGAGCGGGCGCAGAAGCCCGGCATCGTCGGTTACCACGCGCGAAAGAATCTCGCCCGGCTGGACCGGGGCGAAAACCTGCCCACCCAACTCCCCTACGTGCTCGCGACGTGGACCTTCGGCGATCAACTGGCCATGGTGTTCCTCGCCGGCGAAGTGGTGGTGGATTACCAACTGCGGCTCAAGCGCGAGTTGGACGTTTCGCGCCTGTGGATCAACGCCTACGCCAACGACGTGCCGTGCTACATCCCGTCCCGCCGCATCCTGGTCGAAGGCGGATACGAGGCGGAGGATTCCTTGTGGTACTACGATCGCCCCGCGCCGCTCGCCCCGAGCAGCGAGGATCGCATCGTGCAGGCCGTCCACAGCGCGCTGCCGCGCAAGTTCGAAACGCGGAAGCCGGACTGAACTCGAATGCCAGGCGGGGGGGGGATGATCGATGGCAAGGACCGCCTCCGTTTCGACGCACGATATTTGTTGGATTGAGTCCCGCCGTCCGTTTGTCCCGGAGGGACGGCTGAGAGCCAGGAAAGCCATCGGCGGAGTGCGCCCGTCCTCGGGCGCAGCAACGTGATACGTGGAACGGCGTCTGGTCAATTCATGCGCGTTCTTGCGGGCGGATGTCGCTGCGCCCGGGGACGGGCGCACTCCGGGGTCTCGCTCCTCACCACGCGTCGGGACTCGCGTGGTTCCGTCTTGATCCCGGCGTTGAAACGCCGGGCTGTTCTCGGGCGTCCCTCCGGGACGAAAGCCGGGGCTTCGCTGCGCTCCCAATCTCCGGGGCACAGGGACGGACGGCGATGGGTGGCACGGGCAACCGGCCCGTGCGGCCGGGCCACTGGCCCGGCGGAATGGAAGCGCGGTTTGGATGGGAACGCGCGTCAGAAAAAATCCGGCCGTCCTCCCCCATTCCGCGCGGCAGGTTGCCGCGCGGCACAGGCAGGTGGCCAATAGTGTTCGGCATGGCGGTGGCCGACCGGGGCGGCGGGGTGGTCTTTGGGGAAGGCGAGTTTGGTCGCGGCGGGGGGATCGAAGAAAGCCGCCGCGCGGCGGGCGGCTTCCGGGCAAGCGCGGCCCGTCCGGGGTT